>MPNO01000002.1 GCA_002239065.1 Defluviicoccus sp. bin129 | reverse complement strand
GCTGGGAAACGATATGTCGGCGACGAAGCGGCCCGCGCCGCGGACCAGAGGCGGGTCTTCGATGCGCGCGCCCCGCCTGCCGATCCAGGCCTCGCGCCGGGGCGGCGTCATCCGGGCCCGGCCTTCATCGCCGCCGCGGCGGCCTTCACCGCATCGAGAATGTTGAGATAGCCGGTGCAGCGGCAGAGATTGGAGGCGAGTGCCTCGCGCAAGCCCTCCTCGTCGATATCGGGCTCGCGTTCCAGCACGCCCGCGGCCAGCATCAGGAAGCCCGGGGTGCAGAAGCCGCATTGCAGGGCGTGACAATCGATGAAGGCCTGTTGCAGGGGGTGCAGCGTCTCGCCGTCGGCCAGCCCCTCGACGGTGCGCAGCTCGGCGCCCTCGGCCTGGGCTGCGAACATCAGGCAGCTCCGCACCGGCGCGCCGTCGAGCAGGATCGTGCAGGCGCCGCACACCCCGTGCTCGCAGCCGAGATGGGTGCCGGTCAGCCCGCAATCCTCGCGGATCGCATCGGCGAGCGTCTTGCGCGGCTCGACCCGGACGCTGCGGGCTTCGCCGTTGACGGTGAACGAGACGTCGCGCGGCGCGGTCATCTCGCGGCATCCGCCAGGGCGCGCTCGACCATGACGCCGGCAAGCTCGCCGCGATAGAGGGCGCTCGCATGGACGTCGGAGACCGCGTCCACCGCATCGGCGACCGCGGCGCCGGCTTCGCGGAACAGCGCCGGGCCGGGCGCGCGGCCGGCGAGCACGGCTTCGCCTTCCGGAATGCGCCGGGGACAGGCCTCGACGCCGCCGACGCCGACGCGCGGCTCGACGATCGCGCCCTCCTCCACCCGGTAGACCGCAAGCGCCATCGCCAGCGCGAAGTCGCCGGCGCGGCGGGCGAACTCGCAAAACCCCCAGCGCGCATCGGCCGCGAGGCGGGGGAGGTCGGCGCGCAGCAAGAGCTCGTCTTCCGCCAGCGCCGTCACCATCGCCCACTCGAAGAACGACCCGGCGGCGATCTCGCGCTCGCCGCCGGCGCTGCGGGCGGTAAGCCTTGCATCCAGCGTCGCCGCGACGAGGCACCACTCGGATGCCGGGTCGGCATGGGCGAGGCTGCCGCAGAACGTGCCCCGCATGCGGATCGGGTAGTGCCCGATATGGCGCACCACGGCGCTGAGCAGCGCGCCGAGCGGCCCGTCCTCGACCGGGCGGTGGAAATCGCCGTGGCGCGCCAGCGCGCCGATCCCGATTGCGTCCTCCCCGACGGCGACGGTTCCGAGGTCGGAGACCCGGTTGACGTCGATCAGGTGGGCGGGGCGGGCGAGGCGGAATGCCATCGTCGGCACCAGGCTCTGCCCGCCGGCGAGAATCCGCGCGTCCTCGCCCGCGTGGGCGGCGAGCAGGGAGGCGGCCTCGTCAACCGTCCCCGGCAGGTGATGGGTGAACGGGGCCGGTTTCATCGGGCTCTCGGCATGTCGAAATTCGCGGCAAAGGGTCCGGCGACCCTTACAGCCGGCGAACCGGGCCCGTCAAGCGGCGCGGGGTTCCCGGTATCCGGAGGTCGTTTCGCGGGGACGGCGAATTTGGCTGGGGGACCTGGATTCGAACCAGGACTGCTCGGGTCAGAGCCGAGCGTTCTACCGTTAAACTATCCCCCAGCATGTCGGGGCGGGCAGAGAATAGCGCTATTCGGGGGATGATCAAGTTCGGGTTCCGGCGGGCGGGGACGGGCGCGATTTGTGAGCCATCGGAGCTTGGCGGTACAATTCGGCGGGAGGCGCGCAGGGACAATGGACGTGGCGTACGGGTCGACACAGAGGTCGAGGAGTTCCCGGCCGGGGACCGGGAGGCGAAGGCGCGGCGGCGGGCGCAAGATCGCCGCGCTCGACCTCGGCACCAACAATTGCCGGCTCCTGATCGCCCGCCCCACGCCGGACGGGTTCGCGGTGGTCGACGGGTTTTCGCGCATCGTGCGGCTCGGCCAGGGGCTCGAAGCCACCGGCGTGCTGTGCGAGACCGCGATGCGGCGCACCGTCGATGCGCTCGCCGTCTGCGCAGCGAAGATTCGCCGCCACCGGGTCGCGCGCGCCCGCTGCGTCGCCACCGAGGCGGCGCGCCGGGCGGCCAATTGCGCCGGCTTCCTCGACCGGGTCGCCGCCGAGACCGGCATCGCGCTCGACATCATCTCGTCGCGCGAGGAGGCGACGCTCACCCTGAGGGGCTGCCTGCCGCTGTTCGACCCCGACCTCCCCTACGGCCTGATCTTCGATGTCGGCGGCGGCAGCGCCGAGATCGTCTGGCTCAGGGTCTCCGGCGACGACGCGCCCGACATCCTCGGCTGGATCTCGCTCCCGCTCGGCGTGGTGACGCTGACCGAGCGCCACGGGCCCGACGACTTCACCGTCGAGGAATACGAGGCCACCGTCGCCGAGGTCGAAGCCATGCTGGCGCCGTTCGATGCCGAGCACGGCATCCGGCGGGAGATCGAGCGCGGCCGCATGCAGATGCTGGGAACCGCCGGAACGGTGACCACCATCGCCGGCGTCCATCTCGGCCTCAGGCGCTACAACCGGGCTGTGGTCGACGGCTCCTACCTCACCTTCGACCAGATCCAGCGAATCAGCCGCCAGCTGTCCCGCTCGAGCTATGCGGAACGCGCCGCCCACCCCTCGATCGGCCGCGGCCGGGCCGACCTCGTAGTCGCCGGCTGCGCGATTCTGGAGGCGATCTGCCGCACCTGGCCGGCGGAGCGGCTGCGGGTCGCCGACCGCGGCGTGCGCGAGGGCATCCTGCTCCAGCTCGCCGCCGAGTTCGGCGCCGGGGCGGCGCATGGCCGGGCGTGACCGGAACCGGCGGCGCGGCGCCGGCGGCAAGAGCGTCGGCAGGCGCGACGCCACCGTCCGGGTCAGGACCGCCAAGGGGCGCAAGGCGTCGTCGACGCGGTGGCTGCAACGCCAGCTCAACGACCCCTATGTCGCCGCCGCGGCGAAACACGGCTACCGGTCGCGCGCCGCCTGGAAGCTGATCGAGATCGACGACAAGTTCGGGCTGCTGCGGCGCGGCGCGGCGGTGCTCGATCTCGGCGCCGCGCCTGGCGGCTGGACCCAAATCGCCGTCGAGCGCGCGCCGGGCGGTCGCATCGTCGCCGTCGACCGCGCCGACATGGACCCGGTCCCGGGCGCCGAGGCGCGCGTGCTCGACCTCGACGACGAGGCGGCGGCCGAGGCGCTGATCGGAGAGCTGGCCGGCGGGGTCGACCTCGTGCTCTCCGACATGGCGATCGCCGCCACCGGGCATCGCGGCACCGATCAGATCCGCAACCAGCGCCTCGCCGAGCTCGCCTGCGGGCTTGCGCTCGGCGTGCTCCGCCCGGGCGGCGGGTTCGTGGTCAAGGCGTTCCACGGCGGCGGCGCGGCGGCGTTCATGGCGGCGCTCAAGCGCGCCTTCGCCGAGGTGCGGAGCTTCAAGCCCGCCGCCTCGCGCGCCGGGTCCGCCGAGCTCTATCTCGTCGCCCGCGGATTCCGGGGCGCCGAGGAGGCTTGATCGGGCCGGGTCCGTTCGTTGACATCTCCAGGGGACGCACCCATTGTCCCTGCCGATGCCACCGAAGCCGCCGGACCGCCGATGCATGTTCGCGCAGACCTCGCCCTCTACGACCCCGCCGGCCGGCTGGTGGCGCTCGCGGAAATCAAGAACAAGCGGGGAACCTCCCGGGGCTGGGCGGCCAAGACGCGGCGGAACATCCTCGCGCACGGCGGAATCAGCGACGTAGATTTTTTTCTGCTGATCACGCCGGACAGGCTGTACCTGTGGAAGGATGCCGGAACCGATCCCGTTGAGGTTCCGCCGAGCTACCAAGCCGAAGCGGACAGTCTTTTCAGCCCATATTTGGAAGGCGCCGGCGTGGATCCCCGCAGTGTGGGAGGGCATGCGTTCGAATTGATCGTGAGCGCCTGGCTGAGCGATGTCATGCGGTCGGCCGTATCGACCAACGGACACGGCGACGATCGAAGCTGGCTTGCACGGTCCGGGTTTCACGCAGCCGTCAAAGATGGCCGCATCGAGTACGACGCGGCGGCGTGAACGTCTACGTCGAATCCAACTTCGTGCTTGAGTGCGCTTTGCTCCAGGGACAGTGGAGGAGCTGCGAACACATTCTGGTACTTTGCGAAACCGGCGCCGTTCATCTCATTGTTCCCGCGTATTGTCTGATCGAGCCCTACGAAACCCTGATAAGGCGGCACAAGCGACGAAGGAATACCAAGCAGGAAATCGACAGCGAGTTGGGCCAGATCGCGCGCACCGAAATCTACGCGGATCGTCTTGGCGGATTTCGCGATATCACCGAGTTGCTGATCAAGAGCGCCGAGGAGGAAGAAGAACGCCTCCATGAGGTATGCTCGCGGCTACTTGGCTCGGCGGAGGCCATCCCGCTCGACGCGCCGGTCTTGGCGAAGTCGGCGGAATGCCGGGATCGGCACGATTTTTCCCCGCAAGACTCCATAGTCTATGCGTCCGTCCTTTGTCACAGGGCAGCGAATCCAGCGTCGCGCAGCTGTTTCATAAACAGGGACAGGAGGGACTTCGACGATGAGGACGTCGTCGAAGAGCTCGCGCGCTATCGATGTGAATTGTTGCCCGATTTCGATGCCGGCTATCGGTTTCTCATCGACAGCGCGTGTTGAACGATGCGTATCCGCGTCTCACGGCGGTTCAACTCGCTGCGTTGCGCTTCTTGACCCCTAGCCTGTCGGACACAGGCACCTGTTCGGCGGGCTCTCCCGCGTTGCGACGGAACCGCCCGCCCGCTTGGGATTCGCCGGTGCCTCGTGTATGGTGCCGCACCTCTGGACAACGGCCCGCGCATGGACATTCAAGAGGCTTTTTCCTTCGATGACGTCCTCCTGGTGCCGGCCGAATCCGCCATCCTTCCACGCGAGACCGATACCGCGACGCGGCTGACGCGGCGCATCCCCCTCGGAATCCCGCTGATCTCGGCGGCGATGGACACCGTGACCGAGAGCGCGCTCGCCATCGCCATGGCGCAGGCGGGCGGGATCGGGGTGTTGCACAAGAACCTCGACATGGAGGGCCAGGCGGACGAGGTCCGGCGGGTCAAGAAGTTCGAGTCCGGCATGGTGGTCAACCCGGTCACCGTCGCGCCCGATGCGACGCTCGCCGACGCGCTCGACCTGATGGCCGCGCACCGCATCTCCGGCATCCCGGTGGTCGAGCGCGGCGGCCGTCTCGCCGGCATCCTGACCAACCGGGACGTCCGCTTCGCCAGCGACCGCGACCAGGCGGTGCGCGAGCTGATGACCGCCGACAATTTGGTCACCGTGACCGAGCAGGTCGACGGGGAGGAGGCCAAGCGGCTGCTCCACGCCCACCGCATCGAGAAGCTGCTGGTGGTCGACGGCGACTATCGCTGCGTCGGGCTGATCACCGTCAAGGACATGGAGAAGGCGCAGCGCTTTCCCGACGCCACCAAGGACGACAAGGGGCGGCTCCGGGTCGCGGCCGCCACCGGCGTCGGCGAGGAGGGGGCGGAACGCGCCGCGGCGCTGATCGACGCCGAGGCCGATGCCATCGTGGTCGACACTGCGCACGGCCATTCCCGGGGCGTGATCGAAGCGGTCCGGCGGATCAAGCGGATGTCCAACCGCGCCGACGTGGTGGCCGGCAACGTGGCGACGCCCGACGGGGTGCGCGCTCTGGTCGATGCCGGGGCGGACGCGGTCAAGATCGGCATCGGGCCGGGATCGATCTGCACCACGAGGGTGGTCGCCGGCGTCGGCGTCCCGCAATTCACCGCCGTGCTCGAATGCGCCGAGGCCTGCCGCGAGGCCGGCGTGCCGGCTATCGCCGATGGCGGTATCCGCTTTTCCGGCGATCTCGGGAAGGCGATCGCCGCCGGGGCGGATTGCGCGATGGTCGGATCGCTGCTGGCCGGCACCGACGAGAGCCCGGGCGAGGTGTTCCTCTACGAGGGCCGGTCCTACAAGGCCTATCGCGGCATGGGCTCGGTCGGCGCGATGGCGCGCGGCTCGGCCGACCGCTATTTCCAGCAGGATGTCAGCCGGGAGCTCGACCTGATTTCCGAAGGGGTCGAGGCGCGCGTGCCCTACAAGGGGCCGGCGACCGCCGTGCTGCACCAGCTGGTCGGCGGGCTGAAGGCCGCCATGGGCTATACCGGGAACCCGACCGTCGCCGCGATGCAGGCCAATTGCCGGTTCCGCCGGACCACCAGCGCCGGCATGCGCGAGAGCCATGTCCACGACGTCGCGATCACCCGCGAGGCCCCCAACTACCGGCGCGCGGAGTGAAACCGCGGTGGCCCCGACCCTTCGACCGGCCCGGCCCGACGATGCCCCGGCGATCGCCCGGATCTACGTCGCCGGCTGGCAGGACGCCTATCCGGGGCTGCTGCCCGACCGGCTGCTGGTCGGCATGCGCCACGGCGAGGGGCGGGCGGCGAGCTGGGCGCGGACCATCCGCCACCCGGGGAGGGGCGAGCTCGTGACGGTCGCCGAGGCCGAGGACGGGGCGGTGATCGGGTTCGCCGGCGGCGGCCCGGCCCGGTCGCGCGGCTTCGCCTATGACAGCGAGGTCTACACGCTCTATGTCGACGGCGATCACCAGGAGGGCGGCGTCGGCCGGCGCCTGTTCTGCGGGCTTGCCGTCGAACTCGCGTCCGCGCTCGGCCCGTCGCTGATCGTCTGGGTGCTGGCCGGCAACCCGGCGCGCTATTTCTACGAGGCGCTGGGCGGGCGCCGTGTCGGTCGGCGGTCGGGATCGATCGGCGGCGCGGCGATAGAAGAGCTCGCCTATGGCTGGCCCGACGCGGCGGTGCTCGCCGCCTCGCAGGGCTAGGCGCCGCTTGCTCCCATGCAGCGCTCGGACGATTCCGTTCTGATCCTGGATTTCGGCTCCCAGGTCACCCAGCTCATCGCGCGCCGCATCCGCGAGAGCGGCGTCTATTGCGAAATCCACCCCTGGTTCGTCGGCGACGACGCGATCCGCGGATTCGCGCCGCGGGCGGTGGTGCTGTCCGGCGGGCCCGATTCGACGACCCGGGCGGAAGCGCCGCGGGTTCCCGAGGCCGTGTTCGCGCTCGGCGTCCCGGTGCTCGGCATCTGCTACGGCCAGCAGGCGATGTGCGCCGCGCTCGGCGGGGCGGTGGACAGCGCGGACGCGCGCGAGTTCGGCCGGGCGGAGCTCACCGTGACCGATTCCTGCGGATTGTTCGACGGCGTCTGGCAGCCCGGCGACCGGGCGCAGGTGTGGATGAGCCACGGCGACCGGGTGACCAGGCTGCCCGACGGGTTCGCCCCCGCCGCGGTGAGCGAGGGCGCGCCCTATGCGGCGATCGCCGACGACGCGCGCGGATATTACGGCGTCCAGTTCCATCCCGAGGTGGTCCACACGCCGGACGGGGCGGCGCTGCTCAGAAGCTTCACCCACAATGTCGCCGGCTGCGGCGGCGACTGGACCATGGCGTCCTATCGCGACCGGGCGATCGAGCGGGTGCGCGCCCAGGTCGGGGACGGGCGCGTCGTCTGCGGCCTGTCGGGCGGGGTGGACAGCGCGGTGACCGCGGTTCTGCTGCACGAGGCGGTGGGCGAGCAGTTCTTCTGCGTCTATGTCGATACCGGGCTGATGCGCGCCGGCGAGACCGAGTCGGTGGTCGAGCTGTTCCGCGGCCACTACAACATTCCGCTGCGCGCCGTCGATGCCGGCGAGCGCTTCCTCGGCGAGCTGGCCGGCGTCACCGATCCGGAGGACAAGCGCAAGCGGATCGGCGCCGCCTTCGTCGACGTGTTCGCGGCCGAGGCCGAGGCCGCCGGCGGCGCCGAATTCCTCGCCCAGGGGACGCTCTATCCCGACGTCATCGAGTCGGTCTCGGTGACCGGCGGGCCGAGCGCGGTGATCAAGTCCCACCACAATGTCGGCGGCCTGCCCGAGCGCATGGACATGGCGCTGGTCGAGCCGCTGCGCGACCTGTTCAAGGACGAGGTGCGCGCGCTCGGGCGCACCCTCGGCCTGCCCGAATCCATGATCGGGCGCCACCCCTTCCCGGGGCCGGGGCTCGCCATCCGCATACCCGGCGAGGTGACGGCGGAGAGCCTGGAGATCCTGCGCCGCGCCGATGCGATCTATCTCGATGAGCTGCGGGCGGCCGGGCTCTATGACGAGATCTGGCAGGCTTTCGCGGTGCTGCTGCCGGTCCGCACGGTCGGCGTGATGGGCGACGAGCGCAGCTACGACAAAGTGTGCGCGCTGCGCGCCGTGGTCTCGACCGACGGCATGACGGCCGAGAGCTACCCCTTCGACCACGCCACGATCGCGCGGATCGGGACCCGGATCGTCAACGAGGTGCGCGGCATCAACCGGGTGGTCTACGACGTGACCTCCAAGCCCCCCGGCACCATCGAGTGGGAGTGAGCAGGGCCGCGGCGTGCTATAATCCGGCCTCCAAGATCCGGAGGCCCGAAAGATGATCGTGCAGAGCGCACCCCCCGAAGAGCCGCGTTTCGTCATCACGATGGCCCAGCACACGAGCTTCGCCGGCCGCCTCGCGCGCGCATTCGGCAACGACGAATTCGAGCCGGTGGAGCCGCGCGACGCGGTGCTCTACATCGTCGATCACCACGACGCCGGCTGGGCCGGGCTCGACGCCGAGGGGCGGATCGATCCCGGCACCGGGCTGCCCTACAACCTGGTCCAGACGCCGTTCTCGGAGATCGTCAAGACATCCGCCGCCTCGCCCGAGTTCAACAGCCGGCACCACGCCTATTGCGGGCTGTTGTCGAGCATGCACAGCTGGGGCCTCTATAACGGCCGCTACGGCATGTCCGACCATGTCCTGCTCGACAGCCTCGCCGCCGAGAACCGCTCGACCGCCGAGGGCATGCTGAACGGCGAGCTGGAACGCCAGGCCCGCCTCAAGCACGCGCTGGCCGAGAACCCGGACACCGCGGCGTGGGTCGACGAGGCGCAGGTGATGCAGAACTACAAGCAGCTCCAGTTCTTCGACACCATGGCGCTCTATTTCAACTGCAACGGCGCCGCCGACCGCGAGCTGCGGACCTTCACCCATGTGCCGAAGTCGCGCGACGAGGATGTCACCGTCGCGCTCACCCCGCGCGATGCCACGACCTACGCGCTCGATCCCTACCCCTTCGCCGACGACCGGCTCGAGGTCTCGTTCGCCGGGCGCTACATGGCGCCCAGGCGCGATGCCGCGAATGTCGACCTCGGCGGCATCGACGAGGAGTGGCAGACGGTTGCGCTGATCGCCGGCTGAGCCGCGATGAGCGGCGATATCGAGGCCCGCAAGAGCGAGCACATCGATACCGTCCTCGGCGAGGATGTCTCCGCCAAGGGGGTGTCGACGGGTTTCGAACGGTTCTTCTTCGAGCACGCGGCGCTGCCCGAGCTCGACCTCGACGCGGTCGATCTTTCGGTGCGCCTGTTCGGGCGCTCGCTGAAGGCGCCGCTGCTGATCAGCAGCATGACCGGAGGCACGCCGCGCGCGCGGGAGATCAACCGAAATCTCGCCGCCGCCGCGCAGTCGCTCGGTATCGCGATGGGTGTCGGCTCGCAGCGCGCGATGATCGAGCGGCCGGCGCTCGCCGAGACCTACCGGGTGCGCGACGTCGCCCCCGACATCCTGCTGTTCGCCAATCTCGGCGCCGTCCAGCTCAACTGCGGCTATGGCGTGGACGAGGCGCGGCGCGCCGTGGACGGCATCGGCGCGGATGCGCTGTTCCTCCATTTCAACCCCTTGCAGGAGGCGGTGCAGGCGGGCGGGGACCGCAGCTGGGCCGGTCTCTACCGCAAGGTCGAAGCTCTCGCCGCGTCGCTCGACGTTCCCATCGTCGGCAAGGAGGTGGGCAACGGGATCGGCGGCGCGACGGCGCGCCGGCTGGTCGAATGCGGCCTCGCGGCGGTGGATGTCTCGGGGGCCGGCGGGACCAGCTGGAGCGAGGTCGAGGCGCATCGCCAGCCCGACCCCGAGATCCGCGCCGTGGCCCATGTCTTCGCCGGCTGGGGGATTCCGACGGCGGCCGCTTTGGTCGACACGGTGCGGGCGATTCCCGGCCGGCCGGTCTTCGCCAGCGGCGGCATCCGCGACGGCATCGACGCGGCCAAGGCGATCCGGCTGGGCGCATCGCTCGTGGGTACCGCCGCGCCGGTGCTCGGGGACGGCGCGGAGGCGGCGGAGTCGGCGGCGAAGCGCATGGCGCGGATGGCCGAAGAGCTCCGAATCGCCGCCTTCTGCGCGGCTGCGGGCGACATCGGGGCGCTGCGCCGGGCGGTCCTGCGGCGGACCGCGGACTGGCAGCCGGTGCCGCCGATCCCCGCCGTCGCCGTACCCCGCCGCGCGCTCCGCGGATGAGTTCCCGCCCCGCCCCGCCGTCGGTGCGCGCGCCCGGCGAGCCTCTCGCGCGGCCGCGCGACGCGGCGACGCTGATCATCTATCGCGGCGATGCGGGCTCGCTGGAAGTCCTGATGGGCGAGCGCCACGCCCGGCACCGCTTCATGCCCAACCGCTACGTCTTTCCCGGCGGGCGGATCGACGCGCGGGACTCGCGGGTCCGCTGCGCCTCGCCGCTCGCCCCGGCGGCGGCGGCGCAGCTCGGGCGCAAGCTCGACCCGGCGCGGGCGCGGGCGATGGCGGTCGCCGCGATCCGCGAGACCTTCGAGGAGACCGGGCTGATCGTCGGCGGTCCCGACCCGGCCCCCGATCGCCCGCCGCCGCGCGGCTGGGAGGGGTTCTTCGGCGCCGGTTTCGCGCCGGCGCTGGGCGCGCTGTCCTATATCGCCCGCGCGGTGACCCCGCCGATCCGCCCGGTCCGGTTCAACGCCCGGTTCTTCGTCGTCGGGCATGAACATGTGACCGGGGAGGTGCGCGAATCGGGCGAGCTTCTCGGCCTCAAATGGTTCACCGTGGAGCAGGCGCTGACCCTCGAGCTCGCCCAGATCACGCGGCGCGTGCTGACCCATTTCGGGACTTCGTTCGAGAGCGCCGCCCAAGGCGGGGCGCGCAGCCCGGTGCCCTATTTCAAGTGGACCCCCGGGGGCCACGTGCTGATCGACGAATGAGTCCCCGCGCCGCCGGTCAGACCAGCCTGAGCCGGGGCTCGAACAGGTCGAGCACGGCGCAGAGCGAGGCGCCGCGGCGCAGCCGGCGGCAGCCGTCATAGATCATGTACTCCGCATCCCCGCCATCGCCCGCCGCCATCTTGATGACGGTATAGGCCGGCCGGTCGGACGCGCGGCGGAACACCGAGAACATGGCCATCCCGTCGCCCGTCGCCATCGCATAGTCCTTCCACTCGCCGGTGGTGACGCGGCGGCTGTACAGCGTGAGGAGACGGCTGAGGTCGTGGCGGTCGAAGAATACGGATCGGGGCTTTTGCCGGTAAGCGCGAAGCTCGAATACCGTCGCCATTCTCGTGCCGCACGCCCCCATTCGATGACAATTTGGTGACACTCGATATATCGCGCATTTCGCGGCCGGCGTCCAGAGTTCCCTGTGGGAATCCACGGTTCGGTCGGCTGGCATGTTGCGAATTGCCGCGCAAGGTTGTAATCCCATTGCCGGACCGGGTGCGGGCGCCGCGTGGCGTCCATGCCGGTCGGAGTTGGCGGAGGGCCGCGCGTGGCCGACATCTTTCGCGAAATCGACGAGGAGCTGCGCCAGGAGCGGGCCGAAAAGCTCTGGCGGCGCTACGGCAAGTACGTCATCGGCGGCGCGGTCGCGGTGGTGCTGGCCATCGCCGGCTATACCGGCTGGCAGGAATACCGGACCGACCAGCAGCTCGAAGCGGGCGCGCGGTTCGCGGTCGCCAAGGCGCTCGCCGACGAGGGGAAGACCGGCGACGCCGAGGCGCTGTTCGTCGCGCTGGGCGCCGAGTCGGGGACCACCTACGGGGTGCTCGCGCGTTTCCACGCGGCCGCGCTGCGCGCTTCCGGGGGCGATGCCGCGGGCGCGGTCGAGGCGTTTCGCGCGCTCGCCGCCGATGGCGGCCTCGACCGCCCGATGCGCGATCTCGCCACCCTGCTCGCGGCGCAGAACGCTCTCGACGCGCCCGGGGCGGATTTGCGGCAAATCGCCTCGGAGCTCGCCCCGCTCGCCGGCGACGACGGCGCCTGGCGCCACCTCGCGCTCGAGACCCTCGCTTTGATCGAACGCCGGGGCGGCGATACCGAGCGGGCCAGGACCCATCTGCGGCGTATCGTCGACGACGCCGCGGCGCCGGCGAATGTCCGGCTGCGCGCGACGCAGATGCTCAGGATGGTCGCCGACCGATGACCCGTCCCGCCATGCGACCCGGACCGACCGCGCTGCGCGGCGCGATGCTGGCGCTGGCGCTGCTCGCCGCCGGCTGCGACGGAGCCTTCTTCGGCGAACCGGAAGAGCCGAAGCTGGCCGGCGAGCGGCTGCCGGTTCTCGGCCTCGAGGAAGCGCTCGTCCCCCACCCCGGCATCGCCAAGCTCGAGGTGCGCCTGCCGCCGCCATCGGCCAACGCGAACTGGTCCCAGGCCGGCGGACTGCCCGACCACGCGATGCATCATCTGGCCGCCAACGGGCCGCTCGTCGAGCGATGGAGCGTCGATATCGGCCGCGGTTCCGACGACGACGGTCAGCTCCTCGCGCAGCCGGTGGTTGCCGGAGAGTGGATCTACACCCTCGACGTCGACGCCGAAATCCGGGTCTACGATCTGGAGGACGGCTCGCTGTCGTGGACCCGCGCGCTGGACAGCGAGACCGAGGACACTGGCACGCTCGGCGGCGGACTCGCGCTCGGCGAGGGAAGGCTCTACGTCACCACCGGCTTCGCCCAGGTCTTCGCCCTCGATGCCGCCACCGGGAAGGAGCTGTGGCGGCGCAAGCTATCGAGCCCGCTGCGCGCCGCCCCCACGTCGCGCGACGGACGGGTGTTCGTGATCACGCTTTCGAACGAGCTGTTCGCGCTGGATGCCGCCACCGGGAAAATTCTCTGGTCGCATGCCGAGATCGCCGAGCCCGCCGGGCTGGTCGGCGCGGCCGCTCCCGCCGTCGCCGGAGAAATCGTCGTGGCGGCGTTTTCCTCGGGCGAGATCGTCGCCCTCAGGGCCGCCAACGGACGCGTCCTGTGGTCGGACCGGCTGACCGCGCTGCGCCGCACCGATCCGGTCTCCAGCCTCGCCCATATCCGCGGACTCCCGGTGATCGATCGCGGCCTGGTCGTCGCGGTCAGCAATAGCGGGCGGACGATGGCGATCGATCTGCGCACCGGCAGCCGGGTGTGGGAACAGCAGATCGGCGGCACCCACACGCCCTGGGTCGCCGGCGACTTCGTCTATCAGGTCTCGGGCGACAGCCACGTCGTGTGCCTCTCGCGCCGCGACGGAAGGGTGCGGTGGGTGCGCGCGCTGCCCCAGTTCGAAGACGAGGAAGACCGCACCGGCCCGATCTACTGGGCGGGTCCGGTGCTGGTGGGCGACCGGCTCCTGATCGCCGCCAGCACGGGCGAAGTCTGGTCGGTGTCGCCCTATACCGGCGAGCCGCTCGGCCGCATCGAGGCGCCCGATCCGATTTTCGTCGCGCCCGCGGTCGCCCGGGAGACCGTGTTCCTGCTCACCGAAGGCGCGGATCTGATCGCGCTCAGGTGATGCCGCTCACCGTGGCCATCGTCGGGCGGCCCAATGTCGGCAAGTCGACCCTGTTCAACCGCCTGGTCGGCCGGCGCCAGGCGCTCGTCCACCCGACCCCCGGGGTGACCCGCGACCGGCGCGAAGGCGAGGCCGCGCTTCTCGGCCTGTCCTTCAGGGCGATCGACACCGCCGGGCTCGAGGACGCGGGAGGCGAGACCCTCGCCGGGCGCATGCAGGCGCAGACCGCTCGGGCGATCGACGAGGCCGATCTGCTGCTGATGCTGGTCGATGCGCGCGCCGGGGTGACGCCGCTCGATGCGCATTTCGCCGACGCGCTCCGGCGCTCGGCGAAACCGGTCGTGCTCGCCGCCAACAAGTGCGAGGGCGGCGCCGGGGCGGCCGGTCTGGTCGAGGCCTGGCGGCTCGGGCTCGGCGAGCCGGTGCCGATCTCGGCCGAGCACGGGGAGGGGCTTTCCGCCCTGTTCGACGCGCTCGCGCCGCATGCCGGCCTGCCGCGGGACGCTGTGGAGGGCGGCGCCGACGACGGGGAGGGCGCGCTCAACCTCGCCATCGTCGGGCGGCCCAATGTCGGCAAGTCCACGCTGGTCAACCGGCTGCTGGGCGAGGAGCGCGTGCTGACCGGTCCGGAGCCCGGGGTCACCCGCGACGCCGTCTGGGTGGCGTGGTCCTGGCGCGGCCGCGAGATCCGGCTGATCGACACCGCCGGACTCCGCCGCAAGGCGCGCGTCACCGAGCGGCTGGAGCGGCTCACCGCAGGCGATACCCATAACGCGATCCGCTTCGCCCATGTCGCGGTGCTGCTGGTCGACGGGGTCGAAGGCCTGGAAAAGAGCGACCTCACGATCGCCCGGCAGATCGCCGAGGAGGGCCGCGCGATGGTGCTGGCGGTGAACAAGTGGGACGCGGTCGCCGACCGGGGCGGGCGCATCGGCGAGATCTGCGACCGCCTCGAGCGTTCGCTGCCCCAGCTCCGCGGCATCCCGGTGCGCACGCTTTCCGCCCTTTCCGGGCGCGGCGTCGAGCGGCTGCTGCCGACGGTGTTCGAGATCTACGAGATCTGGAACGGCCGGGTCGATACCGGGCCGCTCAACCGCTGGCTCGCCGGGACCGTCGACCGGCACCCGCCGCCCATCGTCGACGGGCGCAGGCTGCGGCTGCGCTACATGACCCAGATCAAGACCCGGCCGCCGACCTTCGCGCTGTTCGCCTCGCGCCCCGCGGCGGTGCCGGAATCCTATCTCCGCTACCTGACCAACGGTCTGCGGGAGGATTTCGGCCTGACCGGGGTGCCGATCAGGATCGCCCTGCGCAAGGGCAGGAATCCCTATGTCTGACCCGGATTCGCCGCCGCCGGTTCAGTAGCACCGCACCACCTCGCCGTGGCGGGCGCAGTCGGCGGCGGCCAGATCGACGAACACGTCGCCCAGCGCATCGGGCGGTTTGAGGCTCGCCGGATCCTCGCCGGGAAACGCCGCGGCGCGCATCGCGGTTCGCGTGCCGCCGGGATCCACCATGTTGACGCGGAGCCGGGTCCTGGCGGTCTCCGCCGCCCAGGCCAGCGCCATCGTCTCCAGCCCCGCCTTGGAGACCGCATAGCTGCCCCAGTAGGGGAGCGCGAGGCGGCCAGCGCCGCTGCCGACGAAGATCGCGCGGCCCGCCTCGACCGCGCGCAGCGCCGGATCGAAGGCGCGGATCAGGCGGAAATTGGCGCCGAGGTTGACCGCCAGCACCCGGTCCCATTCCCCCGGGTCGATCTGGTGCATCGGCCCCAGCGTGCCGAGCTGCGCGGCGTTCGCCACCAGAATGTCGAGCCGGCCGAAACGCTCGGCGATCGCGGCCGCCAGCCTGTCGGCGGCGCTCGCCTCGGCGAGGTCGACCTCGACCAGCGTGGCCGACCGGGCGCCGCCCGAGGCGGCCCTGATCGCGTCGTCGACCTCCTCCAGCCCGCCCACGCTGCGCGCCGCCAGCACCGGGCGCGCGCCTTCGCCCGCGAAACGCCGGGCGATCGCCGCGCCGATGCCGCGCGAGGCGCCGGTGATCAGGGCGACCCGGCCGTCGAGCCTAGCCCGCATTTCCCGCCAGGGTCATGGCCTGCGCGGCGCTGTCCGGCCGACAGGGCAGGAGAGGCGCGCGGCGCGATGCGGGGACATCGGGCAAGCGCCTCGACGCACCCTGTCGGCCGGACAGCGCCGCCCTCCGGGTCGCGCCCGGGCGCCCGCCCGCTGCGTCGCGGGCCTCGACCGTAGTCCCCGCTACGCTCTTCGGCCCGCTCCTGGCGGGACGAACGCCCGGGCGCGACGCAGGCCGTGACCCTGGCGGGAAATGCGGGCTAGGACACGTGGAGCCGCGTCGCGCGCACCCACCAGCGGGGCCGGGCGGAAGCGATCCGCGCCGCCGCGCGGTCGGCTTCGTCGGGCGTCGGAAACAGCCCGAAACAGGTCGGCCCGCTGCCCGAGAGGCGCGCCAGCAGGCAGGA
Organism: Defluviicoccus sp. bin129; assembly: GCA_002239065.1. GTDB lineage: Bacteria > Pseudomonadota > Alphaproteobacteria > MPNO01 > MPNO01 > MPNO01. The sequence continues at coordinate 142,978 of MPNO01000002.1, read as the reverse complement.
GGGAGACGCCTCGATGGCTTCCAGAACGCGGTCGATTTCCGGGCACAGGCGCCGGGCGCCCGGCGCGAGGTCGTTGCCCGTGTCCCGCAGCGCCGCGGCGAGCGCCGGGACGTCGGGGGGCGCGGCCTCGAACCGCCGCGGCTTCGAGAACGGACCCTCGCGGGCCCCGAACACCGCGGCGGTGGCGAGCGGTACCGCCGGGTTGACCAGCAGGATCGGGGCGGCGGGCAGGGCGGGCACGGCCTCGATCCGCTCGCCGATGCCGCGCATCATGCCGGGCCGCGCGGCGAGGCAGACCGGCACGTCGGCGCCGAGGCGAAGCGCGAGCGCGGCCAGCGCGTCGCCGGGCAGGGTCACGTCCCAGAGCGCGCCGAGGGCCCGCAGGGCCGCCGCGGCATCGGCCGATCCGCCGCCCAGCCCGGCCGCCACGGGAAGCGCCTTGTGGAGCCGGATGCGGACATCGGGCGCGATGCAGGCCGCCTCCGCCAGCGCCCTCGCCGCCCGGACCGCCAGGTTCTCCGCGCCGGGGTCGAGGGCGGCGGCGAACGGCCCGTCGGCCTCGAATTCGAGGCGTTGCGCGGGCCGGACCTCGATGCGGTCGTGCACCGCGGCGAAGGCAACCAGGCTCTCCAGCTCGTGGTAGCCGTCGCCGCGGCGCCCGGTGACGTGGAGAAACAGGTTGACCTTCGCCGGCGCGTCGACCCGAACGCCGGACCCGGCCGGTGTCGGGGACGGTTGGTCGGGTCCCGTCACCGGGCTAGCTGTCGGGCAGGCCGCGGGCGATCTTGCCTTCGACGATCGGCACCTGATCGGGCTCGGGATCGAGATTGAGCGTGCGGCGCCACTGGAACGTCGCCTCGTTGCGGCGTCCGACCCGCCAATAGGCATCGCCGAGATGGTCGTTGACCGTCGGATCCAGCGGTTCCAGCTCGGCCGCACGTTCGAGCTGCTCGACCGCCCCGTCATAGTCGCCGATGCGGTAGAGCGCCCAGCCCAGGCTGTCGACGATGGCGCCGCTTTGCGGTTCGAGCTCGACCGCACGCTCGATCATCTTGCGCGCGTCCTTGATCCTGATCCCCTGATCCACCCACGAATATCCGAGATAGTTGAGAAGATAGGGCTCGTCCGGGGCCAGCTCGAGCGCGGCCAGCAGGTCCTTCTCCGCCCGCGGCCATGTCTTCGACCGCTCGAGCGCGATGCCGCGCGAGAACAGCAGCCGCCAATGCCGTTGCTCGACCGTGCCGATCCGCTCGATCGCCGCGTCATAGGCTTCGACCGCCTCGGCGAATCTCTTGCGGTTGCGCAAGATGTCGCCGAGCCGCGTAAGGGCGTCGGTGCGCTCGGGGCGTTCGGCGGCCATCCGGCGGAGGAGGCCGATCGCTTCTTCGTCCCGGCCGAGCCGCGCCAGCCCGGCCGCCCGGCTCAGCCGCGCCGACCACGACAGCGGCGACGCCTCGTTGACCGACGCGTAGACCTCCACCGCCTCCTCGTCGCGGCCGACCGATTCCAGTATTTGCCCGACCAGGACGCGGGCGGACGGGAAATCGGGGCGCAAATCGAGCGCGAGCCGGCCATAGATCAGAGCCATCTCGATCGATCGCGCCCGCAGCCCCAAATTGGCGCCCGCGAGCAGCGCCTCGGCCGCCCCCTCCGTCCCGTTGGCTACGATCGGGGTCGCGGGCTTGCCTGCCCGAAGGTCGCCGAGCGCGCTCTCGATCAGGGGAGACCGGTTTTCCCCGGAGACGAAATCGGTGTAACGCCGCTCGGCCTCGTCCTCGTCGCCGGCCCGGCGGTAGAAGGACCCGACCGCCTGGACCATCCGGACCGTCGGGCGCCGCGCCTGCTCGACGGCTTCCAAATAGAGCCCCTCCGCCTCTTGCGGACGCCCGGCGAGGTCGAGGATGAGAGCGCCGTGCAGGCTGCGGAACGGCGCGAAGCCGGGGTTGTCGCCGGGCTCGGGGAGAGCCGCGCGGGCAGCGTCGTAGCGGCCGAGCGCAGCCTCGGCCCATGCCGTGAGCAGCGGCACGGTGAAAGCGTTGGGGCCGCGCCCGCCGGTCGAGGCGAGGCGCGTCCTGGCGGCCTCGAACCTGCCCGCCTTGAAATCGCTCACCGCAAGCGACAGCCCGGAGAGCGGCGCGTCGGGCTCCAGGGCGAGCAGCCGCCGGGCGAGGGTGCGCGCCGAATCGGTCTCTCCGCTCGCCAGCTTGGCGACGAGGGCGCGCAGCAACAGCCGCTCGGCGGCGGGCTGCGCCGCGACCGCTTCGCTCATGTAGCGCGCCGCCGCGCCGAAGTCGCGCTGCCTGAACGCGTGGTGGCCGGCCAGGTAGCTGCCCAGCTCGAGCGGCCGGGCGGCCGGCTCGGCCGGAGCGCCCGCGGCGGCGGCGACGCGCATCGGCGCGGCCTGCCCCTCCGCCGCATGGCCCGGCGCGGCGGACAGGAGCACCGCGACCGCGGCTCCCGGGAACAGGATCGCGCGGGCGCCGCGCCGGGCTCGCCCGGTCAACGCCGCGTAGAGATGCGAAGCCACATCAAGTCTCCCGGTCCGGGAGGGCATACCGGCCGGATGGCCCCATTCACCGTGCCTCACTACCCGTCGAATCGCTCGCGCTAAAGCTCATCTCCGCCGGATTGGGCGGCACGTGGCGCGTACCGGGTACCATACCAACGGAGCATGGCCACTATACACGCGAATTCCCGCCGCGAGTCCCCGAATCTGCCGGCCCGGCGGCCGCGCCGGCTACATGTTCGGGTAGTTCGGGCCACCGCCGCCCTCGGGAACGACCCAGTCGATGTTCTGGCGCGGGTCCTTGATGTCGCAGGTCTTGCAGTGGACGCAGTTCTGCGCGTTGATCTGCAGGCTGGGGCCGGCGTCCTCCCCGGTGACGATCTCGTACACCCCGGCCGGGCAGTAGCGCTGCTCCGGCGCGTCGTAGAGCGCGAGGTTGACCTCGACGGGAACCGAGTCGTCCTTGAGCCGCAGATGGGCCGGCTGATCTTCCTCGTGATTGGTGTTCGATACGAACACCGAGGACAGCCTGTCGAAGGTCACCTCGCCGTCCGGCCTGGGATAGTCGATCCGCGGCGCATCGGACGCGCGCTTGAGCGACAGGTGGTCGGCGCCATGCCGGAACGTCCACGGCGCCCGGCCGCGCAATACGAAGGTGTCGATCGCGGCGTAGGCGAGGCCGACCCAGAGCCCGCGGCGGAACGCCGGGCGCAGATTGCGCACCGATTTGAGCTCCCGCCACACCCAGCTCCGCCGCATCGCGTCCGGGTAGGCCTCGAGCGCCGCGCCGGGGTCGTCGCCGCCGAGCGCCGCGAAGATCGCCTCGGCCGCCAGCATGCCGCTCTTCATGGCGGTATGGGTGCCCTTGATCTTGGGAACGTTCAGGAACCCGGCCTCGCAGCCGACGAAAACGCCGCCGGGAAAGGCGAGCCGCGGGATCGACTGGAACCCGCCCTCGTTGACCGCCCGCGCGCCATAGGCGATGCGCTGCCCGCCGACGAAGGTCGGGCGGATCGACGGGTGGGTCTTGAATCGCTGGAACTCCTCGAACGGCGACAGATGGGGGTTGCTGTAGTCGAGCCCGATGACGAACCCGACCGCGACCTGGTTGTCCTCGAGGTGGTACAGGAAGGACCCGCCATAGGTGTCGGCGGCGAGCGGCCAGCCGAAGGAATGGACCACCCGGCCGGGATGGTGGTTGGCCGGGTCGACCTCCCACAGCTCCTTGATCCCGATGCCGTAGGTCTGGGGCTCGCTGTCCCGCGCGAGGTCGAAGCGTTCGATCAGCGTCTTGCCGAGCGACCCGCGGCAGCCTTCCGCGAACACGGTCTGGGTCGCGTGCAGCTCGACCCCGGGCTCGTGGTTCGGCCCGGGCTGGCCGTCGCGGCCGATCCCCATGTCTCCGGTGGCGACGCCCTTGACCCGCCCCGCGTCGTCGTAGAGCACCTCGGCCGCGGCGAAGCCGGGGTAGATCTCGACGCCGAGCCCCTCGGCCTCGGCTGCGAGCCAGCGGCACAGATTCCCGAGGCTGATGATGTAGTTACCGTGGTTGCGCGCCTGCGGCGGCGTGGGAAGCCTGAAGGCGGACCCCCTGGTCAGCAGGAGGAAGCGGTCCTCCCGGACCGGCGTGTTCAGCGGCGCGCCCCGCTCGACGGCGTCGGGGAACAGCTCGAACAGCGCGCGGGGCTCCAGCACGGCGCCCGACAGGATGTGCGCGCCGACTTCGGAGCCCTTCTCGATCACGCAGACGCCGACATCGCGGTCTTGCGCCGCCGCGAGCTGCTTCAGGCGAATCGCCGTCGCCAGCCCGGAGGGGCCCGCGCCGACCACGACGACGTCGAATGCCATCGATTCCCGTTCCACGGCCTACCCCTTTCCGCCGCAAGCCGACGCTGTATAGCACAGGCGCCTGCCTGTTTCCCGGCCGCGCTCCGTGCTAGCCTCGGGCATGGCCGAGGGCGATGCGATGGCCGCGCTGCTCGCGTGGCAGATGGAGGCCGGCGCGGACGAGGCGATCGCCGAGGCGCCGCTCGACCGGTTCGCGGCGCGCCCCGCCCCGCCTGACCGGGCGGTCGAGGGGGCGGGCGAGCCCCCCCCGCCCCGCCTGCCGGGGCGGTGGGGGGGGCGCCGGGGCCGGCCCCGTCGGGCGCCCCGGCCGCACCGGCGCCGCCCCAGGCGGGGGCGCGGCAAATCGCCGCAGCGGCAGCCGATCTCGCGTCGCTCAAGGCCGCCTTCGAGGCCTTCGACGGGTGCCCGCTGAAGGAGACGGCGACCAATTTCGTGTTCGCCGACGGCGCCCCCGGGGCGAAGCTGATGTTCATCGGCGAGGCGCCCGGCGCGGAGGAAGATCGCCGCGGAATCCCCTTTGTCGGCCCCGCAGGGCGCCTTTTGGACCGCATGCTGGCGGCGATCGGCCTCGAACGGGGCGAGGTCTACATCACCAACATCCTGCCCTGGCGTCCGCCGGGAAACCGAAATCCGACCGATTCCGAGATCGCCGTCTGCCTTCCCTTCATCGAACGGCACATCGCGCTGGTCGGTCCGGCGGCGGTGGTCGCGGTCGGCGGCACCGCGGCAAAGGTCTTGCTCAACTCAAGAGAAGGCATTATGAGGCTTCGCGGTCGCTGGTTCGGCTACGCCGTCCCGGGTTCCGGCGCGCCGATACCGCTGCGGGCGATACTGCATCCCGCCTACCTGCTCCGCCAGCCGGGGCAAAAACGAGACGCATGGACCGACCTGATCGCCATCAAGAAACGACTCGCGGAAGGCAAGACGGCCTCATGAGGGTGGCGTGGCTGGTCCTGGCCGCGGTCGTCGCCGCGAGCGCTGCGGTCGGGCCGGCGCGGGCCGAGAGCGCCGCTCCCGCCGCCGCGGAGGCGAAAGGGAACGACCTTCCCCGGATCGTCGGCGAGCGGGATGCGGCGCGTTACCGCCAGATCCTCGAGCTGCAGAAAAAGGGGAAATGGCGCAGCGCGGACCGGGAAATCAGGAAGCTGCGCAGCCGGATCCTCATGGGCCACGTGCTGGCCCAGCGCTATCTGCACCCCACCAAGTACCGCTCGCGCTACGGCGAGCTGGAACGCTGGCTGCGCTACTACGCCGACCATCCGGAGGCGCGGCGCATCTACCGGCTCGCGATGCGCCGCAAGGGGAAGTCCAGCCGGCACCCGCGCGCGCCCACCGCGCCGAAGCCGCGGACCTACGAATCGTCCTGGGTGTCGCCCACATACGGCTACACCTCGCCGCGCCGGCGCAGCGCCTCGGCGAGGTCGAAGGTCCACAAGAGGATCCGCGTCATCCGGCGGCACGCGCTCAGGGGCCAGTTGAAACGCGCCCGCCAGATCCTCTCCTGGCGGTCCTCCAGGCGGATGCTGGACAAGACCGAGACCGCCATCGCGCAGTCCTATCTGGCGCGGGGATATTTCTTCCACGGCTCGCCGGAGACCGCGCACAGTATTTCGGCGCGCGCGGCGAAGCGGGCCGGCCGCTACATGCCGATGGCGCGCTGGATCGCCGGGCTCTCGGCTTACCGTGTCGGCGCCTATGAGGACGCGGCGCGTCACCTGGAAGCCATGGCGGAGCACCCCACGCTGTCCTCCTGGCCGGCCTCGGGGGCGGCGTTCTGGGCGGGGCGCGCCAACCTGCTCGCGGGAAAGCCGGACCGGGTGCGCTACTGGATGAACCGGGCGTCGGAGTACCGGTTCACGTTCTATGGCCAGCTCGCCGCGAGGGTCCTCGGTCTGGAGCGCGAATTCGACTGGCGAATGCCGCAATTGACGGCGGAGAATGTCGCGGTCCTCATGCGCCATCCCGCCGCCCGGCGCGCGCTGGCGTTGCTGCAGGTCAACGCGCGGGCGCGCGCGGAGAGCGAGCTGAAGGCGCTCACCTCGATCGACGACAGCAGCCTCGCCAGGGCGCTGATGGCGCTGGCGGAGAAAACCAACATGGCGTCGCTGGCCGTCGGCACGACCGCGATGCTGGACGAATCCGACGGCCCGCCGCCGATCGGCGCGCTCTACCCGGTGCCCAGCTGGCGGCCGACGGAGGGTTTCACCGTCGACCGCGCGCTGATCTACGCCTTCATGCGCCAGGAGTCGCGGTTCAACCTGCGCGCCAAGAGCCACGCCGGGGCGCGCGGGTTGATGCAGCTGATGCCGGGGACCGCCGGTTTCATGATGGGCAAGCGGTATCGCGGGGCCGGGCGCAACGAGCTCTACGACCCGGCGTTGAACATATCGATCGCCCAGCGCTACATGCGCCATCTGATCCGCAACGGCGTCGTGAAAGGGAATGTGCTGATGCTGGCCGCCGCCTATAACGGCGGGCCGGGCAATCTCAACAAATGGCGCCGCCGGGCGGCGCGCCGCAAGGCGACAGATCCGCTGATCTTCATCGAGACCATTCCGGCGCGCGAGACCCGCAACTATATCGAGCGCGTGCTCGCCAATCTCTGGATGTACCGCAACCGGCTCGGGCAGGACACCCCCACCCTCGACCGCCTTGCCGCCGGAAAGGTGCCGCTCTACAAGTCGCTGGACGGCGTGGGCAATGTGGTGGCGCGCAATGAGCGGAATTGACGAAACGATTCCCTTCGCGGCGATCAACATCGCCGTGATGACGGTATCGGACACGCGCACGGAGGAGACCGACAGGTCGGGCGCCGCGCTCGTGGACCGGCTGAAAGAGGCCGGCCACCGCCTGGCCGGGAAGCGGATCGTGCCCGACGACCGGACGGCGATCGAAACGCAGCTCCGGCGCTGGATCGACGATCCCGGGGTCGACGCCGTGATCGCCACCGGGGGGACCGGGGTGACCGGGCGGGACGTGACGCCGGAGGCTTTCGAAGCGGTGTTCGAGAAGGACATCCCGGGCTTCGGCGAGCTGTTCCGGATGATCAGCTTCGCAAAGATCGGCAGCTCCACCATCCAGTCCCGCGCGGCGGCCGGCGTGGCCGGCGGGACCTATCTCTTCGCCGTGCCGGGCTCGACCGGCGCCTGCCGCGACGCGTGGGACGAAATCCTGGTCTACCAGCTCGACATCCGGCACAAGCCGTGCAACTTCGTCGAGCTCATGCCGCGGCTCAACGAACACCGCGACGCGCGTTCCGCCTGAGCCGCCAGCGCGCATAGCCCTCCCCGTCGTCGACATCCTCGAGCATGTCGAGCAGCGCGATCCGCCGTCCCGGCGGCACGTTGGCGCTCGTGTCGGCGAGCGCGTGCGGGCTCGACCAGCGGATGTTCTCGAACAGGCCCCGCGTCGGCAGGCCGGGCCGCCGCCCGACCAGCCAGTACCCGCCGTCGGCGGCGGGACCGAACGCCAGATCGGCGCCGCGCAGCGCCGCGAACGCGGCCGAGACATGGCGCGGCGCGAGGTCCGGGATATCGCTGCCCACGATGGCCACCGGCGCGGCGGGGTCGGCTGCCAGGATGCGCCCCATCCGCGCGCCCAGATCGCCGCCGCCCTGCCCGACGCGCGCGAACCCGGGCGCCCAGGGCGAGGCGCCGTCGGCGGCGCGGTCGGGCGTCACCGCCAGGACGGTGTCCCAGCGCCGGTCGCGGCCGAGCCGCCGCAACAGCCGGTCCGTCGCGTCGCGATAGAAGCGGAGCGCCGCGACCTCGCCGATATCCGCCGCCAGGCGCCGCTTGACCGCGCCGAGCATCGGGGCCCGGACGAACACGTAGAGCCTCGGGCTCGCGGTCATCGATAGAGCCGCGCGATCCCCCGGGGCGGAACGCCGAGGAAATAGAGCCCGAGACAGGCCAGGTTGCGGGCTGAGCGGCGGAGATAGCCGGACCGCCGGTAGCGCACCGCCGAGGTCACCGCGGCGACGTCGAGCGCATCGAGACGCCGGCGCCCGATGCGCCGCACCATGTCGACATCCTCCATCAGGACGAGCGGTCTGAACCCGCCGAGCGCGTCGTGGAACGGCCGCGAGATCAGCAGCCCCTGGTCGCCATAGGGCAGGCCGAGCCGGCGTGTCCGCCAGGCGACGACCGCCTCCAGCCGGCGGGCCGCCCGCGCGCCGTCGTCGAGCGCGAAGCGGAAGGTCGCCGCCCGTTCCCGGTTCGCCGGTTCGGCGCAATAGGCCGAGACGGCCCCGGACCAGCCATCCGCGAGCACCGTGTCGGCGTGGAGAAAGAGCAGCCAGCCGCCGAGCGCCTGCCGGGCGCCCTCCGCGAGCTGCCACCCGCGGCCGGGTGCGGTCTCGATCACGCGGGCGCCATGCCGGCGCGCGACCGCCACCGTTTCGTCGGACGATCCGCCGTCGACCACGAGTATTTCCCGTTCGGGCCGGGGTCGCGACGGGCCGACGGCGTCGAGCGTCCGCGCAAGGACCGCCTCCGCGTTCAGCGCCGGGATCACGATGCTGAGCTCGGGCTGCACACGGGTTTTCTGGGGCCTGGCCGAGGAAATGTCCATAGTGGACAAATGTTCTTGTTTTGTTCGTGTTGCCACGATAGGCTACAACGATGGACGCCCCTCTCCCCGATCGTCCGCGCAAGGGACGCGGCGCCGTCTCGAACCGCGCGGGGCGGTTCGAACCCCGTGCCAGCGAGCCGGTCGACGACGGGTGGCTGGTCGAGGACCTGCCGCCGCTCAGGACCACCGTGACCCGGGATGCGTCGAAGACGATCATCGCGCGCAACACCTCGCCCGACGTCCCGTTCGACCGCTCGATCAACCCCTATCGCGGCTGCGAGCACGGCTGCGTCTATTGCTTCGCCCGTCCGACGCACGCCTTTCTCGGGCTTTCGCCGGGGCTCGATTTCGAATCGCGGCTGTTCTACAAGCCGGACGCGGCGCGGCTGCTGGAAGAGGCGCTGCACGCCCCGGGCTACACCTGCCGGGTGATGGCGATGGGCACCAACACCGACCCCTACCAGCCGATTGAGCGCGAGCACCGCATCACCCGTTCGATCCTCCAGGTGCTGTCCGAATGCGACCATCCGGTGGGGATCGTCACCAAGTCGGGCCTCGTGGTCCGCGACATCGACATCCTTGCGCCGATGGCGGCCCGCGGCCTCGCCATGGTGTGCGTGTCGGTGACCACGCTCGACCGCGGGCTCGCCCGCCTGCTCGAGCCGCGCGCGCCGACCCCGGCGCGCCGGATCGAGACCATCCGGCGTCTGGCGGATGCGGGCATCCCGACCGGGGTGATGGCGGCGCCGACGATCCCCGGCCTGACCGATCACGAGATGGAAGACATTCTCGCGGCCGCCCGGGATGCCGGCGCGGAGACCGCGAGCTACGTCCTGCTCCGCCTGCCGCTGGAGATCGCCGATCTGTTTACCGAATGGCTCCAGACCCACCGGCCGGACCGCGCGTCGCGGGTGCTCGGCCTGATGCGCGAGGCGCATGGCGGCAGGGTCTACGAATCGGCCTATGGCAGGCGGATGCGCGGCCGGGGACCCTACGCGGAGATGCTCGCCGGGCGCTTCGAGGCGGCCTGCAGGCGCCTCGGCCTCGCCGGCGCGCGGCCGGAGCTCGACACCGGGAGCTTCAAGCGCCCGCTCCGGCGGGGCAACCAGCTCGCATTGTTCTGAGTCCCGCTCAGGCCGCGCCCTCGGACAGCCTGGCGAGCGGCCGGTCGGGGATCGGCAGGTGGATCAGCGCCGCCACGAAACCGGCGGCGATGGCGAAGGTCCAGACCGGGTCGTAGGAGCCGGTCATATCGAAGGACAGGCCGCCGAGCCAGACGCCGAGAAAGCTCCCGAGCTGGTGGCTCAGGAAGGCGATCGCGGCCAGCGTCGCCATGTAGCGCGGCCCGAAGATGTGGGCGATCAGCCCGGTGGTGAGCGGCACGGTCGAGAGCCACAAGAGCCCCATCACGCCGGCGAAGACGAGGACGCTGGTCTCGGTCAGCGGCAGGGAGAGGAAGACCAGCATCGCCGCGCTCCGCGCGGTGTAGATGATGCTGAGCAGGTATTTCATCCGGTAGCGGTCGCCGAGCCTGCCGGCGGCGATGGTGCCGAACAGGTTGAACAGCCCGATGGTGGCGATCGCCGCCGCGCCGAGCGCCGGGGCGAGACCGCCGTCGGAGATATAGGCCGGGAGATGGTTCGCGATGAACTGCACCTGGAGCCCGCAGACGAAATAGGCGCTCACCAGCATCACGTAGCCGCGATGCCCGGCGGCCTCGCGCATCGCCTCGCCGAGGCTCTGGCGGGAGCGCTGGGAGAGCCGGGCCGCGGTTCCCGCCCGCATCGAGAGCGCGACCGGCACGGCGACGGAGAGCGCGATCGCCATCGCGATCAGCGCGCCGCGCCACTCGAAGAGCTCGATCATCGTCTGGCTGTAGGGCACGAAGACGGACTGCCCCAGCGTGCCGCCGGCGGTGGTGATCCCGAGCCACGTCATGCGGCGCTCCGGCGGTGCGATCCGCCCGACCAGCGCGTTCAACAGCCCCAGCCCGCACCCGCCCATCCCCAACCCGATCAGGAACCCGGTGCCGAACAGGAAATCGGTCTGGGTGGTCGCCTGGGAGGACAGCAGGAGCCCGGCCACGGCGATGAGAGCGCCGCTGGCGATCACCCGGATGGGACCCCAGCGGTCGGCGATCATCGCGGCGAAGGGCGTGGCCAGGCCGACCACCAGGTTCTGGGTGGCGATGGCGACCGAGATCGGCTCGCGGCCCCAGCCCAGATCGAGGCTGATCGGCGGGATGAACAGGCCGAAGGACTGGCGCACGCCCGAGCTCACCAGCAGGATGCAGGTGGCGCCGAGCAGGATGTAGACCGGCGTGCGCCAGAACCGGGCGATCATCGGGGGTTCTATTCGAAGACGTCCGGGAACCGCGCCCGCACCCCGGCCGCCAGCTCGGGGGATGTCTGGGCGACGCGCGGGAACGTCTCGATGCGCTCGAAGGGGATGCAGGCGTCGATGACGACGCGCGAGTTGTAGAGCTTCTCGTCGGTCACCATGGTGTCGAGCCTGGAGGACCAGTTGCGCTCCAGCACGGTGAAATCGGTCTTGGGATCCGACCGGGTTCCCATCGCCCAGACCACGTCGTGCATGTCGGTGGGGTCGATGTCGTCGTCCACGACGACGACATAGCGCCCGACATAGCCGGTCGGGTTGACCTGCGAGGCCACCAGCCCCGCCTGGTTGGCATGGCCGAAATAGCGCTGCCTGATCGCCACCACGACGAAGGTCCGCCCCGCGCCGGCCTGGTGCACCCAGACCCCCTTCACATCGGGGATGCCCGCGCCTTCCAGGGAATCGAGCAGGCCGGCGGAACGGATGAAGCAGCGCTCGAAGAGATGCGAGTGCGGCGGCTTCTGGCTCGCCGCGCAGGTCAGCACCGGGTCGTTGCGGTAATAGACCCGCTTGATCCTGATCACCGGCTCTTCCCTGGCATCGCCCGCGTAGTAGCCCGTCCACTCGCCGAACGGCCCCTCCATGGCGGTCTCGTCCGGCGACACCTCGCCTTCGAGCACGATTTCCGAATGCGCCGGGAAGGGCAGCCCGGTGAGCGCGCCCTCGATGCAGTCGATCGGCCGGCCGACCAGCCCGCCGGCCCAGTCGAGCTCCGGCACCTGGTCCGACAGCGTGTAGCGCGCGGCGATATAGGTCGCGGGGTCGATGCCGACGATGATCGCCATCGGGCAGGGCTTGCCGGCCTTCAGGTACTTGTCGCGGTGGATCCGGCCCTGCTTGCCGTTGGAGATGTACGACGTCGCCATGTCGGGGCCGTTCACCTGGACCCGGTAGGTGCCGATATTGATCCGGCCGGTGTCGGGATCCCGGGTGACCACGCCGCAGGCGGTGCCGATATAGCGCCCGCCATCGTGCTCGTGGTGGATCGGCACCGGGAACTTGAGGAGATCGACGTCGCCGCCCGAATCGACGTTCTCCATCACCGGCCCGTCGTCCACGATGCGGGGCGCGATCGGCTCCTGGCGCTTGATGCGGCGCCGGTAGGTGTCGAGCATGGTGCGCCGGTCGCCCGACTGCGCGGGGTCGATGCCGAGCCCGAGCGCGAGCCTGAGCGGGGAGCCGAGCATGCCGTAGAGGCAGCGCATGCCGCTCGCATAGCCCGGCACCTCGTCGAACAGCAGCAGCGGCGATTTGTCGACCTTCTCGCGATACAGCACCTCGGTCACCGCGCCGAGCTCGCGGTCCCAGTGGGCGCCCGCGACATGCTTGACCTCGCCGCCCTCCTCGACCGCGGCGAGGAACGCCCTCAGATCGGTCTGGATCTCGTCGTTGCGCTGCATCGTCCGGTCCTCTAACGGCAACCGCCGCGGCGGGGCGCCGCGGCGGTCACAGTCTAGCGCGGTCGGCGCCGCGGTTCCTCGGGGCTCAGTCGCAGAGATAGCCCCATTTGTCGCGCGATTCCTTCGCGAGCTCGGGCGAGGGCGCGTTGACCGGCGGGAAATCGTCCTTCCAGTGGAACGGCCGGCAGGCGTCGATGATCGCCCGGCTGTTGGTCAGATTGCCCTTCTCCTTCTCCCAGGGCGGGATGCGGGGGTCGAGATGGGTCGACCAGGCGTGGGGGATGATGTCGATCGATTCCGCCGGATCGGAGCGGGTGAGCATCGCCCAGATCAGCTCCTCGAGATTGGAGACGTCGATATCCTCGTCGGTCACGATCACGTATTTGCCGGCATAGGCGCCGACATGGCACTGGCAGGCGATGTGGCCGGCTTGGCGGGCGTGGCCGGGATAGCGCTGCTTGATCGACACCGCGACCAGCATCCGCGCGGTGCCCACCTCGTGCAGCCACGCCCCGTGGACGTCGGGCACGCCGGCCTTCTTGATGTTCTCCTTCAGGAGCGCCGAGCGGGTGACCGCGCGGTAGCGGGCGAGCTCGTCCGGCGGGCGCTGCGGCGGGCAGCCCAGCAGGATCGGGTTGTTGCGGTAATAGATCGCCTTGATGTCCATCACCGGCTCCTCGCGCATCCGGGAGCCGTAATAGCCCGTCCACTCGCCGAACGGCCCCTCTTCCTTGCGCGCTTCGGGATGGACGAAGCCCTCGAGCACGATCTCGGCGTTGGCCGGGAACGGCAGGCCGGTATGCCGGCCCTTGATCATCTTCATCGCCTCGCCGCGGAAGCCGCCGACCACGTCGAACTCGCAGACCCCGGGCGGCACCTCGCTGCAGCCCATCAGGAAGGTCATCGGGTCGCCGCCGCAGACGATCACCGCCGGCATCGGCTCGCCGCGCTGCTGGTACTTGTCGCGGTGGATGCGGCCGTGCTTGCCGGGCGAGATGTAGAAGCCGACCGAATTCCTGTCGTGGATCATCACCCGGTAGGTGCCGATATTGATCCAGCCGGTATCGGGATCGGCGGTGACGTTGTAGCTGCCGGTGCCGATATAGCGCCCGCCATCCTCGTCGTGCCACATCGGCGTCGGGAAGACGCCGACATCGACGTCGCCGCCCTCCATGACGTTCTCCGTCACCGGGCCCGAATCGACGAACTCGTGCGGGATGGTCCGCAGGTCTTCCATGTAGTTCTCGCGGAACGCGTCGGTGAGCTCCATCTTGGACAGGCCGGAGGAGAAGCCGAGCGTCATCGCCATGCGCTTGGAGGCGAAGAAATTGGTCAGCACGCGGGAGCCTTCGAGGGTCCCCGGCACGTCCTCGAACACGATGCAGGGCGCGGTGTCGTTGTGCAGCACGACTTCGGACGCCATGCCGATGTCGCGCTCCCAGTTGGCGCCCTGGACGTGCTTGACCTCGCCCAGCTTCTCGGCCTCTTCGAGCCATTCGCGCAAATCGGTATAGGGGATGCGCAGCTCGTTCTCGAGCCGCTCCGCCGCTCCGCCCTCGACTACCTTGCCGATCGCGTTGCCCATATCGTCGGCCATGCCGTCTCTCCCGCTCCGTCTTCAGTGGATATCCAGAACGTATCCGCCCCACCGGACGCTAACCAATACATTTCCGGCATCAGACAGATAAACCCCCGCGATGTGAACGCCGGCGCGGCTGTACTATGCTGCGCGCCAGGATCGAGACACCGGAGCGAAGGCCCGCCCATGCTGCCGACAGAGCGTATCAGCTACGAGCCGATCGCGGGACGAAAACCGCTGACCCTGCCGGATGGCGCCCGCATGGCGGTCTGGGTGATCGTCAATGTCGAGGAGTGGGACCCGGAGGCGCCGATGCCGCGCACCGTGCTCACCCCGCCGGCGGGCGGCTCGCCGAGCCCCGACATCCCCAACTGGGCGTGGCACGAATACGGCAACCGGGTCGGGTTCTGGCGCTTCGTCGAGGCGTTCGACGAATTGTCGATCCCCGCTTCGCTGTGCATCAACGGCGTTGCGGTGACCGGCTACCCGCAGATCGCCGAGGCGGCGCGCGACCGCGGCTGGGAGTTCATCGGCCACGGCTTCACCCAGCGCAACCTGCAGAAGGTCGACGACGAACGCCTGGACATCCGCCGGACGACCGAGGCGATCGAGGCGTTCACCGGAAAGCGGCCGCGCGGCTGGCTCGGCCCCGGGCTGACCGAGACCTGGGAGACCCCCGACATCCTGGTCGAGGAGGGCTACGAATACGTCGCCGACTGGGTGCTCGACGACGAGCCGGTAATGCTCAGGACGCGCGCCGGGCCGATCGTCAACATCCCCTACACCCAGGAATGCAACGACGTGGCGATGATGCTGATCCAGCACCATCCGGCGCGCGAGTACCGCGACCGGGCGCTCGACCAGTTCGAGCAGATCTACCGGGATTCGGCGCGCTCGGCGCGGGTGATGGCGCTCTCCGTCCATCCCTACATCATGGGCGTGCCGCACCGCTTCCGCTATTTCCGCGAGCTCCTGCAAACCGTCTCCGCCCACGACGACGTGGCGTTCATGACCGGCGAGCGGATCCTCGACTGGTATCGCGGTCAGCGGCCCGACGCCGGCTAGATCCCCGCGCGGCGGAGGACGATCGGATGGCAGGCCCCAAGACCCCCGACGACGCCCTCGGCGCCATGGCGGCGCGCATCCGCGCGACGGTGGATGCGGACGTGCCGGGCTTTCCCCACTACGCCGACACCGGCACCGGCGCCTGGACCACCACGCCGGACGGGTTCTGGACCGGCGGGTACTGGAACGCGATGCTGTGGCTCGGCGGCGCCGTGTTCGACGATGCCGCCCTGGTCGCCGAGGCGCGGCGCTGGACCGAGCGGCTGCGTCCCAGGATCGGCTCGGAGTCGGTGTTCCGCGGCTTCCTGTTCTATTACGGCGCGGCGCTCGGCTCGATCCTGCACGGCGACGAAGACGCCCGCGACCTCGCGCTCGCCGCGGCCGGCCGGCTGGGCGGCGATTTCGACCCGAGGCTCGGCCTGATCCCGCTTGGCGCGCAGGCGGAGGAGGCGCATACCGTGGGCGCGGACGAGGCGAATATCGACGGCCTCGCCGCGGTGCCGCTGCTCCTGTTCGCCGCCGGGGCGGGGGGCGGGGCGGGCTTGCGCGACCGCGCGCTGCGACACACGCTGAGGAGTGCCGAGCTCTGCATCCGCGACGACGGCTCGGTCGTGCAGTCGGTGAGCCTCGACCCCGACACCGGCGCGCCGGTCCGTACCTACACCCACAAGGGCGTCTCCGACAGCTCGACCTGGACCCGGGCGCAGGCCTGGGCGATGCAGTTCCTCGCCCACGCGGCCCGCTGCATGCCGGAACAGACGGCGCTGATGGACGCCGCTTTGCGGGTGACCGAGTGGTGGATCGCCAACGCGCCCAACGACCGCGTCGCCTACTGGGATTTCGATGCGCCGATCGACCACGACACGCGCAAGGACTCCTCGGGCACCGCCATCGCGGCGACCGCGATCCTGAAACTCTCCGGGACGGTCGCGGACCCGGACGCCGCCGCGCGCTACCGCCGCTTCGCCGAAGAGACTTTGCTGACGCTCGCCGCCTCCCACCTGACCCCGGTCGCGCCCGGGGACCGGCGGCCGCCCGGGATGCTGACCAATGGCTGCTTCGACCAGCGCTCCGGCGTGGCGCTCGCCAACGAGCTGATCTGGGGCAGCTACTACCTGCTCGAAGGGCTCGCGATGCTCGCCGGCCGGCTCGAGACCGGCCGGATCTGACCGGCTAGGCGGCGGCGCGCGCGGGCAAGACGTGGCGTATTTCCCCACGCCCGCCGCGTTGCGCGCGGGCGGTCCGCCCTCTATGACTGCGCGCAAATGGGAAGGAACGACGGATGAAGCTCGCGACGCTCAAGGGCGGCCGCGACGGGCGGCTCGCGGTGGTGAGCGACGACCTCAGGCGGGCCACGGATGCCGCGAGCGTGGCGGCGACGATGCAGGCGGCGATCGACGACTGGGCGGCGGCGGCGCCGGCGCTCGAATCGCTGGCCGCGGCGGTCAATGCGGGCGAGGCCGAGACCTTCCCGTTCGATCCGTCCGACTGCGCGGCGATCCTGCCGCGCGCCTATCAGTGGGTCGACGGCAGCGCCTATCTCAGCCATGTCGAGCTGGTCCGCAAGGCGCGCGGCGCGGAGATGCCAAAAAACCTGTACGAGGATCCGCTGATGTACCAGGGCGCCTCGGACTCGATGATCGGCCCGAGAGACGACATCGCGCTCGCCGAAGAGGGCTGGGGCATCGACATGGAGGCGGAGGTCTTCGTCATTCTCGACGACGTGCCGATGGGGGTGACGCCGGAGGCCGCGCGGAGCCACATCAAGCTGGTCGGAATCCTCAACGACGTGAGCCTGCGCAACCTGATCCCGGCCGAGCTCGGCAAGGGTTTCGGCTTCCTCCAGGGCAAGCCGACGACGGCGTTCTCTCCGGCAGTCGCGACGCCGGACTCGCTCGGCGCGGCATGGGACGGGACCAGGATGACGCTCGACATGGAGGTCTCGCTCAACGGCGCGCCGCTCGGGCACCCGAACGCCGGCACCGACCTCTATTTCGACATCCCGACCCTGATCGCCCACGCCGCCAGGAGCCGCCGGCTCGCCGCCGGGACGATCCTCGGCACCGGCACGATCTCCAACCACGACCGCAGCGTCGGCTCGGCCTGCCTGGCCGAGGTTCGGGTCATCGAGACCATCGAGCAGGGCGCGCCCAAGACGCCGTTCATGCGCTTCGGCGACCGGGTGCGTATCGAGATGCGCGACGCCGGGGGCAATTCGGTGTTCGGGGCGATCGACCAGCGGGTGGTCGGGTACGAAAGCCCCGGAGCGTAGTCAGGCGTTGGCGCCGAGCGCCGCGCGCATCTCCTCGACATAGGCGGCGAAGCCGGCTTCCAGCGTGTATTCGGGCTCCCAGCCGAGAACGTCGCGCGCATGGCCGATATCCATGTGGTCGGTGCGCGAGACCGGCGGGGTTCCCGGAACCACCTCGATCTCCAGCCCGGGGAGCGAGGCGCGCACCGCGGCGGCCAGCTCGTCGAACGTTGTCACCGCCCCGATGCCGATATTGAACACGTTGTAGCGCGGCAGCTCGCGCGTCGCGCAGAGGTCGAGCGCCCGGCCGATGTCCTTCGAATAGACGTATTCGAACGCCATGGTCTGCTCTTCCGGGATCCTTGCCGGAACCCCGCGGATCCCGCTCTCGACCAGGGTGTGGCACTTCTCGCCGCCGCCCGATCCGCCCCAGAAATGCCCCATTCCGAACACATTGGCGGGGCGGACGATGGCGACCTCGAAGCCGTACTTGGCGGAATAGGCCTCGAGGATGAGCTCCTGCACCGCCTTGGTGTTGCTGTAGGCGGTGCCGCTGCCGAGCGGGAAGTCCTCCTTCATCACGCCGTCGACGGCGTCCCGCCGCCAGTCATAGGCGCCGAAGGTGGAGATGTTGAGCAGCCGCCTGACGCCGGCGAGCCGGACCGCCTCGCAGACCGCGATCGCGCCGTTGACGTTGAGGTCCATGCCGAGATGGAGCGGGTCTTCGGCGCGCCTGCCGATCAGCCCGGCGGTGTGCAGAACGGTGTCGGGCCGGTGTTCCTCGATCGCCGCCAGCACGCCGGGCAGGTGGCGCGTATCCTCGGGAATCAGCGTGTAGTTGCCCGCCCCGAGCCGCCGGTCGAGATAGTCCGCGCGCGGCAACGGGTCGAGAAACACCACCTTTTCGCCCCGCACCGCCGCCGAGATCGCATAGCTCGTGCCGACCAGCCCGGCACCGGTGATCACTGTGGTCATCGTGTCTCCCTTCCAGTCGAGGGGCGGCGGCCCCGATCCGTTTCAACCGCCGTACCGCGTCCCGCGAGCTTAACCACGCCCCTCATCTTGCGCCAACCGGACGAAGCGTCGGGCCGGGCTCGACCCCGGGGAAGAATGGCCTAGGATCGCGCCGCGCCGAACGGGAGGGCCGCGATGTCCGAGAGACTCTACTCCGTCAGCCGCCGGATCCGTTTTGGCGATTCCGACCCCGCGGGCATCGTCTTCTATGTCGCCTTCTTCCGCATGTTCAACGACCTGTTCGAGGGCTGGATCGGCGACCGGCTGGGCATCGACTTCGCCCGCGAGTTCTTCGACAAGGGCCGCATGTTTCCGCTGGTCCATTGCGACGTCGATTTCAGGAAAGCGCGGCGCATGGGCGACAATCTCGACCTCGCGCTGATCCTCACCGCGCTCGGCCGGTCGTCGATCCGCTATGTCATCGTCGGCTCGGACGAGGGCGAGGAGATCCTGCGCGGCGAGTTCGTCACCTGCGTGGCATCCAAGGAGATGGGCCGGTCGATCCCGATCCCGGACTACCTGCGCGCGCCGATGACCGACTATCTCGCGCTGTGCCGGCGTCTCGGCGGTGCCGACCCGCGATGACCGCGGCGGCGCGGCTGTGTTAGAAGGGCCGAACGGGCGCGAAATCCGGTTTCACAGGGAGATCGACATGAAAAGGCTTCTGGCGACGGGCGCGGCGATGATGCTCACGGCATCCGCCTACGCCCAGATGCCCACGCTCACCCACGAATACGCCCAGCCCGGCGGGGGCAGCGACGTATCGGCCAAGAACCTGGCCGAGGTCGCCGCGGCCGGGAAGGTCGCGACGATCCAGATCCAGGGCGGCAAGACCCTGACCCGCTCGATCCAGCAGGTCGCGGAAGGCAAGACGGACATCGCGGCGATGCCCATCGTGCTGCATTTCCTGATGTCGCGCGGTCTCGGCCCCTACAGCTCGCTCGGCCGCGAGAAGGGCGCGGAGCTCGCCGCCAATCTGCGCGCGCTCTACCCCTATCACGGCATCGCGGGTTTCTTCCTGGTCGCCTATGCGAGCACCGGCATCGACAGCTGGGACAAGATCAAGGGCAAGACCGTGTTCAACGGCCCGCCGCGCGGCGGCGCGCTCAACACGGCGCGCTCGGTCATCCGGCTCACCACCGGGCTGAACGACGGCAAGGGCTATGCCGGCAAGCAGATCGCCTGGGGCCAGGCCAACGCGATCTTCCTCGACCGCTCGGTCGAAGCCGCCGTGCGCCCCGGCACCAACCCGGCGAGCTGGATGCCGATCCTGGCGGCCGCCGGCAAGATCAACATGGTCTCCGTGCCGAAGGCCAGGTGGGAAGGCAAGGCCTGGCAGAAGTTCCTGAACGCGCCCGGGAACGCGCCCGCCTTCTTCCCGGTCAGCGAGCTCGCCCATTACGGCGACAACGTCAATGTGATTTCGGAAGACGACATGTTCCGGTCGGTGACCGCGCCGTTCTCCGACGCCGTCCACAAGAAGATGGACGAGCGCATCGCCAAGGCGCTGACGGCGGCATTCATCAAGAGCATCCCCAACCTCCATCGCAAGGTGCCCTTCGCCAAGGGGCTCCATTTCGGCAAGATCGACGACAGGACGATGGCGTTCTGCAATGCCGGCACGAAGCTGCATCGAGGCTCCGTCGAGGCCTGGGAAGAGGCGGGTTTCAAGGTCGACGATTGCATGAAGCCGGGATCGTAGGCCGACACGCGAAGAACCGGGCGGTGAACCGGAGCGCCGGCCCGCGAGCGCTCCGGTTCGCCTGTCCCGCGTGAGCGTGGAGCGGGACGGCGGATCTCAGGTGTCGGACTCTCGCGGCAATTCCACCGGGCCACCCGGGAGCGAAAGGGCGCAGCCCTCCGTTCCGGGCGTGTCGGAAGCTCCGATCGAGGCGAACGGCGACTGGATGGGCCGCCTCGCGCTCGCGCTCGCCTTCGTCCTGGTGGTGCTGGGGATGGCCAACAACCTCCCCAACATCCCGGGGCTGCTCGAGACCGTTCGATCGATACCCGGGCTCGAGGGGCTGCCGAGGCTGAGCAAGTACAGCTCGGAATTCTTCTTTCCGCTGATGTTCTCCCTGATGCTGGTCATCGCCCTGCTGGTCTCGTCGTTCGGGCGGAAATGGCGCGACGGGCCGAAGCCCCGGTTCTGCCTGGGAATCACGCTCGACGTGCTGATGCTGGCGGCGATCCTCGGGACCTCGCTGGTCTACCTGATCGAGCACGACCAGGTGTGCCTGATCGACACCGTCAGCGGCGAGCGCGACAGGCTGCTCGCCGAGGCCAAGGCCCGGGCGGACGAATACATCGCCATCTACGGCACCCCGCCGGTCGAGGAATACCCCGAATGCCAGGCCATTCTCGGCAACTGGATCCTGCCCTGGCTGCTCTTCGCGGTGACCGTCTTCTTCGTCTATGTCGTCAGGGTCTGGGGGCTTCCGATCGTCGCGGTGGCGATCGTTATCGCGGTCTACACCCTGCTCTCGTCCGCCGCGTGGTATTTCGACTGGACCGACCACCGCTACCTGACCACCTCGATCGGCACGGTCACCGAAGGGGCGAGGAGCTATGCGGCCGGCGTGATCGGCGCGCGCAACGCCATCACCCTCGAATCCAACGGCCTGCTCGGCCAGTTCCTCAACATCACCGTCAACATCGTCTTCCCCTATGTCGTCCTCGGCGCCCTGTTCGGCGCTTCCGCCGGCGGCCGCTCGCTGATCAAGCTCGCCGTGGTCATCACGCGGAAGCTGCGCGGCGGTCCCGCCCACGCCGCGATCGTGGGTTCGGCCACGTTCGGCACCATCTCGGGCGGCCCCGTGGTCAACGTGCTGGGTACCGGCACGCTCACCATCCCGATGATGATGCGGTCCGGTTTCGCGCCGACCTTCGCGGGCGGCGTCGAGGCCGCGGCATCGAGCGGCGGACAGTTCATGCCACCCGTCATGGGCATCGCCGCGTTCGTGCTGTCGGCGCTGTCGACGGTGCCCTATTCCGACGTGATCATCGCCGCCTTCCTGCCCGCGCTCGCCTATTTCCTGAGCCTGTTCCTGGTGGTCGTCTTCGAAGCCCGCCGGTCGAACCTGCAAGTCGTCGGGCAGCTGACCGAGGCGCAAAGGCTCACCCGGCAGGACCGGATCAACCTGCTGATGATCGCGGGGCCGATATTGCTCATCCTGGTCCTGCTGCTGACCAAGAAGGACGCCGTCGGCACCGGACCGCTCGGCTGGGTGCTCGGCTACACCCCGGGCGGCGGCGAGGCCCTTCCGTGGATTCTCAAGCTGTTCCAGAACGCGGCGGGCGATCCCGACTCGGCGGGTTTCTGGGCGGTCATCCTGCTGCTCGCCCTGCTCTTCCTCGACGAAGAGGTCAGGAAGGCGCCGCGCAAGATCGTCTCCGCGCTGTCGAGCGCCGGGCTGATCATCGCCGAGCTGTTCCTGCTGCTCACCGCCGTCGCGGTCATCGATGTCTGCATCAACTTCACCAACTTCACCGGGATCATGACCATCGACATCCTGAACTGGCTGAAGACGGTCTCGACCTTCACGCTGTTCGGGCAGGAGCTCACCATCGGCGGCCCGGCCTATCTCATGCTGGCGCTGGTGACCGCGATGGTCGTCACCATCCTGCTGGGCATGGGCATGCCGACGCTGCCGGCCTATGTGAACGTGATCCTGATCATCGGTCCGCTGCTGGTCGCGCTCGGGACATCCTATTTCACCGCCCACATGTTCATCTTCTATTTCGCCGTGGCCTCGGCGATCACGCCCCCGGTCGCCATCGCCGCGTTCGCGGCGTCCACCATTTCCAAGGCCGAACCGATGGCGACCGGTGTCCAGGCGGTCCGCGTCGGCATCGTCATGTTCACGATACCCTTCGTCTTCGCCTTCTATCCGGAGCTCCTGCTGATCGAGCAGGCGCAGCTCGCGCAATCGGTCGACGGCTCGCTCGGCGAAAAGAAGACCTATCTGCCGGGCTATGACGGGACCGTCCATCTGGAGGCCCTGGGATGGCTGGTCCTGCGGCTGGTGGTCGCGCTCTATCTGGTGGCGAGCGCTCTCAGCCGGTTCGACGCCGCCCGCCTGTCGGGCTACGAGGTCGCCCTGCGCCTGGTGCTCGCCTTTCTCCTGCTCCTGAAGGCGCCGGTCGTCGCGGGATCGGCGCTCGCGGTCACGGCCGCCTATCTGCTGCTGCACCACGTGGCGGCGAGACGGCGCAGGGCCGGATGACCGCGGCGGCTCCGGCCGCTAGATTGCCGCCGACCAACGAGACAACCCCCCGGAGACCCGGATGACCGAAATACCGCGGCTCAACGGCGTCGTCGCGGCGCTGGAGGCCGGACAACGCGCCTTCACCACCTTCACCACCGCCGACATCCAGAGCGCCGTCGCCCTGTCGGCGACGCGCTACGACGGCATCGTGTTCGAGATGGAGCACAACCCGTGGGACATCGGCGCGCTCCGCGATTCGCTGCAATACATGCTGAACCGCGCGCAGATCGCCGCCGCCGGCTCCGTCGCGCCGGCGGTCACGCCGATGGTCCGCATCCCGCCCAACGGCTCGGAAAGGGGCCAGTGGCACGCCAAGCAAGCGCTCGATCTCGGCGTCTACGGGGTGGTGTGGCCGCATGTGAGCAGCGTGGAGGAGGCCTATAACGCGGTCGCCTCGTGCCGCTACCCGCGCCTCAAGGGCGCGCCGCTCTACGAGCCCGCCGGCGTGCGCGGCGACGGGCCGCGCCATGCCGTGCGCTACTGGGGGCTGTCGCAGCAGGACTATTACCGCAAGGCGGATGTGTGGCCGCTGGCGCCCGACGGGGAAATCTTCGTCATCCTGATGATCGAGGACATTGCGGGCATCGAGAACCTCGCGGACATGCTCGACAACGTGCCGGGCATCGGCGCCGTGCTGATCGGCGAGGGGGATCTCAGCCAGGAGCTCGGCTTTCCGCGGCAATACGATCACCCGGAAGTCAGGGACGCGATGGCGCGCATCGTCGACACCTGCATTTCGCGCGACGTCGTCGTCGGCCATCCGCATGTCGATGCGCGGAATGTCGAGCGCGTCCTGGACGAGGGCTACCGGTTTCTGATGGCCGCGCCGGCCACCCTCTATGCGGGGCTGGAAAAGGGTCTGGAACTCAGCGGCCGCGCCGAGGAAGGAAGATCATGATCATCGATTGCCACGGCCACTACACCACCGCGCCGGCGGCGCTCAGGGAGTACCGGGCGGCGCAGGTGGACGGGCTCAAGGACCCGGACTACCGGCCGCTTCCGGCCGATCTCGGCATCTCCGACGACGAGATCCGCGAGAGCCTGGAGGGGGCGCAGCTCAAGCTGCAGCGCGAACGGGGCACGGATCTTACGATCTTCTCGCCGAGGGCCGCCGGCATGGCCCACCAGGACGGCGATGAGCCGGCCAACAAATACTGGTCGGAAATCTGCAACGACATGGTCCACCGGGCGGTCACGCTGTACCCCGAGAACTTCGTCGGCGTCTGCCAGCTGCCGCAGGTGCCGGGGACGCCGCCGGCGAACTGCATCCCGGAGCTCGTCCGCTGCGTCGAGGAGCTCGGCTTCATCGGCTGCAATCTGAACCCGGATCCGACCGGCGGCTACTGGACCGACCCGCCGCTCTTCGACCGCTGGTGGTACCCGCTCTACGAGAAGATGTGCGAGCTCGACGTGCCGGCGATGATCCACGTGTCGTCGTCCTGCAACCCGCATTTCCACTTCACCGGCGCGCATTACATCAACGGGGACACGGCCGCCTTCATGCAGCTGCTCACCTCTGACCTGTTCGCCGATTTCCCCGGCCTCAAACTCATCATCCCGCATGGCGGCGGCGCGGCGCCCTTCCACTGGGGGCGCTATCGCGGGCTGGCGCAGGATATGGGGCGCCCGCCGCTCGACGAGCTGCTGCTGGAAAACGTCTTCTTCGACACCTGCGTCTACCACCAGCCCGGGATCGACCTGCTGACCAAGGTCATCCCGGCCAAGAACATCCTGTTCGCCTCCGAGATGGTCGGCGCGGTGCGCGGCATCGATCCCGAGACCGGATTCCCCTTCGACGACACCAAGCGCTACGTCGACGCGGCCGACGGGCTGGGCGCGGCGGACAAGCAGATGATCTTCGAGGACAACGCGCGCCGCGTCTTCTCCCGGCTGGGAGGCTAGCCCGCGCCGCGCCGCAGCACCGCGATATAGATCAGCGCGGTGGCGAACATGATCAGGCTGTAGGTCGCCGCCGGCACGGTCGCCAGCCCGCCGCCGAACAGCAGCACCGCGACGGCGATGGCGAGCGTCCCGTTCTGCAACCCGCATTCGATGGCGATCGCGATGCGCTGGGTCGGGCCGCTGGCGAACATGCGCGCCAGCAGCCAGGCGATGGCCATCATCGCGAGGTTGAGGACCAGGGTGACCAGCCCGGCCTCGGCGAAATAGGGCACGATGTTGGCCCGTTCCTGGACGATCGCGCCGGCCAGCACGAGCACGAACAGCACCGCGGACAGCTTGCGCGAGGCGGGCTCGACGCGCAGCGCGAAGCCCTCGGCGAAGCGCCGGATCAAAAGCCCGATCAGCACCGGAACGGCGACGATCAGGAACACGCTGACCGCGGTTCCGGCGATCGAGATATCCCTGCCCGCCTGCTCGCCGATGAACCGGGCGTAGGAGAAGACCACGATGAGCGGGATGGTGACCACGCTCAGCAGGCTGATCACCGCGGTCAGCGAGATCGACAGCGCGACGTCGCCGCGCGCGAACGCGGTCAGGATGTTCGAGGTCACCCCGCCCGGCGCGGCGGCGATGATCATCAGCCCGAGCGCGAGCTCGGGCGCCATCGGCCACAGGCTGGCGAGGACGAAGGCGACCGCCGGGAGCACGACGACCTGGCAGACCGCGCCGAGGGCGAAGTCGCGCGGGCGGCGCGCCACCCGGGCGAAGTCGTCGAAGGTGAGCCCGAGACCGAGCCCCAGCATGATGAAGGCGAGCGCCAGCGGCAGCACGACATCGACCATGAACCCCATGATTCCCCTCCAGATCCGGCCGGCCTAGGCAAACCAGCGCGCAGGGCTATAGTGCATTCTGGAACGGCGCGGACGGCAGGGGAAGTACGCCTGCCCGCAACCCGGCGGGGGAACCAGGGAATGACCCAGACGATGCAGTCGGTCTCGGCCGGCGCCGATTTGGTGGCGCCGCTCACCTTCATCGTGCCGCAGGACACCAAGCCGGCTTTCCACTCGACGGCGCTCACCGGCGGGGCCCAGAAGCTGTTCTTCGAGACCGAGTCGATCGCCGTCTCCATCGCCGACATGCGCCCGCTGGCCGGCGATCTGTCGGTCGACCGCGAGGGCTTCGAGCTTCACCGCCACGCGACCGCGGTCGCCGACCTCTACGACGACGAGGCGGTCGAGACCCGCTACTACCCGGAGATCGAGGCGTTGCTCAACGAGCGCTTCGGCGCCGACCGGACCGTGGTGTTCGACGCCACCAGGCGGGCGGACAGCGAGACCGGCGCGCACAACCCCGACGGGCTGCGCGGCCCCGCCATCCGCGCCCATGTCGACTACACGGTGCTGAGCGGCCCGCAGCGCGTCGCCGACATACTGGGCGAGGACGAAGCGACACGCCTCGCCGCGAGCGGGGCGCATATCGTCCAGATCAATGTGTGGCGGCCGATATCGGGGCCGGTGCGGCGCTCGCCGCTGGCGGTCGCCGACGCCTCCTCGGTCGCCCCGGCGCAGCTCCTCGCCACCGACCAGGTCTTCCCCGACCGGGTCGGCGAGATCTACCTGCTCGCCCACGCGCCGACGCAGCGCTGGTACTACGCGCCCGAAATGACGCCCGACGAGATCCTGTTGATCAAGGGCTGGGACAGCATCGACGACGGCCGCGCGCGCTTCACGCCGCACGGCGCCTTCCGGTTCGCCCAGACGCCGGACGCGGCCCCGCGCGAGAGCATCGAGGTGCGCGCCCTGGTGGTGATCGGGAACGCGGAGGTGGGCTAGCGGGTCCGGTGGTGGGCGCGGCTGGGATTGAACCAGCGACCTCTCGCGTGTGAGGCGAGCGCTCTCCCGCTGAGCTACGCGCCCGAGGAGGGGCGGGTATAGGGCCGGCCGCTCCGTGGTGTCAAGAAACCGGCGCGACGCCGGGGGTTGCGAGTCGCCCGTTCCCGGTCCAGTTTCCGCTCCCGGACAGCGAGTCGAGCGAGTACGAGACGATCCATGCTTCTACCAAGGCGTGCAATTCAGGCCCTGCTGCTGGCGGTCGCCGTCGCGGCCCCGGCGGCCGCCAAGGAATGCCCGGACCCGTCGGCCGGCAGGACCGTCCACCTGGTCTATGCGGTCTATCTCGGCGGGATCAATGCGGTCGACCTCAATATCGATCTCGCCCTCGGCTGCGACGGCTACCGGCTCGACCTGTCGAGCGAGGTGAAGGGGCTCATGCGGTACATCCTGCCGTGGTCTCTCCGCGTCCGCTCGTCGGGCCGGGTGCAGGGCGCGCGGCTGGTGCCCCGGAACGCCCATACGGAGAGCAGCTGGCGCGGCAAGCGGCGCTGGACCACGCTGGAATTCCCGGATGGCCGCCCGGTGATCGTGAGCGCCCGGCCCAAGCGCAAGCCCCCCAAGGTGCCGCCCCAAGAGATGCAGGGCGCCATCGACATCGCGACCGGCGTGCTGAGCGCCGCGCGTGCGGTAACCCGGCCCGGTTCCTGCTCGATCAGGCTGCCGGTGTTCGACGGAAGGAGGCGCTTCGACGCCGTCTTCGAGGCGCTCGGCGAGGGCGAGCTGCCGCGCTCGAGGCTTTCCGCCTATTCCGGCAAGGCCGAGGTCTGCGACCTCAGCATCGAGATCCTGCACGGTCGCCGGAAGGAGACCGACTATGGCGGGCTGGCGAGCGGCGAGAGGACCATGACGTTCTGGTTCGCGCCGCTGTTCGACGGCGTTCACCCGCTGCCGGTGCGGATCCAGCAGGAGACCGACCTCGGCGGGGCGATCGGGCATCTGACGAGCGCCCGGATCGACGGGGAGGGCGGGTCGCGGACCTACGGCCTGCCGCGTTGATCGCGCCGAATGGACTGTCGGCCGGGAACCGGGCGAGGCAAAGCCCGTGGCGTCCGCCCCGGCTTTGTGGCAGTTTTCCGCGCCAGTCGATCAACCTGCGCCGGTGCCCGCCATATGAGTGACAGCAAAGCCGCCGCCATCGTGCTGGCCGCCGGCAAGGGCACGCGCATGAAGTCGGCCCTGCCCAAGACGCTGCACCGGATCGGCGGCCGGCCGATGATCGGGCATGTGCTCGACCGGCTGGCCGAGACCGGGGTCGATCGCGTGGCCGTGGTCATCGGCGCCGGCGCCGAGGCGGTGGCAGCGGCGGTGGCGCCCGTCCCGACCGTGGTTCAGGACCCGCCGCTCGGTACCGCCCACGCGGTGCTGGCGGCGCGGGAGTTCCTCGCCGGTTTCGACGGCGACGTGCTGGTCCTGTTCGGCGACACGCCGCTGCTGACCGCCGACACGATTCGCCACATGCTCGAAATGCTCCGCTCCCCGGCCGGCCCCGCCGTCGTCGTGCTCGGCTTCCGGCCGGACGACACGGCCGAGTACGGGCGGTTGGTAACCGACGCGGACGGCCGGCTGCTCGCCATCGTCGAACACCGCGACGCGGACGGGGATACCCGCCGGATCGGCTTCTGCAACGCCGGCATCATGGCGGCCGACGGGCGTCATCTGCTGTCGCTGCTCGATGAAGTCGGCAACGACAACGCCAAGGGCGAGTATTCCATCACCGACATCGTCGCCATCGCCCGGTCGCGCGGGCTCGACTGCGCGGTCACCGAGGCGGCGGATGCGGACGAGGTGATGGGCGTCAACGCGCGATCCGAGCTCGCCGTCGCCGAGCGCGTGCTCCAGCAGCGGCTGCGCGCGCGGGCGATGGCGGACGGCGCGACGCTGATCGATCCGGACAGCGTCTGGTTCTGCCACGACACGAGGCTCGGCCGCGACGTGGTGATCGGCCCGCAGGTGGTGTTCGGACCCGGGGTGACGGTCGGCGACGGCGTGACCATCGAGGCGTTCTGCCATATCGAGGGGGCCGGGATCGCCGACCATGCGGCGATCGGCCCGTTCGCCCGGCTGCGCCCGGGCGCCCGCATCGGGGACCGGGCGAGGGTCGGCAATTTCGTCGAGATCAAGGCCTCGTCGCTCGGCGCCGACGCCAAGGTGAACCATTTGAGCTATGTCGGCGACAGCCGGGTCGGGGCGGGGGCCAATATCGGCGCCGGCACCATCACCTGCAACTATGACGGGTTCGACAAGGCGGAGACCGAGATCGGGGCGGGCGCCTTCATCGGCTCGAACACGGCCCTGGTCGCCCCGGTCACCATCGGCGCGGGCGCCATCGTCGGCGCCGGCAGCGCGATCGCCCGGGACGTGCCGCCG
The DNA here is from genome assembly GCA_002239065.1 of Defluviicoccus sp. bin129. Classification (GTDB taxonomy): domain Bacteria; phylum Pseudomonadota; class Alphaproteobacteria; order MPNO01; family MPNO01; genus MPNO01. Next base: position 113,917 of record MPNO01000002.1, on the reverse strand, counting down.
GGCGCGCTCGCCGTCGCGCGCGGCGCGCAGACGGTCAAGGCGGGCTGGGCCGAGGATTTCCGGGTTCGCCGCCGGACCGCCAAGCCGCGTTCGGAATCGTAGGGGCGCGCCGATGTGCGGCATCATCGGCATCATCGGCCGGGGCGAGGTCGCGCCGCTGCTGATCGACGGGCTGCGGCGGCTGGAATACCGGGGCTACGATTCCGCGGGCATCGCGACGCTGGTCGACGGCCGCGTCGAGCGCCGCCGGTCCGAGGGCAAGATCGCCCGTCTGGAGGGGGTGATCGCGGGGCGGCCGCTCCCCGGCACCATCGGGATCGGACACACGCGCTGGGCCACCCACGGGCTGCCGACCGTCGACAACGCGCACCCGCACGCGGACGAGCGCGTGGTGCTGGTGCATAACGGCATCATCGAGAACTTCCAGGAGCTGCGCCGCGAGCTCAGCGCTTGCGGCCATGTCTTCGCGACCGACACTGACACCGAAGCGGCGGTGCATCTGATCAGCCGCTTCCTGCGCGAAGGCGGGACCCCGCAGGAGGCGGTCGCCGCCTCGCTCGAGCGCCTGGAGGGCGCGTTCGCGCTCGCCATCCTGTTCGCCGGGCACGACGATCTGATGATCGGGGCGAGGCGCGGCAGCCCGCTCGCCATCGGCTATGGCGAGGGCGAGATGTATCTCGGCTCCGACGCGCTCGCACTGGCGCCGCTGACCCGCAGCATCTGCTATCTCGAAGAGGGCGACTGGGCGGAGGTGCGGCCCGACGGCGCGGTGATCCACGACGGCGACGGCGAAATCGTCGAGCGCGAGATCCGGCGCACCGCCGCGTCGGGCGCGATGATCGGCAAGGGGAATTTTCCCCATTTCATGCTCAAGGAGATCTACGAGCAGCCGGCGGTGATCGGCGACACGCTGAACAGCGTGCTCAACCCGTGGGACGGCGTCGTGACCCTGCCCGACCTGCCGTTCGATCCCGGCCGGGTCGACCGCGTGACCATCGTCGCCTGCGGCACATCCTACCACGCGGGGCTGGTCGCGAAATACTGGCTCGCGCGGCTTGCCCGGGTCGAGGTCGAGGTCGAGATCGCGTCGGAGTTCCGCTACCGCACGCCCGTCCTGCCGCCGGGCGGGGTGGCGCTGTTCGTCTCGCAATCGGGCGAGACCGCGGACACCTTGGCCGCGCTCCGCTACGCCCGGTCGCAGGACCAGCGGATCGTCTCGCTGGTCAATGTCGACGAGAGCTCGATGGCGCGCGAGTCCGATGCCGTGCTGAGGACCCAGGCCGGCCTCGAGATCGGGGTCGCCTCGACCAAGGCGTTCACCACCCAGCTCACCACCCTGGCCTGCCTGACCATCGCGATCGCCGCTCGCAGGGGCGCGATCGACCGCGCCGAGGAAGCCGAGCTCTGCCAGGCCCTGGTCGAGCTGCCGTCCCGGGTCAACGACATCCTGAACCATGACGAGCGCATCGCCGCGCTCGCGCGCGAGGTGGCCGAGGCGCGGGACGTGCTCTATCTCGGCCGGGGCACCGGCTTCCCGATCGCGCTCGAGGGCGCGCTCAAGCTCAAGGAGCTCAGCTACATCCATGCCGAAGGCTACGCCGCCGGCGAGATGAAGCACGGCCCGATCGCCCTGATCGACGAGCATGTGCCGGTCATCGTGATCGCGCCCACCGACGATCTGTTCGACAAGACCGCGTCCAACATGCAGGAGGTCGTCGCCCGGGGCGGCAAGGTGGTCTTCCTGTCCGACCGGCCGGGGGTGGAGAAGCTCGGCGCGATGGCCGCGGCGACCATCGAGCTTCCCGAGGTGAACCCCTTCGTCGCGCCGATCCTCTACACCGTGCCCGCGCAGCTTCTCGCCTATCACGCGGCGGTGGCCAAGGGCACCGACGTCGATCAGCCGCGCAACCTGGCCAAGTCGGTCACCGTCGAATAGCGCGGTCGAGAAGTCCGGGCTAGATCGCCCGCTCGACGGGGACGCCACGGACGTCCATCTCGTATTCCAGCCCCTCCACCGGCGGCCGCGCGTAGTGCCAGGTGAGCCCGCCGGGCGCCGCGCCGCGCGCCACGATCTCGTCGGCGAAGAAAGGGTGCGGATCGTGGACGGTATAGAGCTGGGTCGCCGTCGAATCGCTCCATCCCGCGCCGAGCGCCCGCATCCGCGCTTCCATCTCGGCGAGGACGAAGCGCGCCTTTTCGCGCAGCGCCTCCGGCGATGTCTCGCCGCGGCGCACGATGTGGTCGCGGTAATTGGCCTTGCCCTCGGGCACGTCGGCCCCGCCGGCCGCGACGAACCCGCCCGATGCCCCGGCCGCTTCCTCCACCGTGTAGGCGAAGGCGTGGAAGACGGGTTCCGGCGGCGGGTCGATCGCCGGGCACACGTTGGAGCGCGCGACCGGGTTGTCGCCGCCCCGGAATATGCCCCAGCGCTCCAGCGTCCCGACATAGACCCGGTTGAAGGCGGCGAAACCGTCCTCGGTGAAGGGCGCGGGCGATCGCAGCTCGCAGGCGCAGAACGCCGTCGGCGGCCGGCCGAGCGCGGCCAGATGGGCCTCGATCGCCGCGAAACCGTCCTCCAGCGGGAGCGGGTGCCGGAAACGCGCGCGCTCGATGGCGAACCCCGGCTCGGCCGCGACCCCGCCCGAATACTGGAACACGCCGCGCATGTAGCGATAGCCGCCCGCCTCGAAGATCGTCGTTTCCGTCATCCGCCCCTCTCGCCTCTCGCCTCGGCCCGGGCGATATAGTAGGTGCTGGCGACGATGATGGCAGCCCCGAGCACCGTCCACGGCGAGGGGATCTCGGCGAACAGCAGGAAACCCAGGGCCGCGGCATAGATCAGGCGCAGGTTCTCAGCCGGGCCGACCGCGTTGGCCTCGCCGATGGAGAACGCCCGGAAGTAGCAGAACATGCCCCCGGTGGTCAGCACGCCGATCGCGAGCAGCAGCAGCCATTCGATCCCGACCGGCGCATGGCCGGCCCACAGCGTAGGGCCGGCGAACACCGCCACCCCGCCGATATGGTAGTAGAACAGCATCCGGGCGGTCGGCTCGGTCGCGGCCAGGATGCGGATCAGCACGTTGGCGATGGCGAAGAGCAGCGCGGTGCCGACGGCGATCAACGCGACCGGGTCGATGCCGTCCGCGCCCGGGCGCATCATCACCAGCACGCCGAGGAACCCGACGGCCGTCGCGATCCAGCGCCGGGCGCGGACCAGCTCCGACAGCACGACCACCGCCACTAGGGTGGTGAACAGCGGCTTGGAGAACATGAACGCCGTCGCGTCGGCGAGCGGCAGGTGGATGATGGTGTAGAACACGCCGAGCTGGGCGACGAAGGCGAGCCCCATGCGCAACCCGTGAACCCCGATCCGCGCCGTCTTGAGCCCGTTCCACCCGAGCCGGACGAAGAGCGGGGTGAGCACGACCATCCCCGTCATGTAGCGGTAGAAGGACAGCTCGTGCGGCGCGAACTTGGCGCCGAGCGCCTTGACGACGACGTCCGAGCTGGTCAGCAGGAAGGCGCCGCCCGCGAGCAGCAGGATGCCGCGAAAGTTGGCCGGCAGCGCGAGCCACAGGCCGCCGATCCGCGCCGCGGCGCCCGGGGCCGCCGCGGTCTTGCTGGCTTCGCGCGGCCGATCCAACGACGCCTCTCGATGCGATATGGCCCCCACCATCATGGCGGGGCGCGGTCCGCGCGCCAATAGCCGCCCCCCGGTTGAGGCGCCGGGCGATCCGTGGCTTGATGGGCGCGGTCCGGAACGAGGGGTGCGGCGGAGAGGCGTTTGACGGAGCCGGTTCTCGAAGGCGGCGCGATCGGCAGGTCCGCGCCTCGCATCGCCGCCCGGCGGCTCGCGCACGGTCGCGGCCGCTATACCGACGACATCGTGCTGCCCCGGATGCTGCACGCAGCCTTCGTGCGGAGCGCGTATGCCCATGCGCGGATCGTCCGCGTCGACGGCGCGGAAGCCGCCCGCCAGCCCGGCGTGTTCCGGGTCGTGACCGGCGCCGACCTCGCCGGCATCTGCCAGCCCATGCTGGCGATCGCGGCCCATCGGCCGGGCCACAAATCCGCGCCCCAGCCGCCGATGGCGCAGGATACCGCGTACTGGCAGGGGCCCCCGGGGGGGCCGGGGGGGGCCGGATCGCGCGTGCGGCCGGGGCCGGCCGGTGGCCGCGGTGGTGGCCGGCAGCCGCGCGGCGGCCGAGGACGCGGCCGAGCTGGTGGCGGTCGAGTACGACCCGCTCGAACCGGTGGCCGACCCCGCCGAGGCGCTCGCCCCTGGGAGTCCGGCGATCCATCCCTCGCTCGGCGACAACCTGGCGTTCGCGCACCGGATCGAGGCCGGCGATGTCGACTCCGCCTTCGACCTGGCCGCCGCGGCGGTGGAGCACGAGTTCGACTTCGGCCGTCACACCGCGGTGACGCTGGAGCCCCGGGTGACCATCGCCGACTATCGCCCGGCGGACGGCACGCTGGTCGTCCACCAGTCGCACCAGTCGCCCTACCAGATGCAGGAGGTCTATGCCGCCCTGCTCGGCATCGACGACCACCGGGTGCGGGTGATCTGCCCCGACGTGGGGGGCGGGTTCGGGCTCAAGATCAACGTCCATGACGACGAGATCGCGACGGCGGCGATCGCCAGGCTGCTGGGCCGGCCGGTCAAGTACTGCGCCGACCGCCTGGAAGCCTTCGGCGCCGATGCGCATAGCCGCGATCACACCGTGCGCGGGCGCATCGCGGTATCGCGGAGCGGCGAGATCCTCGCCATGGAGGTCGACGACCTCTCGGCGATCGGGGCCTATACCGCCTTCATCCGCTTCGGCATCGCCGAGGGCATGATGACGATCACCAATGCCGCCGCGCCCTACCGGGTCCCGGCCTATCGCGGCGCGATGCGGGCGGCCTATGTCAACAAGCCGATCGTCGGCATGTATCGCGGCGTCGGCGTGCCGATCGCCTGCGCGGTGACCGAGCAGCTCTGCGACCTGGCCGCGCGCGCCATCGGCATGGACCCGGTCGCCTTCCGCCGGATCAACTATCTCGATCCCGACACATTGCCCGCCACGTCCATAGGCGGCATCCAGCTGCCGCGTATCGAGTTCTCGCGCGCGCTCGACCGCCTGGTCGAGACCATGGGCTATGACGCGCTCCGCGCCGAGCAGGCCGCGCTGCGCGACCGCGGGATCTGGCGCGGCATCGGGGTCGCGACCTTCATCGAGCCCACCGCCTACGGCCCCGGCTATTACGGTCCTTCCGAGGCGCCGGTCTCGACCCAGGAGGGGACCACCGTCAGGCTCGAACCGTCGGGCCGGGTGCGCTGCATCACCAGCGTCACCGACCAGGGGCAGGGCACCCTCACCGCGATCGCCCAGATCGTCGCCGACCAGCTCGGCATCGGCATCGACGAGATCGACGTGATCGCCGGCGACAGCGCGGTCACCCCGTTCGGCGGCGGCGCCTGGGCGTCGCGCGGGCTGGCGATGGGCGGCGAGGCCTCGCTCGAAGCCGCGATCGCGCTCAAGGAAAACGTGCTCGCGATCGCCGGACCCATGCTGCAGGCCGATCCCGCCAGCCTCGACCTCAAGGGCGGCGCGGTGGTCGACCGGGACGGCGCCACGCCCCGGCTCTCGCTCGCCGAGGTCGCCCGCATCGGCCATTTTCGCCAGGACACCCTGCCCGCCGATCTCCAGCCGGAGCTCGCCGTCACCCGCCACCACGTGCCCAACCGGGCGCATTACTATGTCGCTTACGGGGCGCTCGGCTGCCAGCTCGAACTCGACCCGGAGACCGGCTCCATCGAGCTGCTCGGGGTCTGGGTGGCCGACGAGTGCGGACGCATCGTCAACCCCCTGCTGGTCGACGAGCAGCTGCGGGGCGGCGTCGTCCAGGGGCTCGGCGCGGCGTTCTTCGAGGAATGCGTCTATGACCGGAGCGGCCAGCTTCTCAACGGCACGCTCGCCGACTACCTCGTGCCGATGGCGCGCGAGATGCCCGACATCGTGACCGCCCATATCGACGGGCTGGAGGAGAGCACCCGGCTCGGCGCCAAGGGGGTGGGCGAGGGCGGGACCATCGGCGCCACCGCCGCCGCCTGGCTCGCGGTCAACGATGCGCTCGCGCCTTTCGGGGGAACGGTCTCGGCGCAGCCCTTCACCCCGGAACGCATCCTCGCGGCGATCGAGGGCGGGGGATGACCGAAGCCGTGATCGGGCGCCCTCTGGCGCGCCCCAACGCGCGCCGCGCGGTCGCGGGGCGCGGGCGTCACGTCGCCGATCTCGAATTCAAGCGGCTGGTCGATGTCGCCTTCGTCCGCAGCCCCTACGCCCATGCCCGGATCGTGTCGATCGACACGGCCGGGGCGGCGGCGCAGCCGGGCGTGGTGGCGGTGCTCACGGGGGCGGATCTGGCCCGACGCACCCGGCCGTGGCTGGGCACGATGAAGAACGCGCCCGCGCTGCTCTCGGTTCCGCAATACGGCATGGCGGTGGATTGCGCGCGCTGGCAGGGCGAGCCGGTCGCCGCCGTCGCCGCGGAGGGCCGGGCGCGCGCCGAGGACGCGGCCGAGCGGGTCGCCGTCGTCTGGGAAGAGCTCGAGGCGGTCGCCGATGTCGAAACGGCTCTCGAAGACGGAGCCCCGATCCTGCACCCCTCGCTCGGCACCAACCAATTGTATGAGCGCAGCGTCGAGACCGGGGATGCGTCCGCCGCCTTCGCCGTCGCGGAAATCGTCGTCGAAGGCGAGTTCCGCTTCGGCCGCCATACCGGCGTGCCGCTGGAGGCGCGCGCGATCGTCGCCGCGTACGACCCCGGCGACCGCAGGCTCACCCTCCACTATGGCGGGCAGGCGCCGCATATGACGCAGATCCTGTTCGCCCGCCATCTCGGGCTCGAGGAACGCGATGTCCGGGTGATCGCCCACGATGTCGGCGGCGGGTACGGCATCAAGAGCCATCACTACGGCGACGAGTTCACCGCCGCCGCGCTCTCCATTCTGCTCGCCCGCCCGGTGCGTTACTGGGCCGACCGGCTGGAATCCTTCGTCTCCGACATCCACGCGCGGGACCACGCGGTCCGGGGCCGGCTCGCGGTTGACGGGGACGGCCGGATCGCGGCGCTGGAGATCGACGACCTGGTCGGCGCCGGCGCCTACTCGTCCTACCCGCGAACCAGCTCGGTCGAGGCCAACCAGGTCCTCAACGTCTCCGGCGGGCCCTACGCGATCGCGAATTACCGCGGGCGCACCCGGGTCGCCTTCCAGAACAAGGTGCCGATCTCGCAATACCGCGGGGTCGGCCATCCCATCGCCATCCTGACCGTGGAAGCCCTGATCGACCGGGCCGCGGCCGCGCTCGGCACCGACCCGGCGGCGCTGCGGCGGCGGAACTTCGTGCCCGACGACGGCTATCCGGTGCGGGCGCCGTCGGGCGTCGGGCTCGACGACCTGTCGCACCAGGCGTGTCTCGAAAGGCTGCTGGAGCTGATGGATTACGACGCGCTGTGCGCCGACCGGGACGAGAAGCGCAGGCAGGGCGTGCTGCGCGGTATCGGGCTCGCCTCGTTCATCAAGGGCACCAACCCGGGCCCGCAGATCTACGGGCCCGCGGGCGTGCCGATCTCGGCGCAGGACGGGTGCACCGTCAGGCTCGAACCGTCCGGCGCGGTCACCTGCCTCGCCGGCGTCACCGAGCAGGGTCAGGGCACCGAGACCATCCTCGCCCAGGTGGTCGCCCAATCGGTCGGCGTGCCCTTCGAGGCGGTGACGGTGATCACCGGCGACACCGATGCGGTGCCCTATGGCGGCGGAACCTATGGCTCGCGCGGCGGCGGGATCGGCGGCGAGTCGGCGAGACGGGCGGGCGAGGCGCTGCGCGACGAGATCCTCGACCTCGCGGGCGCGCTGCTCCAGGCCGAACCCGGATCGCTGGCGCTGCGCGACGGGGCCGTCGTCGAGCGCGCCGGCGGCGCCCGGCGGATGACCCTGGCCGAGCTCGGAGATCTCGCCTTCTTCCGCTGCGGCGAGCTGCCCGACGGGGTCTATCCGTCGCTCACCCAGACCCGCCGTTTCCGGGTGCCGGAATACGTCTTCACCAACGGCGCCCACGGGGCCCGGGTCGAAATCGATGCCGAGACCGGAGAGATCCGCATTCTGGGCTACTGGGCGGTCGAGGATGGCGGGCGGCTGATCAACCCCCTGCTCGCGGAAGAGCAGCTGCGCGGCGCCATCGTCCAGGGGCTCGGCGACGCGCTCTACGAGCACAGCCTGTACGACCGCGACGGCCAGCTTCTCAACGGCACCATGGTCGACTACCTCGTGCCCATGGCGGCCGAGATGCCCGATATCGCGCTCGCCCATGTCGAGACCCCGACATCGGTCTCCGGCCTCGGCGCCAAGGGGGTGGGCGAATCCGGCACCGCGGCCGCGCCCGGCACGGTGTTCAACGCGGTGAACGACGCGCTGGCGCCTTTCGGCGCCGCCGTGGAGGCGATCCCGATCACGCCCGAATCGGTCCTCGCCGCGCTCGGCCGCGCCTGATGGCGGATCCCCGCGACGCCAATCTCGGCTATTTCAACCGCGACGCGGCGGCGGCGCATGGCGACCGCACGGCGATCGTCGATCTGTCGCGCATGCCGGCCCGGGAAATCGCGCATGGCGAGCTGGACTCGCGCATGGACCGCGTCGCCGCCGCGCTTTGCGCGCGCGGTCTCGCGCCGGGCGAGCGCGTGTTGCTCGCCATGGCCAACCGGTTCGAGTTCGTCGAGGCGTTCTTCGGCGCGATGCGGGCCGGGCTGGTGCCGGTGCCGCTCAATATCAGGCTCGGCGCGGACACCATCCGCTTCGTGGTGGACGACGCCGCCTGCAAGGCGGCCATCGTCTCGCCCGGCGCGCATGCCGAGATCGAGGCGATCTGCGAAGCCGCCGGACTCGCGCCGCGACTCGCGACCGCGCCCGCCCCGGAAGGGTGGGAGGATTACGAATCCGCGCTCGCCGATGCGGACGGGGCAGGGTTCGCCCCGCCGCCCATCGCGCCCCGGCAGGTCGCCTTCCTGCCCTACACCTCGGGCTCCACCGGCCGTCCCAAGGGCGTGCTGCTGGCCCATGACGGCATGCTCTGGGCGATCCGCTCGGCGCAACGCCACTGGCCCGCCGCGCCGGACGACCGGGCGCTGATCGCCGGTCCGCTCTACCACAAGAACGCGATGCGGGTGTCGGTGAAACCCAAGCTCCATGTCGGGGCTTCGGTGGTCGTGTTGCCGCGTTTCGAGCCGCGGGATTTCCTCCTTGCGCTCAGCGCGTATCGCTGCACCGAGGCCGGCGGGGTGCCCGCCATGTACCGCATGATGCTGGCCGAGCCGGCGCTGATCGAAAGCCTCGATTTCTCCGCCCTGGAGGTGCTGGAGATGGGCTCGGCGGTGGTCGGCGCGGAGCTGATCGCCGCCGTGGAGCGGGCCTTCCGGGCGACGGTGATCGAGGCGTATGGCTTGACGGAAGGCGGCGGGCCGCTGCGCGAGGCGGTGGACGGAAGACCCGCCCCGCGCGGCAGCTGCGGGCTCGCCGCGCCCGAGATCGGGATCCGGCTGGTCGACGGGTCCGGCGCGGAAGCGGCGGAAGGAGAGCTCTGGGTGCGCTCGCCCGCGGTGCTCGCCGGCTACAACAACCGCCCCGATCTCGACGTCGAACGCATCCGCGAGGGCTGGCTGCGCACCGGCGATTTGTTCCGCCGCGACGCCGAGGGGTTCTTCTACTTCCAGGGCCGGACCGACGACCAGTTCTCCTGCGGCGGCGAGAACATCAACCCCAAGGAGGTCGAGCTCCTGCTGGTGCAGCACCCCGCGGTGATCGACGCCGTGGTCGCGCCGGTGCCGCACGCGCTCAAGGACCTGGCGCCGGCGGCGCTGGTCACGCTGCGCCCCGACCGGGAGGCGGACGAGACGGCGCTCAAGGCGTTCGCGCTGGAACGCGGCCCGGCCTACGCCCATCCCCGGCGCATCTTCGCGGTCGATGCGCTGCCGGTCGGCGGCACCGGAAAGATCGACCGCAGGGCGGTGCGCGAGCGCCTGCTCGCCCTGATCGCCGGGGGCGAGGGGCCGTGACGGTCCTGGTCACCGGCGCGGCGGGGTTCATCGGCTACCATTTGAGCGCGTTCCTGCTCGAGCGCGGGGAAACCGTGGTCGGGCTGGACGCGGTCACCGACTACTACGATGTCGGGCTCAAGGAAGCCCGCATCGCCCGGCTCGAGCGCTATGACCGCTTCAGCCTGCTCAGATGTGACCTCGCCGACCGGGATGCCGCCTCGGCCGCGCTCGGCGGGGTGGCGGACATCGACCGTGTGGTGCATCTCGCCGCGCAGGCCGGCGTGCGCCATTCGCGCGAACGCCCGTTCGCCTATGTCGAGTCCAACCTCGTCGGCCACGCGACGGTGCTCGAATTCTGCCGCCATCTGCCGCGGCTCCGGCATCTCGTCTATGCCAGCTCGAGCTCGGTCTATGGCGGCAACTCCAGGCTGCCCTTCGCGGTCGGGGACCGGACCGATTCGCCGGTCTCGCTCTACGCCGCGACCAAGCGGGCGAACGAGCATATGAGCTACTGCTACAGCCATCTCTACCGCATCCCGCAGACCGGTCTCCGCTTCTTCACCGTCTACGGGCCGTGGGGCCGCCCCGACATGGCGCTCTACAAGTTCACCCGGGCGATCCTCGAAGGCCGGCCGATCGCGGTGTTCAACGACGGCGACATGAAGCGCGACTTCACCTATATCGACGACATCGTCCCGGGCGTCGCCGCCGCGCTCGACACCCCCCCGGATGCGGCGAACGGCGCGCCGCACCGGCTCTACAATCTCGGCAACGACCGCCCCGAGCCGCTGATGCGCCTGATCGCGGTGCTGGAGGAAAGCCTCGGCCGCAGGGCGGAGATCGATTTCCAGCCGCTGCAGCCGGGCGACGTCAAGGAGACCTGGGCCGATATCTCGGCGACCCGCCGCGACCTCGGCTTCGCGCCCGCCACGCCGATCGACGCGGGCGTCCCGCGCTTCGTCGCGTGGTTCAGGAGCTACCACGGCATCTGAACGTGGCGCGCCCGGCAGGATTCGAACCTGCGACCCCGAGATTAGGAATCTCGTGCTCTATCCTGCTGAGCTACGGGCGCGTCGGGCGAGCTATAGCAGAACCCCGGCGGCGGAGACAGCGAGCCCGGCTGCCGCGGCGCGACCTACTGATGATGGTGCAGGACCTCCGAATAGGTCGGAAACGGCCATGCGCGGCCATCCACCAGGAGTTCCAGCCGGTCCGCCACGTCGCGCGCGGATTGCATGCGCGGTTTCAGGGTCTCGTGCGCATAGGACGCGGCCTGTCCGGGATCGTCGTGCGGGAAGGACTCGAAGGTGTCGGCGAGCTTTTCGATTTCCGAAAGGAGATCTTCGACGAGCTTCCGCTTTTCGTCGAACATCGGCGACTGGAACCCGGAGTCGCGGTCGGCGCGGGTATCCTCGATGGCGACCGGCAGGATCTGGGTCCTGAGGATCCGCAGCAGCGCCCGCGCCTCGATGTGGAGCTCGGTGGCGTAGGCCTCCTGCAGGACGCTCTGGCGCGCCGCTAGCTCGTGCTCGTTGAGGATGCCGAGCTCGCCCATCAGCTTGACGTTCTTGTCGGCCGTCAGGGTTTCGTAGGCTTCCGGGCTGCTCCTGAGGTGGATCAGGCCGTGCTTCTCGGCGTGCTCGTAGAGAGCGTCGGAGTAGCCGTCTCCGCTGAACAGGGCGCCCTGGTGCTCCTGGATGGTCTCGCGAATCACCTGATCGACGGATTTGCCGGCGTCGACCTCGTCGCACATGTGCTTCAGGCTGTCCGCCAGCGCCGCGTTCACCATGGTCAGCGGGAACGCGATATGCTGGTTGCCGCCCACGGCGCGGAACTCGAAGCGGTTGCTGCACCACGGGAACGGCGCGGTGCGGTTGCGGTCCTCCAGATTGGCCCGCACATCGGCGACCGGGGCCACGATCTCGATCTCCTTGCGCGAGGTTCCGTAACCCGCGAAGTCGCCGCCCTCGGCGACCGCCTTGACATGGGCTTCCAGGCGCTCGCCCAGATGGAGGGTGAGGATCGCGGGCGGCGCCTCCTGCGCGCCCAGCCGGTGATCGTTGCCCGCGGTCGACACGCCGCAGCGCAGCAGGTCGCCGTGCAGGTTGACGCCGCGCAGCAGCGCCGCGACGAAGGCGATGAAACGCCGGTTCTCCTCCTCGGTCTCCCCCGGTACGAACAGGTTGGCGCCGGTGTCGGTGTTGAGCCCCCAGTTGTTGTGCTTGCCGGTGCCGTTGATCCCGGCGAAGGGCTTCTCGTGGAACAGGATCGTGAAGCCGTGGTCGAAGGCGAGGTCGCGAAGCACGTCCATGGCGAGCACGTTGGTATCCGCCGCGAGGTTCGCGAGGCCGAAGACCGGCGAGATCTCGTGCTGCGCGGGGGCGACCTCGTTGTGGGTGCAATGGATCGAGATCCCGAGCTCCCACATCTTGTCGCGCGCCTCCGCCACGTAGCGGTTCACCCGGGGCGACAGCTTGGAGAAATAGTTGCCGTCCATCTCCTGGCCGCGCAGCGGCGCCGCACCCAGCAGCGTGCGCCCCGCCGCCACCAGGTCGGGCCGCGCCAGATACTTCTCCCGGTCGATCAGGAAGAATTCCTGTTCCCAGCCCACATTGCACACCACCTCCCTGGTCGCGCTGTCCCCGAGCAGCGAGAGCAGCCGCACGCTTTGTTCGTTGACCGCCATGTCGGCGCGCAGCAGGGGGGTCTTCTGGTCGAGGGCCTCGCCGTTCCAGGTCACGAAGGCGGACGGGATATAGAGCGTCTGGCGGTAGACGAAGGGCGGCGATCCGGTGTCCCAGCCGATATAGGCCGCCGCCCGATGGGTGTCGCGCAGCCCGCCATTGGGGAAGGAGGAGCCGTCGGTCTCGGTCTGGAACAGCTCCGAGCCCGTCAAGTTGATGATCAGGCGATCGGTGGCGAAATCCACCCCGACGAAGGTTTCCAGCTTTTCGCCGTGGATCGCACCCCGCATCGGCGAGAACCAGTGCGAATAGCCGATGCAGCCCTTCGACTGCGCCCATTCCCGGATCGACTTGGCCAGCGCGTCGGCGAAGTCCCGATCCATCGGCACGCCCGTCGCGCGGCACTGGGCGAGCGCGAAGTAGACGTCCGGATCGACCAGCTTCTTCAGGATCGAGTCGTCCAGCACATTGCTGTTGATCCTCGCCAGGGCCGGCGGCAGCGCCACCTCCTGTGTCGGAGCCTCGTGCGTGGAGTGCGTGATTGCCATGACCGTCCTTCCGCGAGAGCCATTTCCGGGTACCGAAAGCTAATGCATGCGCGCAAGGATCACCAAGAAAAACCGTTCGACCCGCGGCGGCGCGGATCGTGGTTCATTTCATTTGACCTGTTCGACGAAAACGCAAAACTATTGGGGTGAAAGCTCCATTGCAGTTTCCGGTGCCGAAGTCGTTGCGCAGACATGGAAGAAGCGACCGCAGTGCCGCGCGATTTTTCAAGAAAGGCATTTCGAACCCGCCGTGCTCCAGTTCTCACTGATCAATGACTTGCGAGAACTTGCTGCCGCCGCCGAGAGAGTCGACGCGTTTTGCGCCGAGCACGGCGTGTCGCCCGATATCGCCTTCGCCATCAACGTGTCGGTCGACGAGCTCCTGACCAACACGATCAGCTACGGCTACGACGACGGCGAACAGCACCGGATCGAAATGACCGTCCGCGTGGAGGACGGCGTGCTCGTGATCGAGCTCGAGGACGACGCCAGGCCGTACGACCCGACCCGGGCGCCTCATCCCGATACCGACGCACCGATCGAACACCGCCCCATCGGTGGGCTCGGCGTTCACTTCGTCCGCGTATTGATGGACGGGTTCGCCTATCGCCGCAGCGACGGGCGCAATATCGTGACCTTGACCAAACGCACCTGAAACCGCCGGAGGAAGGACGGGCGCGCCCGGTGCTCACGGTTCCTTGCCGTTGTACCGCAGCACGAGGCAGGTGATGTCGTCCGACTGCTCGGCGTCGCCGACGAACTCGCCGACGGCCAGGGTGACGTTTCCGATCACCGTGTCCACCGGCGCTCCCGGACCGATCGAAAGCGCGTCCTCGATGCGGCGCTCGTCGAAGGTTTCGCCCAGGGTGTTCATCGCCTCCGAAATTCCGTCGGTATAGAGGAACAGCGTATCGCCCACGCCGAGCGTCACCGCCTTCTCCTCGTAGTCCAGATCCGGCAGGACGCCGACGGCCACGCCGCCGGTCATCGGCACCGTCTCGATAGCGTCGTCGTTTCGGATCAGGAAGGGCGCGTTGTGACCGGCATTGGCGTAGGTGAGCGTTCCCGTCGCCGGGTCCAGGATGCCGTAGAAGAGGGTCACGAACAGGTCGTGCGGGTTCTCGGAGGAGATCCTGTCGTTGACCACGCGCATGCAGGCGCCGGCCTGACGGATCTCCTGGGCCGTGGCGCGCATGACCGTCCGCGTAATCGCCATGAAGAACGCCGCGGCCACGCCCTTGCCGGAGACATCGGCGATCACCAGTCCCAGCCGGCCGTCCGGCAAGGCGAAATAGTCGTAGAAATCGCCCGCCATCTCGCGCGCCGGCGTCATCATCGCGTCGCCCGAATAGGCGGTATCGGGCGGCAGGGTCTTGGGCAGGATCGCGTGTTGCAGGGAATGCGCGACCGCGAGCTCTTCTTCCATGCGCCGGTTCGCCTCGTCGAGCAGCGCATTCTTGTTCGCGAGGTCGAGCGTGCGCTCGGCGACCAGGGCCTCCAAATGCTCCCGCCGGGCCTGGACCTCGCGCGCCATGGTCTGGAAGGTGTGGATCAGCCGCCCCAGCTCGTCGCGCCGCTCGCGGTAGCGATCGAGCGAATCGGGCTGGAAACTCCCCTGGTCCATTTCCCCCGCGGCCTGTGTCAGCGCCGTGACCGGTCGTGTGATACGGCGGGCCGACAGGGTCGCTGTCACCGCCCCGATCAGGAACGCGGCCAGGGAGATGGCAAGCCCGAAATCGATGTAATCGCCCAGCAGCCCGTCCAGATGGTCGCGCGGCATGTGGATGACGGCAACCCCGGTGGCGACGCCGCCGCGATCGAGAATCGGCGCCGCGACATGCAGTGCGCGGTCGCTGAGAAACGATTGCGCGGCCCCTCGGACGGCCCGGCTCGCGAGCGACTTGTCGGACGATCCGAAGGCGGGCTGTGCCGCGTCCCGCAAGGCGCCCGCCGCGACCGCGGCGGTGACCTTGAGCGAATCGTCCACCACCCATATCGCCCGTATGCCGGGCTGGGCGGCCAGCGAGTCGAGCGCCGCGGCGAGGCCGATGGTCGTGCGCAGCCCTGTTGTCTTGTTCGCAAGGCTGCCGACCAGAACGGACCTGCCCTGGCGCGAGCGCACCCCGACATAGCGCAGCGGCAGTTCCAAACCGTCCTTCGGCACGGATCGGAACGAGACGGAGTAGCGCCGTCCCGAGAGCAGGGTCTGGAGGACCGGGCCGTCGATATCGCCAAGCGCCATGTCGGCGCCGGCATGGCCAAGCCCCTCGATAGCGCGTGCCGACGGCATGCCCTTGTCGTCGAGCACCCAGACATCGTCGACGACGCTGTTGGCCGTGATTTCCGCGATCTCGACGGCGAGCGCCCGGTCGTCATCCCCGAGAACGTCGGCGAGATGGGCCATCGCTATGGCCTGCGCCTCGTTCTCCGAGAGGATCACGCGGTCGATCTCGTCTGAGATCAGACCGACCCGGTTGGCTTCGCTCGCGATCAGCCCGGCGACCATCCGGGCCTGGTTTTCCGCCTGGTCGATCAGCGTGTTGCGCGCCAGCAGTCCCAACGCCACCGCCACGCTGATTATGGCGAGGCCCACCGATGCGGTGACGATCATGATCAGATGCCGGGACAGGCTGTTGCTCGCATCGCGGCGTCGGACATGGGCAAACCGCATCACCAGGGCGACCACGCCGGCGAAGGCGAGGAACCAGCCCATCGCGTAGAGGTAGATCCAGAACGAGAGTTGCGGCTGGCCGAGCGCCGCGATCACCGTGTCGACCCGGAAGACCATCTCGGGTACGCCGATGACGGAGGCCGTGGCCGAAGCCATCACGATGATCAGGAAGTAATTCGTCCATGACGGCAGGAACAGCAGCGCCTCGGTGGTCTGGCCGCGTCTCAGATGCCGCAGCGCGGCAAACGCGTTGTCCGAGACGAATCCCGCGACCGCGATCGACAGCGCCAGCGACGCCTTGAGCCACACCGGCACGATGACCGTCATGCCGAGGATCGCGAAACTCCCCGGGACCATGTAGGCGAGGTAGAACAGCATGACGAAGGTCGGCGCGCTGGCCGCCAGCATCGTCAGCGCACCGGCGCCCTGGCTCACGCGGCGAACGCGGCCTCCCCGCATCGCCGCGAGCGCTATCCCGAACGCCGTGCCGATCGCCATCGCGACCAGCGAAACCAGAATGTTCCAGCCGAATCCGACCGCCAGATAGGGCGTCCAGGTGATCAGGACGTCGACGACGTTGGGCATCTCTAGGTCCCGTGCGCCCTACGCTCCCAGCCGCGGAGCGCCCACACGGTGGCGAAGACCAGCAGGAAGTAGCACAGCAGCAGCAGGTTCATCATCACCGCGTCATTGCCCTTTTCGGCAATGATCGCCGTGCTGGCGTGCACCAGCTCCGGCAATGCGAGGGTGCTCGCCATTCCGGTCGCCTTGACGATGTTGACGGAATTGCCCGCCACGGCGGCATGGCACAGCTCGAGGGCTCGGCGGAATTCGCGCAGGGAGAACCCCAGCCTGCCGCCGGCGCCGGCCGCGACGTCCGCGGCCAGGGAGAACGACACCGCGTTGCTGGCCGCGGCATAGAGCGACAGCACCGCGGCGGCGAGCGAGAACGCATCGAGCGTGAAGCCATAGGCAAACAGAATGCCGCCGATCCCGAAGAAGAAGACGTAGAGCTGGAGCAGCGGAGGCGTCATCCGGAGCACCGCGCACAGCGCCTGCAGGAAAGGCGCGAGGACAGGGATCCGGCGATGCAAGACCCAGCCGAACAGGGCGCCCAGCACGATACTGCCGACAACGGTCGCGACCGAAAGCGCGACCGTGAGGAACAGACCATGGAGGAATACGCTGCGGTTGAGCGGATCGTAGACCGGGCTGACATCGAGACCGGTCGATTCCTTGAACGCCATGGATATCGCCGTGAGCCCGCCCACCTCCTCGCTGGTGATGAGCGCGCGCTCCCGGCAGGCCAGCGGCCAGCTGCCGTCCTCGTCGCGGCGGCAGACGAGTTCGCCCGACTCGTCGGTTTCCCGCCAGGTCTCGTGCGCCCGCCGCAGATAGGGCGATGGGGGCAGGTTCCACCGCTTTTCCAGCTCCTGGAAGAACCCTTCGCGATGCCACACCGCGACGGTGTCGCCGAAAAGACGGTCGAGGCCTAAGCCCGCCTCCTCCTTCCTGATGGCGATCGCCCAGGGCGCGACGAAGCGCGTCGGCAGCGACACGGTGAACCCGTTCCACTCTCCGGTCGCCAGGGCGCTCAGCAGGTTGACCTCGTCGTACAGCCAGCCCACGCAGTGTCCGTTGCGCAAGGCGAGCGCGGCTTCGCGGGTGGAGTTGAGGGAAATCGTCTCGACGAGCAGGCGTTGCGCGGCCAGGCGGTTCCAGATCGAGCCCTGGACGCTGCACAGCGTGCGGCCGCGGAGACCTTCCCAGGTGGAGATGCCCGAGTCTTCGCGCATCAGCACGTTGGCGCCATCGCCGTAATACTGGGGCTCGATCATGTGCACCAGCCGGCGGCGGCTGCGGTTGTCGCCCAGCGTGGCGATGACGACGTCGATTTCGCCGCGCGCGAGCTTCTGCAGACGGTTGGCGCTGGTCACCGGGGTGAGCCGCACCGCTACGCCGATCGCGTCCGCCAGGCCGCGCGCGACATCGACATCGTAGCCCACCAGCTTGCCGGATTCGTTGCGCACCCCGAACGGGTGGTAGTCCGCCTTCACGCCGGCGATCAGGTAACCCCTGGCCCGGATCTCGTCGAGCCGGTCCGCCGCCGCCGGCCATGCGCCGAAGAGCCCCACGGCGATCGCGACGGCCATGTGGACCAAAGCGGGAATTCGCCGGGGCCTGCCGCCCGTGATCGGAAAACCGGGAAAATTCACGGTCGGGCCACGATCAGAAAACCGTAGCCGACCGCCGCCGGCGCGAACCCGCAAGCCAGGTCGTCCAGCCGGGCCAGCAGGGGGTTGCCGACCACGGCCGTCTCCGGAAGCAGGCTCTCCGGCTCGATGCTCTCGATCCTGAAACCGGCGCTCGACAATTCATCGCGTGCCTCGGTGGGCGAGAACAGATGATAGAACATCTCGATAGTACCAGCCTCCGAATGGCGCGCGTACAAGACATCGCCGGGCTCCAGCGCGCCATCCCGCACCATCGGCGCCGCGCTGCGCTGTTCCGCGTGAAATCGTCGTTTGGCGTTGGGCAGGCTGAGGACCAGAACGCCGTCCGGTTTCAGGATTGCCCGGAGCGAGGCGAGCAGGGACGCCCGCTCCTTCCGCCCCGCCACATGGGCCAGGACACCGAAGGCGAGAAGCGCAAGATCGAACCCCTGCGGGAACGAGCGGGCCAGCCCCGAGGCGCCGGCATTGCGTACGGCAAGGCGCCCATCGCCGACGAATGCCGCCAGGCGCTCCGCCAGCATGCGGCAGGCGGTCGGGCAGACATCGTAGGCCACCCCCGTCGCCCGGGTGCGTTGCAAGAGCGGCAGGGTGTAGCGCCCCGTCCCGGCGCCGAAATCGACAAAGCGACCGTCCGTCGGCATCAGGCGGAGCAGGGTCCGCAACGTGCGCCGGTTCGGGCTGGGGTACCGGCGGTCGTAGAGCCCCGAGGACAGATACGCATCGTAGCTGTTCGACATGTCCGGCGTCGCTGCCTCGGATTCGGGCACGGCGCCGGCTACGCAATCTCTGACTCCGCTGGGTGCGATGGTGGCGTCTCCGCTGGACTCGTCGAGACCACCGTGGATCTCGTCGAGATATGAAATTCGGGGTGCGTCGCCCCGCCGTGGCGGGCGACGCTCAAATTTTCCCAATCGCTGGTAAATTCCGCCTGAGATTGAGATTGTCGAACTCCCCCATTGTTGACAATTTTGTCCCTCGGTTCAAATAGTAAGTCGAGACGGGCGGACAAACGAGGAAGCCGCGCGGCGTTTTACCGCAGGGCAACCGCGGCGGCGCGCCGCGAAGGGCCGAATCTCCGCTCGGCCGATCGGAAGGAGCAAGACGAGGTGAAGCTGGTACGAGAGGGCGGGCTGCGTCTCCCGAGGGCGGCAGCCGTGTTGACCGGCGCGGCGCTTGCGATGGTCAGCGTTGCCGCGACCGCGGCGGAGAGCGTCCTGACCCGCATCGCCGCGGACGGGGTGATTCGCGCCGGCACCAGGGCCAGCGCGGCACCCTTCGCCCAGAAAACGGCGGCCGGAGAATTCCAGGGTTTCTCCGTCGATCTGCTGCAGGAGATCCGGGCCGCGGCCGAACGGGAGCTGGGCCGGCCGGTCCGGATCGAGCTGTACGAAGTGACGCCGAGCGACCGTCTGGATCGGGTCGCCCGAGGCGAGCTCGATATCGTCTGCGGCATCACCACCCCGACCTGGGACCGGGAGAGGATCGTCGATTTTTCGCTGCCGTTCTTCCGCGACGGCACCCGGGTGATGGTCTATCGCGGGCGTGCCGGAGAGACCGTCGATGTCGGGCAGCTCAATATCGGCGTCGTCAAGGGCACCACGACCGTGGCCGTCCTCGAGGAAACCCTGCCCGGGGCGCAGCTCATCGAATTCCCCAACATGGGTGCCGCGATGGGCGGTCTGGAGAAGGGCGAGGTCGACGGGGTCGCCAATGTCGGTGTCGTGCTGCTCGGCCTCGCCGAACGCAGCGAACCGCGGCGCAGCGTCGTGCTGTTGCCGAGGACCCGCGCCCTGGCGACGGAAAGCCTCGCCTGCGTCCTGCCGCAGAACGACAGCCGCTGGCGGGACCTGGTCAACCGGACCCTGGTCCGCATGTTCGGCGACGTGCAGCAATTCAAGGGACGCTACGAAGAAGTCTACAATCGCTGGTTCGGCCGGGACGGCGCGTTGTTCTACCCGCTCGATCGCGCGTCCCGCGACTACCTGGCCGACGTGTCCATCTGGGCCAAGTAACCGCCCGGTTCGCGCCGCGCTCGCGCCTCGCGCGGCCGGTCTTCGGCCGCGCGGCGACCCGATGACGGTTGATCGCCGCCCGGCCCCCGGCCTATAAGACTGTCATTCCCTGAACCGTGGTTTCTGTTCGCGTGACTTTCCGAAAACGGCTGGATGGCTGCGCCGAGAGCGCCAATGCGAACCGGAGGGCATGCAATATCATGTCGCATATCGCGAAATCGATCGGATTGACGACTACCGAACGCGCGGCGAATCGAGGATCGACCCCCATGGGCTCTGCGCGCGACGACGGCGTCCCGCCCGGGTGGCGGCGGGTCCCCGCGCTCGGCCTGGCGGTTGCCGGCGCCCTTGTGCTGTTCTCGGCGAACGCGCATGCGGCGGTGGCCGACGAGACGCAGTTCGTCCTGAACAGTTTCTCGTTCCTGATCTGGGGCGCGCTGGTGATGTGGATGTGCGCCGGGTTCACCATGCTCGAATCGGGCTCGGTGCGGACCAAGAACGCCTCGGTCATCTGTCTCAAGAATATCGGCCTCTATTCGATCGCCGGGCTGATGTTCTACCTCGTCGGCTACAACATCATGTATGTCGGGGTCCCCGAAGGCGGCTGGTTCGGCACGCTGACGCTGTTCTACGGCACCACCGGCGACGAGGTGGCGCTGCTCGGCGGCGGCGACGACGCGGCCAAGGCGGGCGCCGCGGTGGTCAAGAACGGCTACTCGACGATGTCCGACTGGTTCTTCCAGATGGTGTTCGTTGCCACCACCGCCTCGATCGTCTCCGGCACGCTCGCCGAACGGGTCAAGCTGTGGTCCTTTCTGCTCTTCATCACCGTGCTGACTGCGATCATCTACCCGGTCATCGGGTCGTGGACCTGGGGCGGCGGCTGGCTCACGGCGATGGGCTTCCAGGACTTCGCCGGTTCGACGATCGTCCACTCGACCGGCGGCTGGGCGGCGCTCGCCGGGGCGCTGGTGGTCGGCGCGCGGAAGAACAAGTTCCGCGCCGACGGCAGCGTGAAGGTCACCCCGCCGTCCAACGTGCCCGCGGTGACGCTCGGCGTGTTCATCCTGTGGCTCGGCTGGTTCGGGTTCAACGGCGGCTCGCAGCTGGCGCTCGGCGGGGCCGCGGACGCCGTGGCGATCAGCAACATCCTCGCCAACACCAATCTCGCCGCGGCCGCCGGGGTCATCTCCGCGATGGCGCTGTCGCGGCCGGTTCTCGGGCGGGTCGATCTGCTGGCCAGCCTGAACGGGGCGATCGGCGGCCTGGTGGCGATCACCGCGGGGCCCGACATCGTCCAGCACTACTGGGCGGTGGTGATCGGCGGGGTTGGCGGCTGCATCGTCGTCCTCGGGATCAAGCTCCTCGACCGGCTCAAGATCGACGACGTGGTCGGCGCGGTTCCGGCGCATCTGTTCGCCGGCATCTGGGGCACGCTCGCGGTGTGCATCGCCGCGGGCGGCGATTTCCTGGTGCAGCTCACCGGCATCCTGGCCATCGGGGCGTTCGTGTTCGTCACCTCGTGGGTGGTATGGTGGGCGATCAACTCGACCATCGGCGCCCGCGTCACGCCGATAACCGAAGAGCTGGGGCAGGATGTCGCGGAGCTGGGCATCGAGGCCTACCCGGAATTCGTCGTCGTCCCCGACATGGAAGACTGAGGGACGGCCTGCCTGCCCGAGCGGCCCGCATTGGGGTACAATGGGGCGCAATATCGACCGAAGGCGTGCGTTTATAGAAGCTGTCGCAGGACACGAAGACGATGGATTTGACGACTGAACGAAGCGAAAACGTCGTGTGCGTGGACGTGAAGGGGCGAATCGACGGATCCACCGCCGTCGCCTTCGAGGAAGCGGTCCGCAATGCGTTCGAGGAATCCGACCGCGCCATGATCATGGATTTCCGCGAGCTCGCCTATATCAGCAGCGCCGGGCTCCGGGTGATCCTGCTCACGGCGAAGTCGCTGCAAAGCCAGGACGCCAAGCTGGTGCTGTGCTCGCTTTCCGAACAGATTCGCGAAGTGTTCAAGATCAGCGGCTTCGACAAGCTTCTGCCGATACACGAGGACAGGGAGGAGGCGCGCGCGTCCCTCGGCGCCTGACCGGCCCGCACGCGCGCGTCCGGTCGGCACCGGCTCGAGGCCGCGCCGGGCCCCTGGAGCCTTCCCGCCCGGCCGACCGGGCGGGTTTTCCTTTTTCGGGAGGCATGAGAGATGGAGGGACGCAAGGTCGCCATCGTTACCGCCGGCGGCAGGGGGATGGGGGCGGCGATCGCCCGGGCCCTTGCCGAGCGGGACCATGCGCTCGTCCTGATGTCGCCCGGCGGGTCGGCCGAGGCGCTGGCCGAAGAGCTCGGCGCGATCGGCGTGAACGGGTCGGTCACCCGGGCAGGGGACCTCGAAGCGGCGGTCGCGGCCGCGATGGATGCCCACGGCCGCGTCGACGCGGTGGCCAACAATGCCGGTTTCCCGCCCAAGGGGGAGCTGCTCGACATCCCCGACGAGGACTGGCGCGACGGCCTCGACATGGTGCTGTTGAACGTCATCCGCATGGCGCGTCTGGTGACGCCGATCATGGTCGCGCAGGGCGGCGGCGCGATCGTCAACATTTCCACCTACGCCGCCGTCGAACCCAGCCCGGCCTATCCGGTCTCCGCCACCTTCCGGGCAGGGCTGTCCGCCTTCACCAAGCTCTACGCCGACCGCTACGCCGCCGACGGCGTCCGCATGAACAACATCCTGCCCGGCTTCATCGACACCCACGGGGCCGATGACAAGGTGGCGGAAGGCATCCCCGCGCGGCGCTACGGAACCCCGGAAGAGGTGGGCGAGACCGCGGCTTTCCTGCTGTCCGACGGCGCCGGCTACATCACCGGCCAGAACCTGCGCATCGACGGCGGGCTCACCCGATCCGTCTAGCGTTCCGCATCCCTCAGGGGTGCAGCGAGATGCAGATCGCCTGTTCGCCGGGGATCTCCCCGCCGAGCATCCGGATCGCGCGCTCGGCGTCCTCCAGCTTCATCTCGTGGGTGTGCATCGGCGCCAGGCTTTCCAGGTTGCGGGCGAGCAGGTCGAT
The DNA here is from genome assembly GCA_002239065.1 of Defluviicoccus sp. bin129. GTDB lineage: Bacteria > Pseudomonadota > Alphaproteobacteria > MPNO01 > MPNO01 > MPNO01. The sequence goes on along the minus strand of MPNO01000002.1, from coordinate 90,617 downwards.
GCCGGCGCGGTACATGTCGGCGCCCTGGGTGAACACCGCCTTGAGCGTGATCTCCTTGTAGACCATTCGGTCGGTATCCAGCGTCGCCACGCTGTTGCCGCCCTTGACCCCGGCGACGACGATGGTCCCGCCCGAGCGCACGACCTCGACGGCGTGGCCGATCACCGCGGTGTCGGCCGGCACCACGTCGACCGCGATGTCGACGCCGCTTCCGCCGGTGATCTCCATGACCCGGGCCACCGTGTCCTCCTCGTCGGCGATGATGGTGTGGGTGGCGCCGAAGGCGCGCGCGAGGTCCAGCTTGAAGGCGTCGCGCCTGAGCCCGGTGACGATGATCTCGGACACCCCGGCGGCCTTGAGCGCGACCACCGAGGCGAGCCCGCGCTGCCCGCACCCCATCACCAGCACGGTGTCGGAAAAGCCCGCCCCCGGCACCACGACCGCCCATCGGATGCCGGCGGCGAGCGCCTGATACATGGTCGCCATCTCGTCGGGCACCCGGTCGGGCAGCTTGTGCATCAGGGTGCGCTCGTGCAGGTGGATGTATTCGCCGTAGCCGCCCCACAGCCCGTGACCGATGGTCGTCGGCAAATAGCCATAGGCCGGCGAGGCCATCTGGAACATCCCCTTGCACAAATGATGCGCGCCGGCCAGGCAGTCGACGCAGCGGCCGCAGGAAATCACCGGCTGCAGCGCGACCCGGTCGCCCGCCTTGACGCCCCATCTGTCCGCCGCCTCGGCGCCGAGCTCCTCGATCACGCCGACCGGCTCATGGCCCGGGATGACGGGGTAGACGGCGAGCCCCTTTTCCGCGAAGTGGCCGCGATACTGTTCGACATCGCTGCCGCAGAGCCCGCATGCCCTGACCCGCAGCAAGCCCTCCGAGGCGCCCACCACGGGGATTTCGAATTCCTCCATCTCCAGCCGCCGGGCGGCGACCTGCACCATCGCGCGTGCCTTCATCGAAGCCGTCTCCCCGATCCAGGGTGAAACTCGCCGGGCAAGGATGGTCGCGGCATCGCCGACGGGTCAACCGGGCGGCCCGGCGGTTGACTCGCCGCCGCCACGCCGGGACGGTATCGGCCGAACCGTTGCAAGGGAGCGCCGGCATGGAAAGCCGTCCGTCATGAGCGCCGGTCTGCGCGGCGCCCGCGGAGTGACCCACTACGAACCGGGACGCACCCATGACGGCTATACGCTGTTCGCACCGATGTACGGCCGCAACGTCTGGCTGATCGACATGTGGGGCACCATCGTGCACCGCTGGCCGACCGAGAACCTGCCGGGCAATTACGGCGAGCTGCTCGACAACGGCAACCTGCTCTTCGCCGGCCGCAGGACGCCCGCGATCCCCGAGCTCGCGGGCAATGGCGGCGAGCTCGTGGAGTACGACTGGGCGGGCGAGGTCGTCTGGCAGTACCGCGACCCCTATCTCAGCCACTGCTTCGAGCCGCTCGCCAACGGCAACGTGCTGGTCAACAAGTGGCGCCGCGTACCGGCCGAGATCGCCCGCCGCGTCGCGGGCGGCCAGCCCGGCACCGAGCGCAACGGCGAGATGTACGGCGAAGCGGTGCAGGAGATCGACCGCGCCGGAAACGTCGTCTGGGAATGGCTGACCTTCGAGCACCTCGATCCCGGGATCGACGCGATCGGCCCCATGCATCCGCGCGACCGCTGGACCAATCTCAACGCGCTGCACGAGATGCCCGACGGCCGCCTCCTGATGAGCTTCCGCTTTACGAACACGATCGTCATCGTCGACCGGGCGAGCGGCAATATCGACTGGCGCTGGGGTCCCGGGCAGATCGCCGGCCAGCACGACCCGACCTGGCTCGAAGGGGGCAACGTGCTGGTTTTCGACAATGGCGCGCACCGTACCCACACGACGATCGACTACTCGCGGGTGATCGAGGTCGACCCGGCGACCGGCGAGATCGTATGGGAGTACAAGGAGAACCCGGTCTACGACTTCTCGAGCTTCATCTGCTCGGGCGCCCAGCGGCTCGCCAACGGCAACACGCTGATCTGCGAATGCACCAAGGGGCGGCTGTTCGAGGTGACGCGCGACGGCGACGTCGTGTGGGAGTTCGTCAGCCCGTTCTATTACGAGCACCCGATCTTCGGGACCAACAACATGGTCTTCCGCTGCATGCGCTACGACGCCGACGACCCGCGCTTCGCCGGCGCGCCGCTGGACCCGGCCGACAACGCCGACTTCAACGCCATGATGCCGCGCCCGTTCGTGCGCAGCCCCAACAGCGCCAGGCCGCTGGGCACGAGCTACGCGGCGGGGACGATCCTGCGCGGCGGGCACTGATATCGGCGGCGAAGGACCGGGCGGCGGGCGCCGATCGGAGAGCGCGCGGATGACTTCGAGCGATACCGAGCCAGGCCATGCCGATGGCGACGCGCTGATCGCGGCGGCGCGGGCATTGGCGCCGACGCTCAGGACCGACGCCGAGAGCGCGGAGAAGGCGCGCAGGATTTCCCCACGGGTCGATGCGGCGATCAGGGAGGCCGGTTTTCTCCGTATTCTTCTGCCCCGCCGTTTCGGCGGCTACGAGCTCGACCTGGAGACCGCGATAAACGTGATCCTGGAGCTGTCCGCGGCGTGCGGATCCACCGGCTGGGTCGCGAGCTGCGGCATTTCGCACCAGTGGATGGTCGCGCAGTTTCCGCTGGCCTGCCAGGAGGAGATCTGGGCCGACGGCCCCGACAAGCTGGTCGTGACCTCGTTCCCGGCGACCGGCAACTGCGAGCGGGTCGATGGCGGGTTCCGGATCGACGGGAGGTGGCGCTACGCCAGCGGCTGCGACTACGCCGATGTCGCGCTGCTCGGCGTCGCGCTGCCCCCGGCGCAGGATGGCGGGCGCGCGGTCCCGGGGTTCGTGGTGGTGCCGATGTCGGATTGCGGGATGGAAGAAGACTGGGACACGATGGGGCTCGCGGCGACCGGCAGCCATGCGGTTGTCGCCGACAACGTCTTCGTGCCGGACCATCGGAGCCTTCCCGCGGATGTCTTCGTCTCGACCGACACGCCGGGCACGCTCGCCTTCGAGACCAATCTCGGGCGCTACCCGGTGTTTTCGCTCGGCGCCCACGGCCTGTCGGCGACGGCGGTCGGATGCCTCCAGGGCGCGCTCGACCACTTCGTCGCGCTGCTGGCCGATTGGCGGGTCCGCGGCAGCGGGGTCGGCGCGGGCGCCAGGGTCGCCGAGTTTCCCGCAATCCAGATGCGGGTCGGGCACGCGGCGATGGCGCTGAAGGCGGCGAAGGCGCTGATGTTCTCGCAGATCGAGGACACGCGGCGCGCGGTCATCGACCGGGCCGCGCAGCTGGACCGCGGCGCGCGTCTGGAGAACCGGGTCGTCCAGGCCTATGTCGTCCAGCTCGCCCTGCAGGGGCTCGACGCCCTGTGGGGCGCGACGGGCGCGACCGGCATCCATCACGCCGAACCGGTCCAGCGCGCCTGGCGCGACGCGCACGCCGTGTCCCACCACGCGTTCCTCAACTGGGACGTCCACGCGGCGATGTACGGCCAGGCCCGGCTCGGGCTCGAACCTCGCGGCGCGCCCTACTGACCGCGCCGCACAACACTCGGGAGAAAACGATGACGGAAATCAGGGCGGCGGTATTTCGCGATACCGGTCTGAAGCCTTCGATCGAGACCCTGGAGATGGCCGGACCGGGCGCCGACGAGGTGCTGGTCAAGCTGACCGCGACCGGCGTCTGCCACACCGACCTGAAGACGGCGGTCACCGACCGGTCGCCCCGTCCGGTGGTGCTCGGGCACGAAGGCGCGGGCGTCGTCGAGGCGGTCGGCCCGGGCGTTGCCGATTTGGAGCCGGGCGATCACGTGGTGATGACCTTCACCTGGTGCGGGCACTGCCCGAGCTGCCACAGCGCCCGGCCGGCCTATTGCTACAACACCAATCACTTCGCCTGCACCCGCCCCGACGGAACCCACTACCTGCACGGCGCCGACGGCCCGGTGCATGGCGACTTCTTCAATCAATCGTCCTTCGCCACCCATGCTCTGGGACGCCGGACCGGCGTGGTCAAGGTGCGCAAGGACGCGCCGTTGAGCATGCTGGGGCCGCTGGGCTGCGGGATTCAGACCGGGGCGGGCGCGGTGCTCAACGTGTTCCGGATGAAGCCCGGGCAGACGCTCGCCGTCTTCGGCGCGGGCTCCCTCGGTCTTTCCGCGGTGATGGCGGCGCGGATCGCCGGCGCGGCCGAGGTGGTCGCCGTCGACCTCCACCCCAACCGGTTGCAGCTCGCCACCGAGCTCGGCGCCGACCACGCGATCCGTGCCGGTGGCGGGTCCGTGCACGAGCGGATCCGCGACCTGATCCCCCACGGGGTCGATTTCGCGCTGGATACCACCGCCATCGGCCCGGTGATGCTGGACGCGATCGCAAGCCTGGCGCCGCACGGCAGTTTCGGCTTCGTGGCCCCGACCGAGACCGGGGAGCTGACCGTCCCGCTGCGGCCGCTGATGATGAACCGCAGGGTTCTCGGCATCATGGAGGGGAACAGCAACCCCGACGTCTTCATTCCCCAGCTGGTCGATTTCCACATGCAGGGCGTGTTCCCCTTCGACCGGCTGGTCAGGTTCTATCCGTTCGACGATATCGAGCAGGCCTTCCACGACAGCGAGGCGGGCACCACGGTCAAGCCGATCCTCGAGATGTGACCGCCCGGTGTATACAGGTCAGGGGAAACACCGGCACGGAGGAACAGGACGATGACACTTCAGGGTCCCAGCGCGTCGGAACTTCAGGATCTCGCCCGCTCCCTGGGCTTCGGGCTGACCGACGGGGAGGCCGGGGAATACAGCGCGCTGCTCGCACCGCTGGTCGGCATGGCCGACGCCCAGCAGAAGATGCCGGACTGCCTGCCGGAGGTGAAATATCCGCGGACCCCCGGCTACCGGCCCGACGGCGAGGAAAACCGCTACAACGCCTGGTACTACAAGAGCCGGGTCGAGGGTGCGCCGGACGGCAGGCTGAAGGGCAAGACGGTCGCGCTCAAGGACAACGTCATGCTGGCCGGCGTGCCGATGATGAACGGCACGTCGATCCTCGAGGGCTATGTCCCCGAGGTCGATGCGACGATCGTCACGCGCCTTCTCGATGCCGGCGCGACGATCCTGGGGAAGGCGCATTGCGAGAACTACTGCCTCTCGGGCAGCAGCCATACGAACGCGACCGGCCCCTGCCACAACCCGCACCGGATGGGCTATAGCGCCGGCGGCTCGTCCTCCGGCAGCGCGGCGCTGGTGGCGGCCGGCGAGGTCGACATGGCGATCGGCGGCGACCAGGGCGGGTCGATTCGCATGCCGGCCTCGTTCTGCGGCGTATACGGGATGAAACCCACCTACGGCCTGGTGCCCTATACCGGGGTTCTCGGGATCGAAGCCGCCATCGACCATGTCGGGCCGATGACCGCGACCGTGGCCGACAACGCCTCGATGCTCGAGGCCATCGCGGGTCCCGACGGCATCGACGGACGGCAGCGCGACGTGGTCACGCATCCCTATTCGGAGATGCTGGACGGCGGGGTTTCCGGGCTGCGGATCGCGGTGATCGAGGACGGGTTCGACCATCCCCGCTCCCAGCCCGAGTCCGACGCCGTGGTGCGCGCCGCCTGCGCCAGGTTCGGCGAGCTCGGCGCGGAGGTCGAGACCATCGCCTTCCCGCTGCACCGCGAGGCCGCGGTCATGTACATGCCGGCCCTCGCCGAGGGGCTGGCGCGGGAAATGATGCTGCAGGGCGGCGTGTTCTACGGCCTGCCCGGGCTCTATGTCCGCGGCGCGCTCGAACGCTGCAACGGCTGGACCGAGCGCGCGCATGAGCTGCCGCCCACCGTCCGCGCCTTCACGCTGCTCGGGGCCTGGTACATGGAGACCCTGGGCGGGCGCGTATACGCCAAGGGGATGAACCTGCAGCGCAAGGCGAAGGACGGGTTCGCGCGGCTGATGGAGGACTTCGATCTCCTGCTGATGCCGACCGTGCCGCTGGTGGCGCAGCCGTTTCCGGCGGCGGACGCCTCGATCGCGGCGTATTGCGATCACGCCTGGAACATGCTGGCCAACTGTCCGACCTACAACTACACCGGGCAGCCTTCGATGTCGGTGCCCTGCGGCACGGTCGACGGCCTTCCGGTCGGGCTGATGATCACCGGGCGGTGGTGGGAGGAGCCGACCGTCTACCGGGCCGCGGCGGCGTTCGAGGCGAATTTCGACTGGCGTACCCTCTGACGGGGCAGGTTTGACAGCGTGCGGGGCGGTACCCAGTATCGGCCCTCCACGCGACCACCGCGCCGAGGGGATCATGGGGTTTGAAGTCGTCGAGCTCAGGACGGCGATCGAGTCGGCCGGCGGCACGGAAACGTGCCTGTCCGCTCTCGCTTGAGGCTGCAACTTCGGGGACAGGGACGATGGTCGAAGCCAGACCCTTCTTCACCAACATTCACGGCGCGCCGACCCGGAACATGAAGCTGGGGCGGGGCACCGGCATCAAGCTGATCAACCCCGAGATGGGCTGCCGGAAGGTCGACGTCCACATCAACGTCATCAACGACGACAGCGGCCCCGGCGAGGTCCATTTCCACGAGAACGCCGACAACGTCTACATCGTACTGGAGGGGGTGCTCGAGGTCGTCGTCGAGGGCGAGCGCCATCTTCTGCGCAAGGACGATGTCGGCTACATCCCGGCGGGGGTGGTGCACACCGCCGGAAGCGCGGGCGGCCACGGCCCGACGCGCGTCATCGAAATCTACGCGCCCGGCGGCTACGACTTTCACGAAGTCGTGAGCTTCGACAACCCGGTCGAGATCGCGCCGTCGTCCTGAACGCCCCGGTGCGAGCCCGGCCGGCGGGGAACCGAACCGGAGGATGCCGATGTCGGAAATATCGACCGTCTTCGTCGAGGGGACGCCGCGGCTCGCCCTCCACCGGGCCGGGTCGGGCTCCCTGGTGTTCTTCCTGCACGGTATCGGCGGCAACCGGACCAACTGGACCGCGCAGCTCGAAGCCCTGGGCGACTCCTTCCATGCGGTTGCCTGGGACGCGCGCGGCTATGGCGATTCCGACGACTACGAGGGCCCGCTCGATTTCGGGGATTTCGCGCGCGACGCGCTCAGGGTGCTCGACCGCTTCGAGGCCGGGAAGGCGCATTTCGTCGGGCTCTCGATGGGCGGGCGGATCGCCCAGGACTTTTATGCCCGCTACCCCGACCGGGTCGCCACGCTGGTGCTGTGCGACACGATGTCCGATTTCCGCGGGTCGATGACGCCGGAGAAGCGCGCCGAGTTCATCCGCCTGCGCCAGGCGCCGCTCAAGGCGGGCAAGGAGCCCCGCGATATCGCCGACGCGCTGGTGGAAAGCCTGGTCGGACCCGGCGCCGACGAGGGCGCCCGCCGGCGGCTTTGGGACAGCATCGCCGCGCTCCACAAGGACTCGTACCTCAAGACCATCGAGGCTTCGCTCTCCTTCGACCGGTCCGCCGAAATCGACCGGATCTCGGTCCCGACGCTCCTGCTCTACGGCGAGCATGACAGGCTGACCCCGCCGGCCATCGGACAGGCGCTGCACGACCGTATTGCCGGTTCCGAGTTCGCGGTGATCGAGGGCGCCGGACATCTTTCCAACATCGAACGGCCCGAGGCCTTCAACGCGGCGCTGCGCGCGTTCCTCGCCAGGCATCGCGACCGCGCCGAACCCGCAGGGAGGACCGAAGAATGAACCCCGATCTCCTCGTTCCCGACGCGACCGGCGGGCAGCACGGCCTGGCGGTGGGCGCCCTGGTCGGGCCGGACGAGACGGCGACGGCGCTCGCCCGGCGTCTCGACGGCGCCGCCATCCGGATCCGGGGCTATCTCGCGCCGTCGCTCAGCCCCCGGCCCGGGCGGTTGCTGCTCACCGAGGCGTCGCTCGCGCCCTGCCATCTCTGCGGCAACGTCCACGGCGTCCCCGTCGGCCTGCCGGTCGAGCCGTCCGCCGCGATGGCGACCGGTATCGGTATGCACGAACCGGTGGAAGTCACCGGAACCCTCTCCCTGGGCGTGCCCGAAGCCGGGGAACCCGACCCGATCCGAGACATCGCGCTGCTCGACGCGGAGGTCGCCCGCCTGCCGCAGCCCGGCACCGCCGCGGGTACCGAGGCGAGAGCGTGGCTGCGCGAATTCCTGGACGAGGGTTCCGATGCCGTCGCGCGAACCCGCCCGCAGCGCCCGGCGCGGCCGGTGACGGGCACCGGCCCGGCGGACATCATCCTGACCAACGGCAATTTCCGCACGGTCGACCGGGTCTCCACCACCGCCGAGGCGGTCGCCATACGCGGCGGCCGCTTCGTCGCGGTGGGCGATGCAGAGGAGGTCGCGGCCCATGCGGGGCCGGACACCGAGATCGTCGATCTCGGGGGAAGGACCGCGGTGCCCGGGCTGATCGATTCCCACATCCACCAGTTCTATCTCGGCCTCAACCTGCCGACGGTGCAGCTGCTCGACGCACGGTCGGTCGCCGACGTGCAGGCGCGGATCGCCGAGCGGGCGGCCGACACCCGCGCCGGCGAGTGGATCGTCGGCACCTCCGGCTGGCACGAGAGCCTGCTCGCCGAGGGACGCATGCCCACCCGCTGGGAGCTCGACGAAGCCGCGCCCGACAACCCGGTGATCGTCCCGCGCGGCGGCCATGTGGTGACCGTGAACTCCAGGGCGCTGGAACGCGCCGGGATCACCGACGAGACGCCCGACCCGGTCGGCGGCGTGATCGTCCGCGATCCCGCCAGCGGCGCGGCCACCGGCGTGCTGCTCGAAACCGCCGCTTATTTCGCGCGCCGCGTGGCGCCCCTGATCCCGTCCGAGGACGAGATGGCGGTCCTCCTGAAGGCGGCGATGAAGGAGCTCAACTCCTACGGCATCGTCAGCGTGACCGACCCGGTGATCGACGAGACCGGCATGGCGGTCTACCGCCGGCTGCGCGACGAGGACGCGATCACCGTGCGCACAGAGCTGCTCTACAAGGCGGCCGACAGGCCCGGCACCGAGCGCGGCATCGCCGCCATGCAGGCGGAGACGAGCGACGACATGCTCTGCTTCGCCGGCATCAAGTTCATGCTCGACGGGGGCGTCGAGGGGGCGAGGCTGAACGAACCCTACCGCATCGTGCCCGGCGAACAGCCGCACGCGGATTATCGCGGTCTCCTGATGACGCCACCCGGCGGCGAGGACGAGTTCGTCGAATGTCTGAAGCTGGTGGCCGAGGCCGGGATGCAGGCCCAGACCCACGGCGTGGGCGACGAGGCGATCGACGTCATCATCCGCTGCTACGCGGCGGTGGCCGAGGCGGTTCCGATCGCCGATCTGCGCTGGACCCTGATGCACGTGTTCCTGCCGACCGACGAGGCGATCGAGACCATGCGCCGCATCGGCGTCCTGGCGACGGTCCAGGACCATCCCGTCCTGCTCGGCCACAACCAGCGCCGCTGGTGGGGCGACGACAGGGCGGCGGCCGCGATCCCGATCCGCCGGCTGATCGATGCCGGGCTCCTGGTCGGCGGCGGCACCGACGGCCCCGTGGTGCCGGTCGATCCGTTCCTGTCGATGTGGTGGATGGTCACGCGCGGGACGCTGCTGGGCTACACGCTCGGCGAGGACCAGGCGATCTCCGCCGCCGAGGCGCTCGAGCTCTACACCATCAACAACGCGCGCATCATGGGCGTCGAGGACGAGCGCGGATCGATCGAGCCCGGCAAGCACGCCGACCTAGCGGTCCTGTCGCAGGACATCGTCGAAATCGACGCGGACGAGATCCGCAATACCCGCGCCCTGCTCACCATGGTCGGCGGCAAGGTGGTGCACCGCGACGGCATGTGAGGCTGCGTGCCGCCGGCTCCTTCGCGTCGTCGTCCCCCGCCCCGCAGCCCTCGTCATTTCGACCGGAGCGGGGTCCGCCGCGCTGTCCGCTCCGAAGGCCAGACCGGACGGCAATGGAACAGATCCGGGCATGACCACCGGACGCGCCCCCGCTTGTGCCCGGGGCGGCGGGGTGGAACACTTGCCGCCATGCAATCGGGTACGGGCGATTGACGGAAAGCGTGATCACCTTTCGCGGGGTCGAGGTCGGTTTCGCCGCCGAGACGATCTACGACGACCTCAGCTTCGATGTCCGGGAGGGCGAGTTCTTCTGCATTCTCGGCCCGTCGGGCTGCGGCAAGTCGACCTCGCTCAGGGTGATGGGCGATCTGCTCCGCGCATCCGGCGGCGCGGTCCGGGTGGACGGGCGCCCGCCCGACGAGGCCTGGCAGGAAATCGCCTATATCTTCCAGTCGCCCCGCCTGGTTCCCTGGCGGGACGCGCTCGGCAATGTCGTGCTCGGCATGGAGCTCCGGTTCGACCGGATGCCGAAGGCCGCCATGGAGGAGCGGGCGCGCGACCTGCTCGCCCTGGTCGGGCTTGCCGCGGACATGCACAAATTCCCGTCCATGCTGTCGGGCGGCGAGCGCCAGCGCGTGGCGATCGCGCGGGCGCTGTCGGTCGATCCGAAGATCGTGCTGATGGACGAACCGTTCTCGGCCCTCGACCTCAACACCAGGCGGCGCCTGCGGGAAGAGATCGTCTCGATCTGGCAGAAGACCGGGAAGACCATCGTGTTCGTCACCCACGATATCGACGAGGCGCTGGTGCTGGCGGACCGGGTGCTGCTGCTCTCCAACAAGCCGACCCGCATTCTCGACACCATCGAGATCGCCGAGGACCGGCCGCGCACGATCGAGGGCTCCGCCGGTCTCAGGGCGCACAAGGCGCATCTTCACGCGCTCTTTCGCACGCTCGCACCCGATGCGACGGAACAGGTCGAACACCAGATGGAGGCAAGACCATGAAGCGGTTGCTGCTCGGAACCCTCGCCGCCTTCGCGCTCGGCGCGACGACGGGGGCCGGCGCGAAGGAAAAGATCACCTACGCCTATCTGATCGAGCCGGCGATGGAAGGCGTGCTCTACGGGATCAAGAGCGGGATCGTCAAATCCGACACGATCGAGATCGAGATGTCCTCGCTCGGCATCCCGGCGCTGATCCAGTCGACCCCGACCAGGCGCTACGACGTGATCATGAACGCGGTGATGTCGATCCCGCGAGCGCAGGCGCGCGGCCTGCAGCTCGTCGTGCTGTCGACCGCGCTGCGCTCCCCGCCGGGGCGCGAGGGCGGCGCCATCTGGGTCAAGGCCGACAGCCCCTACAAGACCGTCGCCGACCTCAAGGGCAAGCGGATGGGCAATGTCGCCCTGCAATCGACCGGAACCACCTGGCAGCGCATCGCGCTGTGGAAGAAGCACGGCATCAACGTCTCCTACAAGGGCGGCGACTTCAAATGGGTCCAGATGCCGGCGCCGGCGCTGCTCGGCGCGCTCGAGGCGGGCCGGGTCGACGCCGCCGGGCTGATCCACTCCCAGGCCTACAAGGCCGACAAGTCCGGCAAGTACCGCGTGGTCGCCTATACCAGCCGCGACATCAACGAGCTCTACGGGGTGGACGTGGTGCCGGCGGTCAATGTGAGCTACCCCAACAAGCTGGAGGCCCGCCCCGCCGCGTTCAGGGAGTTCAACCGGATGCTCAAGGCCTCGGTCGACTACGCGCTGGCCAATCGCCGCAAGGTGGGGGAGGCGATCAGCAGGGAGCACAACATGTCGCCCGATTTCTTCGAGGCGTGGCTGACCCGCTTCTCGTTCTTCCCGGCGACCGTGAGCAAGGCCGACGCCAAGGCCTTCGAGACCGTCTGGCAGGGCGCCAAGGAGCTCGGCATCCTCAAGAGCTACCCGAAGGCGGACTCGGTCATCTGGGAACACGCGATCCGGGACTAGGCCCGGTCGCGGCTCCCGGACCTTGGGACGCCCGAACCCGGACGCCGCGCGCCGCGACATGCGGCGCGCGGCCCATCTCTTCACCCTCGGGTTCCTGATCCTCTGGGCGATCTACGCCCAGATCGTCGAGCCCTTCATCATGCCCGGCCCGGTCTCGGTCGCGGTCCGGCTCTACGAGTTCTTCACCGACTACCACCTGGTGAAGCACATGTTCTGGTCGTTCGCCCATATCGGCGGCGCCATCCTGGCGTCCTTCCTGATCGGCAGCGCCTGCGCCTTCCTGGTCTTCTACCTGCCGTCGTTCCGCATCATGGTGCACGGGCGGCTGAGCCCGTTCCTCAACTCCTTTTCCGGCATCGGCTGGACCCTGCTCGCCATCATCTGGTTCGGGGTCAACGATTTCACCGTGATGTTCGCGATCAGCATGGTCCTGACCCCGTTCTCCATCATCAACATGCGCGAGGGGCTGGAGGCCATCGACCGCGAGATGCTGGAGATGGGGGCGAGCTTCGGGCGCGGGCGCTGGCGGGCGTTCCGCCTGCTGATCCTGCCGGCGCTGTTCCCGTTCGTCTTCGCAACGCTCAGGATCAGCTTCGGCGTCGCCTGGAAGGTGGCGCTCACCGCCGAGCTGTTCGGCGGCGATACGGGTCTCGGCTACCTGCTCAACCTGGCGCGGCAGGATTTCGACATGCCGATGATCCTGGTCGTGATCATCGTCATCATCATGTTCGTCTACAGCACCGACCGATGGGTGTTCGCACCCGTGCAGACGCGGCTTGCGAGGCATCATGCGGCGGCCGGCTGACCGTCCGGCGGGGCGAGCGAGGCCGTGGCGCGGCCGGCGGCTGCGCGAGCGCCTGCTCGGCGAGGGGCTGGTCGTGCTCGCGCTGGCCGGGTGGTGGCTGGCGGCGCGCGGGATGCCCGATTTCATCCTGCCGGGGCCGCTGGCGGTGGCGGAGCGGGTGGTCGACTTCTTCTTCCTCTCCGGGATCGTCGACGATTCCCTGATCAGCACGCTGCGCGTCGCCTCGTCCGTCGTCGTGGCGGTCGTACTGGGCGGCGCGCTCGCCTTCGTGCCCAGGCTCTGGCCGGCCGGCGAGGCGATCGTTCACGAGCGCATCAAGCCTTTCCTCAACTCCTTCCCGTCGGTCGGCTGGGCCATCCTCGCCTCGATCTGGTTCGGGCCGTCGAACCTGTCGGTGATCTTCGTCCAGGTCGCGATCCTGACGCCGTTCTGCCTGGTCAACATCTCCGAAGGCCTCAAGGAGCTCGATCGCGAATTGCTGGAGATGGCCCGCAGCTTCACCCGCAACCCGCTCAAGGTGTTCTGGCGCATCACGGTGCCGCTGCTGATGCCCTATGTCGTCGCGGCGCTCCGCATCGCCTACGGGGTGGGGTGGAAGATCGCGCTGGTCTCCGAGCTGTTCGGCGCCGAGAGCGGCATCGGGTTCCTGATGCTGCGCGCGCTCACCGCGTCCGACGCCGTGACCCTGTTCGCCGCATGCTTCGCCATCGTCCTGATCTTCATCGCCGGCGAAAGGCTGGTCATCGATCCGCTGTCGCGCCGGTTCGCGGTGAGGTGACCGGAGCGGGGAGCGCCGAGAGATGCGATACGGAATCTGGACCCCGCTGCCGCACACCGTGCGCAGCGACGCCGCGATGGAAGACGCGGTTTCCGATCTGCGCACGCCCGGTGCCGGCGGCGATGTCGACAAGTCGTTCCGCATAGCGGTCGATGTCGTCAGGCGCGCCGAGGCGCTGGGCTTCGAGACCACGCTGATCGCCGAGCGCCATCTGGGCCCCGATCTCGAGGCCTGGATGCTGACTTCCGCACTGATCGCGCATACGCGGCGGATCGAACTCATGTGCGCGGTCCACCCCGGCATCGTCCCGCCCCAGCTTGCCGCCAAGATGGGGGCCTCGCTCGACCGCATCAGCGGCGGGCGGTTCGCGGTCAACGTCGTCAACGGCTGGTACGAGGAAGAGTTCGACGTCTTCGGCAACGGCGGCTGGCTCGACCAGTCGGACGCCCGCTACCGCCGGATGGGAGAGTTCGTCGACGTGATGAAGGGGCTCTGGACCGAGGAGACTTTCTCCCTGGAGGGCGAGTTCTACCGCTGCGAGTCGGGGCGGCTGCCGATCAGGCCGGTCCAGCTCCCCAACCCGCCGATCTATGCCGCCAGCCGCTCCGAGGCGGGCAGGGAGGTGGTGGCGCGCGCCTGCGACGCGTGGTTCGTCGCCTACGATCCGGGCTATGCCAACGCCGACGCCAACCTGGCCAACTTCGCCCGCGACATCGAGGAGCTCGACCGGCGGGCCGCGGAGTGCGGCCGGTCGCTGTCCTACGGCATCAGCGCGCATGTCATCTGCACCGAGAGCGCCGGCGAGGCCGAGGAGCGCGTCCGGGAGCTCGAGGAGTATGGCGGCCGCGACCCGGTCTCCGCGGTCGCCGCCAAGGGTCTCGGCGCCGGCCTGGTCGGCACGCCCCGCCAGATCGCCGATCGGCTGCGCTACCTGGAATCGATCGGCATCGACTGCCCGCTGGTGCATTTCTACCCGATGATGGAAGGGCTGGAGACCTTCGCCGCCAGGGTGATGCCGCTGGTGGATGGCGGCTGACGGCGAAGCCGAAGGCTCCTGGCGCCTACCCGTTTCGAGTGGGAGCGTTCCGCCCGTCGCCCTCGCCGAGACCGGCCCGGGTCAGGATCCCGACGCCACGATCTCTCCGCGACGCGCGACGATTTCGCCGTCCTGGAACACCATCGGGATGCGCTGGCGGGCGCGGAGGATGGAAATATCCGCCAGCGGGTCCCCGTCGACGACCAGGATATCCGCCGTCTTTCCGACCTGCACGGTTCCCAGCCGGTCCGACAGACCGAGGAGTTCCGCCCCCCGGATCGTGGTCGCGCGGATGGCATCCATGGGCGTCATGCCGAGCGATACGAGGGCGGCGAGTTCCCGGGCATTCTCGCCGTGCCGGTTGCAGGGCGTGCCCGCATCGGTGCCCATCGCGATCCTGACGCCGGATTTGAGCGCCCTGGCGCAGGACGCGCGCTGGCTTTCCACCGCGGACCCGGCCTTCTCCACCACATCGGGCGGTATCCCGGATCCGATCCCGTTCTTCACCACGAGGTCGACCGCGGCCGCGGTGGGGACCAGCCATACGCCGCGCTCCAGCATCATGTCGATGCCGTCGTCGTCGAGAAAATAGGCATGTTCGACGCTCTGCACGCCGGCCCGGATGCCGTTCTTGATCCCCGACGCGCCATGCGCGTGGACGGCGCTCAGCTTTCCCGCCTTGTCGGCCTCCTCGATGGCGGCGCGCATTTCCGCTTCCTCGAGCTGCGCCGCGCCGATCTCGTTGCCCTGGGTCAGGATACCGCCGGTCGCCATGAGCTTGATGCAGTCCGCGCCGGCGCGAATCTGTTCCCGCGCCGCCCGCCTCGCGTCGTCGACCCCGTCGGCCTGACGGCCGAACTGCCGGCAATGGCCGCCCGTCATGGTGACCGGCCGGCCGCTCAGGACCAGCCGCGGTGCCGCCATCGGCAAGCCCTCCGCGAGGGCACGCCGGAAGGACATGTCGATATGGCCCCTGGCGCCCAGATCGCGCACCGTCGTCACGCCGGCGGCGATCGTGCGCTCGGCGTTGCGGGCCATGCGAAGGACCGACATCGCCGCGGTGTCGCCCACCACCTGGGCGATGGGGTCGGCGTCGCCGTCGATGGACAGATGGACATGGCAGTCGATCATCCCCGGCATCACGGAGAGGCCGGAAACGTCCAAGACCTCGCCGGCGGGCGTTTCGGGGAAGCGGGACATCGGAGCGATGTCGGCGATCGTCCGGTCCGCGACTACGATGAATCGGTCCGCGAGAACCTCTCCGGTGCCGTCGATTATGCGGGCGTTGGAGAGAATGCGTCGCACGCCGATGCGTCCCCGGTGGCGCGGGCGCCGTCGCGGCGAATCACGACCTCGCCGTCCTTGACCACCCACTCGATGCGGTCCTTGTCCTGAAGGACCGCGATATCGCGCAGCGGATCTCCGTCGCACACGACCAGGTCGGCCAGCTTGCCTTCCTCGATGCTGCCAAGACGGTCGTCGAGCCGCAGCAGCCGGGCGCTGCCGAGCGTCGAGACCTGGATCGCCTCCATGGGGCCGAGACCCATCTCCACCAGATGCGCGAGTTCTTCGAGATTTCGGCCGTGGCGCGTGAAGGGAACGCCGGAATCGGTTCCCATCGCCAGGTTGACGCCGGCGCGCCAGGCCCTGCCGAAGCTCTCGATATGGCTGTCGACGGCCTCGCAGGCCTTTCTGTGAACATCGGGCAGCAAGCCGTCCTCGACGCCCCGCGTCGCGACATTCCTCACCGCGGTCGACGTGGCCACCAGATAGGTGCCGCGTTCGAGCATCAACTCGACACCCTCGTCATCGAGGAAATAGCCATGCTCGATCGAGTCGACGCCCGCCCGCACCGCATTCCTTATGCCGGTCGCGCCATGCGCGTGCGCGGCCGAGATGGCGCCGGCCTTCTTCGCCTCTTCGACACCGGCGCGCAGCTCGTCGACGGTGAGCTGGGCGCTGCCGATTTCGGTGCCCGGCGTGAGGATGCCGCCGGTCGCGATCAGCTTGACGTTGTCCGCCCCGGCGCGCAGCTGCTCGCGCGCCGCCTTGCGAACCCCGTCCGGACCATCCGCCTGCTGCCCCACGTTCCACCCGTGACCGCCGGTCATGCAGATGATCTTGCCCGACAGCACCATGCGGGGGCCGGGAACCAGCCCCTGTTCCACCGCCCGGCGCACCGAGAAATCGACGAAGTTGGTCGACCCGCAATCCCGTATCGTGGTGATCCCCGCTTCGATCGTGCGCCTGGCATTGCGCGCGGACCGCAAGGCGCAGAGCGCATCCGTGTCGGACAGCACCTGGGCGCGCGGATCGGCGAGCCCGTCCGAGCGCAGATGGACGTGGCAGTCGAAGAACCCGGGCAGCAGGCTCTTGTTTCCGAGGTCCACGACCTCGTACCCGGTGGTGGACAGGCGGGGTTCGCCGTGGCCGACACGAACGATTTCCCTGCCCTCGACCACGACGAAACCGTGGAACGCGCCGCCCTTTCCGTCGATGACGTTCGCGTTGCTGAACACGGTTTTCATGACCGACCCCATATCATCGGGCCGCCGTCCGGGCAACAGGCGGGAACCGGCGGCGCCCTGAGTTGAACGCGGGATGGCGGTCGCATAAGCTCATTGTTGCGCGACAGCCGGTATTTCCAAAGAGGTGTTCGATGGCCGTCCCGGCGAGCGAGTACGAAACCCGGAAAACACACGCGCGCGCGCTCATGAGCGAGCGCGGCATGGACGGTCTCGTGGTGACCGACCCGACGACCTTTTACTATTTCAGCGGTCAGCGGGCGCCGGCATGGATGAGGCAGCGGCCGAATATTTTCATCCTTCCCCTGGAGGGAGAGGCCGCGGTCATAAGCTGGTCGGGCCCGGGAATGTTCGCGCGCCTCTACGACCGGCCTTACCCGTCCTGGGTCGAGGACCGCCGCATCTATCCCGAGGTGCCGTTCAACACCGACCAACGGGTGGACTGGGGCATACGCGGCGTCCTCGAGGATCGCGGGCTGCTGGATGCCACGATCGGGATCGAGCTCGGGCGCGAGACATGGCTCGGTATCCCGCATGACGATTTCATTCGCTTGCAGGACGATCTGCCCGGCGTCCGTTTCGTCGAGTCCGGTCCCGTCGTCTGGGGCTGCCGGATGATAAAGTCGGAGTGGGAGATCGAGGCCCAGCGCGAGGCTTGTGCGATCGGCGGCCGGGCGTGGAAACGCTGCATCGAGGAGCTCCATCCCGGCATCACGTCGGCCGAAATCCAGAAGCGCATCATCGCCTATTACTTCGAGGAGGGGGCGGATCTGGATTCCGGCCCGCCGACCGCGCTGGGCGCGACCGGGCCCGGCGGCGCGTTTCAGGCGGGCGACGTGCTCTATCTCGACGGCGGCTGCCATTTCGAGGGCTATCACATGGATTTCACCCGCCGGGCGGTGTTCGGCCCGCCGAGCGACCGGCAGCGCCGCGAGCATGACGGTATGTGGGAAATTTTGTTCAAGGTGATGGACCGCATGACCCCGGGAACCGGCATGTCGGAAATTTTCGAGTATTCCCAGTCCCTGCTGGCCAGGACCGATTTCGTCAACTATTCGGATCACCCGGCGAAGCGCATCGGGCACGGCATCGGTCTGGAGACCGAACCGCCGTCGATCAACCGGTTCGACCCGACCGTTCTCCAAATCGGCATGACGCTCACCCCGGAGCCCAAGATCGAGAGCCCGGACGGGCTGGTGAACCCGGAAGAGCATGTGGTCATCCGCGAGCACGGCTGCGAAATACTCTCGACCGATCCGGGTTGGGAGCTCTTCGTGGTCGATTGACGCGGGGAATGGGTCGAACGGGATCGAGCGCGGCGCGCGCGTCCGGGTAACCGGCAATTTGCTCCGGCCGGCGAATCGGCGCTACCATGACTTCCTCAGCGGAGTGAGCCGCGTCCCTCCGCATACGCGGTGCGGCCGACGGCGGGGCGCGCCGACCGGTTCATTCGCAGCGAATACTCGACCGCCTCGCGCAATGCCGGGGGCTCGTTACAGGGGAGGAAAACCCATGAAATCGGCTTACCTCACGATGCGTATAGCGGCGCTTTCCGCATGTGCTGCGGCGGCGGTCTGTTTCGCTCTCCCGGCCACGGCGGCCGAGACGACGCTGCGCGTCGTCACATTCTCGCAGCCGGATCGAAACTACCCCAGCATGGTGATGTTCAGGCGCTTCATCGAGCGGGTGAACGAGGCCGGCAAGGGCGTCCTCAAGCTCGACTATATCGGCGGGCCGTCGGTCGTCCCGCTGCGCGACCAGATGAACGCGACGAGCAAGGGCATCTCCGACATGGTGATGACCTTCACCATCCATCAGGCGCTGGTCCCGGAGATCGGTACCGTGGGCATGTCGGAGATATCGCCGAAGGAAGAGCGCGAGGTCGGATACATCGATCTTCTCGACGAAGCGCACAAGAAGATCGGCATCAAGGTCATGGGACGCACCGCGACCGATGTGGGTTTCCATATTTTCTCCAAGAAGCCGATCAACCGGATGGCGGATCTGAAGAACGTCAAGATCCGGTCCCACTCGGGTTACGATCCCTTCATGAAGGCGATCGGCGCGTCGCCGATCCATATGAAGATTTCCGAGATCTATCCCGGGCTCGAGCGCGGCGTCGTGCAGGCGGCGCCGTTTCCGCTGGCGGCAACGAATATCGGCATTCACGAAGTCATCTGCTGCGCGATGGCCGACGCGTTCTGGCCGGCGCACACGGTGTTCAGCTTCATCAACCGCGGCAAGTGGAACAAGCTGTCCGCCGCCGCGCAGAAGTTGATGCTCGACGAACAGGCCGAGATGGAACGCTTCATGGTTCCGAAGGGCAAGGAGCTGAAGGCGGCCGAGATGGCCAAGTTGCAGAAAAGCGGCGTGAAGTTCATCGGCCTGCCCGCCGACGAAGCGAAGAAATGGGTGGACGTGGCCAACGAATCGCGCTGGGCGGTCATGAAGAAGCGACTGGCGCCCGAGCAGTACGCGAAGATCCGCAAGATGATCACGCGCTGACGCCCCGTCATCGCGGGGCTTTCCGGCAATCCAGGCAACGCTCGGGCGGAGGCACCGTTTGGGGGCGGTATTCGACAGGATCGTCAACGCCTTCGCCTGGATTGCCGGCGCGCTGCTGATCTTCCAGGTCGTCAGCGTGTCCGCCGATGTCGGCTCGCGCTATTTCTTCGGCGAGTCCATCCGCTGGGTGATCGCGCTCAACGAGTGGAGCCTGCTCTTCATCGCGTTCCTCGGCGCCGCCTGGCTGCAGCAGCGGGGCGGCCATGTCCGCCTCGACATCCTGGTGACGCGGTTCGGGAAGCGGACCCGCCTCGCCTCCGAGCTCTTCGGCCTGCTGCTCGGGATCTGCGTCTGCCTGGTGCTGGTCTGGCAGGGCAGCAAGGTCACGTGGGAGAAATTCCTGACCAACGAATACGACTATTTCAAGGTCGAGGAAGTTCCCATCTTCATCGTGCTGGCGGTTATCCCCCTGGGAAGCGCCGTCTTCCTGGTGCAATTGGTGAGGGATTCCTGGAGGCTGATACGGTCCCCCGCCGAGCAGCGGTCCGGCGACATGCAAGTCGACCTCTAGCGCGCGCAGCGGGAGGAAACCGGCGTGGAATGGTACTGGTCCATCGCGCTGATCCTGGGGGCGCTCTTCACCCTGCTGTTCGTCGGGGTTCCGGTGGTCTTCGCGTTCTTCGCGGTCAACATCGTGGGCATGTTCCTGCTGATGGGCGGCGAGGCCGGTCTCGAACAGATGGTCAACAGCGCCTATGGCAGCCTGACGGTCTTCGTGCTGCTGCCGATCACGCTGTTTGTGCTGATGGGCGAGGTGATGTTCCGGGCGGGTGTGGCGGCGCGCATGATCGACGCGCTCGACAAGTGGCTCGGAAACCTGCCCGGGCGCCTGTCGCTGCTCGCCGTGGCGTCTGGGACGGTGCTCGCCTCGCTCAGCGGCGCCAGCATCGGGACCACCGCGATGCTCGGCGCGACGCTCGCGCCCGAGCTCGAATCGCGGGGCTACAAGAAACCCATGAGCATCGGCCCGCTGCTCGGCAGCGGCGGGCTCGCGATCATGATCCCGCCAAGCGGGCTCGGCGTGATCCTGGCGGTGCTGGCCGAGGTGTCGGTCGGCAAGCTGCTGATCGCGATCGTCCTGCCGGGCATTCTGATGGCGGTGCTCTATGCCTCCTACATCATCGTCCGCTGCTATCTGCAGCCCGACCTCGCGCCCCGCTACGCGATCGAGAGGGTGCCGCTCGGGCTGAAGATTTCGCTCACTGTCAAATACGTCCTGCCGCTCGGGCTCATCGTGTTCCTCGTCGTCGGGCTGATCTTTCTCGGCGTCGCCACGCCGACCGAAGCGGCGGCGCTCGGCACCGCCGGCTCATTCGTCCTCGCCGCCTGCTATGGCGGACTCAACCGGAAGGTCACGCGCGAGGCGATCGAGAGCACGCTGCGAATTTCGGTGATGGTGCTGATCATCCTCGCCGCCGCCCAGGCCTATTCCCAGGTGCTCGCGTTCACCGGCGCGAACCGGTATCTCGTGCAATGGGCCGTCGGGCTCCCGGTGGCGCCGCTGGTGCTCATCGTCATGATGCAGTTCGTGATTCTGATCCTCGGCGGCTTCATCTCGGGCGTGCCCCTGATGTTGATCACCCTGCCGGTCTTCCTGCCCGTGGTGAAGCAGCTGGGCTACGACCCGATCTGGTTCCTCGTCCTGTTCCTGATCAATATCGAGATGGCGCAGACCACCCCGCCTTACGGCATCCTGCTCTACGTCATGAAGGGCGTGTCGCCGCCCGACACCACCATGGGCCACATCATCCGGGCGGCGGTTCCCTTCCTGATCTGCGACGTCATCGCCATGGCCCTGATCATGGCCTTCCCGGAGATTTCCCTGTCCCTGCCGGGCCTGATGACCCGGTGACGGGAGCTTGAGAGGATGACAGCGCGGTTCCCCGAACAGCTCCTGCTCGACAGCGCCGATATCGCGGCGGTGGCGCCGCCGCTCGCGGACATCGTCGAGATGGTCGAACACACCTACCGCATGGACGGGAGGGGCGAGGTCGAGGTGCCGGTGAAGGCGGGCGTGCATCCCGATCGTCCGCACAGCTTCCTGCACGCCATGCCGGCCTGGGTTGCCGGGGAAAAGGCGCTCGGGATGAAGTGGATCTCCTACTACCCCGGCAATGCCGAGCGCGGGTTTCCCGACTCCTCCGGGCTGATCGTCCTCAACGATCCCGAACACGGGCTGCCCGTGGCGATCATGGAAGGCATGTGGATCACCTTCGTGCGGACGGCGGCCTGCGGCGCGGTCGCCGCCAGGCACTGCGCGCGCCGCGACCCGGTGCGTCTCGGCCTGGTCGGGTGCGGCGGCCTCGGAATGTGGTCTCTCAGGGTGCTGTCGGTCCTGTTCCCCACCCTTGAGGATGTCTTCGTCGCATCGCGCACGCCGGCGAGCCGCGAGAAATTCTGCGCCGTCATGGCGGAGGAGGGGAGCTGGACCCTGAACCCGGTCGACACCGCCGAGGATGCGGTTCGCGGCATGGACATCGTCGTCTCGTCGATACCGCAGGGATCGGAACGGCCGCTCAAGGCCGACTGGTGGACGCCCGGCATGCTGGCCATACCGCTCGATGTGCTGACCGCCTGGGAAGACGAGGCGTTCGAAATCCTCGACCTCCTGGTCGCCGACAACGACGCGGGGCTGCGGGCCGCCGCGGCGCAGCGGCGGCCCGATCTGGAGCTGCCGGGCGATTTCACCTCCTTCGGCGATATCGTCCTCGGGAACCGCCCCGGCCGCAATGGCGATCGGGACCGCATCATGGCGATTCCGACCGGACTCGGGAGTGTCGACATGCCGCTCGCGTGGTCGATCTACCGGCGGGCCCGGGCGGCCGGGGTGGGGAGAACGATAGACTTGCTGTCCTGACGCCCGGATTTCGGGCCCGCGGCAGCACGGGGAACAGAGATGGACGGGTTGGTTGTCCGCCTGACCCAACGGAGCCGGCTGGGGGATCTCGATCTCGACCGGCTGGTATTCGGGGAGGTCTTTTCCGACCACATGTTCGCCATGGCTTGGCGGGACGGCGCGTGGCGCGATCCGGAGATCGTCCCCTACGGCCCGATCCCCATCGAACCGGGCGCGATGACGCTGCACTACGCCCAGATGGCGTTCGAGGGGCTGAAGGCGTTTGTCGGCGTCGACGGAAGGGTCCGCGTCTTCCGTCCCGACCGCAACGCCAGGCGGCTGCGGCTTTCGTGCCGGCGCATGTGCATTCCCGAGATCGACGAGGACGATTTCGTCGCGGCGGTGACCCGGCTGGTCGCTATCGACCGCGGCTGGATTTCCGACCGGCCGGGCCACGGGCTGTATATCCGGCCGATCGTTTTCAGCGCGGAATCGCATCTCGAGGTCCGGCCGTCGAACGCCTACCGGTTCATCGTCATGACCTGTCCGGTCGGGGCGTATTTCAGGAGCGGCGATAGCGGCCTGTCGCTCAAGGTCGAGGACCGTTTCGCGCGGACCGCCCCGCATGGCGGGGTGGGCGAGGCCAAGACCTCGGCCAACTACGCGACGACGTTTGCCGCCGGCCGGCTGGCGCGCGATGACGGGTTCGACCAGGTTCTCTGGCTCGACGGCAGCGAGCACCGCTATGTCGAGGAGGCCGGGTTGATGAACGTGTTCTTCAAGCTCGGCGACCGCGTCGTTACGCCGGCGCTGAACGGCGCGATCCTTCCCGGCGTGACCCGGGAGAGCATCATCGCCCTGCTGGCCGACCGCGGCATCGCCGTCGAGGAGCGGGAAGTTGCGATCGACGAAATCGTCGGCGCGTGCGACGGCGGCGCGCTCGAAGAGGTGTTCGTCACCGGGACGGCCGCGGTCGTGCTCCCGGTCGGCCGGCTGAACTTCAGGCAACGCGACCTGATTCCCCGGCGGGCGGGCGAAGCGTCGCTCACCAAATCCCTCCACGACGAGCTTACCGGCATCCAGTACGGCCGCATCGAGGACCGCCACGGCTGGAACCATCCGGTCGAAAGCTGATCGCGCCGGGGGCGGGTCGGCCATCGATTCGGCCATCCCGTGTCTGCCCGGGCGGCCGAGGCAATCGTCCCGCTTGTCTTCTACCCGACCCCGCGATGCTCTATATGGTTGTTCTTTTGAGCGTCGCCCGAACCGGTTCCGGAGGCGGCGGCTCTTTCTGGACGAAACCTGTGGAGTCGACACCCCTTGTCTGCGTTGCCGCCCAAGCAGGGACTCTACGATCCGCGTAACGAGCACGACAGCTGCGGCGTCGGCTTCGTAGTCGATATTGGGAACCGCAAGTCCCATCGCATTGTCCGGCAGGGCCTCGAAATCCTGCTGAACCTGGACCACCGGGGCGCGGTCGGCGCCGATCCGCTGGCCGGGGACGGCTCCGGCATCCTGCTGCAAATGCCCGACGCGCTCTTCCGCGCCGTCGCGCCGGAGGCCGGCATCGACCTGCCGGACGAGGCCGACTATGCGGTCGGCGCCGTCTTCCTGCCGCGCTCCGAAGCGGCGCGCCTCGCCTGCGAGGCGCTGGTCGAGCGCATCGTGGGCGAGGAAGGCCAGCGCGTCGCCGGCTGGCGCACCGTCCCCGTCGCGAGCGCGATCCTGGGGCCGACGGTGGCGACCACAGAGCCGGTGGTGCGCCAGATCTTCGTCGGACGCGGCAGCGACACCGCTCCGGGCGATGCCTTCGAGCGCAAGCTGTTCGTCATCCGCAAGCGGATCGAGAACGGGGCCGCGGAAGAGGGCACGCCCGGCCTCGACGACTTCTACATCGCCTCTCTCTCATGCCGCACCATCGTCTACAAGGGCATGCTGCTCGCGCCGCAGCTGGGCGACTACTACCTCGACCTTCAGGACGAACGGATGGCGTCCGCGCTGGCGCTCGTGCACCAGAGGTTTTCGACCAACACCTTCCCCTCATGGCGGCTGGCGCATCCCTACCGGATGATCTGCCACAACGGCGAGATCAACACGGTGCGCGGCAACTACAACTGGATGGCGGCGCGCCGGCATGCGACCAGCTCGAAGCTGTTCGGCGAGGATCTGGAGAAGCTGTGGCCGCTGATCCCGCCCGGACAGTCGGACACCGCCTGCTTCGACAATGCGCTGGAGCTGCTGGTCCGGGGCGGCTACTCGCTCGCCCATGCGATGATGCTGCTGATTCCCGAGGCGTGGGCCGGCAACCCGCTGATGGACGCGGAACGGCGCGCCTTCTACGAGTACCATGCGGCGCTGATGGAGCCGTGGGACGGGCCGGCGGCGGTGGCCTTCACCGACGGGCGGCAGATCGGCGCCACGCTGGACCGCAACGGCCTGCGCCCGGCGCGCTATCTGGTGACCACCGACGGTCTCGTGGTGATGGCCTCGGAGGTGGGCGTGCTCGACATCCCGCCGGAGCGCATCGCCCAGCAATGGCGGTTGCAGCCCGGCAAGATGTTCCTGATCGACCTGGAACAGGGCCGCATCGTCGACGACGGCGAGCTCAAGACCGAACTCGCGCGCTCGCACCCCTACGGCCAGTGGCTCGCCGACACCGCCTTCCAGCTCGACGAGCTGGAGGCGCCGCCGCTCGCGGCGAGCAACCGGCCCGGGGCGGGCGATCTGCTCGACCGCCAGCAGGCCTTCGGATACACCAAGGAGGATCTCGAGGTCTTCCTGCGGCCGATGGGCGAGCACGGCGACGACCCGGTCGGGTCGATGGGCACCGACACGCCGCTCTCCGTCCTCTCCGAACGACCGAAGCTGCTCTACACCTATTTCAAGCAGCTGTTCGCCCAGGTGACCAACCCGCCCATCGACTCGATCCGGGAAGAGCTGGTGATGTCGCTGGTCTCGATGGTGGGACCCCACCCGAACCTGCTCGACCTGGACAGCGGCGGCACGCATCGCCGCCTCGAAGTGTCGCAACCGATCCTGACCGACAGCGACCTCCACAAGATCCGCCATGTGGCCGATCTGGTCGGCGGGGCGTTCGTGACCGAGACGCTGGACGCCACCTGGGACGCCGCCGAGGGCAAGGCGGGCATGGGGCCCGCCGTCGAACGGCTGTGCGACGAAGCGAGCCGGGCGGTCGAACGGGGCTTCAACATCCTCATCCTGTCCGATCGCGCGATCGGGCCGGACCGGATCGCCCTGCCGGCATTGCTGGCCTGCTCGGCGGTGCATCACCGCCTGATCCGCGAAGGCTCGCGCACCGAGGTGGGCCTCGTGCTCGAGACCGGCGAAGCCCGCGAGGTGCATCACTTCTGCGTGCTTGCCGGCTACGGGGCGGAGGCGGTCAACCCCTATCTCGCGTTCGAGACGCTCGACGCGCTCCACGAAGACGGCGCCTTCCCGGCGGACTTCACCCGCGAGAAGGTCCATCGAGACTACATAAGGGCCGTCTGCAAGGGCTTGCTGAAGGTCATGTCCAAGATGGGCATCTCGACCTACCAGTCCTATTGCGGCGCGCAGATCTTCGATGCGGTCGGTCTGGCGAGCGAGCTCGTCGAGCGCTATTTCACCGGCACGGCCACCACGGTGGAAGGCGCCTCGCTCGCCGAGATCGCGGCCGAAACGGCGGCCCGCCACCGCGCCGCCTGGGGCGACGCGCCGATCTACCGCGACATGCTCGATGTCGGCGGCGAATACACCTACCGGCTGCGCGGCGAACGCCACCAGTGGGAGCCGGACACGGTCGCCAAGCTCCAGCATGCCGCGCGCGCCAACGACGCGGCGAGCTACGAGGACTACGCCGCCATCCTGAACGACCAGAGCCGCAGGCTGATGACGCTGCGCGGCCTGTTCGAGTTCCGCGAGGACGGCAACGGCGTGAAGCTGGAGGAGGTCGAGCCGGCCTCCCGGATCGTGAGGCGCTTCGCCACCGGCGCCATGTCCTTCGGCTCGATCTCGCGCGAGGCGCACACCACGCTGGCGATCGCCATGAACCGCATCGGCGGCAAGTCGAACACCGGAGAGGGCGGCGAGGAAGCCGATCGCTTCGAGCCGCTGACGAACGGCGACAACATGCGCTCGGCGATCAAGCAGGTCGCCTCCGGACGTTTCGGGGTCACCACGGAGTACCTCGTCAACGCCGACGATATCCAGATCAAGATGGCGCAGGGCGCCAAGCCCGGCGAGGGCGGCCAGCTCCCCGGCCACAAGGTGGACCGCAACATCGCGCGGGTGCGGCACTCGACCCCCGGCGTCGGCCTGATCTCGCCGCCCCCGCATCACGATATCTACTCCATCGAGGATCTGGCCCAGCTCATCCACGACCTGAAGAACGTGAACCCGGCGGCGCGGATCAGCGTCAAGCTGGTCTCGGAGGTCGGCGTCGGCACGGTCGCCGCCGGCGTCTCCAAGGCCAAGGCCGACCATGTCACGATCTCGGGATTCGAGGGCGGCACCGGGGCCTCGCCGGTCACCTCGCTCACCCATGCCGGCTCGCCCTGGGAGATCGGCCTCTCCGAGACCCACCAGACCCTGGTGCTCAACGATCTGCGCACCCGCATCGCCGTGCAGGTCGATGGCGGGCTGCGCACCGGGCGCGATGTCGCCATCGGCGCGCTGCTCGGGGCGGACGAGTTCGGCTTCTCCACCGCGCCCCTGGTCGCGATCGGCTGCATCATGATGCGCAAGTGCCATCTGAACACCTGCCCGGTCGGCATCGCCACCCAGGACGAGGAGCTCCGGCGGCGCTTCGCCGGCACGCCCGAGCATGTGATCAACTACTTCTTCCTGGTCGCCGAGGAAGTGCGCCGGATCATGGCGCGGCTGGGCTTCCGGCGCTTCGAGGAGATGATCGGCCGCTCGGACCGGCTCGACATGCGCCGCGCGGAAGACCACTGGAAGGCGCATGGCGTGGAGCTGAACCGGCTGCTGTTCAAGCCGGAGGTCGGTCCCGGCGTCGACATCCACAACAGCGAGGGGCAGGACCACGGTCTCGACCGCGCGCTCGACAACCGTCTGATCGCCGACGCCGCGCCGGCGCTGGAGGAAGGCCGCCCGGTCAGGATCCGCACGGAGGTGCGCAACGTGAACCGCACGGTCGGCGCCATGCTGGCGGGCGAGGTCGCCAGGCGGCGCGGCCATGCGGGTCTGGACGAGGACAGCATCGTCATCGAGGCGAAGGGGGTCGGCGGGCAGAGTTTCGGCGCCTGGGCCACGCGCGGCATGGCGATCCATCTCGAGGGCGTCGCCAACGACTATGTCGGGAAGGGGCTTTCCGGCGGCCGGCTGGTCATCCACCCGCCTGCCGCATCGCCCTACGTGCCGAGCGAAAATATCGTCGTCGGCAATACGGTTCTCTACGGGGCGATCGAGGGCGAATGCTATTTCTCCGGCGTCGCGGGGGAGCGCTTCGCGGTGCGCAATTCGGGCGCCTGGGCGGTCGTCGAGGGGGTAGGGGACCATGGCTGCGAATACATGACCGGGGGCTGCGTCGCGGTGCTGGGCTCCACCGGGCGGAACTTCGCCGCGGGCATGAGCGGCGGCATCGCCTATGTCTACGACCCCGACGGGACGTTCGAGGAGCGGTGCAACCTGGCGGGGGTGATGCTGGAGGCGGTCCCCGCCAGCGGACGGGAAGCCCGCGACCTGCAGGACATGATGCGGCATGACGAGGCGCGGCTCCACGGCATGGTCGAGCGTCACCGCCGCTACACCGGAAGCGCCGTGGCGGCCGC
Source organism: Defluviicoccus sp. bin129 (assembly GCA_002239065.1). Classification (GTDB taxonomy): domain Bacteria; phylum Pseudomonadota; class Alphaproteobacteria; order MPNO01; family MPNO01; genus MPNO01. The sequence goes on along the minus strand of MPNO01000002.1, from coordinate 62,420 downwards.
CATGCTCGCGGACTGGGAGGCCGCGCGGGACCGGTTCGTCAAGGTCACGCCGGTGGAATACCGCCGCGCGCTGACCGAAATGGCCGCTGCCGACCGGAAGATCGAGGCGCATGGGTAAGGTCACCGGCTTCCTCGAGTTCGGGCGCAGCGAACGCCCCTACCGCCCGGTCGAGGAGCGCGTCGGGCACTGGCGGGAATTCGTCGAGCCGCTCGGCGACGAGGCCAACCGCAAGCAGGCGGCGCGCTGCATGGATTGCGGCATCCCGTTCTGTCACAACGGCTGTCCGGTCAACAACCAGATCCCGGACTGGAACGACCTGGTCTACCGCGACGACTGGCGCGAAGCGCTGGACAATCTGCACTCGACCAACAACTTCCCCGAGTTTACCGGCCGCATCTGCCCGGCCCCCTGCGAGGAAGCCTGCGTCCTCACCATCAACGACGATCCGGTCACCATCAAGACCATCGAATGCGCGATCGTCGACAAGGGCTTCGAGGAGGGCTGGGTCCAGCCGCAGCCGGCGGCGGAGCGCAGCGGAAAGCGCGTCGCCGTCGTGGGCTCGGGGCCGGCCGGCATGGCGGCGGCGCAGCAGCTGGCCCGCGCCGGCCACGATGTCGTGCTGATGGAGAAGGAGGACCGCATCGGCGGCCTGCTCCGCTACGGCATACCCGACTTCAAGATGGAGAAGCACCTCATCGACCGGCGCATGACGCAGATGGCGGCGGAAGGCGTCGTCTTCCGCACCGGCGCGCATGTCGGCGTCAACGTCGATGTCGAGGAGCTGGTCGCGACCCATGACGCCGTGGTGCTGGCGGGCGGGGCCGAGGCGCCGCGCGATCTGGCCGGAACGCCGGGCCGGGAGCTGGGCGGTATCCGTTTCGCGATGGAGTTCCTGCCGCAGCAGAACCGCATCAATGCCGGCGACCCGGCCCCGGCGGGCAGGATCGACGCCGCCGGCCGCAATATCGTCGTGATCGGCGGCGGAGACACGGGCTCGGACTGCATCGGCACCGCGACCCGCCAGGGAGCGGCGAGGATCGTGCAGCTCGAAATCTTCGACGAGCCGGAAGAGAACCCGGATCTGAGCCTGGTTTGGCCCTACTGGCCCCGCCGGCTGCGCATTTCGTCGTCGCAGCAGGAAGGCTCCGAGCAGCTCTACGAGATCGAGACCACCGCCTTCCTGGGCGACGATGCCGGCCGGGTGCGCGCGCTCGCGACCCGGCAGGTGCGCTTCCGGCCTGGCCAGGGCTTCGTCCCGGTTCCCGGTTCCGAAGGCGAGATCGAGGCGGATCTCGTGCTGCTCGCCATGGGCTTCGCCGGGCCGGTGCGGGACGGCATGATCGAAGCGCTGGGCGTCGCCCTCGATGGGCGCGGCAATGTGCAGGCCGACACCGAGAGCTACCGGACCTCGCGCGACAAGGTCTTCGTCGCCGGCGACATGCGCCGCGGCCAGTCCCTGGTCGTCTGGGCGATCCGCGAGGGCCGCCAATGCGCCCATGCGGTCGATGCCTGGCTGACCGGCCGCCCCTCCGAACTCCCCCGCTGACCGCCGCCGGAACCGGGTCGCCGCCCCGCGATACGGCCCTTCGACAAGCTCCGGACAGGCCACCTTCGCGCCTGCCGGGCATGAAGGGTTACTCTTCCGTCATGCCCGGACTCGTACCGCTGCTATCCGGTTTGGATGGGCTGGACCGGGTGCAAGGCGTTGGTGCAGGCGGGGCGCGACCTCGCCGCCGGCCCGCGCCCCTGCCTCCCGCCGGACGCTGCGTGGGACGCCGGCTTCATGGAGTCGCTGCGGAACGGCGACCTCGATGCCTATGACGAGGCCGACGACGACGCGCTGTCGGCGGTGGGCGGGGCCGGCGTCCACGAGGTCCGGGCCTGGACGGCCGCCGTCGCGGCGATGCGGGCGGCCGGCCCCTACGAGGCGACCGTCGACTGCTACTTCGCGGTCCCCGAATGGCTGACCGGCATGGGGATCATGCGGGCGGAGGCAGCGGCCGCCTGAGCGGCGCGCCGTTTCGACCCGCCAGCTCGGGCGCGGAGGTCGAGAACCCATGCCTGTGACCTGGTATTGCTTCTTTCATCGTGGCGGGCCGACCGGCGGCCTGTCCGACGCGGAGCGCGGAAGGGTGGTGGAGGCGGTCGGCGGCGCTCCCGATCTCCAGACCGCGTATGTCCACACGCCTTCGCCCGCGCCTCACCCCCATACCGGCGATGACAACGCGCCCCTGTTGGTCCTCGAGCTGGAGTTCGCGGACGTTGCGGGCTGTGAAAGCGCCCTCCGGCAAGACACCGGCCTGCGGCGGCTCGCCGATCCCGGTTTCCTGCCGGGCCTCGCCGGGGCGACGGTGTGGCAACAGGGAATGCTTCGCCGCCTCTACGCCGTCCCCGATCCCGCCCCCGACGGGGCGATGCGCTTGTGCTCCTACCTTGTGCATTACCCCGGCCCGGCGGGAGACGAGCAGGCCTGGCTCGACCACTACACGGCCACACACGCGCCGCTGATCGCCGCGTTGCCGGGCGTCCGGGCCGTCGCGGTCGACACGCCGGCCGTCGTCGTTTCCGGATTGCCGTTCCCGTTCGCCGAGGCGTTGCTGCGCAACAAGGCGGTTTTCGATTCCGCCCGGGCGCTTTCGACCGCGCTGTCCTCGCCTGCCCGGGAGGCGTTGCGCGCCGATGCCGGGTCCTTCCCCGCCTATACCGGCGGCAGCGTCCATGTGCCGATGGAGACGCTTGTCGTGCCCGGGGGCGATCCCTTCCCGACCAGCTTGTAGCGGTCGGTGGAGTTTGTGATATTCGTCCGGCGGCCCGGGCATCGGCCAGTGAGGCCGGGACGGCGCGGTGACCGAAGCGGCGGCGAGCCGCCGGAGCTTGACCGCAGGTCCAGCGTTTCGGTAGCCGGCGGGAGCGTGGCACCCGGTCCACCTCGATCCATCAGCGCGGGGAAGGCGTCTTGGCGGCCATAACGCGGGAAGAGAACGAGCTCCTGGTGCGTACCGACGCCGGAACGCCGATGGGCGAGATATTCCGCAGCTACTGGCTGCCGGCCATGCTCGCCGAACGGCTGCCGGAGCCGGACGGCGCCCCGGTCGCCATCAAGCTCTTGGGCGAACGGCTGGTCGCGTTTCGCGACACCGAGGGTCGGGTCGGCCTGCTCGACGAGTTCTGCCCGCACCGCCGCGTATCGCTGCTCTACGGTCGCAACGAAGAGTGCGGCCTGCGCTGCGTCTATCACGGCTGGAAGTTCGACGTGGAGGGGCGGGTCGTCGATACGCCGACCGAGCTCAACCCCGATTTCGGCAAGACCATCGAGGTCACCGCCTATCCGACGCATGAGGCGGGGGGCATCGTCTGGACCTATATGGGGCGCGAGCCGGTGCCGCCGCCCTTCCCGGATTTCCTGTTCACCAGGCTGCCGGCAAGTCACGTGCTGGGCTACCACTACCGCCAGGAATGCAACTACCTGCAGGGCCTCGAAGCCGATATCGACATCTCGCACCCCTCCTTCCTGCACAGCCCGATCGGGGAGGCGCCGATCGACAAGACCCGCGAGGCGATGGGGGTCGATCCGCGGCCCAGGGGATTCACCCGGGACGAGGCGTTCGGCTTCCAGACGATCTGGCGCTGGAACACGCCCGATCCCGCCAAGGCGCTCTACTGGGTCGACCCCTTCGTCGTGCCCTGCCACACCATCGTCCCCGCCGGGCGCACCAAGCTGCGCTACATCTGGCACGCCTGGGTGCCGATCGACGACGAGCATCACTGGCTCTACTACGTCCACTACGATCCCGACACGCCGGCGGACGAGGAAGAGCGGCGGACCCTCGAATACAATTTCGGCCACGACCTGATCGATCCCGGGATCGAGTACCGCTCGCGCGGCAATCTCGAGAACATGCACCTGCTCGACCGCGAACGGCAGAAACACGAGAACTTCTCCGGCATCCGCGGCATCGCCGCGCAGGATGTCGCGATCCTGCAGAGCATGGGGCCGATCGTCGACCGCAGCCTCGAGCAGATCGGTTCCCGCGACGTGCTGGTGATGCATCTGCGCCGCTACCTGCTGGACCTGGTCCGCAAGCAGATGGCCGGCGAGACATTGCCCGCGCTCGACGGGACGGTCGCCTTCCCGGACATCGACAGCCGGATGGTCATCGTGCCCGCCGACACCTCGGTCGACCAGGTGTTGGCCCGCCGCGAATGGAAATGGGGCGAGGCCGCGCTGGCCGAAGCCTAGATTCCCGCCGGGACGGCGGGCCGGACGGGGTGGGGAGCAAGGCTGTGGACGTCGAGAAGACGATCGAGGATTTGCGCGGCAGGCTGCGGCGGCTGGAGGACGAATCCGCCATACGCCGGCTGATGACCGACATGATGCACAAGGCCGACGACCGCGAGCACCCGGGCTACGGGGAGCGGATGGTCGCCTTCTATACCGACGACGGGAAGTGGACCAGCGCATCCGGCTTCGCCGATGTCGCGATGGACGAGCGCGGACGCGCGGCGCTCCGGAAGAAATTCTCCGCAGGCACGAGAATCCGCGAATCCAGCCATCTGCTCGGCACGGAGTCCATCGAGGTCGACGGCGATTCGGCGGATGGCAGCTGGCTGTGCTTCGAACCGGCGACGCTGCAAGGGCCGGGCGACAGCCGCGAAGCGGTCTGGATCATGGGTCGGTATAGCTGCGAGTTCCGCCGCGTCGACGGCAATTGGAAGGTCCGCACCGTGCTGTACGAGGGTATCTTCTGCACCCCTTACGACAAGGGCTGGACCGAGGAGCGCTTTGTCGCCATTCATCCATCCGCGGCCGGAGGCTGAACGCGGCGCCGTGGTGTTCCGCCGCGCAATGCGGGAGCCCGGCGTCCGTCGCGGTATCCGGCGGGTGGGGCCGGGACCGGGACGTTCGCGCCGCCACGGCGGAGAGCATGGGAGAGGAGATTGCGATGAAACCGGTTTGTCTCGTCATCGGCGCCGGCGCCGGCATCGGCGGCACCGTGGGAAAGCGGTTCGCGAGAGAGGGCTACCATGCGGTGCTTTGCCGCCGCTCCGACGAGGACGGCCTGAACCGGCTGGTTGAGGCTATCCGGAGCGAGGGCGGCGACGCCACGGGCTATCTGCTCAACGCCGTGCAGCCGGACAGCATCGAGGCGCGCATCGCCGCGGTCGAGGAACAGATCGGGCCGATCGAGGTGGCGCTCTACAATCTCGGCTCGCAGGTCGGCGGCAGAAGCCTGGAGGAGACCAGCTACAAGGTCTTCGAACTCGGCTGGCGCATGGCGACCTTCGGCCTGTTCCGCGCCGCGTCGGCGCTCTGCCCCCGGATGGCGGAACGCGGCCGCGGCACCGTGCTCGTCACCTCCTCCACGGCGGCCGTGCGCGGCAACGAGGGCCAGCATTCGCACGCCGCGTCGATGGCCGGACGGCGCATGCTGTGCCAGACGCTGAATGCCGAATTCGGTCCCAGCGGGATTCACATCGTCCATATACTGGTCGACGGCGCGGTCGATGCACCGGATACGCTGGGCAAGATGCTCGGCGCGGAGAAATTCCGGGCGCTGCGCGAGAGCCGGGGCATGGAGCATGACGGGCTCATGCTGCCCGAGAAGATTGCCGACACCTATCTCCACCTCGCGCGCCAGCACCGCTCGACCTGGACGAACGAACTCGATCTGCGCTCGTTCAGCGACGTGCCGTGGTGGAACAGCTAGCCCGAAAGTTGATCCAGCGCGCCCGGGCCTCGACCTTCAGCCGGTGTCGGCCGGCTTTGGCGCGCGCCGCGCGATCGCCCGGCTGACACCGGATGCCGACAAGCCGAGATGGCGCGCCACTTCCGTAAAGCTGGCGTTTGGCGCCACGCGGACGAAGATGGCGATGCCGTCGAAACTGTCCCGCCTTTCCGCTCCGCCCATATCGGGTTCAGGCGGGGACCGGTGCGATCCCCAGCACGGGCGGCAGGCCGGTGACGATACGGTCGAACGCCTCCCCACCGTCCCGGCTGGCCCAGATTTCGCCGTCGTTGAGCCCGACGAACACGGTCTCCGGGGCGGCGGGGTCGACCGCGATCGAGCGCGGCGCCGGCCCGATGCGCTCCGGCAGCCCGCCGGTCAGGCGGGACCAGCTCGCCCCGCTGTCCTCGCTCCGGTAGAACCCCGCCCCGGCGCCTTCCGGCCGACGCCAGCCCGGCGGCGGCACCTCCGCGCCGGCGGTGAACAGCATGTCGGGCCGGCCGGGATGGACCGCGACGTTTATCAGATAGGTGTGTGCGATCCCGGCATAGGCGGCGGCAAATGTCTCGCCTCCGTCGGTGCTCCGGTACAGGCCCTTGCCCGACGCCGAGATCACGGTTTCGCCATCCGGAAGCACGGTGACGGTGTGCGAGTCGAACTCGGTGCCGTCCTTGATGTTGACCCAGCTCTCGCCGCCGTCGCGCGAGCGCACCAGCCAACCCTCCTCGACCGCGCCGAAGATGACGTCAGGGTCGGATGGCGACAGCCCGATGCCGCGCACATGGGCGACGTAAGGCGGCCCCGGAAAGGTCCAGTCCTTGCGCGTGCCGAGACGCCGCAGGGTCTCGAGCTCGACCCAGCTGTCCCCGGCATCGCTCGATCTGAAGATGCAGGCGGGCTCCGTGCCGGCATAGAGCGTGCCGGTCGCCGGATGAAGGGCGAGCGACAGGGTGTGCTTGTAGACCAGCCCCTCGTTCTTCTCCGCCCAAATCGCACCGCCGTCATCGGTCCGCCAAACGCCCGAGCGCTCCGTCGCCGCCCACACCCGCCCGGCGCAAGACGGGTCGGCCAGGATCCAGCGCACCATGCCCTTGCCTTGCAGCCCCAGAGGCCGGGTCTCGCGGCCGGCGCCGTTCGGCTCCGCGAGGAAGACCCCGTTCCCCGTCGCGACGAATAGAGACGTGGCCATCCGTACCTCCCGCCCCTGTCATCGAATGCAAGCACGATCCCGACCCGCCCGTCCACACCCGTCCGACCGGCAATCCCGCATTTGTCACCAGGCTTCGCGAGGGACGGGCGCGGTCTCCGGATCAGCGCTCCTGCCGCCAGCTGCGCCTGGGCGTCCAGTCGAGGAGCATCCGCGCGCGCCCCGTCGAGACCGGCCCACGCGCTCCGGTGAGGGCCTCCGCCTTGTCGCCGAGCGCGGGCATCAGCCTGGGATAGAGCGAGCACAGGGGCTCCGCCACGGTGGTTTCTTCCGATCCGACGAACAGCGTATGGGACCCCGCCAGGGGCCGCTCGATCGCCGCGCGGCATGCCGCCGCAAGATCGCGCGAGTCGATGTAGTGGTAGAGGCCGAACCGCGCCGGGGTCACGCCGCCAGAGTCGCGCAGGCCGTCCAGCTCCTCCGGCGAGACGATCCAGGGCGGCCGCAGGACGACCGTAACCATGCCGCACCTGGCGGAGTAGGACCGGGCGATCGCCTCGCAAGCCACCTTCGAGAGGCCATAGGCGTCCTGCGCGCCGACCGGGTGGTCCTCGTCGAGCGGCAAATACGCGGGGACGTGCTCTCTCTCCCACGACCCCGGCGCCCAGCCCAGCACCGCCTCGCTGCTCATCGTGACGACGCGCCGGATGCCGAGCCGCCAGGCCGCTTCATGCACGTTGAACGTGCCCATCGCGTTGACCCGGAAGGTCTTCTCGTTCGCCGCGATGCCGTGGGTGTGGATGCCGGCGAGATGGATGACCGCGTCGGCGCCGGCGAGCGCGCCATGGACCTGCCCGAGATCCTCGACGTCGCCCGCGAGATAGCGCACCCCAAGCCGTTCGGGCATCGGCGCCCTGTCGAAGACCATTACCTCATGGCGCGATCTTCCGGCGCCGTCCGAGGCCAGCTCTTCGACCAGCGGCCGGCCCGCCTTCCCGGATCCTCCGGTTACGACGACCCTCAACCCGCCTTGAGCTCCGCGGCCGCGGCCGGCTCTGCGGGCGAGAGCCGGGCGTTCTCGTGGCACCATCGCCGCCAGTGGACGACCGCCATGTCGGGCCGGAACAGATGCTCGGGCTCGCTCATCGCCGGGACCACCCGTCCGTCCTCCCAGCGGTTGAACATGATGTGATGGATGAGCCGGATATAGGTCCAGTAGCGCAGCCGCCACAGCCAGGCCCCCAGCCCCGCGGTGTGGCGCACCGACACCTGAAGCATCAGGTGTCGGCCCTCGTCGACCGGCACGAAGATCTGGAAATCCTCCCAGCTCTCATGGCCGACGGAAAAGATCCCGGGCAGGCACGCGCCCCCGAGGATGTTGCTGCCGGTGCCCTTGCCGGCCTTCGGGCGACCGCCGCGCCAGCGCCAGAAATCGTGTCTCGGCCAGGTGCCGACGCCCGGGTAGTCGGCCGGGCGGAACTCGGGCGTGCTTTCGCGGCGGAGCCATTTGCCGTCCTCCGACGCCGCCATGCGCGCTCCGGTCCCGTAACCCGGAAGCCTGGTGAAGAAAAACCACAGATTGTAGCGGTGCAGACACTTGGCATGGGCGTCGTCGACCGCGTTCTCCATCGCATAGCGCCAGTTGCCGTCGCGCAGATCGACCATCGGCTCGACCACCGCGTCGGCTCGCAGCAGGGACGCCGGAATGTCGTCGTCGACCGGCGGTCGCGGCTCGTCGCCGACATATATCCAGATCAGCCCGGCCCGCTCCTCGACCGGGTAGGTCCGCACTCTCAGCCGCGGGTCGCCGCAGACCGGCGAATCCGGCCCGTCGGTCAGCGCGGCAACCAGCTCGCCGCTGGCCAGGTCGAAGGTCCAACCGTGATAGCAGCAGGTGAGCCTGCCGGGAAATTCGCGCCGTCCCATGGATAGCGGAACGCCGCGGTGAGGACAGCGGTCGCCGAGCGCGTAGGCCCTGCCGCGATCGCGGATAAGGACGATCTTCTCGCCCAGAAGCGTCAGCGGGCGGGGACACTTGCGGAGCTTTCGCGACTCCAGCACCGGGTACCAGTAGTGGCGGAATCCGAGAGCGGCCCGATCGTAGCGCGGCCACCGGCTTTCGAGTTCGACGCCGGCCGGTCGAGGGTCCTCCATTCCCGTTCTCCCGTGGGTCGTCCGCTCGACGCTCCTGCCGCGCACCGATGATACCAGCGGGCGGTACCGCTTCAACCGGACCCGTCAGCGCCCCACGGCTCCCGGCGGCCGGCCGGCCCGTAGCCGCCGCCGCCCGGGGTCTCGATCACGAACTCCGATCCGGGCTCCAGGCGAAAACCCCGCTTGGGGTCGATCGGTCTGCCGTCGAGGCTGAGCCGCGTCGGCCCGCCGTCGCCGCCGCCCCGCACACCGCGAGGCGGGAAGAGCGCGCGCTCGAACATCGTCGAGACCGTCGCCGCATTGCCGCTGCGCAATTTGAGCCCGATGCGCTGTCCCGCCCCGCCGCGGAACCTGCCGGCGCCCGGAGAGTCCGGGATCAGCGCGCGCCCGGTGAAGCGTATCGGCGCGACCTGTTCGATCACCTCGACCGGAGCGTTGGCGACGTTGCTCGGGAAGGCGGTCGCGTCGAGCCCGTCCCGGTCGGCCCGCGCGCCCATCCCGCCCGAGCAGAAGAACGTGAACACGTATGGCGCGTCGTCATCTCCTTCGCCGGCGAGCGTGACCGCGCCGAGGACCGAGCTCTCGGCGACGATGCGGTCCGGGATCGCCGGGGCCAGGGCATCGAAGATCGCGAAGGGAACGAACAGCCCCACCAGATGGCGCCCGCCGACCGGAGCCGGATGGCGGGCGTTCAGAATGGACCCCTCGGGCGCGCTCACCCGGATCGGGCGCAGCGTGCCGTCGTTGTTCGGGATGTCGGGGCTCAGCGCGCATTTGAGCGCGTAGAACACGAAGGCCTTGGTGTAGTTCAGGACGCAGTTGACGCCCTTGGCGATCTGCGGAGAGGTCCCCGCGAAATCGACCTCGATCTCGTCGTCCGCGACCGCGATGGCGACCGCGATCGTCAGCGGCTCGCCGAAGCCGTCGAGCATGACCCGGCCGCGATAGGTCCCGTCGGGAAGCGCCGCGATCGCCTGGCGCATCTTCCGTTCCGTGCGGGCGGTGATCTCGTCGGCGATTCCCGAGAGATCGGCAAGGTCCTCCAAATCCATGAGGGCGCGCAGCCGGTCGCCCGCGACGTGATTTGCCGACACCTGCGCGGCCAGGTCGCCGAGCACCAGCTCGGGAGACCGCACGTTGTCCTCGATGATGCGGAACAGCGTGTCGTTGGGCTCGCCGGCGTCGAACAGCTTCATGATCGGGATCTGGAGCCCCTCCTCATAGACCGCCTCCGCCGCCGCCGAGAAGATACGCCCGCCGATATCGACGGTGTGGCAATTGCTTGCGGTGAACCCGACGAGATCGGTTTCGCGATGGACCGGGGTGACGACGGTGAGGTCGTGCTTGTGTCCCGAGACCAGCCACGGGTCGTTGGTGATGAAGACGTCGCCCGCCCCGAAGCCCGCCGGGCCGACCGCATCGACGATGTGGTCCATGCCGATGCTCAGCGTTCCGAGATGTCCCGGCGCGCCCTGCACGGACTGCGCAAGCATGACGCCCCGGGCATCGAACACGGCCGCCGACAGGTCTTCCATCTCGCCGAGGACGGTGGAAAAGGCGCTGTTGACCATGGTCGCGGCCTGTTCGCTGGCGATCGAGACCAGGCGGTTCCAGCACAGCTCGATCCGCACCGGGTCGAGCCTTCCGTCACGCCGGGCCATCGCCGCCTCCCCCGAGTTCGACGACGAGATTGCGGCCGGTGTCGAACGAAGCCACCGACCCCTGGTCGACGACGACCGTGGTGTGGATATCCTCGAATATCGCCGGACCGCGGATGCGGCGGCCGGCCGGAACCTCGTCGCACCGCCAGACCCGTGCGGCGGACGGAGCATCCGACCCCTCCAGCCAGACCGTCCGCCGGCGCGGCCTGGCCCCGGCCGCGCCCGCCGGCGGGACCGGGACGGACCCGACGACCGGCGCCCCCTCGGCGACGAGGCGCAATGTGCGGGTTTCGACCGGGTGCCCGGCATGGATGCGCCGGTAGACCCGTTCGTACTCCGCCTCGAAGGCGCGCCGGATCGCGTCCATCCGGTCCGCGCCGAGCCTGCCGTCGGGGAGTCGGACGGCCAGCTCCTTGCGCTGCCCCAAATACCGCATCTCGGCGATTCGCGTGAAGGCCATCTCCGCCGCCGCCACGCCGGCGCGCTTCAGCACTTCCGTCGCTTCCCCGGCCATCTCCCGGAAGGCCCGTTCGACCGCCGTCCAGTCGATCGCGTCGACCGTCCCGATCGACGTTCGCGACAGGCGGTAGGCGCGGGGCGCCAGCAGCAGCCCGAGCGCCGAGCCCACCCCGGCGGACCCGGGCACGACGAAGCTGCGGATGCCGAGCCGCCGCGCGACGCCACCCGCGTGGACCGGGCCGGCGCCGCCGAAGGCGACGAGCACGTGGCTCGCCGGGTCCAGCCCGCGCTCGCCGATATGGATCCGCGCGGCATTCGCCATCATCTCGTCCACCACGGCGTGGATCCCGAGCGCCGCCGCCTCGACCGTGAGACCCAGCGGCTCGGCGACGCGATCGCGGATTGCGGAATGCGCCTTCTCCCCGTCGAGCGCCATGGCGCCGCCGAGGAACGCGTCCGGGGCGAGATAGCCCAGCACGAGGTCCGCGTCCGTGACCGTGGGCATGGTTCCGCCGCGCCCGTAGCAGGCGGGGCCCGGGTCGGCGCCGGCGCTTTCGGGCCCGACCTTGAGCAGGCCCAGATCGTCGACCCTCGCGATGGAGCCGCCGCCGGCCCCGATCTCGATCATGTCGACGACCGGCAGGCGCAGCGGCAGCCCGCTGCCTTTCTTGAAGCGGTGGTGGCGGGCCACCTCGAACTCGGTGGTCACGACGGGGGAGCCGTTTTCGATGAGGCAGGTCTTGGCGGTCGTCCCGCCCATGTCGAAGGACAGTATGTGGGGCGCGGCGAGAACGCGGCCCGCCTCGGCCGCCATGACGGCCCCCGCCGCCGGGCCCGACTCGCACAGCCTGACGGGGAATTTCCGGGCGATATCGGGGGTGGTGATTCCGCCGCTGGACAGCATCACGAAGAGCCGGGCCGCGAGTCCTTCCTCGATCCGTGCGAGATACCGCTCGACCAGGGGCAGGACGTAGGCGTTCGCGGACGTGGTGGTGGCGCGCTCGTATTCCCGCATCTCCGGCAGGACGTCCGAAGAGAGCGAGCACGCGACGCCGGGCAGGCGCGTGGCAAGGAGTTCGCCGAAACGACGCTCATGCCGCGGGTTGGCGTAGGAATGGAGCAGGCAGACCGCGACCGCCTGTGCCCCGCTTCGGGCGATCTCCCCGATCAGCGCGCTCGCCGCCGCTTCGTCCAGCGGCTCGACGACCGAGCCATCGGCGTCGATCCGCTCCGCAAGCTCGTAGCACGCGTCCCTCGCCACCAGCGGCTGCGGTTTTTCCAGGCCGAGATCGTAGATGTCGTATTTCTTCTCGCGCGCAATCTCCAGCAGATCGGCGAAGCCTGCGGTCGCGACCAGCGCGGTCCTGACGCCCTTGCGCTCGATCAGGGCGTTCGAGACCAGCGTCGTCGCGTGCATGACGATCGCGAGGTCGTCGACCGCCGCACCGGCCTCCCGGCAGGCCTGCCGCAGGGCGTCGATGGCGCCCCGCGCGGGATCTTGCGGCGTGGTCAGCGACTTGAAGCGTTGCGTCTTCGCCGTGGCGGGCTCGATCATGAAGACGTCGGTGAAGGTCCCGCCGATATCGAGCCCGGCGATCCATCGTCCCGGGGTCTCGCCGGCCGGTCCCGCCGCGCCTTCCCGAGCCTCCGGCATTGGCGCCCCTCCGTTTGACCCGCCCCGACGACCGGCCGGCGTCAGGCGAGGCGCCGCGCGACCTGCCAGCGGCGCGCGGCGACGACCGCCCAGATACCCTCGGCGATCAGGAAGGGATAGGAATCGATCAGGTATGCGTAGACCGCGGCGAGGGCGCAGCCGGCCGCAAAGGCCGCGATGAAGAACGTGCCGCGTCTCTCGAGAGCGTAGCACGTGACCATCATCGCGATGGCGACGATGCCGAGGATCTCTACCCAGGGCGGGGCCGTCATGACGGGTCGCTCCCGGGCCTGTCGCCGCGGGGCGGCCCGGCGAGAATCGTGCCTGTCGTCATCGTAAGCCCCTCCCGCCTGACCTGCCTGTGGCGCGATCTTAGCGCGGCCGGCGGGCCGGCGCTCGGCGCGGTGCTGTCGCGATCACGCATTTGTCACCCGGCGCACCGGTTCGCTACAATCGTCGCGGTCGGGCGAGCGTCCTGGAAACCGCGCATCCTGGCGCGGCGCGGCGAACGGTCTCTAACCGGAGGGCATGTCATGGACGGGCACGAAGCGATCGGGAACCGGGCCGCGCCGGATGCGTCGGTCTATGTGCCGTCGCTGCAACTCACCAAGGGACAGCCGCCGCCGGTCGCGGCGAATGGCGGCCTGTCGTACATGTCGTTCGATCGGGACGGGGATGCGGGAACCGCCGCGGCGATCCAGGCGGCGCTCGACCAGGTCGCCGAGGGGCGTGCGCAGGCATTCATCGATCGGGTCGAAAGCGCGCCGCCCGGCCCCATCGAGACCGAGTGGGGCCCCGGGTTCCGCGAGTACGAGGAATGCCTGGAGCATATCCGGGCGAACGGCATCGAGGCCCCCGAAGGCGGCCTGGCGCTCCCGCTGCGATACACCGCGCACGAGCAACCGTCCTACTCCATCGTTTCGTCCAACGCGCTGTGGCGTGACCCGGCGCGCGCCACGCAGGCGGAGGCGTTGCGCAAGGCCGAAGAGAACAACGGGCGGCGCAGCCTCTACTTCCCGCAGGTGATGCGCGACGCACGCCGGATCGGGGAGTACTACCCCGGCCTGTCGGTCGAGAGCCCCGAATGCATGGACCGGCTCGGCGTCTCGCTGGCGCATCTCGAATCCAGATGCGGGAACTTCTACGATTCGGCGGAGGTGCAGCGCGTGTTCTATAACCACGACATCTTCGACAAGGACTACCAGGGCGACCGCACGGAAGACCAGGAGGCCAGGAACCCGGGCGTGAACGCCAGCTACGTCAACCTCGTGCACAACGACCTCAACGACAACAGCGGCCGGGTACGCTGCCGCGAGCTGCTGACGAAGAACCTGCGCAATTTCGGGCGCGAGCAGCACTACACCGAGGCGGAGGCCGACGAGAAGATGTCGCGCCGCTTCGTGTCGATCAACCTCGCCAAGCCGATGGAAACCGTGGGCCAGTTCCCCTTCGTGCTCTGCGCCTGGCCCTCTTTCGCCGACCAGCCCTACATCACGAATTATCGCGTCTATGACGACCGCGTCGGCGAGACCACGCGCTTCACCTACCGGCCCGACCACGAGTGGTACTGGATCCCCCGGCAGACGCCGACCGAGGTCTCGATGCTCAAATGCTACGATTCCATCGCCGACGGCTCGGTCTCGCGCTGGTCTTTCCACACCGCCTGCATCGACCCCACCGCGCCCGCCGACGCGCCCTGTCGCAAGAACGCCGTGGTCCGCGCCTTCGTCTTCTACTGAGCCCGTCCGTATTGGCCGGAAGCGCGGATCGCGTCGGCGCAGGGGTTTCCACACCGACGCGTGACCCGCCTGCGCCGTTCAGGCGCGGCGCAGCGCCATCGCGGCCTCGCGCTCGGCCTTCGGGTACCAGGCGAGGTGGTGGTGGTCCTTGGAGACCGGTCCCGCGTTGTCCTCGATGCAGCTCCACGACCCGCCGTCGTCCTCGCTGACATAGACCTCCCCCGTCGCGGTGCCCACGGCAAGCATCATGCCGCCGTCCCAATGGTGCAGGCAGAGCGCCTCGAACGCCGGTGCCATCGGGCTCGGCATGCCGTGATCGAGCTCGAGCCAGGTGCGGCCGCCGTCGGTGCTGCGCGCGATGATCGAATCGGCCATCGGATCGCCGAACCACTTGCCAGGATCGTTGCGCGCCCCGCCCAGGAACAGCGTGCGGTCGTCGCGCGGATCGAAGAACAGGAAGTCGGGATAGCCGATCCGCTCGGCCCGCTTCATCAGGTGCTCCCAGCTCCGGCCGCCATCGCCGCTGCGGTAGAGCCCCTCGCCGGTGGCGAGATAGAACAGACGCGGGTCGTTCGCGCTGATCGCGAGCCGGTGGACGTCGTGATAGGCGATATCGCCGGCGCCGGCATAGCCGGCGAGCTCGGTCCAGGTGCGGCCGTCGTCGTCGGTCTGCAGCAGCGCGCCCTGCTCGACCAGGGCATAGAATGTCCGCTCCCGCGCCGGGTGGAAGACGACCGACTTGACATGCGCCAGATGCGGCGGCGGCGGAAACGTCCATTTGTCCGTGCCGGGGACCGCGCGCAGGCTCTCCGCCTCACCCCAGGTCTCGCCGAAATCCTCGCTGCGGTAGAGTGCGGCGGGCTCGGTACCGGCGAACAGCGTCACCCGGTCGCCGATCCGGCGCGCGGCGAGGCAGTATATGTGCGGCCGGTCGAGCCCGTCGGTCAGCCGGCGCCACGCGCCGGCCTCGCCGTCCCTGACCCACAGCCCGCCATCGGCATGGGCGCCGGCGAACAGCTTGCCCGAGACCGGCTCGAAGAGCAGCGATCCGACATGGCACTGCGACAGCGAGCGATCGGTCAGATGCCACGGCGCGCCCCGGCCCTCGCGCCGGAAGGTCGCGACACCGTCGACCGTCGCCACCACCAGACGGGTCGCCGGCCCGTCGCCCCGGCTCGAATTGTCTCCGTTCGGGGAAAGATACGCGGTCGTCTCGCCCATCGATCGATCCTCCGCTTCATGATCCGTCGGCGCCGATCTAAGCACGGATCGCCGCGGCACCGATACCGCCCGTCTCCCGGGCCGCAATTCAGGGTTCGTAGACCTGGATCCTCAGCGGCCTGCCGGCTGCGGGGCAGGCGCTCACGGCGCATAGCGTATCCATGCGCGCAACGAAGTCGATGAAGTCGCCGGGCTTGCTGCGCCCTTCCTGGGTCCGAAACGTCCCTTCGGGCATTTCGAAAGCCAGGGTCTGAAAGATGTTGAGGGTCTCGGGAATATTCTCCGGTTCGATGGGATACAAGCTCAGGGCCTTCTGCAGCACCTCGTAGCACCCGAAAGAGGGATAGCCGAGCGGGCCTCCGATCGTGAAGCCCTCGTCGAGGCTGTCATAGGCCTCGCCCATGTTCTCGTACACCCAGGCGGAACACATGCCGTATTCCATGTCGTGAATGCCGTAGGTGTCCTCGGCGATGGTGAGCAGCACGTTGTTGTCGCGCGTGTACAGGTGATCGCCGACGGAAAGCAGGATCTTGCCCTGATTGGCCTTGGTCCGGGCCTGGCTGAACCTGTCCTTCAGCTTGTGCAGGTTGAAACAGACGAAGTCGCAGATCGCCCCGCCATCCACGTCGACGACCCTGATGTGCTGGTCCCGCTTGAGCTCCCACGCCCCACCCTCGCGCGCGGGTATCGCGTCGTCGTGCAGAATCCGCATGGCCCCGCCTCCACCATCGACAATTTCGCTCGACTATGCCCCGGCCCGCCGGAGAGACCAACTCCGGCCCGCGGCGCCTCTCCCCGGCGGCGATGAGCCGGGAATGAAGCCTGCGCGGCTACAGCAGGCGGACGATAGCCGGACGCCCGGCGCAGCGGTCGTCAGACGAGGAAGTCGCGAACCGCGGCGATAAAGTCTTCCGGGTTGTCTTCGAACACCATGTGTTCGGCGCGTTCGATCTCGACCAGCCGGCCGTCGGGCAAGGTCTCGATCATCCTCCGGGCGACGTCGCGGTCGAGGATATCGGTTTCCGACGCGCGAACGACCAGGGTGGGGCAGGCGATCTGCGGCAAGGCCGGCCACAAATCGAGCGGCGCGACCGGGTCGCCCCGGCGCCGCGCCGCGCGGATCTCGATGTCGTAGCGCCAGCCGATCCTGCCGTTCGGCAGCTCCCGGGTGGCGTGGCGCTCGCGCCGCCGCATGACCGCTTCCGAGGCATAGCGATTGAACTGCGCCATATAGGCGATCGCATCGTCGAGGGTGTCGAATTCCTCCGGCACGTCGATCAGTTCCTTGCCGATCCGCTGCGCGCCCACCGGATTGATCTCGGGGCCGAACTCGCTGAGCACGAGTTTTTCCAGCATGTGCGGGTGCCGGCCGGCGAAGGCCATGGCGTTGCGCGCGCCCATGGAATGGCCCATCAGGATGAATTTTTCGAGACCCAGCGCGCGGTGGAACCCCACGAGGTCGCCGACGAAGGCATCGACGCCGTAATCGCCGTCGCTTGCCCAGTCGGTCAGACCGCGGCCGCGCTGATCCAGCGCGAGCACCCGGAGATCGCGGCACAGCGCCGACGAGACGTCGTCCCAGGAATGGGCATGGCCGCGCAGCCCGTGCAGCAGCACGATCGCCGGCTTCGCCGGGTCGCCCCAGTCGAGGCAATGCATCGACAGACCGTCGACATCGACGACCCGGCCCCGAGGCTCGACAACGGTATCCATCGCGCCCTCAATCGGTGAACATGCGCGGCTCGAACGAAGGCCCGAGTTTAGGCACCGGTCGAAACGCGGGCAACGATGCAGGCCGCGCCGTCCAGACGGCGGTGGGCCGGATCCGTGTCGGGACCGCGCCGGCGCCGGGAACTGCGTCTCACGCGTCGTCGAGACGGAAGGCCAGCCGTTTCGGGATCTCGAATTCCGGAAGCCCGGCCTTGCGCCAGCTTCCGAGCGCCTTCTCCATCAGCGGGCGCGAGGGGATCGACAGCTCGCCCGCGTCGATGCTGCGGGTCGCGTCGACGACGATCTTGCTGCCGGGATCGGTGTTGCCGCCGCGCACCCGGACCGACGGGTCCATATACATCGGCACGAACACGTTATCGATCAGGACGGTATCGCGCGCCGGGTCGAAATGGGCGTTCATCGCCCAGTCGAGATGCAGCGGATCGCGGATGTCGACATTGTGGTCGACCACGGTGACCCGCTTGACCGGCGCGATGGCGGCGACGATCCGCCCGATCCGCTGCGCATCGCCCGCGACGCGCGGGCGCATCGCGACGATCGCATGCGCCAGCAGACCGCCGAAGGTGAGGTCGATATGGACGTCTTCCACGCCGCGCTCGCCGAGGTCGTGGCGCAGCACCTTGCGTAGCGCGCCGGCGTTGGTGAGGCTCTGCATCAGCGTGCTCTCGCTCGGCGGCATCTGGCTCGCGATGCCGTAAAAGATCGGGTCCCGGCGGTGGGTGATCGCGGTGACCCGCACGACCGGCCGGTCGGACACCGGCCCCATATAGCCGGCGAACTCGCCGAATGGCCCCTCCTTCGCCGTCTCGCCCGGATAGACCAGCCCCTCGATCACGATCTCGGCCCGGGCCGGCACGTCGAGGTCGACGGTCCGCGCGCGCACCGTCTCGACCGGCGCCTCCTTGAGGCCGCCGGCGAGCGTCGCCTCGTCGACGCCGATCGGAAAGTTGGTGACCGCCGCGAGATAGACCGCGGGTTCCGCGCCGATGACGAAGGCGATCGGCGCCGGTCGGCCGAGCGCGTGATGGCTCTCGCAGCAGAGCCGCCCCTGCCGTCCCGGCGAGAGGTTGCAGACCAGCCGGTCGCGTCCGGTCACGAGGGTGCGGTAGACGCCGTGGTTCTGGACCCCGGTCTCGGCGTCGCTCGTGGCGACGATCGTGGTGATGTAGCGCCCGGCGTCCTTGCCCGGCGTCCAGACCGGGATCGGCAGCAGGGACAGATCGACCGCGCCGCCCTCGTGCACCACCTCCTGGCACGGCGCCTCGTCGACGCGGGCCGGCGGCACCGGGTTGCGCAGCGCGCGCTCCCATTTGGCGTTGATCTCGTCGGGCTCGACGCCGAGCGCCGTGGCATAGGCCTCGGTCGAGGCGCCGAGCGCGCCGGTCACGGCCGGGATGTCGCTGCCCGCGACGTGCTCGAAGAACAGGCCGAAGCGTTCGTCCTCGGGCAGGCCCTGGAACGCCCACTTGACCAGACAGCCGATCTCCCATTCCGGATCGACCGTTTCGCGCACCCGGCGCAACAGCCCGCGCTGCTCGAGTACCGCGAGATAGTCCCTGAGGTCGTCGAAGGCCATGAGGCGGAGCCTAGCATACCGGCGCGGGCCGGCCCCTGTCCTGACACTGGAAAGCTGAACGGCTCTTGGCTTTTGGGCCTGGAGGATGCACGATCCAGCTGTGGGGCGCGGCGAACGGATTGCGACGAGGTTCGTCCGCACGGCTCGATCGGCCCGAATGTCCCGGTCGAGCCGGCCGTTGCGGCGGGGCCGGAATGCCGGTCCCGAGGCGGATGAGCGGGATTTTCCCGGAACCGGTGGTCCAGCATCGGGGGCATGTCCGGACGGCGCTCGACCGACATTCGATCCGGACCGCTCAAGGGGGGCTGGACGCCATGATTTCGCGCCGTCGCTTTCTCGCGACCTCGACCGCCGCGGCGCTGCTGCCCGGGGCGGCCCGCGCCGCCGGCGCGCCGATGCCGATCTTCGACGCCCATATCCATTTCAGCCACGACGCCGCGGAGCGCCTTTCCGCGAGCGAAGCCGTCGCCATTCTGCGGAAGGCGGGGCTGAAGCGGGCGCTGGTGTCGAGCTCGGGCGACGCCGGCACAAGGGCGCTCCACGCCGCGGCGCCGGGCCTTGTCCTGCCCAGCCTGCGCCCCTACCGCCGGCGCGGCGAGATCAACAGCTGGGTCGACGATCCGTCGGTGGTCGACTTCCTCGAGGACCGTCTGATGCGTTTCAGGTGGGTCGCGGTCGGCGAGTTCCACCTCTACGCCGCGCAGACCGACAAGGCGGTGCCGCGGCGCATGATCGAGCTCGCGCGGCGGCACAATCTTCTCCTGCACGCCCATTCGGACGCCGGCGCGGTCGACGACATCTTCGCCCAATGGCCGGAAGCGCGGGTGCTCTGGGCCCATGCCGGCTTCGTCGATCCGGACATCGTCGGCCCGATGCTCGGGAAGCACGCGAATCTGTGGACCGATTTGGCCTTCCGCAGCGAACACGCCCATGACGGCCGGGTCGACGACGACTGGCGCGGCCTGTTCGCCGCCTTCTCGGACCGCGTCATGGTCGGCACCGACACCTTCACGCCGGAACGCTGGCACTATATCGCCGAGCACGCCGACTGGACCCGGCAATGGCTGACCGACCTGCCGCGCGGCCTCGCCGAAAAGATCGCCTGGCGCAACGGCGAGGCGATGATCCGGCCGCATCTGGCGCAGCTGCGCTAGGTGCGATGGCCCGGTGGCGCCTCGGCGGACCGGTGCTGGCGGCCGCGCTCGTGCTCGCGGTCGGCCAGGCGGCGGCCTGCCCCCGTCCGGAGGGCTGGACCGGCGGCGCGAGCATCGCCGGCGAGACGTGGACCGCATGGTGGCGATCGGAACCCGCCCCCATCCCGGTCGGCGCGCATTTTTCCATCCGTTTCCATCTCTGCGGGCCGCCGGT
Source organism: Defluviicoccus sp. bin129 (assembly GCA_002239065.1). GTDB lineage: Bacteria > Pseudomonadota > Alphaproteobacteria > MPNO01 > MPNO01 > MPNO01. The sequence continues at coordinate 41,983 of MPNO01000002.1, read as the reverse complement.
CGGCCGGGTCGGGGTGCGCGGCTGGATGCCGGACCACCGGCACGGCATGAACTACCGGCCCGCGGTGACCCTGGACGGCCTGTCCGGAAAGGCCGAGGGCCTGATGTTCCACATGCCGGGGCGCTGGCAGCTGATTCTGCATGTCCGCGGCGCGGCGGGCCGCGACAAGCTGACCGCCGAAACGGTGCCGGAGTGACGCCCCGGCGCCCAGGCGCTTCCGTCGCCGCCCGGCTGCCGGGACTTGCAATCGCGATCTGCATGCTTTCCGGCATCGCCGCGCCGGCGCCGGCGCTCGACTTCACGGCCGAGGAAGAGCGCCGGATCCTGCGCCACGGGCCGTGGCCGCCGGCTTTGCTGCCCGATCCCAGCAACCGGGTTTCCGGCAAGCCCGCCGCCATCGCCTTCGGCCGGGCGCTGTTCTTCGAACCGCGCCTGTCGACCTCGGGCGCGGTCTCCTGCGCGACCTGCCACAGGCCGGACCGGACCTGGACCGACGGCCTGCCGCGCAGCCGCGGGCAGCGGATCGTCGACCGCAACGCGCCCGGCCTGTTCAACCTCGGGTTCAACCGCTGGTTCGGCTGGGACGGCGCGCAGGACTCGCTGTGGGCGCAAAACCTGCGGCCCCTGCTCGATGCGCGCGAAATGGGTGTCGGCCCCGGCGGGGCGGCGCGGCTGGTCCGCTCCGACCGGCGGCTTTCCTGCGGATACCGGCGCGCTTTCGGAGCGGCGCCGGGCGCGGACGACGCGCGGATATTCGTCGATCTCGGCAAGGCGCTGGCGGCGTTCCTGGAAACCCGGGTCACCGGCCGCGCGCCGTTCGACGATTTCCGCGACGCGCTCGCGCGCGGCGATGCGGCCGGCCGGGCCCGCTATCCCGCCGCCGCCAAGCGCGGCCTGCGCCTGTTCGTCGGCCGGGGCAACTGCACCTTCTGCCATTTCGGCCCGGCCTTCACCAACGGCGAGTTCGCCGATGCCGGCGTGCCGCATTTCGTCGAACCCGGCCGGGTCGATCCCGGCCGGCACGGCGGCATCCGCAAGCTGCGCCGGAGCCCCTACACCCTGCTGGGCCGCTTCAACGACGATGCGCGGCGCTCCACCGCCGCCAAGACCCGCCATGTCCGCCTGCGCCAGAGCAATTTCGGCGAGTTCCGGGTGCCGGGCCTGCGCAACGTGGCGCTCACCGCGCCCTACATGCATGCCGGCAGCCACGAGACGCTCGCCGACGTCGCCCGCCACTATTCGACGATCGACGAGGAACGGCTGCACGCCGCAGGCGAACGGATTCTGCGCCGCCTGGACCTGAGCGCGCGCCAACGGGCCGATCTCGTCGCCTTTCTCGAAACGCTGACGGAAAAGGAACCGCGTCGCCAATCCGTAGAGAAAACCGGGAACGCCGTGTGCCGATAGCCGAGCATGCTTTCTGCGCGGATCAGCTTCCGGCGAGGGTCGCGGTTCCCCGGTCCGTGCCGTCCCGTCCGGATTTCGAAGAGCCGATCGTCGGGCTCGAAGGCATCGTCGGCCCGGGCGACGGCGCGGTCGGCGATCTCCGCCCGGGAGTGCACGGCACCCGCCGCCAGCATCGGGAAAATGCCGAGCGCCATGACGAGGCTGCGAGCCGGGTCGCCGGCCAGGGTCATCATTGCGCGCACGCCGTCGAGGCTGATGGATATGCGGTTCGCCAAGACGCCCGAAGAAACGGCGAATATCGACTGACGGCGAATGCCGGATCGGACCTTCCGCCGCGTCCGGCCGCTATGCCAACCGCCCCGCGCCCACACCATGCCCGCGAAGCGGGGCTACGCTTCGGCCGGGGGATCGGGCAACCACCGAAGCCGGGGCCGGCCCGGCGGGTGGCGATTTGCCTTCGGACCGAAAATCTGGCCGGATAGGCGGCTCTGTTCTCGAAGGGAGGGTTGCGGACATGACAGCACGGAGACCGACACACGCCGAGCTCAAGGAAGTCGTCGCGGAGCTGAGCATGACCATGGCCGACGACCGTATCCAGGACTTCCTCGACGTGATGCAGGGCACGCTCGACGCCTATGACGCGGTCGATGCGATGCCCGACAACCTGCCGCCGGTGAAGTATCCGCGCGGCGAGTTCAGCCACCCCCCGGCCGAGGACAACCCCTACAACGCCTGGTATGTGAGGACGGAGATCCGCGGCGCGGCGGGCGGGCCCCTGTCGGGCCGGACGGTCGCGCTCAAGGACAATGTCTGCCTCGCCGGGGTGCCGATGATGAACGGCGCATCCACGCTCCGGGGCTACACGCCCGATGTCGACGCGACCATCGCCACCCGCCTGCTCGACGCCGGCGCGACCATCCTCGGCAAGGCGCATTGCGAGTATTTCTGCCTGTCCGGCGGCAGCCATACCAGCGCTCACGGCCAGGTGCAGAACCCGCACAGGCCCGGCTACTCGGCCGGCGGCTCCTCGTCGGGCTCGGCGGCGCTGGTGGCGGGCGGCGAGGTCGACATGGCGATCGGCGGCGACCAGGGCGGCTCGATCCGGATCCCGTCCTCCTATAGCGGCTGCTACGGCCTGAAGCCGACCCATGGCCTGGTCCCCTATACCGGGGTGATGCCGATCGAGACCACCATCGACCACACCGGGCCGATGACCCGGAACGTGCGCGACAACGCCGCCATGCTGCAGGCGATCGCCGGTCCCGACGGCCTCGACCCGCGGCAATACGACCCGCAGGTCGACGACTATGTCGCCGCCGTCGGGCGGGGCGCGGAAGGCTTGCGGATCGGCGTCGTGACGGAGGGGTTCGGACATGCGTCCTCGGAGCCCGACGTGGACGCCTCGGTGCGGGCCGCTTCCGAGGTCTTCAAGGGGCTCGGCGCCTCGGTCGAGGAGGTCTCCGTCCCGGCCCATCTCGACGGTCCCGCGATCTGGACGCCGATCGCCGTCGAGGGGCTGACCAACCAGATGATGCTCGGCAACGGCATGGGGACCGGCTGGAAGGGGATGTACACCACGTCGCTGCTCGACTACCACGCGGGCTGGCGGCGCGGCGCGGACGATCTCTCCGACACGCTCAAGATCTGCATGCTGATCGGCCAGTACCACCTCAGGCATTCCGGCGGGCACTACTATGCCAAGGCGCAGAACCTCGCCCGCAGGCTCCAGGCCGACTACGACCGGGCGTTCGAGAGCTGCGATCTCCTGCTCATGCCGACCCTGCCGATGAAGGCGACCCCGCTGCCGCCCGACGACGCGCCGCTCGCCCTCTATTGCCAGCGCGCCTTCGAGATGCTGCCCAACACGTCGCCGTTCGACGTGACCGGGCACCCCGCCATGTCGATTCCGTGCGGGATGAGCGACGGGCTGCCGGTCGGGATGATGCTGGTCGCAGGCAAGTGGCGCGAGGCGACGATCTACCGCGCCGCCGCCGCCTTCGAGGGGGTGGGGGACTGGCGGGAACGCCAGGAGGAGAGGTAGCCGGTCAGTCGGCGGGCGTGCGCTTCTTCAGCTCGATCGGCTGGCCGTGCGGCGTGTGGACGGTCGCCTCGGTCCAGTCATGCTTGAGCGCGGCAAGCTCCGGCTCCGTTCCCAGGCCCTTGTCGATCACCAGCCTTTCAAGCGCCGCCAGCCAGTGCTCGTAATAGCGATCCCCGAGATCGGGATCGCCCCGTTCCTTCGCCGCGGCGACCTCCGCCGAGAGGTACTCGACCCACTCGGTCCAGGTGAACTTCCCCGCCTCCGACAGCCGGACCGCCATGGCGAACGCGGTCGCCTCCCAGGGCTCCCTGAAGACCGGCCCGTCTTCGGATTCCCAGGGGAGGCGCGGCAGGTCGCGAGCCGGGTCCGCGTCGCTCATGCAGGGTCGATGTAAACGTCGAAGAGGTCGATATACAGGCTCGAATTCGCGTTCGCGTGCTCGCCCCACAGATGGTCCGCCTCGAAGCGCACGCTGTAGACGTGCTGCGGGTCGCTGTGGACGCCGCATACCGAGCTGTCGGGCAGGGCGAAAACGCCGTGGTCGCGCGCGACGGTTCCGGTCTTGCCCCGGATGTAGCGCGGCAGCCTAGTATGCGACATCGGGTTCACGATGCGCGCCGTCACCCTGTCCCCCACCTTGAACCTCGGGGCGATTTCCGCATCCATCCGGCATGACGCGCCGCCGGCGACGAGACCCGGTACGATTTCCGGTGTGAGAGCTGGCATCGTCAACCTCCCGCTTCGCGAAGGCTCGCGATCTTCTCTTCGAGCTCGCCCTCGGCCAGCACGCCGCGTTCCACCAGCAGCGTCTCGAAAGAGTGCAGCCAGTGCTCGTAATACGAGGTCTCCAGATACTCCGCCGGGCCCATCCGCTCGATGCCGTGGCGGAACATGTCGACGTTGAAATGGCCTTCCGCGAAGTTGGTGAAGAACATGCCGAAGACCCGGCCCTCCCAGGTCTCGTGGAACGCCGGCTCGTTCTCCTCGCGCTCGATCGGGCCCATGCACTGCATGCCGCCCATGTCGTGTATTCCGTTCATCGCTTGGCTCCCCTCGGGACCGGCTAGCCGGCGGGCGCGTCGGCCAGCGCCGTGCCGATCATCGAATCGCGGCTCACCAGCTCCGCCAGCTCGTCCTCGCTCATCCCCTCGGTGCCGGCCGGGCGCTGCGGCAGCACCAGGTAGCGGAGCTCCGCGTTGCTGTCCCAGACCCGCAGCTCGACGTCCTCGGACAGCTCGACGCCGAACTCCTTCAGGACACCCCGCGGATCGATCACCGCGCGGGCCCGGTAGGGCGCGCTCTTGAACCAGATGGGCGGCAGGCCGAGCGTCGGCCACGGGTAGCAGGAGCAGAGCGTGCACACGACCATGTTGTGCACGTCTCCGGTGTTCTCGACGACGACCATGTCCTCGCCCTGCACGCCGCTGAAGCCGAGCTCGGCGATGGCCTTGGTGCCGTCCTCCAGCAGCCTCTGCCGGTAGTCCGGGTCGGTCCACGCCCGGGCCACCACCCTGGCGCCGTTGCGCGGGCCGATCCGGGTTTCGTAGGTCTCCACCAGGGCGTCGATGGCGGCCGGATCGAGAAGACCCTTTTCGGTGAGCAGCGTCTCCAGGGCCTTCACACGCATCGCCGTGTCGGACGGAGGCTCGTTATGGGTGTGATCGTCTGCCATGATCGAGGATCCCTCATTGGCGATCGTCATTCGATGTTATCCCCTGGCGGGGGTCCGTTCAACGACATTCAAATTGGCGGACGGAGATGCCCCGGCGTTGCGCGGCCCGGGCTCAGGCGGTGCGCGCGGTATTCTCCATCCGCTTGCCCTCGCGGATCCAGAAATACGCCGCGAGCAGGCCGAGCAGCGCCCAGGAGGCGAGGCCGGTGCCGAGCGCCCGGGCGGCGAACAGGCTGCCGACCTCCGGCGGCGCCGGCCCGGCGAAGCTCGCCGGTTGCGGCGCGCCGATGACATGGGGGGCGAGGATCAGCGCCACGGCGAGGCCCCGCATCGTCCACCCCCTGCCGAAGGCGGCGAGCCCGATCCCGGCCGCGGTCGCGGCGACGGTGCCGAACCACCAGACCCGGCGCAAATCGATCTCCGCCGCCGCCGAACCCGGCAGCTCGGGCGGCACCCCGAAGGCGGGGGCAAGCTGCACCGAGACGAAGCCGGCGATGCCCCAGACCAGCCCCTGGCGCGCGATGATCCGGATGCCGCGCTCGGCGGCGAGCGCCATCGCCGCGGTGAGCACCAGCGCGTAGCCGGTATAGAGCAGGGTGGTGAACAGCACGCTGAGACCGTCGCGCAGCGGCTCGATGCCGCCGGTCTCCGCCGCTGCCGCCGCCGACCCCGCCGCGGCCGGATAGGCGAGCCCGCCACCCTCGTAGAGCTCGGCCTGGAGCAGCACCGGCTGCACGAAGACGAGCTGCAGCAGGGCGGCGATCAGCCCGGCCGCGAAGCCGGCGAACAGACCGCCGACCAGTATGCGCTGGAACATCGCCCTAGTGGCAGGGGAAGCCGGCCGCGTGGCGCGTGTCGTGCGCGGCGTCGTGCAGCGCGGAGGTCTGCGCGTGACCGGCGAGCGTCACGATCGCCAGACCGATAAACGCGCAGAGCGCGATGGCCACGAGGTTCGTCGAGGCCAGAACCCGGCTTCGTGTCTGAGCAATCATGCGGTTCTCCGTCCTGTCGCGGGGCCCCGGACCCGATCCGCGGATCGCACCGGATTCCCCGGCAATTCTCCAGCCTTGCCGACCGACGCACCAAGCCTTCGAACACTATCCGTGCATCTTGGACGCCGTCAAGCGCCGGCCGGGTGTCCGCGAGCGGTCGGCGCGCGAGGCGAAGGACCGGGAAGGGCAGGGGGGTGGGCGCGTCAGGCTTCGGGCCCAGGTTCCGCGAGCAGGCGGCGGAGCACGGTCATGTCGGCGGCGCCGTAGCCGGCCTCCGACGCGCGGCGGTAGGCGGCGAGCGCTGCCGCGAACCCCGGCGCGGCAAACTCCGCCTCGGCGCGGAGCGCATCCGCAAGTCCCAAATCCTTGAGCACCCGGTCGACGGCGAAGCCGGGACTCTCGTCGCCGGCCGCGATCCGGGCGTGTGTGTCTCCGATCGTCGCATGTCCCGCGGCCGAGGTCTCGAAGATGGCGAGCAGCGTTTCGCGCGGCACGCCGAGCCGCTGGCCCAGCGCCAGCCCCTCGCAGAACACCGCGACGCATGACAGGTAGATCATCTGGTTGAGGAGCTTGACGGCGTTTCCCGTCCCGGTCGGGCCGACATGGTGGATCCTGTCGCCGAGGCATTCGAGAACCGGCCGCGCCCGAGCGAACGCGTTTGCGTCGCCACCCACCATGATCGTCATGTCGCGCCGCGCCGCGCCGTCGGCGGCGATCCGGTTGACCGGAGCGTCGACATAGTCCGCTCCGCGCTCGGCGAAGCGGCGGGCCAGGTCGCGGCTCTGCCCGGGCCCGATGGTCGAGGTCTCGATCACCAGCAGGCCCTCGCGGGCGGCGGCCAGCACGCCATCCTCGCCGGTCATCACGGCGTCGACCTCGGCCGGGCCCGGGACGCTCGAGATCACCGCCTCCGCCACCCGCGCCGCCGCCGCGGGGCCCGGCGCGCGCCGGGCGCCGGCCGCGAGAACGCTCTCCTCCGCCCTCGGGTCGATATCGTGGACATGGAGCGCATGGCCGGCGGCCAGGAGGTTGAGCGCCATCGGCGCGCCCATGCGGCCCAGCCCGATGAAGGCGATCTCCATCGCCGCCTCAGGCGGCAGCCGTCGCGGCGACTTGGCTCTCGGCGACCTGTCGCAGCACGCGGCGCATGCGGCTCACGCCGATATCGGTCTGCAGCAGCCACTCTTCCCCGGCAGCGTCTCGCTGGACCGATTCCAGCATTTCGCGGTCCTGGTCGAGCACGTCGAGGTGACGTCCCTCCAGCCGGTTGCGGTACAGGAAACGCCACATTTCCCGACGCCAGCCCGTAGAGCGCTGCGAGCGGAAAACCCAGAACAGGCAGGACTCGCGGTCGATCGGCGTGACGAAGCCGCCGATCCTGAAGAACCCGCCGCCGCCGGAGGCCGGGTAGGGGATCTCGGTCTGGATCCAGATGTTGTTGTCGCGGTGGTGGAACAGCTCGGTGCGGTCGATGTTGACGCCGATCTGGTTCTCGCGCCGGACGACGAAGCCCAGCGCGGTGGGCTCGATCCCGAGCCGGTCCTGCTTGTTGCCGTGGGCGAGCGTGTAGCTCTCGGCATGGAGGTAGGAGCCGTGCATCGGGTCGAGCCGGTTGTCGAGCACCGTCTGGTAGTGGCACCGCCACGACTGGGTGAACAGGAAGGACGACCAATCGTCGGAAACGAACTCCTCCGGCAGGATCATCTCCGGCGGGTCCCGGCGCTCCTCGTCCCCGAAATAGACCCAGATTGCGCCCTTGAACTCCCGGCACGGGTAGCTGCGCACGGCCTTCCGCCCGACGAAGGGACAGTCCGGCGTCGGCGGGACCGCCGTGATCACGCCGTTCCCGTCGAGCCGGAGTCCGTGATAGGCGCAGGCGATGTCGCCGTCGCGGACGCGGCCCCGCGACAGCCGGACCCCGCGATGGGGGCAGCGGTCGGCGATCGCGTTCACCTTGCCCTCGCCGTCGCGCCAGACGACAAGGTCCTGGCCGAGCCGCTTGAGCCCGACCGGCTCGAAGCCGATGTCCCGGGCCTCCGCCACCAGATACCAGAGATTGAGCAGCCCGTCCGCGAGCCTGTCCCCGACGGGGCCTTCGGTCCGGCTCGAACGGGTCTCGCTCACGGCGTCTCCAACTCCGGCCGTCAGGCCGCCGCGGCGAGACGGGCGAACTCGGCGGCGAGCAGCGTGCCTGTCCAGTGCTCGCCGCGGGGACCCGTGACGCCGATCGCGTTGAGACCCTCGGCGATCGCCGCGAGGTCCTCGGCTCCGTTGCCCAGCACGATCTCGAGCCCGTCGCCGAGCCGATCCTCGTAGCTCTTTCGATGGCCCGCGGTCATCGCCGCCGCTCCCCTGCGCCGTCCTCGCCAGCCAATCCTCAGGCAGCTTGTGCCCGCGGTCAAGCAACGGCCCCGACGACCCGATGGACCCCACCCGTCATCGCGCATCGCGCCCGCAAGCCTCGTATCGTCGCGCCCGAGGCGCCCGCGAATACGGGCATTCGCCGATTCGACGACCATCGGGAGTGCGATTTCCGGATCTCCCGCCGCAGCAGACTCACGATCTCCCCCGGCTTGTGGTGCTTCCTTGCCATCGTCGGTCCCCCCCGGTCGCAAACCCGAGGGTGGACCATCCCATGGGGGAGAATCAACCGGCTGCCTCCACTACATATCCTGGAACCGGAACCCTGCATAGCCTTGGGCGACCGAATCCAGAACCAGCTTCTTGTACGACTGAAAGCCGCCATAGTAGCTGCGAAGAACCCGCAGTTTTCCCCGAACGTTGGCGCCGTTGTACCAGTTGTCGCCGTCGGCGAGCAGAGTTCTTGCCCCCACCTCCTGCAAGTGATCGGTGTACCACCGTTCCGCGTCGCGGGTGGGTTCAACGGTGCGGAACAGGTTGCGCCGCATATGTTCGATCAGATCCGTCACCCATTCGGTTTGAAACTCAACCCCGGGCACGGTGTTGTACGAAGTGAAAGGATGGTGTGCACAATCCACCATGAAGAAATTCGGAAACCGCGCGGTCATCATGCCGAAATTGGTGAGCGGTCCGTTCGCCCAACGATCCCGCAGGGCTTCGTTGTCACGACCGCGGATATCCATCCTCTCCAGGGCGCCGGTCAGCGCATCGAAACCCGTCGCCAGGACGAGCATGTCCAGCTCATGGAGCCGGTCTCCCGTGCGCAGCCCCGTCTCCTCGACAGCGGCGATCGGCGAGGAACGGATGTCGACCAGCTTCACATTGGGACGGTTGAAGGTCTCGAAGTAATTGCTGTCGGTGCATACGCGCCGGCTGCCGAACGCGTAGCCCTTCGGTACGAGCAACTCGGCCAATTCCGGGTCGTCGATCTTTGCGCGAATCTTCCTACGCACGAACTCGGCGACCCTGGCGTTGGCCTCGGGATCGAACAGGATGTCGGTGTAGGAGGTCAGCAGGTACAGCCCGCCCGCTTCCCAGCGCCGCTCGAACTCAGCCTCCATCTCATCGGCGGACACGGCGGTTGTCGGAATTTTCAGGGCATCCATCCAGATGTCGATGCCGCACTCGGAATTGCGTTCCTTGCGCCGAACCTCGTGATAGGTCGCCTTGATCCTTTCCTGATAGCCGGAGTCCATGGGGCCGTTTTGAACCGAAACGCTGAAGTTCGGCGTGCGCTGAAACACCGTGAGGGTTTCCGCCTGCTCCGCGATCACCGGAATGCACTGAATGCCCGACGGTCCGGTACCGACCACGCCGACCTGCTTTCCGGCGAATTCGACCGCCCGGTCGGGCCAATCGAAGGTCCGGTATAGCTCGCCCGCGAAGCGATCCAGACCGTCGATTTCGTCCGCCTTCGGCGTCGACATGTAGCCAACCGCCATCACCGCGAAGCGGGCGGTTACCTCGCCGCTCCGATCGGTCGTGACACGCCATAGCGCCGTGCCGCCATCGAAGGCGGCGGACAGCACGCGCGTTTCGAACTGCATGTGCTGGCGCAGGTCGAACCTGTCGACGACGTGGTTGATGTAGGCGAGGATTTCCGGTTGGCGCGCGAAGCGTCGGCTCCAGGACCACTCCCGTTGCAGGTCCTCGGAAAAGGAATAGGAATATTCCAGGCTCTCGATGTCGCAGGCGGCACCGGGATACCTGTCCCAATACCAGGTCCCGCCGACCCCCGGCGCTGCCTCGTACAACCGGACCGAAAGACCGAGCGCCCGCAGGCGGTAGACGAGATAGACGCCAGCGAAACCCGCGCCGACGACAACGGCATCGAAGTCGGCCTCGGCGGAGATGGACTTTCTTGACGGCATCGCGCGAGCCCCTTGTCAGGCCTTGACTGGCGGCTTCAACCTCGAATTCGCCGCGCCGGCGACTTGGCCCGGCGACCGAACGCCTGTCGTCGTTGCCGGCCGTTTGATTTCGGCGCCCAATATCACCCTGAGTCCAGCGGCCGCACGCCATATTTGGGCATGTACGCGGTGCGCAGCTGCGCCTCGTCCGCGTCGCCGAACGTGTAGGCTGGCGACAGAACGGGCCTGGCGTCTTCGACTTCGATCCGCACCACCTGATGGACGGGGTATTCCCTGCCGTTGATCTCCCAAACCCATTCGGCGATGGCCCGATAGTCGTCGGTCCCGGGCGGCAGTATTTCGGCCGTGCCTCGGAACCGGTAGCCGCGGCGCGAGAAAACGTCGACGACATTGATCTCGATGGCCGGATTGGCGCGCAGATTCCTGATCGTGTTCGGTGAGGCCATGTTCGCGAAGAACAGCTTGTCGCCATGCGCCTTGAGCGATGCTTTCGGGGACAGGTTCGGTGTGCCGTCCTCGTTGACGGTCGCGACAAACGAAAGGATGGCGCGGCTGATGATGTCCTTCATATCGTCCGTGATCTTGGTCATCCTGCGACCTCTCCAGCGTTCGATCGAATCCATGGCGGCCTGGCGCCCGCAGCGCCGCCCGGCCGGCGCGCGGCCAGCTTTCATATGACGGCGGTCGCCCACGATGGAAGTCAACGGGGAAATCATATTATGTTCCGCGACGGCAATCACCTCACAGTTTGGCCGCCGCCGCCGCCTCCACCGCGTGCGCCGCCATCGGCAACGGGTCCGATTTGCGGTCTTGCGGGTATTTCAATACGCTTTTCAGCCTGCCGGGGGCGGTCTCGCAGGTGCGACGACGGGTTCGCCGTCGGCGCGTTTGCCCCGCCGATGGCGGCACGGCCCCGGCACCCTGGAGACGCGAGATGCTTCCGATCACCGGCTATGCCGACCGCTATTCGGTAGCGCCCGGCCAATCCATCGCCTTCAAGGTGTCCTCGACCGCGCCGGAGGATTACGAGGCGCGACTGGTGCGCGTCGTCTGCGGCGATCCCAACCCGGCCGGTCCCGGCATCCGCGAGCACCCCGTCGAGGCCGCCTTCGCCGGCCGCTATCCGTCGCGGGTGCAGCCGATCCACAACGGCTCCTGGGCACGCGTCGCCGCCGCCGCGCCGCTCGATGCGCTCGAGAGCTTCACCGTGACCGCCACCATCTGGCCCACCCTGCCCGGTCTTTCCCGCCGGCAGGGTCTGGTGTCGCGTGTCGATGACGCCACCGGTGCCGGCTTCGCCCTGGAGATCGGCGAGACCGGCTCGCTCGCCGCTACGCTGAGCGACGGCACCGGGACGGTGGTCCTCGACACCGGCAAGGCGCTGCGTGCCCGCGCCTGGTACCGGGTCTTCCTCGCCTTCGACGCCGGGGCGGGGGAGGTCCGCGTCGGCCAGCTCGCCATGGCGCCTGCCATGACGGTCGACGATTCGGGCTCCGCCACCGCCGCCGCGACATTCGAGGGGGGATGCGCCGGGAGCGGCGATCTGGTGTTCGCGGCGCGGGCGGGCTCGCCGCCCGGCGACCACTACAATGGCAAGCTCGAAGCGCCGCGGATCGTGGCGGCAGCCCTCGACCCGGACGCGGCATTCCGCGTCGCGGGGGAAGAGCCCGGCGCGGGGTCCGTCGCGGATCTGCTCGCCGCGTGGGACTTCTCGCGGGAGATGTCCTCCGCGCGCATCCTCGACACCGGCCCGCACGCGATGCACGGCGAGACCGTCAACCTGCCGGCGCGCGCGATGAAGGGCTCGGGCTGGACCGGCGAGGAGATGTGCTGGCGCCACGCCCCGGACCAGTACGCCGCGATCCACTTTCACGACGACGACCTCTACGACTGTCTCTGGGAGACCGATTTCAGCTTCGAGGTGCCCGAGGACTTCAGGAGCGGCGTGTACGCGGTACGCCTGCGGAGCGGCGACGACGAGGACATGATCCCCTTCTTTGTGCGCGCGGCGCCGGGCCGGGCGCAATCGAGCGCCTGCGTGCTCATCCCCGCCTTCACCTACACCGTCTACGCCAACTTCGCCCGCGGCAATGTCGACGACGCCTATCGCGGGCAGGTCGCGCGCTGGGGGGCGCGCCCGTGGACGCCGGACGAGCATCCCGAATACGGGATCTCGACCTATAACCGCCATAGCGACGGCAGCGGGGTCGCCTATTCGTCGCGGCTGCGCCCGATCCTCAACCAGCGCTCCGGGTACTGCGCCTACGCCGATCCCCTGGGCGGCTCCTGCCTGCGCCACTTCCCCGCCGACACCCATCTTCTCGCCTGGCTCGACGCGCTCGGCCACGAATTCGACGTCATAACGGACGAGGATCTGGAGGCGGACGGCGTCGGCGCGATCGCACGGTACAAGGTGGTGATGACGGGCTCCCACCCGGAATACCACACCCCGGGCTCGCTCGACGCGCTCGCCGGGTACACCGAACGGGGCGGCCGCCTGATGTATCTCGGCGGCAACGGGTTCTACTGGCGCGTCGCCGTGAATGCGGCGCTGCCGGGCGCGGTCGAGATCCGCCGCGGCGAGACCGGAATCCGCGCCTGGGCGGCCGAGCCCGGGGAGTACTACAACGCCTTCGACGGCGGCTATGGCGGGCTGTGGCGGAATAGCGGCCGCGCGCCCCAGCGTCTCGCCGGGGTGGGGTTCATCGCCCAGGGCGACTTTCACGGCACCGCCTACCCGCGGCTGCCCCCCCCCCCCCGCCCCTGCCCCGCCCCCGCCTCCCGGCGCCCGCCCCCCCCCCGCGCCCCCCGCGCCGCCTGGATCTTCGAGGGCATCGACGACGACGAGCCGCTCGGCGATTTCGGCCTGAGCGGCGGCGGGGCGGCCGGCTTCGAGCTAGACTGGCTGGACCCGAGCCTCGGATCGCCGCCGCACGCCCTCGTGCTCGCCCGCTCGCAGCAGCAGGACGACACCTTCATGCTGGTGCCGGAGGAGATGCTGAACCACTACGTCAACCGTCCCGGCCTGCCGACCCGGGATCTCATCCGCTCCGAGATCGTGTTCTTCGAGACGCCCAACGGCGGCGCGGTGTTCTCGGTCGGCTCGATCACATTCTGCGGGAGCCTTCCCCATAACGGCTTCGACAACAACATATCGCGCATGCTCGACAACGTGTTGCGGCGGTTCCGGAGCGACTGAGCCGTAGCACCGGCGGCGGTTCGCCCGCCCGGCCGGTCATTCCAGCCCCAGCAGCTTCTTGCGTTCCCGGGCCCAGGCGTTGATCAGCTGGTCTGCCATCAGGCCCATGAAGGCGATGCACAGGCCCACGACCAGCGACTTGCCCGCGTTGTTGTCGGCCTTGGACCGGAAAATCTCCTGGCCGAGATCCGTGGTGCCGATGAAGGCGGCGATCACCACCATGAACAGCGCGTACATGATCGTCTGGTTGATGCCCAGCATGATCGCCGGGAAGGCGAGCGGCATCCGCACCTTCCACAACACCTGGCGCGGCGTGCAGCCCGATGTGATCGCTGCCTCCACGATATCGTGCGGCACCATCCGCAACCCGAAAATGGTCAACCGCGTCGTCGGGATCGTCGCATAGATCACGATCGCCATGATGGCGGCGAAGTCGTTGACGCTGAACAGCATGATCGCCGGGATGAGGTAGATGAAGGACGGGAAGGTCTGGAAGGTATCGAGGATCAGCTCCACCACCTTCGTCCGCCTGGGCCCCGCCGCCGCCCAGATGCCGACGATCGACCCGATTATCACGCAGACGATCACCGCGAAGCTGACCATGTAGGCGGTGATCAGGGTCCGTTCCCAAAACCCGGCAAAGGCAAGATAGAGGGCGAACAGCGCCTGGATGCCGGCGACTTGCCAGCCGCCGTAATACCATCCCAGGGTCACCGCGAAGACCAGCAGCGCCGACCAGGGGAGCATCAGGTAAAGGTCGCGCATCGGGATCAGGACATGGACCAGAAGCGTGTCCTTGATCAGCTCCAGATAGTCGAAGGCGTAGACGATGATGTCGTCGATCAGCGCGTCCCACAGCGGCGCGGTGGTGATCGACAGCGATTTCGGCCAGAGCTGCAAGGCCGGGACGAACGCCGCCATGACATAGGAGACGACGACGACCGCGGCGCCGGCGGTCAGGAAGGGATGGCGAACGTGGAACGGACCTTCCCGCATGTGCTCCGGTTCTTTCCGCGCCCAGGCCTGGCTCAGCCGGTCGAGGATGATCGCCATGAACACGATCACCACGCCGATTTCCAGCGCCTGGCCGATCCACAGCGAGCGCAGCCGGTTGAGGAGATCGTGACCCAGCCCCTTGGCGCCGACGAAGGAGGCGAGGACGACCATCGCCAGGCAGAGCATGATGACCTGGTTGACGCCGACCATCAGGGTCGGCCGCGCCGCCGGCAGCTCGACCTTCCACAGCATCTGGCGCTTCGTGCAGCCGGCCATGGTGCCGGCCTCGCGCACCTCCGGCGACACCCCCTTCAGCCCCAGCAGGGTGAGCCGCGCCATCACCGGGAAAGCGAAGATGATGGTCGCGATCGTGCCCGCCTTGTGGCCGATGCCGATGAAAATTGCGACCGGGATCATGTAGGAAAAATGCGGCAGCGCCTGCATGACGTTGAGGATCGGCCACAGCACTGTCTCGAACCAGCGCCTCTTGTACGCCGCGATGCCGAGCGCGACCCCGATCGCGCCGGCGATCGGCGCGGCCACCAGGACCACCGACAGGGTGACCATCGACAGTTCCCATTTGCCGAAGATCGCCATATAGGCGAAGCAGATCCCGGCGATGACGCCGAGCTGGCGGCCCTGCAGATACCAGCCGAGGACGATCGCCAGCCCGGTGACCGCGATCCAGGGCAGGCCCGGAACCGACTCCGAGAACCCGGCGACCAGAATTGCCTCCACGAAGTCGAGCGGGTAGTCGATCAGGTTGGCGATCGCCCGGGTCAGGTCCCGGAAGGTGAAGAGGCCGAATATCTCCTCCCGGCGCAGGATTTCGACCGCCGCGTTGATCCAGCCGACGAACGGCGCCGACCATTCCTGGGGGACGATTCTCAGCCAGTCCGGCAGGAACGGTCCGAGCGCCAGGACGAGCACCGACGGCGCCACCAGGAAGAGCGCGACGCGGAGCCCGGACTGCCCGGTGCCGGCCACCCAGCGGCGCAACGCGAGCTCGCCGTTCGGCACCGCGGACTCAGCCACCCGAATCGGGCTCCCGGGAGAACAGCATGTCGAGGACGCGGGCGCGGCTCACCACGCCGACGATCCGGTCGCTGTCGTCGGCGACCCGCAGCGGAAGCTCGCTCCCGACGATCTGCCGCGCGACGTCCGCCACCTTGTCGGTCTGGCGCACCGTGCCGTCGGAAACCGGCTGACCGACCGCCGGCGCCTGCATGACGGAAGCGATCGTCAGCAGCTTTTCGCGGGCGACGTCGCGCGTGAAGTTGGCGACATAGTCGTCGGCGGGCCGCGTCACCAGCTCTTCCGGCGTGCCGATCTGCACGATCCGGCCTTCGTTCATGATCGCGATGCGGTCGGCAAGCCGGATCGCTTCGTCGAAATCGTGGGTGATGAAGGCGATCGTCTTGCGCAGCATGGTCTGCAGGCGCAGGAACTCGTCCTGCATTTCGCGCCGGATCAGCGGGTCGAGCGCGGAGAAGGGCTCGTCGAGAAACCAGACATCCGGTTCCACCGCCAGCGAACGCGCGATGCCGACGCGCTGCTGCTGGCCGCCCGACAGCTCGCGCGGGTAGTAGCGGTCGCGCCCCTTGAGCCCGACCAGCTCGATGATCTCCAGCGCCCGCTGCTCGCGCGTCGCGCGGTCGACGCCCTGCACCTCCAGCGGGAAGGCGACGTTCTGCAGCACCGTCCGGTGGGGCAGCAGGGCGAAGTGCTGGAACACCATGCCCATCTTGTGGCGGCGGATTTCGATCAGCTCGCGGGCGGGGACCTTCAACAGATCCTGGCCGTCGAACAGCACTTCCCCGGCGGTCGGTTCGATCAGGCGGGACAGGCAGCGGACCAGCGTCGACTTGCCGGAGCCGCTGAGCCCCATGATGACCAGAATTTCGCCGGGGAACACTTCCAGGCTCGCGTGGCGCACGGCGGGGATATAGCCGTCGGCCACGATGGCGCCGTCCGAAGGATCGCCGCCATGCGCGGCCAGAAATCCTTCCGGGTCCCTGCCATACAGTTTCCAGACGCGCCGGCAGGCGATCTTGGCGTCCAAAATCTTCCTCTCCGTTCTGCCGCCCCCGAAGCGGCGGGATTACGGTACGACTTTTTCCCGGACCGCGAAACGCCATAGCGCCCGCCGCCCGATCGGATAGCACCATTGCTAACCAATACCAACCAATTATTACCGCTATTGACCTCTATCTATGGTTGACACCCTGTCATTGAGATGAATCATGGGGTCAGAGCGTCGGCGCATACACGGAATTGGTTTCAATTGGTCCGACGCCTTACGACCGAGAGAGGTTCCCCATGCGAAAGTTTGCGAAGGCGGCCGGCGCGGCCGCATTGCTGATCGCCGGCGCCCAGACCGCGGCCGCCGATACGATCAACATTCCGCTCCACAACTGGTCGAGCCAGCTCGTGGGTGCCCGTATCGTCGGCAACATGCTGGAGATGGTCGGCGAGAAAGTCGCCTACGTGTCGGCCGACAGCCAGGTGGTCTACACCTCGATGTGCGAAGGCGACATCCACCTGGTGCACGAGGTGTGGCAGGGCGCGTTCGGCGTCAGCTACGAGAAGCAGCTCAACGCCGGCTGCGTGATCACCGCGGCGACCCACGAGGCCAAGACCCGCGAGGAATGGTGGTATCCGGAATATGTCGAAAAGGCCTGCCCCGGCCTGCCGGACTGGAAGGCGCTCAACGAGTGCGCGGCCAAGTTCGCGACCGCCGCCACCAAGCCCAAGGGCCGCTTTCTCGCCGGGCCGGTCGACTGGCTGAAGCACGACCAGGAGCGTGTCGACGGGCTCGGCATGAACTTCAAGGTGGTGAACGCGGGCTCGGCCGCCGCCTTGTGGGCGGAGCTCAAATCGGCCAGCAAGCGCCAGGCGCCGATCGTGCTGTTCAACTGGACGCCGAACTTCATCGAGGCCCTGTACAAGGGCAAGTTCGTGGAATTTCCGGCGTATGACGAGAAGTGCCGCAAGGATCCCAAATGGGGCCTGAATCCGGACAAGTCCTACGATTGCGGCAACCCGAAGGACGGCTATCTGAAGCTCGGCGTGTGGAAGGAATTCCCCAAGAAGTGGCCGAAAGCGTACAAGGTGCTGCAGAATATGAGCTTCTCGAACCTCGACATCGCCGTCATGGCCAAGCTGGTCGACGTCGACAAGATGGAGGCGGATGCCGCCGCGGCGAAGTGGATGAAGGACAACGAGGCCAAGTGGAAGCCCTGGGTGGGCTCGGCCAATATGTAGAGTCGGGCAAGCGGCTCGATACCGAGATCGGCCCGTCAGCGATGGCGGGCCTTTTTCCGCCGTGTTGCGGAGCGGGCCCCCGAGTGCGGACAGTCGGCTTGGCATGATTTGACCGGTGCGTCGGGCCGTCAGGCTCCGCTCGCGCCGGTGTGAACGCAGCCGTCAGAACTCGTCCGGAAGGAGGCCAAGCTCCCGCGCGCGGCGCACCGCCTCGGCCCGATTGCGCGCCCCCAGCTTGGCGAACAGCTTGCGGATGTGATAGCGCACACCGTAGGCGGTGAGCCCCAGCGCGCCGGCGATCTGCTTGTCCCGCTCTCCCTCGAGCCGCCGCAGCACCTCCCGCTCGCGCCCGCTCAGGGCCGGTGGCCGGGGAGCATCGGTCCTCTGCATCGCCGCCAGAAGCGGGCGCGCCCTCGCCTCGCCGGAAGAATCCGGGGCGGCTTCGAGGACTGACGCGAGGAGCCCGGCGCAGTCGGCGCGTTCCCGCACCAGCGGCCCGGCATAGGGCGTTTCGTCGTACAGGTCCAGATACGCCTCCACATGCCCGGCCGCGGCTGCCGTCTCGCCCGCGCGGAGTTCGAGCACCGCCGACAGCGCGAGCGCGCGCATCAGCGTCCGCCGCAACCCCCGCGCCGCCGCCGCCGCGCGCAGCTCGTCGGCGAAGCCGCGGCCTTCCTCGAAGCGCCCGCGCTCGATCGCGAGGCGAAGTCGGGCGCAGGACAGCGCCTCCATCTCCCGCCAGGTCTGGCCGGTCAGGTCGAGGCAGCCGGCCGCCGTCTCCGGCAGATCGTCCGACTTCCAGGCGCTTTCCGCATCGCCCAATCGCCCCGCGATCGCCAGGAGCGAGACCCGGAGGGCCGAGACGTAACTTACCAGCGCCGGCAGCCGGGCGCCGCGCACGTAACCCAGCATGTCCTCCGCCGCCGCCAGGGCGCTGTCCACGCCCTCGTCCCGGAGCTTCAGGTCCACCAGCGCGCCGCTCGCCGCCGCATAGGCCTGCATGGGCGAACTTCCCGTCGCCAGCGCCTCCGGGATGCGGAGCATCTCCGCGCCCGGCGCGGCGCGGCCGCATTCCAGCGCAAGCTCCTGCAACAGGACCTCGCAGATCGCCGCCGACTCGCTCCCGACCCCGGAACTCTCCCTCGCGGCCCTGGCGGCTCGACCGTAATGCGCCGCCGCGTCCTTCATCCGGCCTTGCGCCATGGCGATCTGCCCGACCTGTATCTCGATGAACATCGTCGTGGAGCGGGTCTGGCCCAGCAACGCCTGCGCCCGCGCGGCGTGGTCGAGGGCGGTCCTGAAATTCGCCGTCATGCTGCCCGCGACGCAGAGGCTGTACTCCATGATGCCCCGCGTCAGACCGTCGATGGACGGCGAGTCCGCGAGCCGCTGGACCTCGGCCAGATGCGTCCGCATCAACCGAGAGCCGAAATGCTCCCCGCCATACAGGCCGAGCATCCCGCGCACCATGCAATGCTCCGCCGCCGTCTCCAACGCCACCCCGCTCGCGTCGTCTTCGAGGCTGCCGATGAGCGCGGCCAGGGGACGGTATCTCTCCTTCGCCTCTTCCATCCGCCCCGACACGATCAAAGCCAGGCAGCGCACCAGCCCGAGCCGCGGCCGCGCGGCGATGACCTCCTCGCTCAGCAGACGCTCGGCGGTCTGGAACTGGACCAGCCCTTCCCGGGTGAGCAGGCGACCGCCGCCGGCCCGCTCCATGATGTCGCCCGCGAGCGCCGTCTCTCCCGCCTCGACGGCGTGACGCATGGCGGAAGCCGTCTGGCCCCGTCGCGCGAGAGCGCCGGCGATTCGCCGATGGATGGTCCGAAACCGCTGCGGCGTCTCCCGGAAGCGGCGTCTGACGCAATGTTCCCGGATCAGCGGGTGCAACCGCCACATATCCGTCGCGCCGTCGCGGACAGGCTCGAGCATCCCCACCAGGACGGGCATCGTATCGATCCGGCGCATCGAATCCCTGCGCTCCAGGACGTCGTCCAGGAGCGCCGCGTCCATCCAGTCGAACAGCCCGATATCGAGCAGGAATTCCCGCTCCTCCGGCCCGAGCCCGGCGAAGAGCCGCGACTCCACCCAGTTCTCCACGAGTTTCTGCGCAGCCCGCGCGGCACCGCGCCCGCCGCCCGCCTGTTCGTTGCGGGAAATCCTGAGCGCGAACGGCCAACCGGCCGAGTCGGACATCAACGCCGTCAGCCGCTCTCGCGTGAGCTTCCCGTCGAAGAACGCCGCGACCTCCGAGCGGGAGAACCGCAAGTCGTCCGCCGACAGGATCGCGCCGCTGCCCTCCAGCACGGCGCCGGCCACGTTCACGCCGTCGGGCAGCTGACGACAGGCGAATGCGAAATGCAGGTTGGGCGGGGCGCGCTTCAGCAGAAACTCCAGCAGCGCCGCCGATTCGGGGTTCCCGAGCCGTTCCAGCTCGTCGAACACCAGCACGAACGGGTCTTCGAGATCCGCGATCTCGCGCAGCGCAAGCTCGCTGCGGCGTTCCGTCCAGCCCTCCATCGGGCCCAGATCCGACGTCGCGAGGCCCTCCAGCCCGGCGACGGCGCCCGCCGCGGCGGACTGGCAGGCATAGGCGATGTAGGTGTCGAGAACCGCGGGCTCGTCCTGCTCGTCCACGGAAACCCAAGCGGCGCGGACCCCGTCGTCGCGCAGCCGGCGGCAGCATTCCGCAAGCAGGATGGTCTTGCCGAACCCGGCGGGCGCTTGCAGTACCGTGAGACGCCGGCGGGTCGGCATGGCGCGCTCGACCAGCTCCGCGCGCTCCAGATAGCCGGCCACCCGGTCGGGCACCGCGACCTTCTGGCCCAGCAACCAGGGCAGCGACCGCCCGTCGCCGGAGTCTCCGCCCGAACCGGCGGGCGATTCCCCCGTGTTGCCGTCTCGCGTGTCCCGCTCGTTTCCGCTCATCGCCCGCGCCGCCCAGGCGACGGCACGCCGCGTCCGAGTGGCGCGCTTGCCCGCACGGCCGCTACCGGCCGCGGCTTGGGCGGCCCGGCACCTCGAAATGTCGGCCTGCTGCGCATTGACCTTCAATAAGCCCACCGGCTGGACGACTGCCGGGCAGTCAATCGAATCTGTAGTGAATGCTCTCCGCCAAACTACATAATTTTTCGCTGTTTTCTACAATTCCGGGCTCTCACCGCACATATATTTCGCGCACGCGCGTTCCTTCAAGTATTCGCCCAACTGTCTTGACCGTCTCCGCCAGTTGCTCTTACCGTCCCGCGGACGGCCTCCCGGCAGACGCCGTCCCCCTGCCATGTCAGCCGAAGAGCCTCCATCCCGCTTGAACCGCCACAATCGAGCGACGCGCCGATGCACGACACCCTGATGCACCCGCCGGCTCCGCGCCCTCCTCGCGCGCGCCCGGCCAGATTTCCGGCCACGTCCGTCCCGCGCTCGTTCGCCCGCGCCACAATCTTCTGCCTCGCGCTCGCCGCGCTCGCCGCGCCGACCTCCGCAACCGAGCCCGGACGAGGCGGCACCCTGGTCGTCGCCGGCGGCGCGGGGCTGCGCCACCTCAACCCCGCCGTTCAGTCGGGCGCCCACACCGGGCTCGGCGTCCAGCTCTTCGCCGGGCTGGTGCGGGTCGACGACGGGTTCCGGCCCCGGCCCTATCTCGCCGAGCGCTGGGAGATATCCGGGGACGGGTTGAGCTACGCCTTCCACCTCGTCCCCGACGCCCGGTTCCACGACGGCACGCCGATCACCGCGGAAGACGTCGCCTTCTCGCTCGCCGTGGTCAAGGAGCACCACCCCTTCGGGATCGCCATGTTCGATGCCGTCGAGCGGGTGGACACCCCCGACCCGCATACCGCCGTGATACGGCTCTCCAGGCCCCACCCGGCGCTCATGCAGTCGCTGGTCCCCCTCCTGATGCCGGTCATCCCGAAGCACGTCTTCGGCGACGGCCGCGATCCCAAGACCCACCCCATGAATGCCGCGCCGGTCGGGTCCGGACCCTTCAGGTTCAAGGAGTGGGCGAGGGGCAGGCACGTGATCCTCGAGCGCAACGAAGACTTCTTCATCGAAGGACGGCCTTTTCTCGACCGGATCGTGGTCAAGTTCTTCAACCTGCCCTCGGTGCGCATGCTCGCGTTGGAAAAGGGCGAAGTCGACTATTACCCGTTCGCGGGCGTGCGCTTCCGCGACGTCGCGAGTATTGCCGACAACCCCGATCTCCGCGTGAGCACCGGGGGCTACGAGGCGCTCGGCCCGGTCAACTACGTCGAGTTCAACCTGCGAAAGCCTCCCTTCGACGACCTCCGGGTTCGCCGGGCCGTCGCCTACGCCATCGACCAGGACTTCTTGGTGAACACGCTGCACGGGGGCCTGCCTCGGCCGGGCTACGGCCCGCTGCATCATTCGAGCCCGTTCCACGCCGACGGGCTGAACCGGTATGCGGTGGATCTGGAGCGCGCGGCGACGCTGCTCGACGAGGCCGGCTACGAACCCGATGCCGACGGCGTTCGCTTGAGGGTCGTTCTGGACTACCCCCCGTTCCACGCCGACAGCCTCGGCACCGGCGCCAACTACATCAAGTCGCAGCTGAAGAAGGTGGGCGTCGCGGTCCGGCTGCGCGCCCCGGCCGACCTGCCGAGCTGGGCGCAGCGCATCGGCTCGTGGGACTACCAATTCACCATGAACAGCCACTGGACCTATCCCGATCCGGTGATCGGCGTGCACCGGATCTACCTCTGCGGCAATATCAGAAAGACGATCTGGTCGAACACCCAGGGCTATTGCAACGAGCGGGTGGACGCGTTGCTCGGGGAGGCGGGATCGACCCTCGACGTTGCCAGGCGCAAGGCGCTCTACGGGGAGTTCCAGCGCATCGTCAGCGAGGAGCTGCCCCTCTACTTCATCAACGAGGAGCCCTATGTCACGGTCTCGCACAGGACCGTCATGGATCCGCCCGAGACGGTGTGGGGCGCCATGCAGCCCCTGGACCGGCTCTGGCTCGATCGCTGAGCCGGCGGCTTCCCGCCGGGCGCCCTGCGGATAGCCGAGGCGTGCGGCTCGCCCCGATCCTCGGTCGCCGACTCCTCGGCGCCGCCGCGCTGATCGCAGCGGTTCTGCTCCTCAACTTCATCCTGATCCACCTCGCGCCCGGCGACCCGGCGCTGACCATCGCGGGCGGGATGGGCGGCGTCACCGAGGAGATCCTTCGCGACATCCGCCGCGCCTACGGACTCGACGCTCCCCTCCATAGCCAGCTCCTCCTCTACACGGAGCGCATGCTGTCGGGCGATCTCGGCCGCTCTCTGTTCTACAACGCGCCGGTCCTGGATCTCATCCTCGAACGCCTGGGCCCGACGGTCCTGCTCGTCCTGACCGCGATGTCGGTCGCGCTCGCCCTCGGTACCTTCCTGGGCGTGCTCGCTTCGCGCAGGCCGGGCGGCGTCGTGGCCCATTTTGTCACCGGGGTCACGCTCGCCGGCTACAGCGCGCCCGCGTTCTGGGTCGGGATCCTGCTGCTGCTCGTCTTCTCCGCCGCGATTCCGCTGTTTCCGGTCTCGGGCATGTACGACGTCCGTGCCGACGGCGCGGGCCTGCCCCGGGCGCTCGACGTCGCCCATCACCTGGTGCTGCCGGCGATCACGCTGGCCATCGTCTTCCTCGCGCAGTACAGCCGGATCGCGCGCGCCAGCATGCTCGACGTGCTCGGCGCCGACTACATCCGGACGGCGCGGGCCAAGGGGCTGAGCGACCGCGCCGTGCTCTACCGGCATGCGCTGCGCAACGCGGCGCTGCCCGTGGTGACCCTCGCCGGGCTGCAGTTCGGCAACATGCTCTCCGGCGCGGTGCTGGTCGAAACGGTGTTCAACTGGCCGGGGCTGGGCCTGCTCGCCTTCGAATCGATCCTGCGCCGCGACCACCCGACCGTCCTCGGCATCCTCTTCTTCGCAACCGCGATGGTGGTCGTGGCCAACCTGCTCACCGACATCGCCTACCGCATCGTCGATCCCCGGATTCGCGCCGGGACCGCCGCTACGGGCCGCCCGAGATGACTCCACGCGCCCCGGGTCCGGTGCGGCAGACGTGGGGAATGGTCCTTCGCAACGGATCCGCCGTGTCCGGGCTGGCGCTGCTCGCGTCGGTGCTCGCGATGACCCTCATCGTGCCCGCCTTCTATCCCGCCGACCCCTTCGACATCGTGTGGCGGCCGCTGGCGCCGCCCGGAGAGGCGCCGGCGCTACCGCTAGGCAGCGACTTCCTGGGGCGCGACGTGCTGGCCGGGATCGTCCATGGCGGCCGCGCCACCCTGGCGGTCGGCGCAAGCGCGGCCGCCATCTGCGTGATCATCGGCATCGCCGTCGGCGCCGCCGCTGGGTTCTATGGCGGGCTCGTCGACGGGGGGCTGATGCGCATCGCCGAGTTCTTCCAGGTGCTGCCCGCGCTGCTCTTCGCGATGACGCTGGTGAGCCTGTTCGGCCCCGACTTCGTCACCATCGCGACCGCCATCGGGGTGGTGAGCTGGCCCCCGATCGCCCGCCTCACTCGCGCCGAGTTTCTCAGGATCAGGGAGCTCGACTACGTCAGGGCTTCCCGCGCGGTCGGCGCCTCCGACCGGCGCCTCATCTGGCGGGTGATCCTGCCCAACGCGCTGCCGCCCCTCATCGTCGCCGCGACGCTGACCGTCGGCGCCGCCATCCTGTTCGAGGCGGGGCTCGCCTTCCTCGGCCTCGGCGACCCGAACGCCATGAGCTGGGGGCTGATGATCGGCGCCAACCGGGATTTCGCGCTCGAGGCATGGTGGACCGTGACCCTGCCGGGGCTCGCCATATTCCTGACAGTGCTGGGGGTAAGCCTGGTCGGCGACGGGCTGACCGACGCGCTCGACCCGAAGCGGCACGACCGGTGAGCGCGCCCGTCGGAAAATCCGTGGCGGCAAGTCGATTGAACGGATTTTCTACCGACAATCAACAATTTAGAAGATCGTGTCGATTGTCCCTGCTCGTCATTTCACACTTCCGATCGCGCTTGCGCGGGCCCGGGCGGCCGCCTAGATTCCACACAGTGACGGGGGGATCGAGATGGACGAGGTCAGGGCGTTCAGGCGCGCGATTTCCGAGCGGCCAGCGAAGAACGCGGCATCGACTGAAACCAACCGGAACGCCAGGGAGCCCGAAAAGGAAGCGGAAAGCGCTTCAGCGGCCTAGTCCGGAATCCGGCCATGTCCCAGACGAGAACCGTCAGCACTACAGTTGTCGCTTCGCTGTTGATCGCTTTCTCAGCAGCCATTCGAGAAGTCGATTCCCTTCAAGAAGCAGGGTATCAAGAGAAATTACTGGAGTCCTTTGATCGCCAGCTTGCGCCCCTGCTCGCTGAAGATTCTCCGCTGCCGGAGACTGAGAAGAGGAATCTCGAGACGCTTCGGACGGCGTTCGGGAAGTATCTTGAAAGCCCGCTCCTGCGGTCACACTAGCTCTTGTCATCGAACATGTCCTGATCGGCAATAATTGGCATCTTAACCGGGACGCGCCGGCAGAGCCATCGAGTCAGGTACGCAATAGCGAAAATAAACTCTGTTTTTGTCGCGGTGGCGAGCTTGTCTTGTAGTGCTGGTTTGTAGTATGCGTTTGCAGTAAACGAACCGACTACACTACAATCAACGCGGCCCGCACCCGGGTGCGGGTCTCGCCGACAGGGACCCCGATATCGACTTTGCCGGAATTGCGAACGCGGAGTGCAAATAAATCCGCGACGACATGACGGTGAAGGAGATCGCAATGGGTGAGGGGGCGCTCGAGTTTTCGACGCTTTCCGGGCGCTTATGGGGCGGTGCGCCGACCGCCGTCCAGCGCATCGCCGGCCAGCGGCGCCGTATATAATTCTACACGCGAACACGACAATACCGGCTGCAAACCGGGCCGCGACTTCAAGGCGCCGGCATCGACATCCGCACCGGCGCGCCGGCATTTGACGGGTCGCCTGCCGCACGGCGGTGCGCACGATCACCGATCTCGTGACGCGGCGTGGAGCGCCGTCTCAGTACTGGCCCCGGGGCTCGAGGCCGAGCGCGTGCTGGCCGTACATCGTGCCGACGGCGTCCCAGTTGAGGCTGACATGGTGCGAGACGGCGTGGATGTCCCGCCACGCCCGCTGCACCCGATGGCCGAGATAGAGACCGCCCCCGCCGGTAGCGCCATAGAGCGCATCGATTCCCTGGACCGCCAGTCGGACGACGAAGGCCTGGGCGAGACGGACCTTGATGCGGTACGCCACGTCGATCGCCTCGCCCTCCCGCGCGCGGCGCTGGGTCTCCTCGAAATCGCTCGCGAGCAGCGCCTTGCCGGCGGCGAGCGCCGCTGCGGCCTCTCCGAGCCGGGCCTGGACGGTCGCGAATTCCGCCATCCTGGCGCCGCCCGCGACCACCGCGCCGCGCGTCTTGCGGGCCCCGGTCGCGGCGACGAAGTCGCGGATCGCGCCGTCGAGGATGCCGATCGCCGGCGAGACGATCGCCGCCGGGACCGCCGCCAGCAGGGGAATCCGGTAGAGCGGGCTGCCGAGGGCGCGCGCGCCCGGGGTGAGGCCGGTATTGAGCTCGGCGAGGAGCACCCGGCGGCGCGCCGGTATGAACTGGTCCTGGCAGACCACCGACTTGCTGCCGGTGCCGGCGAGTCCGACGACGAACCAGTCGTCGGCGATGGAAAACTCGCCTTTCGCGGCGAGCACGAAGCCGGGCTGCGGCTGGCCCGCGCCGTCGTCCGGCGGGAAGGTAACCCCGATCAGCGCCCAGCCGGCATGGTCGCAGCCGCTGGCGAAGGGCCATGCCCCGGAAATGCGCCAGCCGCCGGGCTCCGGCCGGGCGACGGCGGAGGACGCGTATGAGCCGGCGACGATGGTGTCCGGGTCGTCGCCCCACAGCTCCTCCTGGATCTCGATCGGGAACTGCGCGCAGAGCCATTGATGGATCATCATCAGCCCGGCCACCCAGCCGGTGGACCCGCAGCCGGCGGACAGCTCGCAGACCATGCGCACCAGGGTGTTCAGATCGCCCTCGAAACCGCCGAACCGGGCGGGCAGCAGGACGCGGAACAGCCGGCGCTCCCGCATCGCCTCCATCGTCTCGGGTGCGACACGGCGCGCGCGTTCGGTTTCTTCGGCCCTGTCGTAGAGCAGCGGCGCGAGCGCGCGGGCACGCTCGACCAGCTCGTCGGCGGACGGCTTGAGTGCGTCGGTACCGCCCATGATTGCTTTTCCCGCGTCTGCCGCCATCGCCGCCCGAGATCGCCGGGCGGTGCGAGCATGACTCCGATGTCGGGCGCTGACAAATCCGGGCCGGATGCCCGGACCCGTTCCGGCCATCCATGCAGCCCGCGAGGCAGACGCTCGACATGGATGTCCGGAACGAGTCCAGGGTTGCAACGAAGGCGGAGACGGTGTGGCGTATCGGCGCGCCGGCCCGACCGCATGCAAGCGAAACCCCGATACAGGGGAACAGGCGCGGCTGGACGGGTCGAAGGCGGGGGCCCGCCGGACTCCGCCGTCAGCTGCAGAAGGGCCAGATCTGGTACCAGGAATCGCAGCGGAAGCGTTGCTCGCAGCGCGCGAGCTGCGACCGGTAGCTGCGGGCGGTATCCCTGACCCGCGCCGCGGTGCGTTGTAGCCCCGGCTTCTTCTTCCAGCTGCCGCGGCTATAGCCGCCCCGGCCCTCGTGATAGGCGAGGTAGAGCCGGTAGGCGTCGTTGCGCGGAATGCCCAGCTGGCGCCAGGTCTTGTGGTTGTACCAGCCGATGAAGTCGAGCGCGTCCTCCATGTCCGAACGGCTCCGGAACAGCCGGCCCCGCTCCGCCTGGTACTCTCCCCATACCGGGTCCTGGGCCTGGGCGTAGCCCTTGGCCGAGGACACGCGCCCCCAGGGGATGAACCACAGCCACTTGCGCGGCGGGCGGGCGTGCGACCGGTAGCTCGATTCGTGGCGCACGAAGGCCATCTGGATGTGCACCGGCGTGCCCCATTTCCTGGCCGAGCTCCGCGCGTAGTCGTACCAGTCGGGCTCTTGCTCGAAGACCGCGCACAGATCCGCCTGGCGCGCCGGCGGGGCGGAGGCGCAGCCCGCGACGAGCGCGGCCACGGCAAGGGCGATGCAAACCGGTTTGACGGCTGTCACGGCGAGTGTCGTCCCGAGTCCCGATTTCGCCCCGATTGTACCCCGCCCGGCACGCCGCCGCGACGGGGGAACGCGACTCGGGTGGCCGACTGTCCGCCCGGCCGTCCGGCTGGCCGCGGGCCCGCCGCCGTATTACCATTGACGGGAGCTATAGCTGGGGCAGGGCCGGGTCGCCCCGCATCCGACCCGCCGCGACGGGTTCCCGCCGATGGAGCTGAGACAGCTTCGCTATTTCTGCAAGGTGGCCGAGCACCGCAGCTTCACCGCCGCGGCGAGAGCCCTGGCCGTCTCCCAGCCGACACTGGGCGTGCAGATCAAGAAGCTCGAGGAAGAGCTCGGCCTCCGGCTCTTCCGGCGTCATTCGCGCGGCGTGGAGCCGACCGAAGCGGGCTCGATCTATTTCTCGCACATTCAGGACGTGCTCCGGCGCCTCAGCATCGCCGAGCAATCGGTCGATCATCTGCGTTCCGCGCCGCGGCAGACCCTCAGGATCGGCGTCATTCCGTCGATCGGCATCGCCGCGATGTCGGCCGTGCTGCAAGCCGCGGAATCGCTGGTTCCGGACATAGAGATCTCGATTCTCGTCGAATTTACCGAGAACCTGTCGCTTGCCCTGACGTCCGGCGAAATCGACTGCGCCCTGTCATTCGCGCCCATACAGGACGAACGGTTCGAGTCCACCCCGCTCTACCTCGACCGGATGCGCCTGATCGGCAGCCGGGCGCTGCTGGGGGATCTCCCCGATACCGTCTCATTCGAGGTCGCCGCGGGCCTGCCGCTCGCCCTGGACAAGTACAGCGTCGCGCTCCGCGCCGCCAAGGAGCTGGGCGTACCTTTGACCAAGCCGCTTCAAATCCGCTCGATGCTGCTCCGCCAGGAGCTGGTCGCCAACGGGCAGCGGTGCTTCATCGGTCCCTATCTGTTCATGCACAAGGAGATCGAGAGCGGGGAATTGCAGTGCCACGATATCGGCGAGCCCAGCATCTGGTGCCAGCTCTATTTGAATTCAAGGCGCGCGCAGACCCTTTCGGACCCGGAGCGGCAGGTCTTCGGCCTCGTGCGGCGGCACATCGACAGGTTGATCCAGTCGGGCGAGTACCGATGGCTGCCGCCCAACGCCGAGGCCTTCACGGCCTCCCGGGATATAGGGGAGGCCTATATGTTATATTAGCACTTCGTCATTTTCATCTTTCCGAATTCCGCTTACGACACCTATCGGGCCAGTGGCGGTTGCCGCCGCGGCCGCAAACTCAGCACCGCAAAGCTGCAAATGGGGAGGAATTCATGGCTCAGCTGTGGACCAACGCAAATCGCCGCCGGATCGCCGGGGCGTTCCTGGTCGTCGCGCCGTTGCTGGCGAGC
Organism: Defluviicoccus sp. bin129; assembly: GCA_002239065.1. Lineage (GTDB taxonomy): Bacteria > Pseudomonadota > Alphaproteobacteria > MPNO01 > MPNO01 > MPNO01. The sequence continues at coordinate 12,620 of MPNO01000002.1, read as the reverse complement.
GCGCCGGCGGCCGCCGAGCAACTGTCGGTCGCCACCTTCATGCCGCCGCAGCACCACATCAACAAGAACCTGTTCGGATGGTTCGGCGAGGAGATCGCCAAGCGCTCGGGCGGCACGCTCACCATGAAGCTCTTCCCCGCCGGCCAGCTCGGCGCCGGACCGGTCCAGCAGTGGAAGCGCGTGGTCGAGGGCGTGGCCGACATCACCTTCGGGATCCAGGCCTACACCGCGCCCCTGTTCCCGCGCTCGATGCTGATCATCCCGCCGGGCAAGTCGACGACGGCCGATGAATCGACAAAGCGGATGTGGCGGGTTTACGATCGCTACCTCGCGCAGGAATACAAGGCCGTCAAGGCGATGGGCGTGTTCACCGTCGCCGGCAGCCTGATCGCGGCGACCCGCGACGTCTCGACCGTGGACGGGTTGCGCGGGGCGAAGCTCGTCCCCTATGCGGCGATGACGAGACCGATCGTACAGGCGATGGGCGCGGTACCGGTGCAGATGCCGGTCACGCAGATGTATACCGGCCTCTCGACCGGCACGATCGATGCGACCTACGCCTCGTTCAACAACATCACCCCGCCGTGGAACTTCTGGGACGTCGCCAAGTTCGTCGTCGGCAACATTCCGGTCCAGTTCGCGGCCACGTACGTTGCGATGAACAAGGAGCGGTACCAGGGCCTGTCGCGCGAGCACCGCAAGATCGTCGACGATCTCTCGGGCCTGACCCTGTCGCTCAAGGGCGCGGCAGCCTTCGACGGGGCCGACCGCCGTTCGGAGAAGATGATGAAGACCTCGCCCAAGATGGCGCGGGTCAAATGGGTCCAGGTCTCCGCCGCGGAACGGGCCAGGATGGACGAGGCGGTCCGGCGCGGGCTCGAGGTCCTGTTCGCGGATTACGAGAAGCGCGGCATCAAGGACGCGCGCGAGATCTACGCGGCGATCAACGAGTAGAGCACCCGCGCGGATGGATGCCGGCGACGGCCGGCCCGGCTGGCTGCGCCGGCTGGACCGCTGGGTGGAGCGGCTGACGTTCCTCGTCGGCGGGATCGGGCTCGCGGTCATGGTCCTGCTGACGAGCTGGAACGTGCTCGTGATGCGCAAGGCGCTGAACGACCCGATCGTCGGCGCCGAGGACATCCTGATCCTCAACCTCGCGATCCTGGTCGCGATCGCCATCCCCTATGGCGGGCGGGCCGGCGCGCATATCGAGATCGAGATCTTCGAGACCTGGATGTCGCGGGCCTTCGCGCGCTGGTCGATGGTGGCGATGAAGCTGCTCGCCATCCCGCTGGTCGCGATCCTCGCCTGGCGGCTGTTCAAATCGGGCGGATCGGCCCGTGAATTCGGCGAGGCGACGCAGCAGCTGCTGATCTCCTACGAGCCGTTCTACTACGCCATGGGCGCGATGATCGCCCTCTACGCCGCGATCCTGATCGCCGACCTGATCCTGCTGCTCGCCGGGCGCGGCCTCGCGCCGATGCCGGATCCCGAGGGGGAAGCGGGATGAGCATGTCGCTCATCGGCGTGATCGGGCTGCTCGTCCTGTTCGGGCTGCTCGCGCTCCGCTTCCCGGTCGCGCTGGCGATGATCCTCGTCGGCACGCTCGGCACGCTGTGCGCCCAGGCCAACCGCTTCATCGGCCTCGGCATGGCCAGCGACCAGGCCTGGGCGCGCGGCTGGAACACGGCGATGTCCAACCTGTCGGGCGAGGCCTTCGAGGTCGCCTCGAACTTCAACCTGCTGGTCATCCCGATGTTCGTGCTGATGGGCAATCTGGCGGGCGTCTCGGGCATGTCGCGCGACCTGTTCACCGCGGCGCATCGCTGGATTGGCCATTTCCGCGGCGGCCTCGCCTCGGCGACGATCTCGGCCTGCGCGGGGTTCGCGGCGCTGTCGGGATCGTCGCTGGCCTCCGCGGTCACCATGGGCCGCGTCGCGCTGCCCGAGATGAACCGGTTCAAATACGCACCCGAGCTTTCGACCGGTTCGGTGGCGGCCGGTGGCACGCTCGGGTTCCTGATCCCGCCCTCGGGCGGGATGATCATCTACGCGGTGCTGACCGACCAGTCGATCGGCCGGCTGTTCATGGCCGGGGTCGTGCCCGGCATCGTGCTCACGCTGCTGTTCATCGGCGCGGTGTGGATCACCGTCCGGCTGCGTCCCGAGAAGGGGCCGGCCGCCGACCGCGCGACGCCGGGCGAGCGCCGCCGCTCGATCGGCGCCGCGGTGCCCATCGTCCTGGTGGTCGGGATCACCATCGGCGGGATGTATACCGGCTTCTTCACGCCGGTCGAGGCGTCCGCCGTGGGCGCGCTGCTCACCTTCCTGGTCGCGCTCTGGCGGCGCACGCTCGACGCGCCCCGGCTGCGCGCCGTGGTGCTGCAGACCATGCGGGCGACGGCGACCGTCTTTCTGATCATCATCGGGGCTTTCGTCTTCATCCCCTTCATGTCGCTGACCGGGCTCGCCGGCGACATGGTTACCTTTCTTACCTCGCTGCCGATCGGCGAGATCGGCGTGCTGATCGTGGTCATCCTGATCTACATGTTCCTCGGGACCTTCCTGGAGGGAATCGCGATGCTGGTGCTCACCATCCCGGTGGTGATGGCGCTCGCGACCCAGCTCCAGTGGGACCTGATCTGGTTCGGGATCATCGTCGTGATCGTCCTCGAAATGGGCATGATTTCGCCGCCCGTCGGCATCAACGTCTTCGTCGTGAAGTCGATCGCGCCCGAAGTCCCGATGCGCACGATATTCCGCGGGATCTGGCCGTTCTGGTTCGCGATGGCGGCGATGATCGCGCTGCTGGTCGCGTTCCCGGGGATCGCGATGTTCCTGCCCAACACGATGTTGGGATCATGACGCTTCAAACGACAAAGGAGAGACCGGAATGAGCAGGCTCGATGGAAAGGTCGCGGTGGTCACCGGCGCCGCCCAGGGCATCGGCGAGGCCTATGCGAAGGCGCTCGCGGAGGAGGGCGCGCGGGTGGTGGTGTCCGACATCGCCGATCCGTCCCGCGTGGTCGAGGCGATCACCGGCGCCGGCGGCGAGGCGATCGGAAAGCCCGCCGACGTGACCGATGACGGGGCGCTCGCGGCCCTCGTGGAGGCGGCGGAGTCGGCGTTCGGGCCGATCGAGATCCTGGTCAACAACGCGGCGCTGTTCGCCGAGCTGCGACTGACCCCGATCATGCAGATGTCGAACGAGGAATGGGACCGGGTGATGACGGTCAACGTGCGCGGCACGGTCCAGACCACCAAGGCCGTCGTCCCCAGCATGCTCCGGAACGGGCGCGGCAAGATCGTGAATATCAGCTCGGGCACGTTCTACTATGGCGGGCCGGGCCTGGCTCACTATGTCTGCTCCAAGGGCGCGATCATCGCCTTCACGCGCTCGGCTTCGCGCGAGTTCGGCGACCAGAACATCCTGGTGAACTGCATCGCGCCCGGTCTGACCGAGAGCGAGGGGGTGCGGAATCACCCCGACCTCCATGTCGCCCGCGCGCCGACCGTGCAGTCCCGCGCCATCAAGCGGGACATGGTGCCCGAAGACCTGATCGGGATGCTGCTGTTCCTGGCCAGCGAAGACAGCGACTTCGTGACCGGACAGACCTTCAATGTCGACGGCGGCAGGTACAACCAGTGAGCGGCGCGGGTCGGCGGGAGGGGCGCCGGCCCCCGCGCTCGACCCGCCGGTTCGCTCTTGGACGCACGCGCCTATCTGCTATCCTGCCTCGATCATGGTCACGGCTTGAATCCCCGTGATGGGGGTGGCGGTCATGGCGCGGCCAGGATCGTCAGGCCGGTCGGGGGTCACGCGGCTGAATGATCGAGAGCGGATCCAGCGTCGTCCGGTTCGACCGGGTCCAGAAGAGCTATGACGGCGAGACGCTGGTCATCAAGGACCTCAACCTGGAAATCGAGGCCGGAGAGTTCCTGACCATGCTGGGGCCGTCGGGCTCCGGCAAGACCACCTGCCTGATGATGCTCGCCGGGTTCGAGCCGGCGACGCATGGCGAGATCTATCTCAACGGTCGGCCGATCAACAACGTCGCCCCGCACCGGCGCGATATCGGCATGGTGTTCCAGAACTACGCGCTGTTCCCGCACATGACGGTGGCGGAGAACCTGGCATTCCCCTTGCAGGTGCGCAGGCTGTCCAGGGCGGACGTCCAGGCCAGGGTCGAGAGGGTGCTCCACATGGTCCGGCTGTCGGGGTTCGGCAGCCGGCGCCCGGCGCAGCTCTCCGGCGGCCAGCAGCAGCGCGTGGCCGTGGCGCGGGCGCTGGTGTTCGAGCCGGCGCTGATCCTCATGGACGAGCCGCTCGGGGCGCTGGACAAGAACCTGCGCGAGGAAATGCAGTACGAGATCAAGCACATCCACGAGACCCTCGGCGTGACGGTGATCTACGTCACCCACGACCAGACCGAGGCGCTCACCATGTCGAGCCGGATCGCGGTCTTCAACGACGGCGTCATCCAGCAGCTGGCGGCCCCCAGCGTCCTCTACGAGGAGCCCGAGAACTGCTTCGTCGCCCAGTTCATCGGAGAGAACAACCGCTTGCAGGGCACCGTCGAATCGGTTGACGGGGCGTTCTGCCGGGTGGCGCTCGACGACGGGGAGAGGGTCCGCGCGCTCAATGTGAACGTGGACGGCGAGAGGGAGCCGACCACCCTGTCGCTCCGCCCCGAACGCGTCGCCATCGACCCGAAGGGGGAGGCGGCGGACAACGTCGTCAGCGGCCGCGTCGAGGAGCTGATCTATCTCGGCGACCACATCCGCGCCCGCCTCACGGTCGCCGGGAACGACGCGTTCATCGTCAAGGTGCCCAACGCCCAGGGGCACGCGTCGCTTCGCGAAGGCGCGCGGGTCCGCCTCGGCTGGGCGGCGGAAGATTGCCGGGCGCTCGATGCGCCCGGAACGGGGTCCGCGCCCGGATAGCGCGGCAATCGAGTCGGGACCGGACGGCCCGGTCCAACGCAACGTTCAAGAAGGAGATGCCTCATGAAACATGCATTTCGACCCCTGGCGGCGGCGGCCGCTCTTGCGCTGGCCGCCGGCGGCGCGCACGCGCAGAACCTGACCATCGTGTCCTGGGGCGGCGCCTATACGGCGAGCCAGCAGCAGGCCTACCACGACCCCTACATGGCCGCGAACCCGGGCGTGAAGATCATCAGCGACGATTCGGCCTCCGAGGGTCTCGCCAAGCTCAGGGCCCAGGTCGAGTCCGGCACGGTGACCTGGGACGTCGTCGACATGGTGGCCGCCGATGCGATCGTCGCCTGCGACGAGGGGCTGCTCGAGACCGTCGAACCGGATAGCTGGCTGGCAGCCGCGCCGGACGGCACGCCGGCGTCCAAGGACTTCATCGCCGGCACGCTCACCATCGGCGGAACCAACTGCTTCATCCCGCAGATCGTCTATTCCACCACGTTCGGCTACCGCACCGACGCCTTCAAGGGCAGGCAGCCGTCGACCATCGCGGACGTGTTCGATCTCAAGACCTTCCCCGGCAAGCGGGCGCTGGAAAAGAAACCGATCGCCAACCTGGAATGGGCGCTGATCGCCGACGGCGTTCCGGGCAAGGACGTGTACAAGGTGCTGGCCACGCCAGAAGGCGTGACGCGGGCCTTCGCCAAGCTCGACACGATCAAGGACCAGGTCGTCTGGTGGACCAAGGGCGCGCAGCCGCCGCAGCTTCTGGCGGACGGCGAAGTCGTCATCGCCTCGGCCTATAACGGCCGCCTGTTCTCCGCGATCGTCGAAAAGAAGCAGCCGATCGCGATGCTGTGGGACTGGCAGGCGTTCGATCTGGACGGATGGGTGGTGCCGAGAGGCGCCAAGAAACTCCCGGCGATCAGGAAATATCTGCGCTTCGCCACCGATACGCAGCGGCTGGCCGACCAGGCCAAGTACATTTCCTACGGTCCGGCGCGCAACTCCTCCATTCCGCTGGTTGGAAAGCATGCCAAGCTCGGCATCGACATGAAACCGCACATGCCGACCAACCCCAAGAACGCAAAGACCATCCTGCTGTTCGACTATGTCTGGTGGGCGGACCATCGCGCCGAGCTCGACGAGCGCTTCAACGCCTGGCTCGCCAAGTAGGGTTCTTCCGGCCGGGCGGGGGGCTTCCGAGCCGCCCGCCCGGCCATCCTCTCCCCCCGGCCCGGCGAGGGCTGCGTCCGCATGTCGACGACAACCGATCGGGTGATGCGAACGGCTGACGGGCTGCCTCTTAAGCTCAGCCTTCAGAAGGCGTTGGCGCGCAGCCGGCTGCGGGCGGCGTTGCTGGTCCTGCCCCTGCTGGGCTTTCTCGTGGTCGCCTTCCTGCTGCCGATCGGCGACATGCTGTTCCGCAGCGTCGACAACCGGATCGTCGGGTCGATCCTGCCGCGCACCGCGCTTGCCATCCAGGGCTGGGACGCCGACGGAACGGAGCTCCCGGGCGAGGCGGTCTTCGAAGCCCTGGTCCGCGACATGCAGGCGGCCGCGAAGGAACGGACGCTGGGCCGCGCGGCCCGCCGGCTGAACTACGAAAAGCCCGGCATGTCGAGCCTGTTCCGCAAATCGGGCAGGCGGGCGAAGCGGATAACCGGGCCGTCCTGGCGCGATCGACTGATCGGGATCGACAAACGCTGGGCGGACATCAACGTATGGCGCCTGATCCACCGCGAGTCGGGGGCGCTGACCGGCAGCTACTTTCTCTCCGCGGTCGATCTCAGCCTGAACGACCGCGCCGAGCTGGTCAGACAGCCGGAGCCGCGCCGCATCTACCTGACGCTGTTCGGCCGGACCGTGTGGATGAGCGGGCTGATCACCGTGCTCTGCCTGCTGCTCGCCTACCCGGTCGCCTATCTCCTGGCCACGCAGCCGCTCAGGGTGAGCAACCTGTTGATGATCCTCGTCCTGTTGCCGTTCTGGACGTCGCTGCTGGTGCGGACCACGTCATGGATCGCGCTCCTGCAGACCGAGGGCGTGCTGAACGACCTGCTGGTCTTCGCCGGGCTGATCTCGGAGGACGGGCGGCTGCAGATGATCCACAACAAGTTCGGCACCTTCGTGGCGATGGTTCACATCCTGCTGCCCTTCATGATCCTGCCGCTCTACTCGGTGATGAAGACGATTCCCCCGTCCCTGATGCGCGCCGCCCGCTCGCTCGGCGCGACGCCGTTCACCGCCTTCGTCAGGGTATACATGCCGAACACGGTCTCCGGCGTCGGCGCCGGCTGCATCATGGTGTTCATCCTGTCCATCGGCTACTACATCACGCCCGCTCTGGTCGGCGGGCGCACCGGGACCTTTATCTCGAATTTCATCGCCATCCATGTGAGCGAGACCCTGAACTGGGGTCTTGCGGCCGCTCTGGGGGTCCTGCTGCTCGGCTTGGTGCTGGCGCTCTATCTGCTCTACGACCGGATCGTGGGCATCGACAACATGAAGCTCGGCTGAGCCGATGCCTCCGCCGCCCTACGCATCCCCGACGGAGAAAACATGGCATTACGCCTATCGGGTCATCTGCGCGGCGATCTTCGTGTTCCTGATCGGGCCGATATTCGTCATCGTCCCGTTGAGCTTCAACGAGCTGCCGTATTTCACCTTCACCCCGGAGATGCTGTCGCTCGATCCGGCCGGCTACAGCACCAAATGGTATCGCGAGTTCTTCACCGAGGATTCGTGGCAGCAGGCGGTACAGAACAGCCTTGTCATCGCCGTTTTCGCGACGCTGATCTCGACCTTTCTGGGCACGCTGGCGGCGCTCGGGCTGAGCCGCTCCGAGATGCCCTTCAAGACCGGCATCATGGCGCTGCTCATTTCGCCGATGATCGTGCCGCTGATCATCTCGGCGACGGGCATGTACTTCTTCTATTCCCGTATCGGGATTTCCTCGACGCATCTGGGCGTGATCGTCGCGCACGCCGCGCTCGGCACACCGTTCGTGCTGATCACCGTCACGGCGACGCTGGTCGGTTTCGATCGCTCGCTGACCCGGGCCGCGGCCAGCCTCGGCGCCAGCCCGGTCCAGACCTTTTTCCGGGTGACGATGCCGCTGATCCTGCCGGGCGTCGTATCCGGGGCGCTGTTTGCCTTCATCACCTCCTTCGACGAGGTGGTCGTGGTGCTGTTCGTCGGTTCGGTGGAACAGCGCACCATCCCGTGGAAGATGTTTTCGGGCATCCGGGAAGAGATCCGCCCGACCATTCTCGCCGTGGCGACGCTGCTCGTCGGCGTCTCCATCCTTCTCCTGACGACGCTGGAACTGCTGCGCCGGCGCGGCGAGCGGTTGCGCGGCATCGCGCCACGCTGACCCGCCCCACAACAGAGCGATCGCAATGGAACAACTCAAGAGGATCCAGAACGGCGCGAAGGTCAGGCCCACCTTTTCCGACGCCGAGATGAGGCGCCGCCTGGATACCCTCCGCGCCCACATGGCCGAGAAACAGGTCGATGTCTGCCTGTTCACCTCGCATCACAACATCAACTATTTCAGCGATTTCCTCTACTGCGCCTTTGGGCGCAATTTCGGTCTGGCGGTCGGCCAGGAGGAACAGACCACGATTTCGGCCAATATCGACGGCGGCCAGCCCTGGCGGCGCACATTCGGGGACAACGTCGTCTACACCGACTGGCACCGGGACAATTTCTTCGCCGCCGTGAAAAGCCTGATCCCCGACGGATCGCGGGTCGGCATCGAGTTCGACCACGTCACCGTCGAGAACCTGCGCAAATTGCAGGGCGCGCTGCCGAGCGCGGAGCTGGTCGATGTCGGCAAACCCACCATGCGCATGCGCATGGTCAAGTCCCGGGAGGAGATCGCCTGGATCCGCGAGAGCGCGCGCATCGCCGATATCGGCGGCGCGGCCTGCGTGGAGGCCATCGCCGTCGGCGTGCCCGAATACGAGGTGGCCCTGCATGCCACAGGGGCCATGGTGCGCGAGATCGGCGGGAGCCAGCCGCATGTCGAGCTGATGGACAGCTGGACCTGGTTCCAGTCCGGCATCAACACCGACGGCGCCCACAACCCGGTCACCTCGCGCAGGATCGAGCGCGGCGACATCCTGAGCCTCAACTGCTTTCCGATGCCGGCGGGCTACTACACGGCGCTCGAGCGAACCCTGTTCGCCGAAGAGTGCCCGGACGAGCATCTCCGCCTCTGGGAGATCAACGTCGAGGTGCACGAGGCGGGGATCGGCCTGATCCGGCCGGGGGCGCGGTGCTGCGACATCGCGGCGGAGCTGAACCGGATCTATGAGCGTCACGGCCTGCTGGAGAACCGGACCTTCGGCTACGGCCACAGCTTCGGCGTGCTCTGCCACTATTACGGCCGCGAGGCGGGGCTCGAGCTGCGCGAGGACGTGACGACCGTGCTCCGGCCCGACATGGTGGTGTCCATGGAACCGATGATCATGGTTCCCCAGGGCCGCCCCGGCGCCGGCGGCTATCGCGAGCACGACATCCTGGTGGTGACCGAGGACGGGGCCGAGGACATCACCCGGTTTCCCTACGGGCCGGAGCACAACATCGTCTGCAAGTGACGCCGCCGCGGATGCGCGGGCCGTCGATTGACTCGTCCGAGCGGCGGCCTCTACGCTGAAACCGGTTTTCACGCAGCGGGACGATGCGTCTCTCGCCAGCCCGGAACGCAGTCGATCGATGACACCGCAGCAAGTCGCCGAGACGCTCGGGCGCTACCCCACCGCGACGATCTACGAGGCCGCCGGGAAACGCGGCGACATGTCGCCGGATATTCGCCCCGTCGTGCCCGGCGCGAGGCTTTCGGGGATAGCCTATACGGTGAAGACATTTCCCAGCGACACGACCGGCGTGGTTCGCGCGCTCGACGATGCGCCGCCCGGCTCGGTTCTGGTGATCGACGCGGGCGGAACCGACCGCGGGGCGGTGTGGGGCGGCACGTCGTCCCTGGTTTGCAGCTTGCGCGGCCTGGCGGGTTGCGTGACCAATGGCTGCGTGCGGGATGTGGACGATCTGGCCGCCGCGGGGGTTGCCGTCTACGCGGCCGGGGTGGCGGCCCGCGGAACGCTCAAGAACCATGAAGGCTGGCGCGGCATTCCGGTATCGGTCGGCGGGGTCGCCGTCTCGCCGGGCGACTTTGTCGTGGGCGACGGGGACGGTATCGTGGTCGTGCCCGCGGCCGAGGGCGCGGCGGTGTGCGGTCGCGCGCGCGAACAGCGGCGGATCGAACGCGAGCGCGAACAGCGGGTCCGCGAGGGCGAGCCGCTGGCGAGCGTCCTCGGCCTCGCCGCGCCGGAGTAGCGGCGGATGGGCAAGACGATAACGGAAAAGATACTGTCGCGGGTGACCGGGGACGACGTCTCGGCCGGCGATATCGTCTACCCGGAGCCCGAGCTGGTCACGATCCACGACTGGTATGTGGTCAATTTCGACAAGGCGCTCGAGGAGCTCGGCGTCGAGCGGCTGTACGACCCCGACAAGGTGCTCATCTGCACCGACCACGAGCCCGTCGCGGTCAGCCCGGCAGCGGCCGAACGGCAGAAGAAGGTTCGCGAAATCGTCGCGAAATTCGGCATCAGGCGCTTCTTCGACGCCGGCAGGGGCGGGCACGGCCATGTGTTTCCGGTCGAGATGGGGTTCGTCTGGCCCGGCATGTTCGTCGAGGCCTATGACGTGCACGTGACCAATTTCGGCGCCGTGGGGGCGCTCGCCATTCCGCTGCTGATCGAGATCACCGAGGTCCTGGCGTGCGGGTCGGTGTGGCTGCGCGCGCCCGAGACGGTACGCGTCAACCTGACCGGCAAGCTGTCCGCGGGAACCGGCATCCGCGATGTGGCGCAAAAGCTGATCTGCGACCTCGGCGCCGAACGGGTCGATTACTCGGTCGTCGAATATGGCGGGCCGGCGCTCGCCTCGATCGACATTGCCGGACGGCACACGCTGTGCAACACGCCGATCGACATCGGCGCCAAGTCGGTCCTGGTCGAGCCCGACGGCTCGACGCTCGACTATCTGGCCGGAAGGGTGGACGGTCCGGTCGAGCCGGTCGTCTCGGACCCCGATGCCGGTTTCCGCGAAGTGGTGGATTACGACCTCGACGTGATGGAGCCGCAAGTCGCCGTCCCGCCGACGCCGGACTGCGTGGTCGGCGTTTCGGAAGTCGCCGGCCGGGCGGTCGACCACGCGTTCATCGGCTCCTGCGCCGCGGCGAATCTGGGCGACCTGCGCGCCGCGGCGGAGATCCTCGCCGGCAACCGGGTCCATCCCCGGGTTCGCTTCATCGTCACGCCGGGCACCCAGGAAGTCATGGCAGCAGCCGAGACCGAGGGGCTGCTGCGCCTGTTCGCCGAGGCCGGCGCGATGATCACCCAGCCGGGCTGCGGTCCCTGCGCCGGGGGACGCATCGGCGGCGTCGCCGACGGCGAGACATCGATCAACACCGGCACGCGGAACGACTACGGGCGGCTCGGCTCGCAGAAGGCCGAGATCTACCTCGCCGGCGCGGCGACGGTGGCCGCATCGGCGGTGAGCGGAGAGATCGCCGACCCCAGGGATTTGCTCGATTGAAGGATCGGACGCCGGTCCGGGGGGAGACGCCGTGAACTGGACCTACCGGGGAAAGTGCTGGAAGTTCGGCGACAATCTCGGAATCGACGGGGATGTCATGCCGTTGCGTTTCGCGCTCGAGCGCGAGCTCGACCCCGCCGTCCTGCGCGACTGGCTGATGACCGGGATCGATCCCGATTTCCCGCGCAAGGTATCGCCCGGCGACATCATCGTGGCCGGCCGGCGTTTCGGCCAGGGAAACCCGCATATCCAGGGCTTCCTCGGGATCGTCGGGCACGGGCTCGGGCTGGTCGCCGAGACCATCCCGCGGGGCAGCTTCCGCAACGCCATCAATGCCGGGCTGCCGTTCCTGTCCGGCTGCGCGGGCGTCACGGGCGATGTCGAGACCGGCGACGACCTCGAGGTCGATTTCCGGACGGGAGCGTTCCACAACCTGACGCGCAACCTGTCGCGCCGGTTCCCGCCGCTGGACGCCAGGCTTCAGGCCATCGTCGAAGCCGGCGGCTGGCGCCCCAACCTGGAAAGACGCCTCGCGAGATTGCGGGCCGGCGGATCCGTCGTGGCGTGACGGAACCGCGCAGGGTCGGCGAGTCCGCCTACCGCATCGGCATCGATGTCGGCGGCACTTTTACAGACACAGAATTTTCGGCGATTCGGCACCCAGCGACATGCCATGACGGGCACTCCATGCGACTGACAGTATTCATGTAACTCGTTGCTACAACGGCGTATTTCGGATGATGATGCGGCTTGCATCCGCCGCTCTGATGCGCTTCAATGCGATCTCGATCACTCCCCGGTCGCTTGCGCGTTGGTTACGGTTACGCCCCGCAGGACGGTTTCCGGGAATCCGCCGCCGGCCGGCAATCGCGAGGAGGCACTTCATGGCCAAGCTGAAATACCGAACCATCTCCAAGCGCACCGTCGAGGCCCTCGCGGTTGAGGACAAGGACGCCGTGTTCTGGGACGACAAGCTCCCCGGCTTCGGGGTCCGGGTCTATCCCACCGGGTCGAAGGTGTATGTGGTCCAGGCCCGGCTGAAGGGCCGGTCGAGGCGGATCACGCTCGGGCGCCAC
>MPNO01000033.1 GCA_002239065.1 Defluviicoccus sp. bin129 | reverse complement strand
AAAGATCGTCTCGTGGATCGCCGCTTCCACGGTGGACGCGGCGTAGAGCGAAGGGATGCAGCGTCCCCGCGCATCCCGGATCGGCGCGCCGGCCGGGAGCGCGACGATGCCGGGGCGGGGGGGGGCCGGCGCGGCCCCACCCGCCCCCCCGGGCGGGCGCCGCGGGCGGGGCGCGCGAGGGGGCGGGGGCGGGCGGCGGCCGCAGCGCCATGCCCCGGGCCCGGCCTAGCCGATCGCGGGATCGGCAAGCCTGCCGGCCGCCGCGACCACGGCTTCGGGGTCGGAGAGTCGCTCCTGCGGCGCCGCGCCGCCGAGCCAGCCATTGCTCGATGCGAACCACAGCGCGGTCTGCCAGCCGGTCATGCCGGCGGGAAGCGCGGCCAGTATCGCCTTCACGGGCGGAAGCGGGGACCCGTCCGCGAACTGGAAGGCGGGGTAGAGGTCGATCCCGGAGCGGCGGACCGCGAACAGCCTGCCCTCGCGTTTCCAGCGCGAGGCGGGCTCGCTCCTGTTGCGGGGGCCGAGGCCCGAGGCGGCGCGGATCCCGGCCGCGGTCAGGAGAGGCGTTTCCCGGAGATAGTCGGCGCGCAGCCTGGCATTGTCGACGGTGAGCTCGGTCTCGACCCGCGCCCGCGCCCCGGACACCGACGCGCGGCGCCTGAGCCGCCTACTCCGCCGGCGCACCGGCCTCGTCGCGGCGGACGATATAGCGCTCCAGGAAATCCATCTTGCCCTCAATGCGGCCCAGCCGGTCGCGGACTTCCTTCATCTCCGCCTCCAGCCGGTCGCGGACTTCCTTCAGCTCCGCCTCCAGCCGGTCCATGCGCCCGTCGAGGCGGTCCATGCGCGCGCCGAGACTCCGCTGGCCCTGCAGGGTCACGCCGGCCAGCGCTACGCCGACTGCCAAAATCGCGATCAACTCGGGGGTCACGGCACTCCCTTGCCGGCGGCGCGGCCGAGTCTGCCCGGCCCTCCGGCTCTTTTCAAGAGAATAACCGAGATGTCCTACTCGTGATAGTCGAAATCGAACGCGTCGCCCCGCGCCCGCGCGAAGCCGACCGGGGGCGCGGGGGAGTGGGCGGTCATGACCGGGGTGCCGGTGCCGCGGTGGCGCTCGCGGCGCCTGAGCCGCCTACCCTGCCGGCGCGCCGGCCTCGTCGCGGCGGACGATATGGCTCTCCACGAAATCCATCTTGGCTTCGAGCCGGCCGAGGCGGTCGCGGACTTCCTTCATCTCCGCTTCCAACCGGTCCATGCGTGCGCCGAGGCGGTCCATGCGCGCGCCGAGACCCCGCTGGCCCTGCAGGGTCACGCCGGCCAGCGCTACGCCGATTGCCAAAATCGCGATCAACTCGGGGGTCACGGCACTCCCTTGCCGGCGGCGCGGCCGAGTCTGCCCGGCCCTCCGGCTCGTTTCAAGAGAATGACCGAGATGTCCTACCCGTCACAGGCGAAATCGAACGCGTCGCCCCGCGCCCGCGCGAAGCCGACCGAGGGCGCGGGGAAGTGCGCGGTCATGACCGGGGTGCCGGTGCCGCGGTGGCGCTCGCGGCGCGCTGCGGCGCCTGAGCCGCCTACGCTGCCGGCGCGCCGGCCTCGTCGCGGCGGACGATATGGCTCTCCACGAAATCCATCTTGGCTTCGAGCCGGCCGAGGCGGTCGCGGACTTCCTTCATCTCCGCTTCCAACCGGTCCATGCGCCCGTCGAGGCGGTCCATGCGGGCGTCGAGGCCGTCGATGCGCGCGCAGAGCCCATGGTGGTTCCGCATCATCACACCGCCCAACGCCACGCCGACTGCCAGGATCGCGATCAGTTCCGGGGTCACTCGATCTACTCCGCGACGGCGTGGGGACACCCGCAGGGAAGACTCTGCCGCACCCGCGGCCTACCATCAAGGGAATAGTCTCCCCGCCCTACCCGTCACAGGCGAAATCGGACGCGTCCCCCCCGCGCCTGCGCGAAGCAGACCGGGGGCGCGGGGAAGTGCGCGGTCATGACCGGGGTGCCGGTGCCGCGGTGGCGCGCGCGGCGCCTGAGCCGCCTACCCTGCCGGCGCGCCCGCCTCGTCGCGGCGGACGATATGGCTCTCCACGAAATCCATCTTGGCTTCGAGCCGGCTGAGGCGGTCGCGGACTTCCTTCATCTCCGCTTCCAGACGGTCCAAGCGCGCGCCGAGACCCCGCTGGCCCTGCAGGATCAGGCCGGCCAGCGCTGCACCGACTGCCAAAACCGCGATCAACTCGGGGGTCACGGCACTCCCTTGCTGGCGGCGCGGCCGAGTCTGCCCGTTCTGTGGCCTACCATCAAGGGAATACTCGCCACATTCTACTCGTCATAGGAGAAGTCGAAGGCGTCCCCCCGCGCCCGCACGAAGCCGACCGAGGGCGCGGGGAAGTGCGCGGTCATGACCAGCGTATCCGTGCCGCAGTGCTGCTCGAGGAAGGCGCGCCGGGTCGCCGCGGATTGCGCGCGGTCGGAGCAGCCGATTGCGCTCCAGCCGGGCTCGCGGCATTGCAGGGGGGTGTGGCAGACATCGCCCGACAGCACCGCGCGGGCGCCCTGCGATTCGAGCTCGATCGCGACATGGCCCGGCGTGTGGCCCGGTGTCGGGGCGAAGCGGATCTCGTCGTCGAATTCGTAGTCGTCGGCGACGATCTCGGCCTGCCCGGCCTCGACGACGGGCAGCACGCTGTCGTCGATGCAGCCGTCGGAGTACTTCTTGCCGCCCTCGTTGAGCGCGATCCAGTGCTCGTACTCGGTGCGGGCGAAGACGTAGCGCGCGTTGGGGAAGGTCGGCACCCAGCGCCCGCCCGCGAGCCGCGTGTTCCAGCCCACGTGGTCGGCATGCAGGTGGGTGCACATCACGAAGTCGATGTTTTCCGGCGCCAGCCCGGCGGCGGCCAGGTTGTCGAGCCAGCGGGTCGATCTGCGGTGCGCCCAGGGTGGGTGGAAGCGGCGCTCCTTGTCGTTGCCGACGCAGGCATCGACCAGGACGGTGTGGTGGCGGGTCCGGAGCAGATAGGACTGCATCGCCATCACCAGCCGGTTCGACGCGGGGTCGAGGAAGCGGGGCTCGAGCCAGCCGCGGTGCGGGGCGATGGTCTCTTCGTTCGCGTCGGGCAGCAGGAAGAAGACGTCGAAATCGGGCTCCTCCGATTCGACGATCCGCCGCCATTCGATCCCGCCTAGCGTCCCGCCGAGCGGCATGCTCTCCTCCGGCGCCGTTGCCCGCCTTCGCGCGGGCGACTATAGCGTGAGTCCCGCCGCCGCCGGAGCCCGCCATGACGACCCCGCCCTTCCGCGCCGACCATGTCGGCAGCTTCGTCCGCCCCGACGCGCTGCTGGAGGCGGCGCGGGCGCATCGCGCGGGCAGGCTCGGCGCGGACGGGCTGCGCCAGGCCCAGGACGAGGCGATCCGCGGCATCGTCGCCTTCCAGGACGAAATCGGCCTGCCCGCGGTGACCGACGGCGAGTTCCGCCGCCGCTCCTGGTCGGCCGGCGTGATCGACGCGCTGGACGGTTTCACGCTGCGCGAGGAAGGCGTGCTCGGCTTCCGCTCCGATTCGGAGAGCGCGGGCATCGCCGCCTCGCCCTGCGCCGCGCGGCGGCTCGAACGCGCGCGGCCGATCGTCGCCGAGGACTACCGCTTTCTCGCCGGGCTCGCGCCGCGCGGGCTGCCCAAGGCGACGATCGCCTCGCCGCCGGTGCTCCATTTCTTCCTCGGCCCGCGCAGCTTCGAGCCCGCCGCCTATGCCGACCGGGAGGCCTATTTCGCCGATTTGGCACGGATCTACCGCGCCGAGATCGCCGAGCTCGCCGCCGCCGGCTGCGCCTATGTCCAGCTCGACGAGACCGCGCTGCCGTGCAGCTGCGACGCCGCCGCGCGGCACGGCGTGCGGGCGCGCGGCGAGGATCCGGACGAACTCACCGAGTCCTATGTCGCGCTGATCAACGCGGCGGTCGCGCAACGGCCCGGCGGCATGCGCGTCGGGCTCCATATGTGCCGCGGCAATTTCAAGGGGCGCTGGATGGCCGAGGGCGGCTACGAGCCGATCGCCGAGCGCGTCTTCCACGGGCTCGACGTCGACACCCTGCTGCTCGAATACGACAGCCCGCGCGCCGGCGACTTCGCCCCGCTGCGCTTCCTGCCCGGCGACAAGACCGCCGTGCTCGGGCTGATCAGCACCAAGACGCCGGTGCTGGAGGACAAGGACGCGGTCAAGCGCCGGATCGACGAAGCGGCCCGCCACGCGCCGCTCGAACGCCTCGCCATCGGCCCGCAATGCGGCTTTTCCTCGGCCGGCGGCGGCGGGCAGGTGGTCGACGCCGACGACACCAGGCGCAAGCTCGAGCTCGTGCTCGAGATCGCGGAGGAGGTCTGGGGCGGTCCCGCAGCCTGACGCACCCATCGCTCTCTCCCGCCGAAAAAAATAGTCCGCCTACCCCTTCCCCGCCCGTCCCCACGGTGATATTGATTATCAATAACACCGTGGGGACGGCGCTCTTCGGCGTCGGCGCGGTTGGATCGACGGGCATGGCGCGGTGCTGAAACTCGAGAATCTGAGCGTCAGCTTCGGGGCGAAACGGGCGGTGCGCGACCTCTCGCTGGAGATCGCGGAGGGCGAGCTGGTCTGCCTGCTCGGTCCGTCGGGCTGCGGCAAGACCACGACGCTGCGCGCCATTGCGGGGCTGGAGCGGCCCGATGGCGGAAGGGTCTGCATCGCCGGGCGGGTGCTGTCGGATGCCGCGAAGGTGGTGCCGCCGCCCGAGCGCGGTATCGGCTTCCTGTTCCAGGACTTCGCCCTGTTCCCGCATCTCACGGTGGCCCAGAACATCGCCTACGGGATGACGCGGACGCAGAAGGCGAGCGACGCCGGGCGCGTGGTCGCGCTGCTGGAGCGGGTCCACATGCGCCAGCTCGCGCACAGCTACCCGCATATGCTGTCGGGCGGCGAGCAGCAGCGGGCCGCGCTGGTCCGCGCGCTGGCGCCGAGGCCGCGGGTGGTGCTGCTGGACGAGCCGTTCTCCAGCCTCGACGCCTCGCTCCGCGCCGGGCTCCGGGAGGAGACGGTGCGCATCCTCAAGGATGCCGGGGTCACGGTGCTGATGGTCACCCACGACCCCGAGGAAGCGCTGATATCGGCCGACCGGATCGTGCTGATGCGCGACGGCGCGGTGGTCCAGACCGGCACCCCGGACGCGCTCTACGCGGCGCCGGTCGATGCCTTCACCGCTGCGTTCTTCGGCGCGGTCAACCGGGTTCCCGGCACGGTCGCGGGCGCGGAGGTCCGCACCCGCCTCGGCGCGGTGGCCAATCCCGGCTTCCGCGACGGCGAGGCGGTCGAGGTGCTGATCCGCCCGGACGGGCTCACGCTCTCGCCGGGCGGGGAGCGTCCGGGCGCCGAGCTGCATGTCTGCAGCGTCCATTTCGCCGGCGCCTCCAGCGTGGTCCGGCTGAGCGAGCGCTACGACGACCCGGGCCACGACCATTTCCACGCCCGCCTGCCCGGGCTGGTCCGCCACCGCGCCGGCGAGACGGTGCGGATCGGCATCGACCCGGACCAGAGCTTCGTGTTCAGCGAGAAGCGCTCCCGACCCGCGCGGTAACCTCGATCTCGACCTTCATCTCGGGCAGCGCCAGCGCCGCGATCACGGTCGTGTTGGCCGGAAGGATGCCGGCGAAGGCGGCGCCGACCGCCTCGCATACCGGCATCAGGTCCGCGCGATCGGCGATATAGACCACCACGCGCAGCACGTCCGCCAGCCCGGCCCCGGCCTCCCCGAGCGCGGCCTCGACATGGCCCAGGGCGAGCCGGGCCTGCGCCGCCGCGTCGGCGGGGAACCCGCCGGTCTCCCGGTCCATGCCCGTGGTGCCCGAGACATAGACCATGTCGCCATCGACCACGGCCCGGGAGAAGCTCGCCAGCTCCTCGAACGGGGTGCCGCTGGAGATGCGCCGCCTGCTCATCCTCGCCTCCTCACAGCTTGCCGTCCCGGCTCGCCAGGCCGAGCGCCACGCGGCCGTAATTGGCGCCCTGGGCATCCCAGGCGAGCGCGATATGGGAGGCGAGCGCATGCATGTCGCGCCAGTGGCGCTGCAAGGGCGAGTCCTCGGCATTGCCGCCCGCCCCGCCGAGCGCCATCAGCCGGTCGACCGCCTGCGCCAGCAGCTTGCCCGCGTAAGCGTCGTTGCGCCGCCAGCGGTGGCGTTCCTCCAGGCTCGGCACCTCCCCCGCCTCCGCCCTGGCATGGACCTCGGCGCAGTCGCGCCGGAGCAGCGTCCAGGCGGCGTCGATCTCGGCCGCCGCCTCGCCGACGCGGAGCTGCGCCGTGGGCTCCCCGGCGAGCCGGGCGCCGCTCTGCATGCGCTGGCCGCCGAGCCGGTCGACCACCAGCGCGAGCGCGCCGCGGGCGATACCCAGCGCGGGCGCCACGATCCCCTTGCCGAACAGCGAGAACAGCGGCATCCGGTAGAGCGGGCCCGGGTTGACCGCGCTGCCCCGCGTGGGCCCGCCGCGACAGGCCTCGGAGCGGATCGTCCGGTCCTCGGCGATGAACAGGTCGCGGCAGATCATCGACCGCGAGCCGGTGCCGCGCAGCCCGGTGGTATGCCAGTCGTCGACCAGCTCGACGGCGCCGAGCGGGGCGAGGCCGTAGCGGTGCTCCAGCCCGTCGCCCTCCAGCCTGGGCGTCATCATGTTGAAATGGTTCCACCGGCAGACATCCACCCCGCTCGCCAGCGTCCAGCTGCCGTTCAGCAAATAGCCGCCGTCGACCGGCTCGACGCGCGAATCGGCGGTCGGCGTCGAGCCCGAGATCAGCGCGTCCGGGTCCTCGCCCCACACCGCGTCCTGGGCGGCCGGATCGAACATGCCGTGCATCCAGCTGTGACTCGCGACCACCGAATGCACCCAGGCCGTCGAGCCGCAGGCGGTGCCGAGCTCGGCGGCCAGATCGACCTGCAACATGTAGTCGGACTCGTAGCCGCCGTAGCGCCCGGGGAGGTAGATCCGGTAGAGCCCGGCCTCCATCAGCTCGACCTGGGTCGCGTCCGGCAGCCGCCTGATCCGGTCCGCCTCCGCCGCCCGCCCGGCGATCGCCGGGAGCAGCGCCCGCGCGCGCTCGATCAACGCCTCGCGCGCGACGGCATTCGCGCCGCCGGTCATCGTCGCCTGGTCCCTCCTGTTCGAACCGAACGCCCCCCCGCTACGGCCGCGATGTTAGCCCGGATCTCTCGCGAGCGGCAGGCGCTTCGGGTATCGAACGGGAGAGGACGGCGGCATGGATCCCTCGAAGCCAGGCGTTCGGCGGGCGCCGCCCCCGCTACGGCCGACGGGCCCGCTACCAGGCGACGGTCACGCGGAGGTCGATCGCGTGCTCCGTCTCCCGGTCGTCGTCCGTATGCTCACGCCGTGCCGCCCGGAGACCCAGGCCGAATCGGGGCGCGGCGTGGAGCGCCGGCTCCATCCGCCAGCCGAGCGTGTATTCGCGCCCGCGGCCGACGAGGCCCAGCCGGGCAACGATCGATTGTCCTGGCGATGCGTGGCGTAGAGATGCGTTGAGCCCGCCGCTCGTCTCCGCACCGCCGTCCCCGCCGTCGCGGAGGAGGCCGAGTCCGATCGACGCCGCCAGGCTGCGCCGCGATCCGAGCCGAAAGACGCGCGAGCCGTCGAGCCCCAGCCGCTGACGGTCGAGCTCGGCCTCCGGGAGAGCGCCGCCGCCCGGAACGGCGGCCGCCCCGGAGCCGATGCGCATGACGTAGGCGTCCGCCTTCGCGGAAACCGCAAACCCGTCCGCCTCGTCTGCCGTCAGCAGCGCGCCGCCCGCACCCGCAGCCGCCATCGCCATGTCCAGCCCTGTCCGCCATCGTCCCGGCGGGCCCGGCCGGGTGGCGCCGTCGCTCTCGCGAAGCATCATGTCGCCGGTCCAGAAGCCGAACGCGCTCCAGATCCACAACCGGTCGTCCACCGCCAGTCGCAAATAGGGATGCACCCCGTGGAGCGAAGCCCCGAATCGGTGGACCCCGTCGGGCATCGGGCCGTCCGCGCCGGATGCGTGCGACAGCGCCACGCCGGCAAGCAGACGACCGCGCGCGTAATCGGTCCCCAACAGCTCCAGACGGCCCTCGCCCGGCGAGCCGTGCGCCCCGGCGAACCCCAGCGGCGCCGCGCTTCCCCATCCCCACCAGCGCCCGGAAGCGTCCCCCCCACCGGTGAACAGGAACGAGCTGCCGGACAGCAGATCGGGCCCGGCCATCGGTCTCGTGGCGCCCTCCCCG
The DNA here is from genome assembly GCA_002239065.1 of Defluviicoccus sp. bin129. GTDB lineage: Bacteria > Pseudomonadota > Alphaproteobacteria > MPNO01 > MPNO01 > MPNO01. The sequence goes on along the minus strand of MPNO01000033.1, from coordinate 41,979 downwards.
GGTTCGCCTTCGGGGAGCCCGGGCAAATCCGGTTCGTACCCGCCGAGCGTCAGATACGGCTGCCGGCTCCCGGCCGCCAACCGCGCGCCCAGGAGGTCCACATGCTCCGAGGCCGCCGCGCGCCCGAAGCCGGACAGCCAGGCGCTCGCAAGCGTGTCGTCGCCCGAGGCGGTCCCCGTCACCGTGGCGCCGGGCGCGCCCGCCCTGTCTTCGGCCCTTTCCAGATCGGAACGGTTGCAGAGCGTGCTGAGGTCCGAGCAACAGTAGATCCAGCGGATCCGGAACTTGGTCTGACCGGATCGCGTCGCGCCGTTATCGAGATACAGCGTCCGGTCCATCTCCTCTTTCAGGTCGACCTTCGCCACCACCCTTCCCTGCGACGCGCAGTTGTTCCGCACGTTGTAGGTGTTGTGCCTGAACGTGGAGTTGTGGTTCTCCCACCAGGCGCTCAGGCATTCCGAGTCCCGGTGGCTCACCCGGTGCTTCTTGCCGCAGGCGGCTTCGGTCGCCGCCGCCTGCAGAACCAGCACCGCAACCGCCAGCACCGGCACGAGCAACGGCCTGGACGAGCGCGCCCCTCTCCGTTCGTCCGGCCCCGCGGGCCGGGACATGCGGCTTGTGATGACGGGAATGCCCCGCGGGGCGGGTTGCGATGACGGGAAACCCGGCCCGCCGGATGCCGGCACGGGCGGGGATATCGACCGCTGTGACCTACCCGATCGTCTGTTCGGACAGCGAACCGGTTTGCCTTGCTTCTCGAACATGGCAGCGTTCCTCTCGTTGAGGGCGGCCGGCCGCATGTTCACTCACTGTATGCAGGTATGTGGGGATACGAAGCGTGGCGTTCCAGTGCGTGCCGCGATGTTGGAGCATCCGCCGGCGCCGCGGCGAAGCGCTCAGCGGCGCTGCGAGGCGTTCATCCAGATCACCGGGCCGAGCCCGGCGGCGACGATGGCGAGCGCGGCGAGCGCCGAGTGCTCCAGCAGCTCGTCGGTGGCGAACTGGTAGACATAGGTCGCCAGCGTCTCGAAATCGAACGGGCGGAGCAGCAGCGTCATCGGCAGCTCCTTCATCACGTCGACGAAGACCAGCAGCCCGCCGGCGAGGATCGACTTGCGCAACAGCGGCGGCGCCAGCGTCACCAGGCTGCGGGAGAAGCCGCGCCCGAGCACGTAGCTCGCGTTCATGATGTTGGGCGAGAGCCGCTTCACCCCGGACACCATGGCGCCGTAGCCGATCGCCTGGAAGCGCACCACGTAGCCCGCGACCAGCAGCGCGACCCCGCCGATCAGCAGCCCGTGGAACCCGGCGCCGAGCACGCCCTCGACGAGCGCTTCGGCCGCGGAATCGAGCGCGCCCGCGAACACCACCACGCCGATGGCGAGCACGGTGCCGGGAAACGCATAGCCCATCGCCGAGACCGCGGTCAGCGCCGCGAGCGCCGGGTGGCGCTTGTAGGCGGTCACCATCACGGTGACCAGCGCCACGCCCATGACGATCGCCGCCGCCGCCAGGGCCACCGCCAGCGAATTGACGGTCGTCGTCACCAGGGCGCCGTAATCGGTCGACGACAGCCCGGCGGCGACGAACCAGGCGAGCACGCCCACCGGCACCGCGAAGCCGAGGATGAGCGGCGCCAGGCAGACGGCGACGCAGAGCGCCGCCTTCGCGCCGCTCAGCCGCACCGGGCGCAGCCCCTCGCGCGGCGTCGCCGGATCGAAGAAGCGCTGCTGCCCGCGCGCGCGGCGCTCGATGAACAGGAGGCCCAGGATGAACACGAAGGCGACGCCCGCGATCTGCGCCGCGGCGGTCAAATTGTTCATGCCGAGCCAGACATTGAAGATGCCGAGCGTCAGCGTCTCGACCGCGAAATACTCGACCGTGCCGAAATCCGACACCACCTCCATCAGCACCAGCGCCAGCCCGGCGACGATCGCCGGGCGCGCCAGCGGGATGCCGACCGAGAACGCGATATTGCGGTCGTGCAGCAGCGCCACCTCGTAGTAGGAGGCCGGCGTGAGGCGGAACGCGGTCCGCGCCATCAGGTAGACATAGGGGTAGAGCACCGAGCCCATCACCAGCACGGCGCCGCCGAGCGAGCGGATCTCGGGGAACCAGTAGTCGCGCGCCGACGACCAGCCGAAGATGTCGCGCAGCAGCCCCTGCACCGGCCCGGCATATTCCAAGAGGTCGGTATAGGCGTAGGCGATGATGTAGGCGGGCACCGTGGCGGGGAGCAGCAGCGTCCAGTCGAGCAGCCGCGAGAAGGGAAACTCGTAGCGCGTGACCAGCCACGCCGTGCTCAGCCCGAAGGCGAGGCTGACCAGCCCGACGCCGGCCATCAGCGCCATCGTGTTGGCCACGTAGCGCGGAAACACGGTCTCCATCAGATGCGACCACAACCCGCCCGAATCCCCGGTCATCGCATAGAGCAGCGCCACGAACGGCCCGATCAGGAAGAGCCCGAGCACCAGGGTCGCGAGCGACCAGCCGGAGACAGGGTCGGCGGGCGGTCCGCGGCGGAGGGTGGCAAGCGCGCTCAGCATGGCCGGAGTTTATCGGAAGAAAGGGAGCCAGGCGGCAAATGGTCAATGGGGGGTGGCCATCGGACGGTTCACTCGCCACACCCGCCACATCTCGGCTTCCTCGTCGTCATGGTCGGCCTGCGCCAACCTTGACGAGTGGGACTTGGTGGCACGCCACGGCGCCGTCGGCCAGAGCGCCTTCTAAAGTCACCCCTGCCGCGCCTTCCGCAGCTCCGCTAGGTCGCGGCGAATGTCCTCGGCGACCTCTTCCACCTCCTTCGCCACCCGTGGTTCCTCGCCGAGCTCCATCTCCAGCGCCGTCGTTAGAGGCAGCAGCAGGTCGGATACCGGCGATGCCCGGATCAGGCCGCGCATTTTCTCAAGACCCAAAGCCACCGCCATACTGGACAGCCAATTGAGCACGTCCTTGGACATCGAACCGAGGTCAGGCAGGATCGCTAGTATCTTTTCGACATCACCTGCGCATGCTGAGGCATTGCCCTTTCGAAGATGTGCTCGAGCGCGAATCCTGTGCGTTAGCCATTCGATCTCCGGCGAGCCGGTGCCACCGTGACGGAACACGCGGTCTGCTGCGACGATAGCCGCGTCATTTTGACCGCGTCCCAATTCTACCGTTGCCTTTCCCAGCAGTGCAGACTTCATCGCATTCCACATGTTCGGTGAATCACTTGCTTCGAACCGTCGTTGGGCCTCCGCCCAGATCTCCTGTGCCTCCTCCGCCCGATCCAAATTGAGCAATTCCCACCCCTTGTGGACGAGCGCATTTGCGACCATGTGCAGTACGTCCCCCGCATCGTACCGACCGAGGCGCTGTACCGCCTCGTCTGTGGCACCCAAGGCCGCTTCCAGCCGGTTAAGTCGAAGAAATGCGACTGCCTTGTGTCCAAGCGCTGTGGCAACGTAGTCAACAAACTGCGGTGTCTCGGCACCTCCGAACCGCTCAACCACCTCGCTCCATGCAGTCAGGGCTTCATCCAGCCGCTCGGATCGGGCAAGCGCGACGCCTCTAAAGTTCATCGCAAGCGCGAGGAATTCGGGGCCTCGGTACCCTTCGCCCGTTCCCAAACGACGCAACGCTTCGTCCCAGACGGCAATCGCCTCATCCAACCCGTCCAATGCCAATAGCGCAGCGCCCTTCCCAACGAGTGCCAGCGCCACCCCATCTCTTAGTGTTTCATCCTCGGCCACCGCGAAACGACGAACGAACTCGTCCCAAGTCGCGAGCGCATCATCGAATCGCCGAGCGGTGAGCAAAGCGGTCCCTTTGCTTTGGAGCGCCAGCGCTACAGCATGACGAAACACCTCCGAATCATTCGTCCCGAAGCGCTGCAAGACCTCGTCCCAGTTGGCCAGCGCCTCGTCCAGACGCTGCAGCGCAACGAGCGCGTCTCCCTTGTTGCGCAAAGCCAATGCAACTGGTCCAAGATCAGTTTCCACAGCAGTTGCGCCAAAATGCCGGACGACTTCGTCCCAAGCACCGACCGCATCTTCCAATCGGCCTGCCTTTTCCAACGCCCGTGCTTTTTCAAAGAGTTCCTGTGCGACCGCTGACGGCGGGAACGCAACAGATAGATCGCCCGTCCGACCGGCGTACATCGCGGACGCGAGCGAGAGCAGTTCTTCGCGGTGCGCTTCCAGCGACGGCAGCTTGAGGAGTTGCTGGAACGCGGTCCGGTAGAGCCCCAGCGTCTCGCCATCTAGGCCGGGCGCCTCCTGGGCCATTCGGGCGCCAAATTCCTTCAATTCGTCGACCGAGTACCACCCCTCCATGAAGCGGATAAGGGACTCGATCATGGGGGCCGGGCCGCGGGCGCGGCGCATCAGGTAGTAGATGTTGTAGAGCCGCTCGGCGAGGTAGTAGAGCTTGCGCCGCGCCGTGCCGCCCGAGACCTCCACCGCGCCGCGCTCGGCAAGGCGGGCAAGCTGCGCGCTGCACTTGCTGGTTTCCAGCCGCGCCCGGTCGGCGATCTCGCGCGCGGTCGCCGGTTTCCAGAGCTCGGCGAGGGCGAGATAGACCCGTCGCTCCTGGGCCGGCAGCGCATCGAGATGGCTCTTGAAGTACTCGGTGTGGTCGTCGACCAGGTCGAGCAGGTCGGCCATCAGCTTGCGAAACGACAGCGCGGCCCCGAAGCGGGCGACGATGGTGAGTAGCCGCGCGCTGCCGCCGGTGAGAATGCGCAAGGCCCGGATCGTCTCCGGCGCGCGTTCCTGACCGGATACGGTCCGCCAAAGGGTCGCGCAGTCTTCCACGTCGAGAGGGCGCAGGGGGAGGCTTCGGAACAGGTCGTAGAGAGCCCGTTTCGGATCGTCCATCTCGTCGAACCGGCTGGTCGCGCTCGCCAGCAGGAGAATTCGGGGCTCGGTCTGGAGCGTCTGGCGCAGCCGCCAGCCGGCGTCCCGGTCGGCGATGTCGCGGAACAGCATGTTCAGGTTCTCGACCATCAGCACGAGGCGCTTGCCTTCGCGGTCCGAAAAATCCTGGAGGGCGCCGAGGCAGCGATCCCCGAGCGTCCGGTCGTCCCGGATTTCCCGCAGCTCCTCGAAGCTGCGACGGAGATCGGGGCCGTCCTCGCCGTTCGGCGCCTGGTCCACGAGGCGGGACAGGGCTTCGAGCCAGAACTCGCCGGCGGTCGAGACCTCGTAGCTTTCCTCCGCGAACACGACGGGGAAGAGACGGGTAGAGAGCCGCGCGTCCCGGCGGATCTCCGCCGCGACCCGCAACAGAAGGCTCGTCTTGCCGCTGCCGCGCGGGCCGATGACGATCTGGTGCGCGTTCGAATCGCCCGGGGCCTCGCGCAGGGGCTCCATCATCGACTCGAACTCGTCCGTCCGCACGCAGAAGGACGCCACGAGCTCGTCGTCGGAGAGGAAGCCCGGGTTGTACTTGCGGGCGGTCACGGTCATCGGGCCGCTCCCGGGCTTCGGGGTGCTCGCGCGACCGCGGAAACGAAGCCCCGGCCGTAGCGCCCGCGCCACCAATCCTCCAGCAGGCCGGAGACGAACCTGTAGCCGCCGTCCCGCCGCTCCAGGTAGCCGTCATGTTCCAGCACATGCAGTACGTGTTCGACCGTGGGGGCGCCGTCTTGGGCCCGGTCCGCGAAATGCGCGCCGTAGCGGTCGAGCGCGTCGTCGTCCAGGCGGCCGTCGACGGCGGCCGCGGTCAACAGCTCCAGGGCCACGGGATATCCCGCCCGTCCCAAGACGGTCTCCAGCCGGCCCTCGTAGTGTTGCAGGTCGACCTGCCCGCGCACGCTCAGCATCTCCTGCACATAGACCCACGCCGCGTCTTCCAGCGTCGCGTCCCGCCGGCCGTCGCGCCGGAGACGGTCGTGCAGCTTGTCGAAGAACATCTGCACGTGGTGCGGGATGCAGCAGCGCAGCCGCCGGCACATGTCCGCGCCGACCTCGGGCGGAAGCCCGATGCCGTAGGTCCCGGCGAGCGCCGCCAGGCAGGATGCGGCGGTCTGTTCGCTCCAGGGTTTGAGGTCGTAGGCGGCAAAAATGTTGGCGTGGGCGCTGAGCCCGGCCTGTTCCAGCAGCGGTTCGAGGCCGACGCTGCCCGACAGGATCATCGTGACACGGCCGCGATGCGCCTGCCCGTTCCGGCGCAGCCAGGTCAGGAACGCGTCCGCCCGCCCCCTTCCCTCCGGCGTGACGACGCCCGCTTGGTCCTTGAGCAGCCGGTTGACGAGGATCGGCATCTCGTCGAGCGCGAGAACGACCGGCCGGTCGCTCGCCGCCAGAGCCGCGAACACCGCACCGCCTCTCTGCGGCCAGTTCCCGGCATCGATCCCGGCGCGCAGCTTCACCTTCAGGTCGGACAGCGACAGTTCCTCGATCCGGTCGCCGGCCGCCCTCAGGACGTTGACAAAACCCGACTCGATCCGGCCCCAGGCGCCGCGCAGCGGCCTCGCTTGAACGCCGATCTCGGCGATGGCATCGGCCGGGTCCATGGCGGCCTCAAGGTCGACGAAAACCGTTTCGGACGCGCCCCCATCGTCCAGCCGGCGCAGGAGTTCCCGCACGAGGCTCGTCTTGCCCATGCGCCGCTGCGCCGTCAGCAGGGTGTGGGTCCCTTCCCGAACCCGCTCTTCCAAGGCTTCGAGCTCGTATGCCCGGTCGAAGAACCGGTCTCCCTCGACCCAGTTGCCGCCGCCCTTTCTGAGCATGGCCCCATTCCCAACGAAACTGTTGGCAACAATATTGTTGGGAACTGGCGATTGTCAAGCGCGCCCATCGGAGGCGACGTTCCGAGGCGGATATCCCTACGGCCAGGAAGGACGCGTGATTCCGAGGTTCTCCCTCAGCGTCGTGCCCTCGTATTCGGTGCGGTAGAGGCCGCGGCGCTGGAGTTCGGGGATTACGAGGTCGATGAAGTCCTCGAGGCTGGAGGGGAAGACCGGCGGCATGACGTTGAAGCCGTCGCAGGCGCGCTCGCGCACCCATTCCTCCATCATGTCAGCGACGCGTTCGGGCGTGCCGACGATCTCGTAATGCCCGCGCGCGCCGGCGATGCGGCGGTAGAGGTCGCGGATGGTGAGGTTCTCGCGGCGCCCGATCTCGGCGAACAGCTGCGCCCTTGTCGACACCACCTTGTTGGGCGGCAGCTCGGGCAGCGGGCCGTCGACGTCGTGTCCGGTGAGGTCGAAATCGACCCGCCGCGAAAGGAGCTGCATCCCGGCCAGCGGGTCGATCAGGTCCTGGAGTTGCTCGTACTTGTCCTCGGCCTCGGATTGCGTCGGCGCGACGCAGACCGCGAGCCCAGGCAGGATTTTCAGCGAATCGGGGTCGCGGCCGCAGCCCCCCATGCGGCCCTTCACGTCGGCATAGAACTCCCTGGCCCCCTCGATGGTCTGCTGCGCACCGAAGATCACCTCGGCGGTCTCGGCGGCGAGCTGGCGTCCATCGTCGGACGCGCCGGCCTGCACCATCACCGGCTCGCCCTGCGGCGAGGGCGGCACGTTGATCGGCCCGCGCACCCGGAAATGCTCGCCCTCGTGCTCCAGCACGTTCAGCCTGGTCTCGTCGAAATAGAGCCCCGTCTCCTTGTCGCGGACGAACACCCCCTCGCCCCAGGAGTTCCACAGCCCGCGCACCACATGGGCGAACTCGCGGGCGCGGCGGTAGCGCTCGGTCTTCTCCAGATGCTCATCGACGCCGAAGCTCGCGGCCTCCAGCTTGTTGGCCGAGGTGATCAGGTTCCACCCCGCCCGTCCGCCGCTCGCGACATCGAGCGAGGCGAAGCGCCGGGCCAGCGAGTAAGGCTGGTCGTAGGTCGTGGTCGAGGTGCAGACCAGCCCGATCCGGCTGGTGTGCTGGGCGAGCGAGCACATCACGGTGAACGGCTCGATCCAGGTGCCGAAGGAATCGCGCGTCATCGATTCGAGGTCGCCGCGCCAGAACGAGACCGAATCGGCCATGAAGAACAGGTCGAACAGGCCGCGCTCGGCGAGCTTCGCGAGCGCCACGATGTGGCCGATATTGGCGCCCGAATCGGCGACCCCGTCGGGGTGCCGCCAGGCCGCCATGTGGTGGCCGCAGGGCCAGTAGAACATGCCGAGCTTCATGGGCGGACCGTCCTTGCGCTGCCCGCACACGCTAACCCAGCCGCATCGCCGGAGGGAAGCCGTCCCTCGATACGCGGCCCGGTTGGTCGGGCGGCCGCGGCGGCATATCCTGCCGCCGCAACCCCTTTGGAGGAGACGGCCATGGCCGGCGCCGCGTCCCCGCACCCGCTCGCCAACCGCGCGCTCGACCGCGACCTGCGCGGCTATCTGGAGACCAATGCCGACATCCTGACGGTGATCGGGAAGCCGGTCTCGATCGACGATATCGGCGCGCTGTCGGCGCAGTCGGAGGGGCCGATCCTGTTCGAAAACATTACCGAATACCCCGATTTCCGGCTCTGCGACATCCTGGTCAAGCACCGCTGGTCGCAATGCCGCGCGCTTGGCGTGGCCGAGGCCGACTACCTGCCGACCCTGGCGCGGCGCCTGCGCGAGCCGCCGCGCGGCTTCGTCGACGTCGCCACCGGGCCGGTGAAGGAAGTCGTGCGCACCGGCGATGCGGTGGACTGGCTGAAGCTTCCGGTCCCGGTGCACTCGGCCGAGGAAGGCCAGCCCTACATCTCGGCGATGAACATCGTCCGCGACCCGGAGACCGGGTTCTACAACTCGTCCCATGCCGGCACCACGCCGGTCGGCCCGCGCCACGGCTGGATCAGCTTCGCCACCCCGCACACCCACATCATCATGGACAAGTACCGCGCCATGGGGCGGACCGGGATGCCGATCGCGCTGGTCTTCGGCGTCCACCCGGCCTACGAGATCATGGCCAATTTCTCCGGCATGCACATGGACCTCTGGGGCGAGCTCGAGATGGTCGGCACCGTGATGGACCGGGACGTCGAGATGGTGCCCTGCGAGACCATCGAGCTGCGCGTGCCGGCCCATGCCGAGATCGTCGTCGAGGGCACGGTCGACCTCTCGGGGACGCACGCGGTCGGCGGGGTGAACGCGCCCACCATGTATTTCCTCCCCAACGAGCAGAAGATCCCGCGCATCGACATCACCGCGATCACCATGCGGGGCGACAGGCCGATCTACCGCAACCACCAGACCGTGCCGGAGACCGACCACCAGCCGCTGCCGCGGCTTTGCCACGAGGCGGTGCTCTACAACCGGATCTCGGAGATCGGGCTCACCGTGCACGACGTGCGCTTCCCGACCTGGGGGGCGGCGGTCTCCTGCATCCTCCAGGTGAGCTACCCGCGCGAGGGCTTCGTCAACGACGCGCTGATGCAGGCCATGGGGGCGCCCTGGCTCAACACCAAGATGGTGGTGGCGATCAGCCCCGACACCGATATCGGGAACCCGGGCGCGGTCTACCGCGCGATGGCGACGCGGGTGGACCCGGCGCGGGACATCGTCGTCGTGCCGGGAACGCGGGGCTCGCCCTACGACCCCTCGGCCGCGCCGCTGCCGGGCCACGAGCCGTTCCGCCTGGTCGGCAAGATCGGCATCGACGCCACCGCCAAGCCGCATCGCGGCGGCGACGATTTCCGCGAGGCCTTCCCGCTCAACTGGGGCAAGGCGAAGCTCGAAGACTATCTGGGTTGAGAGACGCCATGACGGACCAGGCCCCGCCCCCGATCCCCTACGCCGACCGCGACGGCATCGAGGGCGAGCTTGCCGCCGCGGTCGACGCCTATGAAGAGCGCATGGGCTTCCTGCCCAACGCGCTCAGGCTCTACATGCACCGTCCCGAGCTGCTGCAATGCCTGATCCGGCTCAACGACACCGCGATGCGCGATCCCTCGAGCCATCTCGACCGCGCGCTCAAGCGGCGCATCGCGGCGTTCTGCAGCGCCCTCAACCGGTCGGCCTATTGCGTCGCGCACAACGCCAACACGCTCGCCTCCGATTCCGGCGGGGGGAGCGAGGGCTGGGGCTACGCGCAAGCCGACATCGACGCCCTGCTCGACCCGGGCTACCAGCCGGACGACCCGGTGGAGAGCGCCTGCTTCGCCTATGCCCGCGCGGCGACGCTCGATCCGGCCGATGTGCCACGGGAATTGCTCGAACGCCTGGCCGCGACCCTGACCCCGCCGCAAGTCGTCGAGCTCGCCTGCGTGGTCGGCTTCTGGAAGATGTACAACGCCATCCACGAAAGCCTCGGCGTGCCCATCGAGGCCGCGCTGCTCGCGCAAGGGCGGTCCGGCTAGACCAGCGGGTTGGTGGGCTCCAGCCCAAGCGCGACCTGGCCGTAGGTCGGGCCGGCGATGTCCCAGGCGGTGATGTGGTGGGCGGCGACGGCGCGGATGTCGTGGTACATCCGCTTCATCGGGTTGCCGTCGAACAGCCCGCTCGCCCCGGTCACGCCGTAGATCCGCTCGGCGGCGCGGGTCAGCAGCGTCGCGATATAGGCCATGTCGCGCCGGTTGCGCGCGCGCTGTTCGAGGCCGAGCTTGCCCGCGCCGCGCATCGCCGCCATGGTCTCGGCCGTCGCGCGTGCGAGCAGCAGCCTGGCGCAGTCGCGCTCGGCCGCCGCCTCGGCGAGGCGCAGCTGCACCGTGGTCAGCTCGGCATGGCGCACCCCGCGGGTCGCCCGCGCCGAAGTCCGCTCGACGAAGGCATCGATCATCGCATCGGCCACGCCGAGCGCCGGGGCGACCAGCGAGAACGGCACCGTGGCGATGCGCGGCAGGCGGTAGACCGGCGCCCGGTTTACCCGCGCGCCCGGGCCCTCGCCGGCGTTCAAGGGCGCGATCGGCTGCACCCGGTGCGGCGGGACGAAGGCGTTCTCGACCACGATGTCCTTGCTGCCGGTGCCGGCGAGCCCGGTGACGAACCAGGTGTCGTCGATCTGCCAGTCGCTGCGCGGCAGCAGCAGATAGGCCGGAATCGGCCCCTCGCCCTCGCCGGCGGGCGGGATCATGCTCTGGACGAACACCCAGCCGGCGTGGTCGCAACCGCTGGAGAACTGCCAGCGCCCGTCGAGCCGGTAGCCGCCGGGGACGCGCTCGACCTTGCCGGACGGCGCCAGCCCGGAGGAGATCACGGCTTCCGGGTCGGCGCCCCAGACATCGTCCTGGGCCTCGGGCTCGAACATGCCGACGGTGATCGCGTGGTCGCAATAGATGCCGAAGACCCAGGCCGTCGACCCGCAGCCGCGGCCCAGCCGGACGACGATTTCGAGGACCTCGTCGAGGCCGAGCGCATAGCCGCCGAAGCGCTCGGCGCGCGCCGCCTTGAGGAGGTCGCTGTCGCGCAGCAAGCGGAAGGTCTCGTCGGGCATGCGCCTGAGCGCGGCGGTCTCGCCGGCCCGCGCGGCCAGGTCGGGCACCAGCGCCTGCGCGCGCTCGATCAGCGCCGCGCCGATATCGACGTCCTTCGCCATGGTCGCCATGCGCGCCCTCCCCGGTCGGCGGGGATATTACGCGAACCGACGAGGGGAGTCGTCCCGCGGCGCCGCCGCGCCGCCGCCCCCTAAAAGAGCCCGAACCGGCGGTGGCCGCGCTTGGCGAAGTACTGCTGGTGGTAGTCCTCGGCCATCCAGAAGGCGGGCGCTGGCTCGATCCGGGTGGCGATGTCGCGGCGGTGGCGGCCGCTCGCCTGTTCGTCGTCGAGCGAACGCCTGGCGGCCTCTTCCTGTTCCGCGTCGTGGGCGAAGATGACGGTGCGGTACTGGGTGCCGATATCGGGGCCCTGGCGGTCGATCTGGGTCGGGTCGTGCACCTGCCAGAACAGTTTCAGCAGCGCCTCGTAGCTCACCGTGCCCGGGTCGTACTCGACCTGGACCACCTCGGCGTGGCCGGTGCGGCCGGAGCACACCATCTCGTAGCTCGGGTTGTCGACGCTGCCCCCGGCATAGCCGACCGCGGTCCCGGTGACGCCGTCCAGCTGCCGATAGGCCTCCTCGATGCCCCAGAAGCAGCCGGCGCCGAATGTCGCTTTCGCCATCGCCATCCTCCCCGTGGGTCTCGGTCTCGATCGAGGGCACTATACGGCAGTACCCGCAATTTCGTGACCATCGATATCCCGGACGGGAGATTTCCGCCCGATACCGAGTCCGGTCCGCTGAAAGAGTGACCGCGGGTCTCGGCGGCATGGTTCTCCCGCGCCGCCGATCATAAGGTGAACAAGTAGCTTCCGCTTCGTTCAAGCGTCAGGTCGCCCAAGCTCAGCACATCGCGACCGATGATCGCTTGGTAGGCATCGCCGATGCTCGGGATATGTGGCGCGGTCAAATTCACGGCCGGTCCCCAAGAACCGCTATCCTCCAGAATGACCACCCGAAGATCGTACAGGCCTGTACCGACTACGCCACCGGCAGTCCTGAGCGGCACATCTTCGCGCGAAGGGCTTAGGGATAGCGCCTCGACGACAGGATTGCCGATACACGTCCTGCGCGCCCCGGTGTCGACGAGCGCCATGCATGGGTAGCTGGGGCCACTCCTGATCGAAGCACTCCGGGGGAGAAATGCGACCCGAAACAGCAGCCCGTCATGCCAGCTAAACCTTCCCGAAGTTGGCATGAGAAACGAACCCTACATCGATAACCTCATCGGTGACCTCCTGGATCGACCAGATACCGTCCGAATACCGCGCGTCTCCCGCGGCGCGTGCCTGTAGCCTGGTGTTGAAGAACGCGACGATCTCTCCGTCCCGCATGAGTGCGATCTTGCCACGCTGCGACTCCAGAATCGCCGGCAGCAGCTTCTGAAACTCTTGGAAGTTCCGACTGACTTCCTCCTCGACCCGCCTTTCCCAGCCCTCATCCGATTTCGACTTCATCGTCGAGGCCCTTCCAATCGCCGAACACGGCCAAATGTGGCTGGCGCCAATCCAACCGAGAACCCGTACATCCACGGATTTTCCCGATTATCCCGCGCCGGTCCACAGGATTCGCGATCCGGACGGTACCCGACGCGCGCCGGGCACGGCTGTCCCTCATTCAAGGCGCCCCCTGCCCTTTGACGAGGTCGGCGAGGGCGAAGACATGCGCGTCCTCGACCTCCATTGCGCGCAGCGCACCGGCGAGTTCCATCACGTATTCGACATTGGCCCCGCTCGGTCCGCGGCTGCGGCGCACCTGGCGGGCGATGTCGGCGAGCGGCGCCGGGCCGAGCCAGTTGGGGTTGTCCGGGTTGGCGAAATAGACGAAGCCGGGGGCGGGCGCCTCCGGGGCGCCGGCGAAATGGAGGTCGAGCACGATCCGGTCGTAGCCGCCCTTCTCGCGAAAGGCGAGCCCCTCCAGGATCGCCTCGCCGTCGCGGCCCTCGATGCGATAGGCCCGGCCCCAGCACCGCGCGCCGGGCTCGCGGACCAGGGTGACCACCCGGCCGGGGTCGCCCGGCACGCCGCGGTGGTCGGTGGAGCCCTGCCAGAAGCGCCGCGACCAGCCGTCGATCGCCGCCGTCCGGCATTCGAGGTAGGGGAAATCGGGCCGCCAGACCAGCGAGCCGTAACCGAAGATCCACGCACTCAAGCCGCCATGCGCTCCCCGCGCCTGTTCCCGCCGGCGATGAACTGTGGTTTTCTGCGCCGTCCCGAACAAGCGGGGGGAGCGCAAAGTGATCGACCTCTACACCTCGGCCACGCCAAACGGCCAGAAGATCCACATCATGCTGGAAGAGACCGGGCTTGCCTATAACGAGCACTGGATCGACCTGGAGAAGGGCGACCAGTTCGACCCCGAATTCCTCGCCATCAGCCCGAACAACAAGATCCCGGCGCTGGCCGACGACGACGGGCCGGGCGGTACGCCGGTCGCGGTCTTCGAATCGGGGGCGATCCTGCTCTATTTGGCGGAGAAGACCGGGCGGTTCATGCCCGACGAGCCGCGCGCCCGGCTGGAGGCGATGCAGTGGCTGATGTGGCAGATGGCGAGCTTCGGCCCGATGCTGGGCCAGGCGCACCATTTCCGCGCCTACGCGCCGGAAAAGTTCGACTACGCCTTTGACCGCTACACCAACGAGGCGCGGCGGCTCTACCAGGTGCTCGACCGGCGGCTGGCGGAGGCCGAGTTCGTCGCCGGCGACTACACCATCGCCGACATGGCGATCTTCCCGTGGTGCCGGCTGCACGGCCGCCAGGGACAGTCTCTGGAGGACCACCCCAACGTGCTGCGCTGGTTCGAGACGGTCTCGGCCCGGCCCGCCGTCGCGCGCGACATGGAGCGGCTCACCGACACCGCCGACCAGCGCAGCTGGAGCGCCGAGGACTGGTCCAACCTGTTCGGCGCCGAGCAGTACCGCAAACGCTGAGCGGCTGCCCGGTGCCCCGATTCGCCACCCGGTCGCTCCCCGCCGAGCCCGACGCCGTCGCGCCCGACGGCTCGGAGGTGCGGACACTCCCCGGGCTCGGCGGCGGCAGCGCGGCACATTTCAGGCTCGCCCCCGGCGCGGTCTCGCGGGCCGGGCGCCACCGCACGGTGGAGGAGATCTGGTACGTCGTCGCCGGACAGGGCGAGATGTGGCGGAGCGACGGCGAGCATGACGAGGTCGCGGCGCTCGCGCCCGGCGTCTGCCTGACGATCCCGCTCGGAACCGCGTTCCAGTTCCGCGCGACCGGGGATGCGCCGCTCGCCGCCTTCGCGGTCACCATGCCGCCCTGGCCCGCCGAAGCCGACGACGAATGGATCGAGGTCCCGCCCCGCTGGCCGGTGAAGTTGTCGGGCTGAAGCGGAATGTCGATCGCCGTGTCGAAGCGCTCGCCGCCCCCGCTCACGCCACCGCGCCCCGCATGAGCCCGTGCCAGCCCTGCCAGAAGCCGCGCACCGAGAGCTCGTTGCAGCGGCTGTCGGATTCGCGCGCGACGTCGCGCCCGCCCATCGCCAGCACCGAGTTCCGCTCGCCGGCGCCGGCGATGCCGCGGCGCACCCAGCCCACCACCGCGCCGTCCTCCATCGCGATATAGCCGCCGGGCCCGACCAGGTTGGACTGGCGGAGGCGCATCGCGCGCTGTTCCGGGGTGTCCTCGACGGCGCCGAGGATCCACCAGGTCAGCAGGCTCTCGTCGGGCCCGCGGGGAACGATCAGCCGGACGGTGATGACGTTGGAGAGCTGCTGGACCGAGAAGTTGGGAAAGATGCTCTGGATCGCCAGCGTGGTGCCGCATTCGTATTCCGGCCAGGATTCGAGGAGTTCGGGCGCGTTGAGCGCGTAGCCCTCCTTCACCGCGCGCAGGTCGCGGGCGTTGTACTGCGATTCCGGGCGGTCCGAGGCGCCGATCGAATAGGTCAGGTGGTGCAGCCCGCCCTCGCTGAGCTCGATCCCGCCCTTCATCGACAGCCGCACCAGCCCGAAGGTCGGGAAGAAGGCGTGCAGCAGGGTCGCGTGGTAGGTGTCGCGCACGTTCTCGACATAGAGCTTCCAGTTGCCGTCGAGCCGGTGCTGGTACCGGCCCAGAATCTCCATCTCGCGGCCCAGCACGCGGTCCAGATTGGCGCGCATCTCGGGGCCCAGATACTCGGCGAGCGGCGGCGCGGTCTCGGAGAACGTGCCGAAGACGAGCCCGTTGCGGGTCTCGACCCGGAGGCGCTGGAGGCCGTGGCCCGCGCGGTCGAAATCCGCCGGCATGCCGCCCTTGCCGCGGATGCCGCGCTCGAAGGCGACGCTCGCCAGATTGCCGCGCAGGTCGTAGGTCCAGTTGTGGTAGACGCAGGTCAGCCGCTCGGCATTGCCCGCCTCCCGGATGCACACGAGGTTGCCCCGGTGGGCGCAGCGGTTGACCATCGCGTTGACCGCGCCGGTCTCGTCGCGCACCGCGATGACCGGGATCTCGCCCGCCATGACGGACTTGTAGTCGCCGGCATTCGGGATCTCGCAGCCGAGCGCGAGAAAGTTCCAGGTCTCGCCCTGGAACACCCGCTCCGATTCCAGGCGGTGAACGCCCTCGTCCGAGTAGAAGGCGTAGGGGATCTCGCTGAAGTCTTGCGGATTCCAGTCGAGCAGCGACGTCGAACCACCGGTCCCGGGCGGAATGCACCAAGTCCGATACTACTCCGGGCGGCGAGCGGGTCCAGCCGCCCCGCCGGTCATCGCCACCGCCGCGTCGCGGACCTCGCCGAAGCTTTCGGCGATGCGGTGCGCGCCGGCCGCGCGCAGCTCGTCCACCTCGTGCACGCCCCAGCTCACCCCGACGGCATGCGTCCCCGCATTGACCGCCATGCCGATATCGAAGGTCGTGTCGCCGATCATCACCGTGGTCGCCGGGCCCGCCCCGGCATCGTCCATCGCCTGCCTGAGCAGAAAGGGGTCGGGCTTGGACGGGCCCATGTCGGCGGTCTTGCAGGCGAGGAAGAAATCGTCGATGCCGTGGTCGCGCAGCAGCGCCTCCAGCCGGTCGCCTGTGCGGCTGGTGACGATGGCGAGCGCGTAGCCGCGCCCGCGCAGCGCCTCCAGCGTCGCGCGGGCGCCGTCGAACAGGGTTTCGGTCGGCGGCGGGGCCGCGCGCCTGCCCTCCCGCACGTCGTCGTAGTAGCGGCGGATCTTCTCGAACTCCTCCGGTCCGGCATCCGGCAGCAGCGCCAGGACGCTCTCCTTCCACGGCAGGCCGATGATCCGCCTGGCCAGCATCGGGTCGGGCGGCGGGAAGCCGCACGCCTCCCAGCACGCGATGACGCGCTCGACGATCTGGCCCGCGCTGTCGAGCAGCGTGCCGTCGAGGTCGAAGGCGGCAAGAAGAGCGCCGTTGTCACCGGTCACGATTCGTCGAACCCCCAGAACGCCCATTGCGCCCGCATCGCCGCGTCGAGCGGGGCGGTGACCGCGACCGGCGGCCCGTGGCTGCGCGGCAATACCAGCCTGCGGGCGTGCAGCATCAGCCGCCCCGCCGGCGGCGGCCCGTCGATCCGGGGCGCGTCGGCGCCGTATTTCCCGTCGCCCACGATCGGCGTGCCGAGCGCCCGGCAATGGACGCGGATCTGGTGGGTCCGCCCGGTCTCCGGCCTGAGCGACAGCCAGGCGACGCGGCGCGCCTCGGCGACCACCTCCCAGGCGGTGCGCGCCCGCTTCGCCCCTGCGGCGCCAGCCTGCACGCTCTCGCCGCCGCCGAGCGCCGGCGCCTTGGCCAAGGCGAGGTCGACGACGCCGCTCTCGCGCTGCGGCACGCCCGAGACCAGCGCCCAGTACTGCTTCTCGACCCTGCCCTCGCGGAACGCGGCGACGAGCGAGGCGGCCGCCTTGCGAGAGCGCGCGAGCGCGAGCACGCCGCTGGTGTCCTTGTCGAGCCGGTGGACCAGCCGGGGGCGCTCCCCGGCCTCGAAGCGCAGCGCGTCCAGCATCGCATCGACCGACGATTTCACCTTCGAGCCGCCCTGCACGGCGAGCCCGGCCGGCTTGTCGATGACGATCGCCTCGTCGTCGCGATGGAGCACGCGGCTCCGCAGGAATTCGGCGTCGGACGGGGAGACCGGGGCGCGACGCTCCGGCCGGGAGTATTCTTCGGCGAGGCCCGGCGGTATGCGCACCGCGCGGCCGGCCTCGATGCGCATCGAGGCCCTGGCGCGCCCGCCGTCCACGCGGATCTGGCCGGTGCGCAGCAGCTTCTCCAGATGCCCGTGGCCGAGCGCGGGAAAGTGGCGCCTGAACCAGCGGTCGAGGCGGATGTCGTCGTCGTCGGGGCCGACGGTGAGGATGCGCGCGGGGCTCACCTGCGGCGCGCCCTGAGCGTCTCGATGCGGGCGGCGATGTCGGCTTCCGCGCCGCGGTCGGTCGGCCGGTAGAACGCCTCCCGCTCCATGCCGTCGGGGAAGTAGTTCTGGCCCGAGACCCCGCCCTCCTCGTCGTGGTCGTAGCGGTAGCCGGCGCCGTAGCCGAGATCCTTCATCAGCCGGGTCGGCGCGTTGAGGATGTGGCTCGGCGGCATCAGCGAGCCGGTCCGCTCGGCCGCCGCCCAGGCCGCGCCGAAACCCCGATAGAGCGCGTTCGACTTCGGCGCGTTGGCGAGATAGACCGCCAGCTGCGCGATCGCCAGCTCGCCCTCCGGGGAGCCCAGCCGCTCATAGGCCTGCCAGGCGGCGATCGCCTGCTCCAGCGCCTGCGGGTCGGCCATGCCGACATCCTCGGCGGCGAGCCGGGTCAGGCGCCGGGCCACGTAGCGCGGGTCTTCGCCGCCCTGGAACATGCGGGCGAGCCAGTAGAGCGCGGCGTCCGGGTCGGAGCCGCGGATCGACTTGTGCAGCGCGCTTATCAGGTTGTAGTGGCCGTCCTGCGACTTGTCGTAGAGCGGCGCGCGGCGCTGCACGGCGCGGGTGAGCCCGGCGACGTCGAGGGTCTCGCCGTCGGGCATCGCCAGCAGCTCCTCGGCGAGGTTGAGCACATAGCGCCCGTCGCCGTCCGCCATCGCGAGCAGCGCCCCCCGCGCGGCATCGTCGAGGGGCAGGCGGCGGCCGCACTCCGACTCGGCCCGGCAGAGCAGCGTCTCCGCCGCGTCCTCGTCGAGCCGGCGGAGCACGAAGACCTGGCAGCGCGACAAGAGCGCGCCGTTGAGCTCGAAGGACGGGTTCTCCGTCGTCGCGCCGACCAGGATCACCGTGCCGTCCTCGACGACGGGCAGAAAGCCGTCCTGCTGGGCGCGGTTGAAGCGGTGGATCTCGTCGACGAAGAGAATGGTCCCCTGCCCGCCGAGGCGGCGCCCGCGCGCCCCCTCGAACACCCGCTTGAGGTCCGCGACCCCCGAGAAGACGGCCGACAGGGGCTCGAAGTGATGCGCCGTCGCGGACGCCAGCAGCCGCGCGATGGTGGTCTTGCCGCTGCCGGGCGGACCCCACAGCACCATCGAGGTCAGCCTTCCCTCGGCCACCATGCGGCCGATCGGCCCGTCCGGTCCGAGCAAATGGTCCTGGCCCAGCACGTCCGGCAGCCGGGCCGGGCGCAGCCGGTCGGCCAGCGGACGGGGCGCGTCGGCCTCGAACAGCCCGGGCTCGCGGTCGCTCGGGGCGTTCACCGGTCAGGCCCCGAACACGAAGGACAGCGTCTTGCCGTCGCGCAGCAGAGAGATCCGCCAGCGGTCGCCGGAATCGTGCAGCAGCCGCTCGAGCCCGGCGACCGAGCGCGGCTCGCGGCCGTTCACCTTGAGCACCACGTCGCCGCGCCGGAAACCGAGCCGGCCGGCGGTGGTGCCGCGCGGGGCTTCCATCACCACCACGCCGCGCTCGGGGCCCTCGATCCGCAGCTCCTCGGCCAGCGCCGGCGACAGATCCGCCATCGCGGCGCCGGAGAACGGGTGGCGGCCCTCGATCCCGGTCACGTTGCGCGGCGGGATCTCGGGCGCCTGGGCGACATCGAAGCGGAGCCTGCGCCGCTCGCCCGCGCGCAGCACGGTGAGCTCCGCCGTCGTTCCCAGGCGAAGCGTGGCGATCCGGAAGGCGAGCCCCGCCCGGTCGTCGATCCGCCGCCCGTCGACGGCGAGGATCACGTCGCCGACGCGGAGCCCCGCCCGGTCGGTCGGCCCGCCGGGGTAGACCCGGCGGACGATCGCCCCCTCCGGCCGCGCCCGGCCCAGCGAGGCGGCGATCGCCGCCGTCACGTCCTGGGTCCGCGCGCCGAGCCACGGACGGACCACCCGGCCCGTGCGGTCCACCGAATCGACCACCATCTCCACCATGTTGGAGGGGATCGCGAAACCGATGCCGACCGAGCCGCCGCCCCGGGAGTAGATCGCCGTGTTGATGCCGACCAGGCGGCCGTCGAGCGAGACCAGCGCGCCGCCCGAGTTGCCGGGGTTGATGGCGGCGTCGGTCTGGATGAAGAAGCCGAAATCGGAGATCCCGGCGGCGTTGCGGGCGAGCGCCGAGACGATCCCGCTGGTCACCGTCTGCCCCACCCCGAAGGGGTTGCCGATGGCGAGCACCAGATCGCCCACCTCGAGGTCGTCGGAATCGCGGATCCGCAGAAACGGAAGGGCCTGCCCGGCGGGATCGATGCGCAGCACCGCGAGGTCGGTGCGTTCGTCGGAGCCGACGAGCCTGGCGTCGAACTCGCGGCGGTCGGCGAACACGACGGTGATCTCGCTCGCGTCCTTGATGACGTGGTGATTGGTGACCACCAGCCCGTCGCCGCGCACCACGACGCCGGAGCCGAGCGAGTTCTGCACCCGCTCGCGGGGCCGGCCGAAGGAGAAATCCTCGCCGAAGAAGCGCCGGAAGAAGGGGTCGTTGAAGAACGGCGAGACCGGCGCGCTCTTGACCACGCGTTTGGCGTAGATGTTGACCACGGCGGGCGCCGCGCGCTTGACCAGGGGCGCGAAGGAGAGCTGCATCTCCGCCCGCCCGGAGGGGAGGCGCTTGTCCTCCCCGGCGGGCGCGGCGCCGCCGAGCGCCGGCGCGAGCACGGCGGCGAGCAGGAATACGCGGCCGATCCGCGTCATCGTCATGGCGCTCCCCTCAGGAGGGGCACCATGCCGCGCCGCCCTGAAAATGAAAAGGGGCAGCGCCATGCGCCGCTCCTGCGGAAGCCCCGGGTACGCGCATGCCAAAGAAGCACCGCGACAGCAGGGCTAGCCGTCACTCCTTCGGTGGTGGCGGAGGTGGCGGCGGAGGTGGCGGGGGCGGAGTCCTTGGCGACCGGGGCGGGAGCCCGTCCTCGCGGATGGGCGCAGGGGGTCTGGGGGACGGGCCTGGTCTATCCGGCGGCATATCTCTCGGCTTCCAGCCGGTACACTTCCTCTTCGCATCGATCGTTCAGCTTGTCGTCCCTGACCCCTTCCATGCCTCGAACGAGGTCGAGCGCAGCATCGTTCATCTCCGCTACTCGTCGACGGGCAATACTCGCGCTCACGGACCCGCCGTTGACCTCGTCCCAGAGCAGACGGTACCGATGCACCAGATTGGTCAGGCCCTCCACGGCGACCCGCAGGCCCGAGAGCCTCTTCCCGTAATCGTGGACCAGGTCCCAGATTACCAACGCGACGACCAACGCGCCGCCGATCGAAGAGACGATTTCCGGTATCGAAACCACCAAGGGGAGTGCGGTGACGACCCCGGATACCCCGAGGGCGAAACGAACGGACTGGTGCCTTCGCCGGTATCTTCTTTCGAGCTCGCCGTAGTACCGTTGGTAGCGGGCCATGTCCAGCAGACCCTGCCAGACGAAATTTCTCGTCGCATCGGACGTCATGAACGTAAGATCCTCGCCCCGTTCATGATACTCGGCACCGTCAATTTAGTGCCCAGCCCCGCACCGGTCCAGATCCTGGTTGAAATTTCGCCGCTCCCGATGTCTCGGCATCCCCGCGATGGACGAGCGGTGCCGACGGCGGCGAAGAACGAAACGGCCGCAGATCCGAGCCGTGTGGTTGCACCTCGGAGCGACGATTCCCGGGCGGGCGGCAAATTCGGAACTGGGCGACGACCTCCCGCGCGGCGCCGCCGGATCAGGCGACCGCCGCTTCCTCCTCGACCGGGGCGCGTTCGGGCACCGGGCCGGAATCGAGCCCCTTCGCGTCGGGGTCGCGGTCGACCAGCTCGATCACCGCCATCGGCGCCGAATCGCCGTAGCGGAAGCCGGCCTTCAGCACCCTCGTATAGCCGCCCTTGCGGTCGGCGTAGCGCTCGGCCAGGGTGGTGAACAGCTTGTCGGCGAGCCTGGCGTCGCCGGCCAGCCGGCGGATCGCCTGGCGGCGGGCGTGCAGGTCCCCGGGACCCCGCTTGCCCAGCGTGATCAGCCGGTCGACGATCGGCCTGAGCTCCTTCGCCTTGGGCAGGGTGGTGGTGATCTGCTCGTGCTTCACCAGCGCGGCGGCCATGTTGCGGAACATGGCGGTGCGATGGGTGCTCGTCCGGTTGAGCTTGCGCCCCTTGAGGCGGTGTCGCATGGCGCGTCTCCCCGCTGCTGCCGGCTAGTAGGGCTCGTCCAGGCGCCGGGCGAGATCCTCGATGTTCTCGGGCGGCCAGTCGAGGATCTCCATGCCCAGCTCGAGGCCCATCTGGGCGAGCACTTCCTTGATTTCGTTCAGCGACTTGCGCCCGAAATTGGGGGTCCGCAGCATCTCCTGCTCGCTCTTCTGGACCAGGTCGCCGATATAGATGATGTTGTCGTTCTTGAGGCAGTTGGCGGAACGCACCGAGAGTTCCAGCTCGTCGACCTTCCTGAGCAGGTTCTTGTTGAACGACGGCTCGGTGGGCAGCGCCTCCTCGGTCCGGATCGAGGGCTCCTCGAAATTGATGAAGAGCTGGAGCTGGTCCTGCAGGATGCGCGCGGCGAGCGCCACCGCATCCTCCGGGGTGATCACCCCGTTGGTCTCGATGTCGAGCGACAGCTTGTCGTAGTCGGTGATCTGGCCGACCCGGGTGTTCTCCACCTGGAAGGCGACCTTGCGCACCGGGCTGAACACGGCGTCCACCGGCACCAGCCCGATCGGCGCGTCGACCGCGCGGTTCTGGACGGCGGGCACATAGCCCTTGCCCGAATCGACGGTGAGTTCCATCGACAGCTTGGCGCCGTCGTCGAGGGTGCAGATCGCGATGTCGGGTTCGACGATCTCGATGTCGTGGCCGGCCACGATCATGCCGGCGGTGATCTCGCCCGGCCCGGTGCCCTCGAGATACATGCGCTTGGGCCCGTCCCCGTGCATGCGCAGCGCGAGGCTCTTCACGTTGAGCACGATGTCGGTGACGTCCTCGCGCACGCCGGGGATGGAGGAGAATTCGTGCAGCACCCCGTCGATCTGGATCGCCGTGCAGGCGGCGCCCTGCAGCGAGGACAGCAGCACCCGCCTGAGCGCGTTGCCGAGGGTGACGCCAAAGCCCCGCTCCAGCGGCTCGGCGACGATGCGGGCGAACCGGGACGGATCGCTGCCGGGGAGGATCTCGAGCTTGCTGGGCTTGATCAACTCTTGCCAGTTTTTCTGAACAATCGACATGTTTTCGATCCTTGGCGGCGTTCAAAATTGCGGCGGCGCAGGGGCCGCCGGGCGAAGCGCGGACGAACCGCGCCTCTGCGATTGCGCGGGTCTCAGACCCTGCGGCGCTTGCGCGGACGGCAGCCGTTATGCGGGATCGGCGTCACGTCGCGGATCGAGGTGATCGAGAAGCCGACCGCCTGCAGCGCGCGCAGCGCCGATTCGCGCCCCGAGCCCGGCCCCTTGACCTGGATCTCGAGCGTCTTCATGCCGTGCTCCATCGCCTTGCGCCCGGCGTCTTCGGCGGCCATCTGCGCGGCGTAGGGGGTCGACTTGCGCGAACCCTTGAAACCCTGGGAGCCCGACGACGACCACGAAATCGTGTTGCCCTGGGCGTCGGTGATGGTGATCTTGGTGTTGTTGAAGGACGCGTTTACATGCGCCACCCCGGCGGTGATGTTCTTGCGCTCCCGGCGGCGGACGCGCGACGTGGACTGTCGAGCCATCGTGTCTCCAGATCGGCGCCGACCGCGGCTATCTCTTGCCGGCGATCGGGCGGGCGCGGCCCTTGCGTGTCCGCGCGTTGGTATGGGTGCGCTGGCCGCGCACCGGCAGGTTGCGGCGGTGGCGCAGCCCGCGGTAGCAGCCGAGATCCATCAGCCGCTTGATGTTCATCGCGGTGTCGCGGCGCAGGTCGCCCTCGATCTTGTATTCCCGGTCGATGATCTCGCGGATCCGGCCCAGCTCGTCGTCGGCCAGA
This sequence comes from Defluviicoccus sp. bin129, assembly GCA_002239065.1. GTDB lineage: Bacteria > Pseudomonadota > Alphaproteobacteria > MPNO01 > MPNO01 > MPNO01. Next base: position 18,328 of record MPNO01000033.1, on the reverse strand, counting down.
TCGTTGGCGCGCATCGTCCCCTCGACACCCGCCTTGCGGCAGATCTGGCGGCCGCCGGTGCGCCCGATTCCGTAGATATAGGTAAGCGCGATCTCGATCGGCTTGTTGGGCAGGTTAACACCAGCTATGCGCGCCACGACGCGGTCTCCTGCTTGGGCATGAACGCCGGGGTTCCGAAAATGGGATTCCCATCCGGGGGGCTGGATTATAGGGCCTTGCAAACTTCAGTCAACCGTCCGCGACCGCATGCGAGCCGTGCCCGATTCGCGCCGCGGCCGGTCCTTCGCCACGCCGCGACGGTTCCATCCGGGACGCGCAGGCTCTAGTTTCGCGCCATGCACGACCCCGCGACCGACCTCGCCATTCCGTTCCGGAGCGTCGCCGAAATTCTCGCGCGGCATGAAGCGGCGCATCCGGAAAAGACCGCGATCGTCGACCTCGACGGCGGCAAGGAGATCGACTTCGCGGGCCTGCGCGCGGCGGTGGAGCGGATCGCCGCCTGGCTCGCCGCCCGCGGCGTCGGCCGCGGCGACCGGGTGGTGGTGCTGTCGGACGAGCGGATCGAGAAGCTGCTGGTGTTCCTCGCGGTCTGGCGCGTCGGCGCGGTCGCCTGTCCGTTCCACGTCGAGACGGGCATCCCCCACCTCCGCGCCATAATCGGCTATATCGACCCGCGGCTGGTGCTCTGGCAGAGCGCGCTCGACGGGGAGCGGATCCTGTCCGGGCTGGGCTACGATTCGGCGCGGTTCTCCGCCTGGCCGGAGGGCGATGCCGGGCCGGGCGAAGTCTTCGCGTCGGCCGCCGCGCTCGACCCGCGCCGGGCGCCCGCCGGCGGCAACGCGGCCGCCGACACGGCCTGCATCTTCTCCACCTCGGGCACCACCGACCGGCCCAAATGCGTCGAATGGGACCATCTCGGGCTCTGGCTCTGCGGGCTCTCCAGCCTCGACTTCACCGGCATGACCGGGGACGACCGGCTGCTCGAATACCGCACCTTCAGCTGGCTCTCGCCGCAGATCCTCGCGCTGATGCCGTTCCTGCAGACCGGGCTCACCCTGCACATGGCGCGGCGGTTCTCCAGGCGGCGCTTCTTCGAGTGGATCGAGGACCGCCGCATCAGCGTCGCGATCGGGGTACCGACGGTGATCAACATGCTGCTCAACCAGCCGGTCGAGATCGAGCCCGCCAGGATCGCCTCGCTGCGCCTGATGACGTCGAGCTCGGCCCCGCTCTCGCCCGACCGCTGGCGGCGTTTCGAGGCGCTTTACGGCATCACCCTGTTGCAGTTCTACGGCGCCTCGGAAGGCGGCTGGCTGTGCGGCAACCGCCATGACCGGCGCAAGCTGGGCACCGTCGGACAGCCGGCGCGGCATATCGGGTTCGCCATCCTCGATGCCGACGGCGCGCCCTGCCCGCCCGGCGTCGAGGGCGAAATCGCGATCCGCGGCCCGCAGACCGCGACGGCCTCGATCTCGCCGTCCGGCACCTACCGCGACATGCGCCCGGCCCGGCTCGCCGAATGGCACCGCAGCGGCGATATCGGGGTGGCCGACGCGGACGGTTTCGTGACCGTCACCGGGCGGGTCAAGGACCTGATCATCCGCGGCGGGGTCAACATCGCGCCGCTCGAGATCGATGCCGTGCTGATGCGCCTGCCCGGCATCGAGGAGGCGGCCGCGGTCGGCGTGCCGGACCCGATCTACGGCGAGGAGGTCGCGGCCTTCGTCGTCGCCCGCGCCGGCGAGACGGTCGAAGCGGACCGCGTCATCGCCGGCTGCGCGCCGCATCTGCCGGCCTCCAAGCTGCCCAAGTCGGTCTTCGTGGTCGACGCCCTCCCCAGATCGGAGCGCGGCAAGATCCGGCGCGACGCGCTCAAGGATCTGTGGCGGGAACGCGCGGGGGAAACCTGACGGGCGGCGAAAGCGCTGGCACCGGCGGGGCAAAATCCCGCAATATGGCGGCAACGCGCGAGTAACCCGGGATGCGGACGGAATGAGAAAATACCTGCACATCAATCTCGACGACCGGTCGATCGACACCGAGGAGCTGCACGGCGAGGCGATCATCCGCGCCGGCCGCCACCTGATCGCCAGGACGCTGCTGGAGAGAGGCGCGGCCAAAGTGGACCCGCTGTCGCCGGAAAACCCGCTGATCTTCTCGGCCGGCCCCTTCGCGGGCTCCAATTTCTCCAACGCCAACCGGCTCTCGATCGGCTGCAAGAGCCCGCTCACCGGCGGCGTCAAGGAGGCCAATTCGGGCGGCACCTTCGCCTTCGCGCTGGGCCAGATCGAGATCGCCGGATTCAACCTCTACGGCGCCTCGCCCGACTGGACGGTGATCTACATCCACAAGGACGGCGAGGTCACCTTCGAGGATGCCGCGCCCTATATGGGCAAGGGCAATATCGAGGCGGCGAGGCTCTTGCAGGAGAAATACGGCGACAAGGTAAGCCTCGGGCTGTGCGGCCCGGTGGGCGAGTATATGGGGCTGATCGCCGGTATCTCCTTCACCGATCCCGAGGGGCGCCCGGTGCGCATCGCCGCGCGCGGCGGGGTCGGCGCGGTGATGGGCAGCAAGAAGGTCAAGGCGATAATCTGCGACCGCGACCGGATGCCCACCTTCCACGACCGCAAGAAGCTGATGGGCTCGGTGCGCGACTACAACAAGATGCTGGACGCGGATGCGGCGATCAACAATCTGCGCAATCTCGGCACCGCCATGGTGGGCGACTTCACCAACACGATCGGCGGGCTGCCGACCCGCAACTTCTCCTCCGGCCAGCAGGTCGACAAGGACAAGGAGACCTTCAAGCTCGGCGGCGAGCACATCCGCGAGCGCAACCTCGCGCGCGGCGGCGAGCCGACCCATGCCTGCATGCCGGGCTGCATGATCCGCTGCTCCAACATCTATGCCGGTCCGGAGGGCGAGGAGATCGTCTCGCCGCTGGAATACGAGACCCTCGGGCTGATGGGCACCAATTGCGGGCTGGAGGACCCCGACGACGTCGCCCGGCTCAACCACATCGCCAACGACCTCGGCGTGGATTCGATCGAGATCGGCGCCACCATCGGCGTGCTGATGGAGGCCGGGCTCGGCGAATTCGGCGACCCCGCCTTCATGGCCGACGTGCTGGAGGACATCCGCGACGGCACCGAGCGCGGAAAGATCTTCGCCCAGGGAACCCGCCGGGTGGGCGAGCGCTACAAGGTCGCCCGCGTGCCGGTGATCAAGAGCCAGGGCATCAGCGCCTACGACCCGCGGGTGATCGAGGTCACCGGCATCTCGATGATGGTCACCGCCCAGGGGGCCGACCACACGACGGGCAACATCCCGGCCTTCGTCTGCGACGGCAAGACGACCGAGGAGCTGACCGAGGCGAGCTTCGACGTGCAGACGCTCTGCGCGACCGCCGATTCGCTCGGGCTCTGCGTGTTCGGCCGCACGGTGACCAACGAGAACATCGACTTCATGATCAACGCGCTCAACGACGCGCACGGCACCGAACTCGACGAATCGTTCTACCGCCGGATCGGCCTCGAGACCCTGCGCGACGAGTGGGAGTTCAACCGCCGGGCGGGCTTCACCGAGGACGACGACGAGCTGCCGGAATTCTTCTTCGACGAGCCGCTGCACCCCACCGGCAAGGTCCAGCGCCACCGCAGCCGGGAGGTCAACGCGCATGTCCGCCGGCTGCTCGCCGAGGCGCTCGCCTGACCGCCCGCCCGCCCTACCCCATCTCGGCGGCGAAGCGTTCGGCGAAGGCGCGGTAGCCGGTCGGCTCGCGGCCGAGGATGGCGCGTAGCGCGAGCGCGTTGCCGCCGGGATAGCCGTGCGCGTCGTAGTGCTCGCACATCTTCGAATAGGCCGCGATCGACCAGGGCGCCCAGCCGCGCGCCTGCGCCCAGCCCCTCCAGTCGGCGAGCGGGCGCTGCTCCGCCCTGACCGCGCGGCCCAGCACGTCCGAGAACACCGCCGCCATCTCGGCATGGGTGAGCGCCTCGCCGCTGCACAGCTCGTAGGTGCCGCCGCGCAGCGTCGCGTCGGTCAACACCCGGCAGAGCGCCTCGCCGAGATCCGCGGTGTCGATCACGCTCATCCTGCGGTGCGGCGAGTAGGGGCGCGGATAGACGCCGTTCTCGACCACCTCGCGCCATTCGACCCGGATGTTCTGCATGAACATCGAGGGCTGGAGGATGGTGAACGCGAGGCCCGATTCGACCACCGCCTGTTCGATCCGAAGCTTGGTGGCGTGGTGGTCCATGCTCGAGATCTGCGGGTGGAAGGCCGAGGAATAGACCAGGTGCTCGACCCCCGCCGCCCGCGCCGCCTCGACGACGCGGATGCCGATTTCGGCCTCGTCCTCGGTGAAGCGGGGGGAGACCAGGAGCACCGAATGCGCCCCGGCCATCGCGCGCGCCACGTCGTCGTCGGACCGAAAGTCGCCGATGACGGTCTCGGAAACGCCGAGGCCCGAGAGTTTCCCGGCCGAGCGCGGGTTCGAGGTGAGCGCCCGGATCTTCGCGCCCATCCCGGCGAGGTGGCGGATCGCAGGCGTGCCGACGGCGCCCGACGCGCCGACGATGACGATCATCGCCGCGCGGTCAGGCGGCTTCGAGGACCGCGCCGGCCCGCTCGATCCCGGCCTCGGCCATCGCCTGGCCGATCCGGGCGATTTCGTCCGGCTCCGGCTCGACCAGCGGCGGGCGGACCACCGCGCGGGGCAGTCGGCCGAGATGCACGAGGGCTTGCTTCATGCGGTTGTGCATGTCGCCGAAAGGCTCGGTGTAAAAGCACGCGGCGGCCGGGTAGATGCGGTCGTTGATCGCCTGCGCGCGCGCCAGGTCGCCGGTGCCGACCGCCCGGAACAGGGCGACCTGGAGGTCGGCGATCACGCTGCCCGCGCCGGACAGCAGCCCGTGGCAGCCCATGGCGAGGGACGACATCAGCCAGGCGCTGTTGGTGCTCAGCACATGCACCGGCCGGGGCAGCGACTGGAGGACGCGGATATGGCGCTCGTGCTCCATCGGCGGCGACCAGTCCTTGATCGCGCGGATCGTCGGCACCGCGTCCGCCATGCGCAGCAGCGTGTCCAGCGGGTAGGCATAGGCGCCGGGATACTGGAACACGACGATCGGCAGGTCGGTGGCGTCCGCGATCATGCTGAAATGGGCGACCGCGCTCTCGGGACGCTTCTGCCCGCCGAACAGCCCGATCGAATGGGGCGGCAGGACCAGCAGCGCCGAGGCGCCGCCGGATTCGGCCATGCGGGCGATGCGCGCCGCCTCGATGCTGCCATCGGCATAGACCCCGTTGATCACCGGCAGCCGGTCGCCGACCTCCTCCATGGTGAGGTCGAGGATGCGCACCTGCTCGTCGAAAGTGCAGGCGTGCACTTCGGAGGCGTGCGCGTTGACCGCGACCGCGGAGATGCCGTCGACCGAGCAGACGTCGCGCAAGTGCCGGCGCGTCGACTCCTCGTCGATGCTGAAATCCTCGTTGAAGGCGAGCAGGGTCGCCGGGATCACCCCCGTGGGTTCGAAGTCCCTGAAGCGCGGCATCGTCTCGCTCCTCGTTGGCCGTCCGTCGCGCTGTCGAAGCTAGGTCGATATCGGGCCGGCGGCAAGCTCAGTAGAAGGCGAGCGCCCGCATCTCGATGCTCTCGCGCCCGGCGGCGTCGGGCGGCGTCGTCGGGTCGTCGAACGCGGTGTGCGCGGTGAAGCGGACCCCGGCGGACGCGTCGGTGTCGAACACCTTGAAGACCATCGCCTCGTCCCGCGTCATCAGCGGGAAGTAGTAGAAGCGGTGCTCGGGGCTCCAGGAGAGGTGGTAGGTCTCGGCGATACGGTCCCGGTAGCGCCGCTGATAGGGGATGAAGCCGACCCCGGGGATCGACTTGCCGTCGCACATGGCGAGCGGCTCGGACTCGACCCGGGGCGCGACCGACCGCCAGGTCTGGACGATCCCGAAGCGGCGCTTGAGCGCCTCCTCCGCCTCGTCCGCCGGCAGGAAGTCGCGCACCCGCTGCGGTGCCGAACGCTCGGTGTAGTCGTTGTGGACCGCATGCACGGTCTCGCGCACCCAGCGCTCGGCGAGCCTCGACTTGTCGGCGGTGCGTACCGTGTGGTCGAAGACGATGACCCGCCTGGCGCCCGATTCGGCTTTGATCAGCGCCTCGGTCTCCGGGTAGTAGACGCGGAGGATCTCTTCCTCGTCATAGAAGTCCTGCATCGCGGTCGGACGCTCGACCAGCGTGAAACCGTGCGTCGGCAGCGCGAAGCTCTCGCCGCAGCTGCGCCCGTTCGCGATCTTCACCCGCCGCGGCTCGTAGGCCGGGGGGCGGTCCTTGTCCGCCATCTCCGGCCAGTCGATGTAGCGGTAGGGCGGGGTTCCGTCGTCGACGACGTACCTGACCTCGGCCTCGACGAAATCGGGCGCCGGGTCGGCGCGGTCGACGGTCTGTTCCAGAATGGTGCTCATTGCGGCCCGTCCGGCTGGGGTAACGTTCTCGCGAGCATAGGCGCAACCCGTGGACCGCGCTACTCCACCGGCCAGGCGAGCTTGACGATGCGATCCATGTCGAGACGCCCGGCGATGCGCCCGGCGGTCGCGGCGACCTCGCTCAGCACCGCGTCTTCGTCGATTGTCGTGCAGTGCCCGCCCGACACCAGCAGCGCGCCGCCGACGAAGACCTCGCTCACCGAATTTCCGGTCGCGGCGTAGACCAGGTTGGAGACCGGGTTGTAGAGCGGCTGCCATTCCGGGTAGCGGGTGTCGAAGAGCACGATATCGGCCTCCTTGCCGACCTCGACGCTGCCGATGCTGTGGGCGAGCCCGGCGCCCCGCGCGCCGTTGATCGTCGCCATCTCGACCACCTGTTCGGGCGGCAGCACGCGCGGGTTGATCCTGGCCTCCTTGTAGCCGCCGGCCAGCAGCAGCATCTCCTGCGCCATGTCGGTGATGCCGGAGCACGCGTGGTCGGAGCCGATGGCGACGTTGACCCCGAGCGCGGCGAGCTCGGGCAGCTTGCCCATGACGAAATTGCCGTAGCCGTTGTGCATGCTGGAAGACGGCGCGGCGACCAGGGTCGGACGGCGCCGGGCGACGATCTCGACCTCGTGCGGCTCGAGCCAACCCGAATGGACCAGCAACATGCGCTCGTCCAGCACGCCGAGCGATTCCAGCCGCTCGATCTCCGGCGCGCCGAAGGCCGCTAGGCAGCCGTCATGGGTCGAGTAGGAGAAGCAGGCGTGGGTCTGCAGCATGGCGCCGTGCCGGTCGGCGAGCGCCTTGAGCCCGGTGATCAGCGCGTCCGAGGCGTTGTTGAGCCCGCGGAACGACGCGCTCACCGAGATCCGCCCGTCATGCGCGCCGGCGAAGCGCTCCATCAGCTCTGCCGTGCGGTCGATGCAGTCCCCGGTGGTCTCGATCATCGTCTCGGGCAGGATCCCCATCACCGACTTGGTGCGGTCGAAGGACGACCGCGCGATCACCATCCGCATCCCCGCCTTGCCCACCGCCTCGACGGTCGCGTCGGGGTGGTAGTTGCCGGGATCGACGAAACAGGTCACCCCGTGGCGCAGCATCTCCATCGCGGTCAGCGACGCGCTGACCAGCACGTCTTGCCGCTCCATCGCGCCCTCATAGGGGTACATGTGGTCGAACAGGAAGGACTGGGCGTTGGCCTCGTCGGCGAGCCCGCGCGCCATCTGGAACGAGGAGTGGAGGTGGTTGTCGACGAAGCCCGGCGTCCCCACCATGCCGCTCGCGTCGGTGACCGCTTCCGATCGCCACGCGGCCTCGATCTCGGCCGTCTTGCCGATGGCCGCGATCTTGCCGCCGGCGATGGCGATCGCCGCGTCGCGGACGATTCGGCGGGTTTCGTCGACGGTAATCAGCCAATCGATGTTCGTAATCAACCTGTCGGCGGTCTCGGGCATGGTTCGTTTCGGTCTCCGGTTGGATTCGCCGGCGCGCGGGCGGCTAATATGGGGCGTCATAATACCTACCGGGACGCGATGCGTCCGCGCGGGAGCACCCAATCCGCATGAACAGGGTCCTGTCGGCCATCTGGTCGGTGTTCATCGTCCAGGAACGGCGCAACGTGCTGGTGCTCGCGATCTGCCAGACGCTGTTCGGCGCCGGGCGCACGCTGCTGGTCGCGACCGCGGCCCTGGTCGCCTTGAGCTTCGCGGAGAACAAGGGGCTGGCGACGCTGCCGGCGGCGCTGGTGGTGGTCGGCACCGCCGCGGCCTCCTACCCCGCCTCGATGCTGATGCGCCGGATCGGGCGCCGGTTGGGGTTCGTCGTGGGCTCGCTGATCGGAGCGGCGGGCGGCGCGGTCTGCATGATCGGCATCGTGGAGGCCGATTTCTGGACCTTCACCATCGGCAACCTGATCTTCGGGTTCTTCTCGGGCTTCGCCCAGCTCTACCGCTTCGCCGCGGCCGACACGGCGTCGAAGGCATTTCGCGGCACCGCGATCTCGCTGGTGCTCGCGGGCGGCGTCGTCGCCTCCGTCGTGGGCGCCGAATTTTCCAAGATCGGCGAGCACATGTTCGCGGATGCGAGGTTCCTCGGCTCCTACCTCTTTCTCCTCATCTCGACGCTGCTCAGCGCGCTGGTGCTGATGTTCCTCAACATCCCGCCGCTCACCGCCGCTCAGGCGGCGCAAAAACAGCGCCCGCTCGGCGCCATCGTCGTCCAGCCCAGCTTCGTCGCGGCCACGGCGTCGGTGCTGATCGCGCACGCCGTGATGGCGATGTTGATGACCGCCGCACCGCTCGCGATGTCGCATTCGCACCACGCGTTCGAAGCGACCGCCTGGGTGATCATGTGGCACAGCCTGGGCATGTTCGGGCCGGCTTTCGTGACCGGCTGGCTGATCAAGAAGGTGGGCGAGATCGCGATCATCTTCACCGGGTTCGCGCTCCAGTTCGTCTGCATCGCGGTCGCCTTGAGCGGTGAGGCGGTGATCGATTACTGGCTGTCGATGCTGCTTCTGGGCGTCGGTTGGAACTTCGCCTTCACCGCCGGCACGACTCTGCTCGCCGGCGCCTATACGCCGGCCGAGCGCAACAAGGCGCAAGGCGCGTCCAACTTCATCGCCTATACCTTCATTGCTACGGGTTCGCTGTCCTCGGGGGCGCTGTTCCACTATTTCGGCTGGAGCTGGGTCAACATTACCGCGCTGCCGGCGCTCGGTCTCGCGGTGCTGATCATGGTCTGGTTCACCCTGTTCGGGCGCACCCGCGAGCCCTCGACGGGCGCGGCCTGAGGGTCAGGCCAGCGCGCCGATTCCGTCGGCGAACAGCTTGACCCCGGCGGCGAGCAGCAGCGCGCGGACCAGATGGCGGAAGACCCGCGCCTTGATCCGGCGGCCGATCCACAGACCCACCGGCATGAAGAGGATCACCGGTATCGTGGCCGCCGCGCTCTGCCACAGCCGCTCTTCGCTCACCAGCCCGAGCGACAGGTAGAACCCCGCCTGGATGAGGCCGTAGGACAGGAACACCGCCGACAGCCCGAACACCAGAACCTCGCGCGGCAGCCGCATCGCGTACATGAAGGTCACCAGGATCGGTCCGGCGATGCCGGTCGCGCCCTGGCAGATGCCGGCGAGGCCGACGACCGCCCCCAGCATGCCCCGGCTTTCGGTCAGCCAGGGCGGGATCTCGTACCGGGCAAGCTCGGTGAGGAGATAGACCGCGATCCAGCCCGACAGGACGAGCGCCATGATCGCCGGGTCGAGCGCGCTCAGCAGCCAGGCGCCGATGCCGATCCCCGCCACGCCGCAGCCGACCGCCGCCCACAGGCCGGGAATCGCCGCCCGGCTGTGGCGGAGACTCCACATCAGCCAGACGTTGGAAAGCGTCGATGGCAGCACCATCACCACCACCGCGGTCTGCACGTCGATGAAGGCGGCCATCGCGGGCACCGCGAAGAGAGGCAGCCCGAACCCGGTGATCGCCTTGCCGAGGGTCCCGACGAGCAGCGCGGCGATGACGACGGCGAGGGATTCGATGGACATCGGCGCCGCGGATCATGAGCGCGCCGCCGCGTTGCCGCAACCGGTCGGGCGTGTCCCTATTGTCGGGGCACGCAACCGGGAGATCGCACGGTGAAGCTCGAAGGGTCCTGCCATTGCGGCGCGGTGAGGTTCGGCCTCGCCTCGCGCACCCCCTACCCGTACAATTTCTGCTACTGCTCGATCTGCCGCAAGACCGCGGGCGGCGGCGGATACGCCATCAACATCATGGGCGTCGCCGACACCCTCGAGATCGAGGGCGAGGAGCACATCACGATCTACCGCGCCGCCGGCAACGAGCGCGGCCATCTGGAGGATGACGGGCTCAGCTCCGCGCGACGAAGCTTTTGCAGCAAGTGCGGCTCGGCGCTCTGGGTCTGGGACCCAGGCTGGGCCGAGCTGATCCACCCCTTCGCCTCGGCCATCGACACGCCGCTTCCCGGAGCGCCGGAAAAGACCGTTCTGATGACGCGCTACGCGCCCGGCTGGGTCGAGATCCCGGAAGGCCCGGAGGTCTCGCGTTTCGAGATCTATCCCGACCGGGGGATCGAGGACTGGCACCGCGCCCACGGGCTCTATCTCGACGACGGCTGATGCCGGGCCGGCCTCGGCTATAGTGTCCGCAATTCTTCAATCGGCCACGGGGAGGAACAGATGGCGGGGCGGATGATCGAAATCGCGGCCGGCGACGGCGGGCGGTTCAACGGCTATCTCGCGGTGCCGGAGGCGGGGTCCGGGCCCGGACTCGTGCTCGGCCAGGAGATCTTCGGCATCAACGCGACGATGCGCGCGACCGCCGACCATTTCGCCGAGGAAGGCTACGTGGTGCTCGCGCCCGACCTGTTCTGGCGCATCGAGCCCGGCATCGAGCTCGGCTACTCGGAAGAGGCGTTCGCCACCGCGTTCGGCCATTTCGAGCGTTTCGACATCGACCGGTCGATCGAGGATATCGGCGCGGCGATGGCGGCGCTGCGCGCGCTGCCGGAATGCACCGGCGAGGTGGGCTTCATGGGATTCTGCCTCGGCGGCAAGCTCGCCTATCTGGCGGCCGCCCGGCTCGACCCCGCGGTGTCGATCTCGTTCTACGGCGTCGGCCTGCCGGACATGCTCGGCGAGGCGGGCGACATCGCCTGCCCCATGGTGTTCCACTGCCCCGAGCTCGACCAGTGGATGCCGCCGGAAGGCGTGGCCGCCCTGCGCGATGCGTTCCGCGACCGGACGGATGTCGAGATCTACAGCTATCCGGGCGCCGACCACGGCTTCTACAACGCCGACCGCGAGGTCTTCGACAAGCCGTCCTCGTCGATGGCGCACAGCCGGACCATCGCCGCGCTGCGGCGCGCCATCGGCCCGGTCTACGACCTCAACCATCTGTGGGACAAGCATTGCGAGTACGAGTTCATCACCCGCGACGTCGACGCGACCATGGCGACCATGGTGCCCGAGCCCTATGTCAACCACATCCCGACGATGACCGGCGGGGTCGGCTACAAGAACCTCCACCGCTTCTATCTCAACCATTTCGTCCACGCCAACCCGGAGGACACCAGGCTCGTCCCGGTGTCGCGCACCATCGGCGCCGACCGCGTGGTCGACGAGATGTTGTTCTGCTTCACCCACGACACCGAGATCGACTGGCTCCTGCCGGGCGTGGCGCCGACCGGGAAATACGTCGAACTGCCGGTCGTCGCGATCATCAACTTCCGCGGCGACAAGCTCTATCACGAGCACATTTACTGGGATCAGGCCTCGGTGCTGGTGCAGATCGGGCTGCTCGACCCGACCGGCCTGCCGGTCGGCGGGCAGGACGTGGCGCGCAAGATGCTCGATGCGACCGAGGTGGACTCGAACCGCCTGATGGAGCGCTGGGCGGAAAGCGAGCCCGCGGAGTAGGCGGCATGGACGTATCCAACGCGACCGTCCTCGTCACCGGCGCCAATCGCGGCATCGGACGCTGCATCGTGGACTGCCTGCTGGCTGCCGGGGCGCCCAGGATCCATGCCGCGGCGCGCGACCCGGCGAAGCTCGGCGAGCGCGCCGGCAACCCGCGCATCGTCCCGCTCGCGCTCGACGTGACCCGTCCCGAACAGGTGGCGCGGGCGGTCGAATGCTGCGTCGACGTGACGCTGCTGATCAACAATGCCGGGGTCAACCGCAACCGCCCGCTGATCGGCGAGCCCGAGGCGCTCGCCAATGCCCGGGCCGAGATCGAGGTCAACTATCTCGGCACGCTCGCCATGTGCCGCGCCTTCGCGCCGGTGCTCGAGGCGAACGGGGGCGGGACGATCGTCAACGTCCTTTCGGCCATCGCTCGGGTGAACCTGCCCGCCCTCGGCAGCTACGCCGCGTCCAAGGCGGCCGCGTATTCGATGACCCAGGGGGTGCGCGCGGAGCTCGCCGGACAGGGAACGCGCGTCATCGGCGTATTGCCGGGGGCGGTGGACACCGACATGACGCCGGGCGGGGATGCGAGGCCGGAGGACGTGGCCGCTGCCGTCGTCGAGGCGATCGCGGGCGATGTCGAAGACCTGTACCCCGACGCCATGGCCCGGGGCATCGCGGAAGGCCTGGCCAAGGACGCGAAGGCGGTGGAACGGGAGCTCGCCGCCTTCCTGCCCGGCTGACCCGCGCGTCAGCCTGCCGTCAGGCCGATGCGCATGAAGAACGTGTCGGTCGGGCGGATGTCGCGGTCGCGGGTCAGCGACCGCTTGAAGTTGAGGTCGATCGTGTAGCAGTCGCCGCGATAGCCGAGACTCGCCCGGTGCCACAGGGACCCTCCGCCGGCGAGGTCGCGCTGGGTCTCGCCGCGGAGCCTGATCGAGTCGGTTATCCGGGTCTCCAGCCGCAGGTTTATCTCCCTGCGTTCGCCGAACGCGGCCGGCGCCCCCTGCTTGTCGACGAACAGGTAATCGGCCGAAAGCCGGAAACGCTCCGGACCCAGAACGGCGCCGACCTCGTCTCGCCGCGCCATCCTCTCCGTGTGGTCGTAGCGGAACCGGTAGAGTAGCCGGGCATACCCGGCGACCCTGAGATCGAACCGGCCGACGATATCGGAGAAATCGTTGTCGAGCCCGGCACCGGCCGGAAACAGGTCGGACCCGTCAAGGCGATAGCTCTGCCCGAGAAACGCGTGCGCGCTCATGCCGTCGCCGCCGAGCAGCGACCCCCTCAGCCCGTAATAGAGCCTGGCGCCGTCCTCCACCAGGTCGAGCCCGGTGACCCGCGAACGATCGAACACGTTGGTGTCGTCGAGCTCGAGATCGAGGCTGTCCTCGTTGGGGATGCGATCCGGGTTGCCGCCGCGCGGCGCGACCACGGTGCCGACGATCGGCTCGACGATCTGCGAGAACCGCCCGCCGGCGCGGATGAACGGGTAGCGCCAGTCGAGCCCGGCCTGCGGGAAGACGCGCCCGGCGACCTTGGAGAGCGCTCCGTCTCCCCCCGTCGTCCGGTCTTCCGGCTCGACCCAGTACGCGTCGGTCTGCAGCCGCGCGAACAGGTTGAGGCGCTGGCCGCCGGGGCTGGTATAGGGGAGCTGCCAGGCGGTGTTGAGGGACAGCCTCACGCTGTCGCTGCCGAATTCGCGAACCAGGCTGCGCAGATTGGCGTCGACGCCGGTGCGACCGCCGAACCGGTCCCGCGCGCCGAGGAAATTGAAGTCGACCTCCGGAACCACCAGCGGGACCTTTCTCGGCTCGTCGGTGGGGCGCAATCCCTGGAACCGGTAGAAATTCGCCGCGGCATAGTTCCGTCCCCAGAACCCCTCGACGAAGGCCCTGCTGGTCAGCGTGCGTTGCTCCGAGAAATCGTAGCGGCCCAGATAGGTGTCGTCCGAGGCGATGCTGAGCGCCCCGCCCGCGCGCCAGGCATCGTCGATGTCATAGGCGATATCGGCGTCGAGATGGCCGCGGGTGGCGCGCGTCTCGGTGTCCGTGCTGCCGCTCGTGATGCTGCCTTCCGCCCGCAAGGCGCCGCCGGGGAAACGCTGGCGGTACTCGACCAACCCGACGACGCCCTCCTTCTCGGTCAGAATGGGCGAGATTGTCGCGTCCCTGTCGGGCGCGATCGCCCAGAATACGGGCAGCCGCGCGATCGCCCCGAGCTCGCCGTCCACGCCGAACACGGGGACCAGCAATCCGGTCTTGCGGCGCACGTCGATATCGGGCTGCCGGAAATAGGGCGTGTAGAACACCGGCACGCCCCACAGCTCGAAGACCGCGTCGCGGTAGGTGATGGTCTCGTCGTCGGTGTCGCGGACGACCTCGCCGGCCGCGATCCGCCATGCAGGCGGCGCCCCGGGGTCGTCCTCGCAGGGCGGGCAGGCGGTGAAGACCGCGTCGTCGAGCTCGGTCCTGCTGCCTCCGATGCGCCGCCCGGCCGCTCCCGCGAGACGGGCACGGTCGCCGAGACGGATGCGGATGCGCTCCGCCGCGCCGTCCTTGAGGTCGCCGGAGACCGCCATCGAATCGGCGAAGAAGGCGTTTCCGTCCGGGTCGAGGACGATGACATTGCCGGAGGCGTTCAGGCGTCCGCTGACGCGGTCATACACCACCTTTTCCGCGCGCAGCACGCGGCCGCCCTCGGCGATCTCCACATTGCCGGTCGCCGTCAGCACGTTGCCGTCGCGGCTGTGCGTCACCGTGTCCGCCTTCAAGGTGACCGGCGCCGCCGCCCGCGGCGACGTGGCCGCATTCTGCGCCCAGGCGGCGACGGGAAGGCCGGCGAGCAACGTCGCCACCACGAACGCGTCCCGGACCCGGCGGCGCATCGCGGGTCAGCCGTCTTCGAGGTGAAACAGCATCGCCGATCCGAGCATCGTCGCGATCGCCGTCGGGCTCCATGCGGCCAGCCATACCGGAACGCGCGCCGAGGCGCCGAGCGCCGTGATGACGTCGATGACGATGAACAGCAGGAAACCGCAGGCCAGCCCGGTGACGAAGATCAGCCGCGTCCCGCCGCGCCGCGCCGGGCGGAGCGAGAACGTCGCGGCGACCAGCACGATCGAGACCATCAGCAGAGGCTGCGCGAGCAGGATGTGCCAGTGCAATCGGTGATTGATGGCGGAAACGCCGGCGGCCTCCAGCACCCGCACGAAAGCGGGGAGCTCGAAGAAGGAGAGCGTCGCGGGGTCGGCGAAGCTGTCCTGGATCTTCTCCAGCGTGAGGTCGGTCTCCAGCCGGTAGGCCGGCGCGTGGCGCGGCGGGTCGGGCGGCGTCTCGACCGTGACGTCGTAGAGCGCCCAGTAGCCCCAGCCGAGGCGGGCCCGGTCGGCATCGATCCGGCGGACGAACCGGTCCCCCTCCTCCATCATCAGCACCATCACGGAAGTCAGCCGGCCGGTGGCCGGCTCGATCTTGTTGGCATGCATGAAATAGTGGCCGTCCCCGGTCGGCTGGCGGAACCAGACGCTGCCGCCGCTGATCGCCGCGGATGCGGATCTTCGCTTGAGCACCGTCTCTTCCAGCGACTGGTACTGGGCGTAGAGCGCGGCGGAGATCGGGTTGACCGCGACCAGCTCCACCACCCCGATGGCGGCGGCGCCGACGGCGACGGGCAGCAGGGTCTGCCATACCGAAACGCCGCACGAGCGCACCACGACAAGCTCATGGTGACGGTTGAGGCGCCAGAGCGTCAGCATCGTCGCGATGAGCGTGGCGACCGGAAGCGCGCGCTCGAGCAGATGCGGCACCTTCATCAGGCTCATCGACATGATGACCCCGAAGGTCGCCTCCTGGTTCTGCGCCGCCTTGCGGAAGAGCTCGACCGAATCGAACATCAGGATCACCGCCCCCAACGCGAACAGGACGGCGGCCATCCAGAAGAAGAACAACCGCAGGACGTAGAGCGACAGGCGGAGCGAAATGCGCATGTCGGCCCGCGCGCGTCGCTAGGACGCCCCGGCGGCGGCCGGAACCGGCCGCCGCCACAGGCCGAACGGGCCGCGCCACAGGGACAGGAAGCAGACCGAGATCGTCGCCAGCGGACACAGATAGATGAGCGGCGCGAGCTCCGGGATGCGCCGCCCGAGGCTCTTGAACCCCATCATCGACACCTCCAGCCCGGCGATCACGGCGACCGCGACCAGGATGCGGATCATGTGCCCGCGCCGGTTGAACTCCGCCCCGAGCAGCAGCGCCAGGGCAACCAGCGGCAGGGCCAGGTTCATCAGCGGCGCGGTCAGGCGGTCGTGCCCCTCCATCCGGAACTGGTGGTAGCGCGACATGCCGCCGGCCGCCTCGGGCGGATCGAACAGGTGGTGCAGGAACTGCTCGTGCGGGCTCTGCCAGCGTCCGAAGCCGGACTTCGACCGCGTGGTGAACTGCATTTCGTAACGGTCGAATTGGAGCCGCGCCACGTTCCGGTCCGCGCGCCGTTCCTGGCGCTGCCCGCGAACCATCACCATGCGCGGGCCGTTGTCGCCGGGAATCAGCACGCCGCGCTCGGCCATCGCGGTGACCGGTCTGTCGGGCCGGCGGTTGTCGTGCACCAGGATGCCCTTCAGCGCGCCGTCGGGATCGCGCTGGCGGACGAACACGGTTACCCCCGGAACCATCTGGGAGAACACCCCCTCCTCGATCAGGACCGAGGAATAGTTGTTGCTGACCTGGAATTTGAGGTCGCGGTAGTCGCGATAGGCGAGCGGCAGGAGATAGAGCGAGACCAGGTAGCCGATGGCGACCATCGCCGCCGCGACCAGCAGCGCGGGGCGGGCGAGCTGGAGACGGCCGATGCCGGCGTTCTGCATGATCACCAGCTCGCTGTCCATGGTCAGCCGGTAGTAGACGAAGGCGACCGCGATAAACAGCGAGACCGGCCCGACGACGGCGAAGGAGGCGGGCATCAGCAAGGTGGTGATCCAGGCGAACATCGACCAGGACAGGCCGCGGTTCATCACCAGGTCGATCAGCGACAACGACTTGGTGAGCCAGATGATGCCGAAGATGCCGGCGGCGACGACCACGAGGACGATCGCGATCTGCCTGAACATGTAGAACTGCAATCTGGACACGGGGCAGCCGGCTCCTCGTTGCGCCCTGGGCCGAAACCCGAGCTATAGCATATTCGCCCATCCGGGGACGACATCGACGCACCGAATTCGGCCGCGCGCCGGCGAAAGCGGGATCCCGGGGCTTGACCCGGAATGAGAACAAATATAGAACATTTGCGGGACAAACACGAAGAATCGCCCCGTGAGGTCTGCATTTCGCCTTGTCGATCCGTCTCCGCGCGCCCCCTTGCCCAGGCCGGCGCTGCGCGATCCCGCCGTTCTGGAACGGCTGCGTGCCGCGATTCGCCGGATCGAGGGGGTCGGACCGGGCTGGTCCGGCGGCGAGGCGGCCGTCCTGAGGCTCGGCCTGGACGAGATCGACCGGCACCTTCCCTGGGGCGGGCTGCCGGCCGGCGCGCTGCACGAGATCGTCGCCGCGGACAGCGCCATGGCCGGGACGGCGAGCGCGTTTTCCGCCCATCTCGCCGCGCTTTCGGGGGATGGCCCGGTGCTCTGGTGCGAGGGCGGGCGCATTCTCGATTCCGGCGCGCTGCATCCGCCGGGGCTGCGGAGCTTCGGGCTCGACCCCGGACGGCTGGTGGTCGCCCGCACCGGCAGCGACGCCGAAACCCTGTGGGCGATGGAGGACGGGCTGCGCTGCGGCGCGCTCGCCGCGGTCATCGGCGCGCTCGCCGCGGTCTCGCTGACCGAGAGCCGGCGGCTCCAGCACGCCGCCGCGGCCAGCGGGGTGACCGCGCTGATGCTGCGCCCCGCCGGCGCCGCTTGCGCCCCGAACGCCGCGACCACCCGCTGGCGCGTCGCCGCGGCGCCGCGGGCGGCGGGGCCCGGCTGGCGGCTCGAGATGTTTCGCTGCCGCGGCGGCCCGCCCGGCGATTGGCACGTGGAGTGGCGCGATGAGACGCGTGGTCTCGCTATGGCTGCCGCGCTTCGCGACCGACAGGCTGCGCCGGACCGCCGGGCCGGGTAGCCGGACGGGGCCGCTCGCGACCGTCGAGGCGCGCGACGGCCGGCTGTTGCTGGCCGGGCTCGACCGCAATGCCGCTTCCGCCGGGCTCCACCCCGGCCAGACGCTCGGCGACGCGCGCGCCATCCTGCCCGCGCTCCGCACGCGGCCCGCCCCCCCCCCCGCCGAGCGCCGCCCGCTCCGCCGCCCGGCCGGCGGCCCCCGCGCGCCCCCCCCCGCCCCCCCCCCGCCCGCGCCCCGCCGCCCCCGCGGCCGAGCGCCGCGCGCTCGCCCGCCTGGCCGGCTGGTGCGGGCGCTACAGCCCGTGGACCGCGCCTTTGCCGGCGGCCGC
>MPNO01000032.1 GCA_002239065.1 Defluviicoccus sp. bin129 | reverse complement strand
GGTTTCTCCACTCCGCCGTGCTGCCGCACGGCTCCGGTCGAAATGACGAGTGGGGGCCCGCCGGGCTGCCGCACCGCTCCGGGCGAAAAGACGAAGGGGGGGCCCCCCCCCCCTCCGGGCCCCCGCCCCAAACACGAGGAACGGGGGGCAGGGGCCCGGCCATGGCGGACGGAGCGGTTCGGCGGCCCTCTTCTCCCGAGCGACCCTCGCGGGAGTCGACCGGCCCTAAACGAGCTCGCGCCGGTAGTATTTGGCGAACTTCATCAGCGGCTCGTCGGTCATCCGGAAGACCACCGCGTCCTCGTCGACGCTGTGCGCGACGCTGCGCCACATCGGACCGGCGAAGGTGTCGCCGCGCTCCCAGGAGATCGCCTCGCCGTCGATCGTCGTGGTGCCGCGCCCCTGCATGACGCAGAAGATCGCGTTGGTCGTCGAGCGCACCGGGCGCGTCGCGCTGCCGGCCTCGAAACGATGCACGTCGAGCGCCATGCTCGGCATGTCGGGCGCATCGAGGCGGATGCGCGTCCCCTCGACCCCCTCGGGGTCGGGCTCGGCGGCGTCGAGCGCCCTCTGCAACCCGTCCCAGGAGAAGCGGAGCGGCGAGTCCTCGGTGACCAGCTCGACCTCCTCGAACCCGTCCGGGTGGTCCTCGACGAACATCGGCTCCAGCAGCTGCACCAGCGGCACGTCGAGCCCGTCGAACCAGTAGGCCGGCGCATCGCCGTCATGGCCGTGGCCGTGCCACTGCCAGCCCGGGGTGAGCACGATGTCGCCGGTCTCCATCGGCGTCTTGATCCCGTCCACCGTCGAGTAGGCGCCCTCGGCCTCGATGATGACGCGCAGCGCGTGCGGCGCATGGCGGTGCGAGCGCGCCTTCTCGCCCGGCAGGATCATCTGGTAGGCCGACACCAGGGTGCGGGTGGTGGCGATGCCGTCCGGCTCGGCCGGGTTGCGCATCACCAAATTGCGCCGCTCGGCGAGCTCGGTGTTGATCAGCCGTCCGGCGGCGTCGAGCGCCGGCCTGGCGACCGCGTAGCGCCAATGCGCCGGCCTGAACGCGGTATCCGGCTCGGGCCGCAGGATCGGCTCGTCGCGGTCGATCCAGCCCGGGGTCATCTCCACCCCACCGAGCGCGGCGTAAAGATCCTCCAGCGATCCCACCTCGGCGATGCGTTGTTCGGCGGTCATGGCAAGGGCTCCGTCGGTCGATGGCCTGGGACGGACTATAGGACGGCGGCGCGCGGAAGGCGAACCGGGGATTGGGACAGCGCGCCGTACGATGTCTCCCGGACACACAACCCGTGACGTTGCCGCCGGCATGGACCGGCTCGGGCGGGTTGGCTAAGAATGACGACGACCGGGCGGCCCGGACCATCGGCGGGTGGGGATGACGCAGCGGACCGAGCAGGACCATGCCCCCGGGGCCCGGATGAGCGCCGAAGATTGCGCCGCCTCCGGTAGAGGAGTGCCGGTGTCGTTGAGCGGTTGAAGGCGCTTCTGGAGCCGCTGCTCGCGCCCTGGCGCGGGCTGCCGCCCAACCTGCGCGGCATCGTCTGGATCACGCTGGGCAGCGTCGCGTTCGCGCTCAACGACGTGTTGATCAAGACGCTGGGCCGCTCCATAGACGCTGCGGAGCTCGCGCTGTTCCGCTACTCGGTCGGCGTGATCGTCCTGTCTCCGCTGTTCTGGCGCGCCGGCTTCGCCGGCCTCAGGACCCGGCGGCTCGGCATGCACGCGACGCGGCTGGTCATCGCCGCGATAGCCCAGATCGGCACGCTGGTCTCGGTGATCAACCTGCCGCTGGCGAGCGCGACCTCGCTGTCGTTCTCGCGGATCGTGTTCACCACGATCGTCGCGATCGTGCTGCTGCGCGAGGCGGTCACGCGGCAGCGCTGGTGGGCGACGGGGTTGGGGTTCGTCGGCGTGCTCGTGATGCTCCGTCCCGGGCCCGGGGGGATCGATCCGATCGCCGTGGTCGCGGTCGGCGCGGCGATGTCCTTCGCGGTCGCCAACGTGATGATCAGGATGCTGGCCAGGACCGAGCCGGCGGTCAGGATCCTGTTCTACTACCATATCGGGGGCGTCCTGGTTTTCCTCGTCCCGGCGATCCTGGTGTGGCGCTCTCCGGTGGGGATCGAGTGG
Source organism: Defluviicoccus sp. bin129 (assembly GCA_002239065.1). Taxonomy (GTDB): domain Bacteria; phylum Pseudomonadota; class Alphaproteobacteria; order MPNO01; family MPNO01; genus MPNO01. Next base: position 48,236 of record MPNO01000032.1, on the reverse strand, counting down.
CCGATGGCGGCCGGGATCGGGCTGCTCACCACGCTCGGCATGATCGCGTTCGTCCGCGGCTTCGCGGCCGGCGAGGCAAGCGTGATCGGACCGATGGAATATACCCGCCTGGTCTACGCGGCGGTTCTGGGCCTGCTGATCTTCGGCGAGCGACCCGACCTCTGGACCCTCCTCGGCGCGGCGATCATCGTCGCCAGCACCACCTATCTCGCCCGCGTCGAGGCCAGGGCGGCGCGCAAGCCGGGCTGACACGCCCCGCCCCCGCCTTCGCCGCCGCCGCCGCGCTCGACCGAGAGAAAGACGCGCGGCGGCCGCAGACCCGGGACGCATGGAACGGGCGAGCTTACGGAGCAGCCGGCGCGATCCGATGCGTACAGGTCCGGTTTTTCGTTAAGTACAGATGGACGCGCGTTCCGGCCTCATGCCGTCGCGCGCGACGGGAGAGGGGCCCTTTGGAACGGGGTCCCGCCAGGCAGTGGTCGGGTTCAGCCGCGCTCGGAACGGAACCCCCGCCCGGGCTGAGGCGGGGGTTCTTGCAGGTCCGGCTCGCTCGGGACTATTCCGCCCGGTAGGGAGGGCTCATTTTCCCTTCCCCCTTCCCCCGGTGGAATACCATGCCGTCCTCAGTCACCCGGACAACCTGACAATCGTGGCCCAGGTCCCTGCCCCCCAGTTGGACGCTGCGGCAATAGTACTGGTCCTCCCAATACCACTTTCCGGTCAATTCCCTGCCGCCGAACTCTCCCATCAGCGATCCGTCCTTGCCGACATCCACCCATCCGCTCTCCGACACGAGCTTCTTGCCGGCTGCTTTCGCCCGGAACTCCTGTTCGGTGGTGATTCGCCCATCGGCCGCCGACGCCTGCTGGATCGGAAGGCTGGCCGAGAGTCCGATCAGCGCCGCCGCCGCAAGCCTGTTCTTCCAGTTCATGTCTCCCTCCTTCATCGTTGACAGCCCGGCGGTGGCTGAGCCGCAGCCTCCCTGTCCCTTGCCGCCGCATTCGCCGCCGCTGTCGCGCCCGAACGATGCAATGTTATCCCGCGACGGCAGCAGACCGGAAATGCTTGCGCTTGCTTGGGGAGAGCGGCCCGCACGGCAGATCGCCCGCCGGTACCGAGACAGCAAAATTCCGAAGCAGCCGCGAGAACCGGCTGCGACGCCGGTGGTCACCGGAGCTGGCGAAGGCGATCAAGGCCGTCGCCGAGGGCAATATCGCCAGCAACACCTTGCGGAGGATCGCCAGCCTGTCCGGCGGCTCCGGCCCGCAGCGCGCGGTCCAGAACCTCCTCCGGGGCGGCGCGATCGGCGGCGGTCTCGGCTACGCGCTCGGCGGACCAGCAGGCGCGGCAATCGGGGCCGGCATCGCGCCCGTGGCTGGACAGGTTGCGGGCCGCATGGCGGAGCGCGCGGCGCGACGACGGGCGAACCTGGCACGGGCGATGGCGGCGCGTGGCGAGACCCCGGCGGAGGCGCGGAAGGCCGCGAAGGACATGAGCCTCGCCGAGCTGACGGGCGGGTTGATGGAGACCCGGCGTTGACGAATTCCCTGCTCACCACGCTGCGCGCCGCGACCCGCGACGAGGGCACCGCGACCGGACCCGGGATCGAGACGGACGTCGACCTGATCGCCACCCGCTGCATGTGCTCCGGCATGGACTTGCTCGTGGCCCTTCAGGACGACAACGCCGATGCGCTCGCGCAAGGACTCGGCTCGGGCTCGGCGGTCGACCTCATGGCATTCTTGAGCGAAGGGCCGGAGACGGCTCGGCTTCCGATGAACCGCGACCCGAGACGAGACGCTTAACCCCAGACTCCCAGCCAAATTCCTATTCCGTGAACCACCGCGATCGGGAAGAAAATCGCCCCTGCAACAAGAAAACCCCATTGTTCGTTGGTAAAGCACGTGTAGAGATGTTGCCCCCAAGCAGCCAGTGTCAGCGCAACTGTAGTGAGCCCAAATATTGGCATTATGTTTCCTTTATGCAGTCGACTGACGTCCCGACCGCCTCCCCCGCCAGCATGACGGCGAGGGCGGCGGCGATGATCGGGCGCATGGCTCTCTCCCGTTGCTCGTTCCTTTGGGGGTCAGTCCAGACACTCGGCTATCGCGCGCTGGAAGCCGCGCGGTGCGACATGGTGAAGCCATGCCGGCCCCTGCATCTCCACATGCAAGGCATCCCGCTATTCCGCGTCGATGGTGTACTTGATAGTCAGCTTGGCGGGTTTCGCCTCGATGCCGGTAACGAGCGACTGGAATACGTGCCGCTCGATATAGGCGGTGTCGACGGCTAGGAACTCGGGCTTCTCGCCGTCTCCTTCGTAGATGCGGATGGACATCTCGCCCTTGGCGCAGGTGGTCACGCCCTCTACCTGGAGCGCTTTCATCATCGCCGTGTACGTCCACCGCCAGTCTTCGACCTCGCACGCGCCAGCCGCGCCGGCGGTGAGGCTCACGGCGAGGGCCGCAGTAACGATCATCCGCATGTCATTCTCCCGGCTGGGCGGCGCCGTTCCTGAGCGCCGCGAGCGTCGCATTCAGGTAGTGGACCGGCCGGGCCGCTTCCCGCATGACCGCCGCCCGGTCGCGCTCGGCGTCGATATGGGCGAGCCCCCGAACCAGCGCGGCAGACAGGATTTCCGCCTCGGATAGATCAAGCTCGCGCGCCAGCCGCGCCACGCCCGCCGGGATGCGGTCGCTGAATAGATCGTAGAGGTTCACCGCAGTGTCGCCCGTTGCTGCCAAAATGCTGCCAACCCCCTTCGACCGATTTCGCCAATTTTCGCTAACCCCTTGAAAGGATTGGAGGCCCGGGCCGGACTCGAACCGGCGTGAACGGATTTGCAGTCCGCTGGATAGCCACTCTCCCACCGGGCCGGGGGGGTCGGGGGGCCGTTTTACGCCAAACGGCGGGGCAGGGGAACGGGTGGCGTTGTGCTGGCGCCGGGGAATTTGTATAGCTCGGGAGCCGGCGCGGCCGCGGGGCCGCGCGGCCGCAGGAGGCAGGATGGACCCGTTCGCCGACCGGCGCCTGTCCATGGTGGACAGCCAGCTGCGCACCAACAAGGTGGTCGACGAAGCCCTGATCGCGGCGCTTTCGGAGCTCCCGCGGGAGGACTTCGTCCCCGACCGCCTGGCCCCGGTCGCCTATGTCGACAAGGACCTGCCGCTGGAGGGCGGACGGTTCCTGATGGAGCCGATGGTGTTCGCCCGGCTGGTGCAGATGCTCCAGCTGTCGCCCGGCGACATCGTGCTCGATATCGGCTGCGGCACCGGCTATTCCAGCGCCGTGCTGGCCCGGCTGTGCTCGACCGTGGTGGCGCTCGAATGCGATCCCGCCCTCGCCGAGGCCGCGCGGCGGAACCTCGCCCGCGCCGATATCGACAACGTGATTGTCGTCGACGGCGAGCTGGCGGCGGGCTATCCTGACCAAGCGCCCTATAACGCGATTCTCGTGGGTGGAGCGGTGCCGGAAATCGGAACGGCGCTGACCGCTCAGCTGGCGGAGAACGGCCGGCTGGCGGCGGTGGTGACGCGGGGCTCCCCGCCGGGGCGCGCGACATGCGCGGTCCGCGGCGGCGGTGGCGTATCGCAGCGCGTCGCGTTCGATGCCGGCACCTTGCCGCTCCCGGGATTCGAGAAAGCGGAACGGTTCGTCCTATGAACGCGACACTGTCCAAGGCTTGGCGGGCACCGGTGCTGGCCGCAGCCCTCGTCGCCGTGCTCGGCACCGCGCCGACCGTGCCGGCGGATGCGCTGACCATCCGCGAGGCGCTGGTCCAGGCCTATCAGAACAGCCCCCGTCTCGCCGCGGAGCGGGCGCGGCTGCGCGGCGCCGACGAGGGGATCGGCCAGGCGCTCGCCAACTGGCGGCCCAGGGTGGTCGTCGAGGGGAGCGCGGGGATGCAGGAGACCCGCTACACCCGCATGATGCCTCCGAACGTCGGAGAGCGGGAGGGAGACAGCTCCCTCCCGTATCAGCTCGGCATCTCGGTGACCCAGAACGTCTACCGCGGCGGCCGCAACCAGGCGCAGACCCTGCGGGCCGAGGAGAACATCCTGGCCGGCCGCGCGCGGCTGTCCTCGGTCGAGCAGGAGGTGCTGCTGTCGGCGCTGACCGCCTATGTCAACGTGGTGCGCGACCGGGCGGTGGTCGAGCTCAGCGTCAACAACGAGCGTGTGCTCAAGCGCCAGCTCGAGGCCACCAGCGACCGTTTCCGCGTCGGCGAGGTGACCCGCACCGACGTGGCGCTGGCGCGCTCCCGGCTGTCGCGCGCGACCGCCGAGCTGATCCGCGCGCGCGGCAATCTCGCCGACTCGCGGGCGAGCTTCGCCGACATCGTCGGCGTCGCCGCGGACGGGCTCAGCGAGGTGGAACCGCTCGGCAAGCTGCCGGCGACCGAGCAGGACGCCGTGGCCGGGGCGCGGTCGGACAGCTTCGCGGTGACCGCGGCGCGCCATGCCGAGCGCGCCGCGCGGCACGCCGTCGACCTGGTCGCGGGCGAGCTGTACCCCACGGTGAGCCTGTCGGGGCGGCTGAGCCGCGCCCTCGACGCGAGCGATTCGGACGCGAAGACCGATGTCTTCGCGGTGACCGGGCGGGTGTCGGTGCCGCTCTACCAGTCGGGCGCGGTGTCTTCGCGTGTCCGCGAGGCCAAGCACGCGGTCGTCCGGCTGCGCAACGAATCGGTGCGCGCGGTCCGCGCCGCGGCCACCGCGGCGACCCAGAGATGGGAGGACTACAAGACCGCCGAGGGCGGCATTTCCGCGTTTTCGGAAGCCGAGCGCGCGGCCCGGATCGCGCTCGAGGGCGTCGAACAGGAGGCCCTGGTCGGGTCCCGGACGGTGCTCGACGTGCTCGACGCCGAGCAGGAGTTGCTCGATTCGCGGGTGAGCCTGGTGCGGGCGCGCCGCGACCTGGTGGTCGCCAGCTACGCGCTGCGCTCGGCGCTGGGACAGCTCACCGCGGACAGCCTCGGGCTCGAGGTCGATCTGTACGATCCGCGCGTGAATTACCGCCGGACCCGCGAGCGTTGGCACGGCCTCGATATCGGCAAGTGACGGCCGGCCGACGGACCCAGGAAGACCGACGATGAATGAACCCGGCGCGCGCGGACAGCACTCGAACGAGGAGATCCTGGCCTCGATACGCGAGGTCGTCTCCGAACGGGCGGGGACGGCCGGGCGCGCGGATGCGGACGATTCGACGATCCTCGACCTGACCCAGGAAATCCGCGACGACGGTTCCGTGGTCGATATCGTGACCGCCGCGGCGGCCCGCGACGCCGCCGGGGACGAGCCGCCGGACGCCGCGGACGACGCGGCCGAAGCGCCGGAGGAGGATCTCGTCGCGGCGGAGACGGAGAGCGCCGCGTCGGCCTCCTTCGCGACCATCGCCGAGGCCGCCGCCGGGCTCGGAGCGCCGCGCGAGCCCGAGGGCAAGACGGTCGAGGAGATGGCGCGGGAGGCGATGCGGCCATTGATCAAGGAGTGGCTCGACGCCAACCTTCCCGCGATCGTCGAACGCCTGGTCCGGCGCGAGATCGAGCGCCTGTCGCGCCGGGGAGAGTCCGCCGCCGAGGGTTGAGCGGCATCCGTATTTCCTGAACCGCACCAAGACGAAGATGGACAAGACCTATCGGCCTGCCGAAGTCGAAGACCGCATCTACGCGCGCTGGGAGGAGGCGGGCGCGTTCGCCTGCGGCCGCGCCGCCGGGCCGGGCGCCGGGCGCGCGCCCTATTCGATCGTCATCCCGCCGCCCAACGTCACCGGCAGCCTGCATATGGGCCACGCGCTCAACAACACGCTGCAGGACATCCTGATCCGCTTCGCGCGCCTGCGGGGGCGCGACGCGCTGTGGCAGCCGGGCACCGACCACGCCGGTATCGCCACCCAGATGGTGGTCGAGCGCCAGCTCGCCGCGGAGGGCAGGACGCGTCACGATCTCGGCCGCGACGCCTTCATCCGGCGGGTCTGGGAGTGGAAGGCCGAGTCGGGCGGCACCATCACCGGCCAGCTGCGCCGGCTCGGCGCGTCCTGCGACTGGAGCCGCGAGCGCTTCACCATGGATGACGGTCTGTCGCAGGCGGTCCGCCGGGTGTTCGTCGAGCTCTACAAGGACGGGCTGATCTACCGCGACAAGCGGCTGGTCAACTGGGATCCCGAGCTGCACACCGCGATCTCCGACCTCGAGGTCGAGCAGCGCGAGGTCACCGGCCGGCTGTGGTACTTCGCCTACCCGATCGAGGACGGCGGCGGGCGCCGGATCGTCGTCGCCACGACCCGGCCGGAGACCATGCTGGGCGACACCGCGGTGGCGGTCCATCCCGACGACGAGCGCTACCGCGACCTGGTCGGCCGGCACGCGGTGCTGCCCATCGTCGGGCGCCGGCTGCCGATCGTCGCCGACGAATATTCCGACCCGGAGAAGGGCTCGGGCGCGGTCAAGATCACCCCGGCGCACGATTTCAACGATTTCGAGGTGGGCCGCCGCCACGGGCTCGACATGGTGTCGATCTTCGACGCGGACGCCAATCTCAACGACAACGTGCCCGAACGCCTGAGGGGGCTGACCCGGGAGGCGGCGCGCGAACGGGTGCTGGAAGAGCTGGAGGCGGCGGGGCTCGTCGAATCGGTCGAGGACAACCCGATGACGATCCCCCATGGCGACCGTTCCGGGGTGGTCATCGAGCCGATGCTGACCGACCAGTGGTTCGTCGACGCCGAAGCCCTCGCCGGACCGGCGATCGAGGCGGTCGAGAGCGGCCGCATCCGCTTCGTGCCGAAGCACTGGGAGCACACCTATTTCGAGTGGATGAAGAACATCCAGCCCTGGTGCATCTCGCGCCAGATCTGGTGGGGCCACCGGATCCCGGCCTGGTTCGGCCCCGACGGAACCTTCTTCGTCGAGATGACCGAGGCGGAGGCGCGGGCCGCCGCCCGCGACCATTACGGCAAGGATGTCGCGCTGAGCCAGGATTCGGACGTGCTCGACACCTGGTTCTCCTCGGCGCTGTGGCCGTTCTCGACGCTGGGCTGGCCGGAGGAGACCGGCGAGCTCGCGCGCTACTACCCGACCAGCGTGCTGGTGACCGGGTTCGACATCATCTTCTTCTGGGTCGCGCGGATGGCGATGATGGGGCTGCGCTTCCGGCACGAGATCCCCTTCGAGACGGTCTACATCCACGCTCTGGTGCGCGACGAGCGCGGCCAGAAGATGTCGAAGAGCAAGGGCAACGTGCTCGACCCGCTCGAGGTGATCGAGACCTACGGCGCCGACGCGCTGCGCTTCACCCTGACCGCGCTCGCCGCCCAGGGGCGCGACATAAAGCTCTCCCCGGGGCGGATCGCGGGCTACCGCAACTTCGTCACCAAGATCTGGAACGCCGCCCGCTATGCGCAGATGAACGGTTGCCGGGCCGACCCGGGCTTCGATGCGCAGGCGGCGGCGCTCACCGTCAACCGCTGGATCGTGGGCGAGACCGCGGCGGCCGCGTCCGAGGCCGCGGCGGCGATATCCGCCTACCGCTTCAACGATGCCGCGCAGGCGCTCTACCGCTTCACCTGGAACACGTTCTGCGACTGGTACATCGAGTTCACCAAGCCGATCCTCGATGGCGGCACGGCGGCGGAGCAGGCCGAGACCCGGGCCACCATGGCGTGGACGCTGGACGCGCTGCTGCACATGCTTCACCCGATCATGCCCTTCGTGACGGAAGAGCTGTGGGCGGCGCTGGCGCCCGGGGACGCGCCGCGCGGGGGCCTGCTGATCGACGGGCGCTGGCCGGAGCTTCCGGCCTCGCTGGTGCGGGCCGACGCGAAGGCGGAGATGGACTGGGTGGTCCGCGCGGTGTCCACCGTCCGGGGGGTCCGCGCCGAGATCAACGTCCCGCCGGGGGCCCGGCTGGGCCTGGTGGTGCGCGGCGCCGGGGCGGACACGAAGGCGCGGATCGAGCGTCACGACGGGCTCCTGCGGCGTCTCGCCAGGCTCGACAACATCGTCCTCGGCGACGATGCGCCGCTGCCCGAGGGGGCGGTGCAGGCGGTGGTCGACGAGGCGGTGTTCGCGCTCCCGGTCGGCGCGGTGATCGACATCGCGGCCGAGAAGTCGCGGCTGGAGAAGGAGCTCGGCAAGCTCGCCGGCGAGATCGGAAAGATCGACGCCAAGCTCGCCAACGAGAAATTCGTCTCCCGCGCGCCGGAAGCCGTGGTCGAGGAACAGCGCGAGCGCCGCGCCGACCTGCACCGCTCGCGCGACCGCCTGAGCGAAGCCATCGACCGCCTGGCGGCGGCGTAACCGCCGAAGGGGGCGTATCGAAGGACGCGCGCTGGCCACCCCAACCGGCCCCGGCTATGGTGCGGCGGGTTTCCGCACGGGACGGGGAGCGACATGCCGGATTCGACGACACGGGCGCGCGGCCGCAGGACGCGCAGGGGTTTTGACAAGGCGAAGCTGCCCAGCCGCCACGTGACCGAGGGGCCCGAACGGGCGCCGCACCGCGCCTTCCTCTACGCCATGGGGCTGACCGACGAGGAGGTGCACCAGCCGCTGGTCGGCGTCGCCACCTGCTGGAACGAGGCCGCGCCCTGCAACATCTCGCTGTCGCGCCAGGCGCAGGCGGCCAAGCGCGGAGTCTCGGACGCCGGCGGCACGCCGCGCGAATTCGCCACCATCACCGTCACCGACGGGATCGCGATGGGCCATGACGGCATGAAGTCCTCGCTGGTCAGCCGCGAGGTCATCGCCGACTCGGTCGAGCTCACCATGCGCGGGCATTGCTACGACGCGCTGGTCGGTCTCGCCGGCTGCGACAAGTCGCTGCCGGGGATGATGATGGCCATGGTCAGGCTCAACGTGCCCTCGGTGTTCGTCTATGGCGGCACCATCCTTCCGGGCCGCTTCCAGGGCCGCGACGTGACCATCGTCGACGTGTTCGAGGGGGTCGGGCAGCACGCCGCCGGCAAGATGTCGAAGGCGGCGCTCGACGAGCTCGAAGCCGCGGCCTGCCCCTGCGCCGGGTCCTGCGGCGGCCAGTTCACCGCCAACACCATGGCCTGCGTCTCCGAGGCGATCGGCATCGCCCTGCCCGCCTCGGCGGGCGCGCCGGCGGTCTACGAATCCCGCGATTCGATGGTCGAGGCCTCGGGCCGGGCGGCGATGGGCGCGCTGAAGAAGGGCATCCGCCCGCGCGACGTGGTGACCCGCGAGGCGCTCGACAACGCGGCGACGGTGGTCGCGGCGACCGGCGGCTCGACCAATGCCGGGCTCCATCTGCCGGCGATCGCCCACGAAGCGGGCATCCGCTACACGCTCGACGACGTGGCCGCGATCTTCAAGCGCACCCCCTATATCGCCGACCTGATGCCGGGCGGGAAGCACACCGCGCGCGCCATGTACGAGGCCGGCGGCGTCGGCGTGGTGATCAAGGAGCTGCTCGATGCCGGGCTGCTCGAAGGGGACTGCCTGACGGTCACCGGCAAGACCCTGCGCCAGAACTACGCGAAGGTGCGCTTCCCTGAGGACCAGGACGTGTTCTACCGGGTGTCCGAGCCGCTCTCGCCGACCGGCGGCGTCGTCGGGCTCAAGGGCAACCTCGCGCCCGAGGGGGCGATCGTGAAGGTCGCCGGGCTCGCCCGGCTGAAATTCGAGGGCCCGGCGCGGGTGTTCGACTGCGAGGAGGATGCCTTCGACGCGGTGGTCAACCGCCGCATCGCCGAGGGCGAGGTGATCGTCATCCGCTACGAGGGGCCGCGCGGCGGGCCCGGCATGCGCGAGATGCTGTCGACCACCGCGGCGCTTTACGGGCTCGGCATGGGCGAGAGCGTGGCCCTGATCACCGACGGGCGCTTCTCCGGCGGCACGCGCGGGTTCTGCATCGGCCATGTCGGGCCGGAGGCCGCCGTCGGCGGGCCGATCGGGCTGCTCGAGGAGGGCGACAGGATCTCGATCGACGCGGTGAAGGGCAGGCTCGACGTGGCGCTGACGAAGAAGGAGCTCGGCGCGCGCAAGAAGAAGTGGAAGCCGCGCAGGACGAACCACAACTCCGGCGCGATCTGGCGCTACGCCCAGACCGTCGGGCCCGCGGTGAACGGCGCGGTGGTGCATCCCGGCGCCGCGGCCGAGACCCACGTCTACGCCGACATCTGAGTCAGGGCCGGCGGCGCCGTCCGACGAGCCGGACCAGCGCCCAGCGCAGCCCCCAGAGCAGCGCGCCGAACGCCCCGCACAGCAGGACCGGCGCGGCGAGTTGCGGCAGCGCCGTCATCTCGCCGCGCAGATACTGGATCGCCGCCCAGGCGCAGCCGAAGGCGAGCCCGACCGCGATATAGCGCATCCCGGTTCAACGCCTCCGTCGAGATATCGCACGGTCCGCGTGCATCGTTCGACCATAGAGAGAATGGGCGGGCGCAGGTACCCGCGCGGCACCTCACGATAGGTTTACCGGGTCGAAAAAGAGTTTCGTATCCATGCGCTATGGTGATCCTCACGGCTCCGTGTATCCTGAACCGTGTCGGGGAGGGGATTCGCGCCATGGACGTGCGCCAGCTGCGCTATTTCGTGGAGGTCGTCCAGGCGAAGAGCTTTACCAAGGCAGCGGAACGGGTCCGGGTCGCGCAGCCGGCGCTCGGTTTCCAGGTCCGCAAGCTGGAGGACGAGCTCGGCTCGGCGCTGCTGGTGCGCCATTCGCGCGGGGTGAGGACCACCGAGGCGGGCGATGCGCTGCTCAAGCACGCGCATGCCATCCTGCGCCAGATCGAGCTCGCCAGGCAGGAGGTGATCGACCTCGCCGGCCCGCCGCGCGGCCCGCTCGCGCTGGGCGTCACGCCGACGGCGAGCGCGCTGCTCGCAACCCGCATCGTGCAGTATTGCGGCGAGGCCTTTCCCGGCATCGCGCTCAACCTGGTCGAAGGGCTGAGCGAAGAGGTCATGAAATGGCTCGACGAGGGCCGCATCGACCTCGGCTTCACCTACAATCCGACCGCGATCAAGGGGATCGAGAGCAAGCCGCTGCTGATCGAGGATTTGTTCTACATCTCGTCCGACGCGGATGACGGTTTCGACGGGACCGAGAAAGTCGCGCTGGCCAGGCTGCGCAACCTGCCGCTGATCCTGCCGAGCCGGCCGCACGGCACGCGCATGCTGGTCGAGCGCGCGGCGGAAGAGCGCGGCATCGTCATCCAGGTCTCCTGCGAGGTGGATTCGGTGGCCACCGTGCGCGAGCTCGTCGAGGCCGGGATCGGGGCGACGATCCTGCCCCTCGGCGCGGTGCAGGACGCGGTCCGCAGCGGGCGGCTTCATGCGGCGAGGATCGCCCGTCCCAGGATCTCGCGCACCCTCCACCTCGCATGGTCCAGCCGTTCCGCCCAGACCAATGCCGCGCTGGTGGTTTGCGATATAATCGACCGGCTCGCCGAAGAGCGCATCCAGTCCGGCGGCGGTTTCTGGCGCGCGCCCTAGCCGCGCCGCGAACCCTCCCGAACGAACTCCCCCGAACCAGCAGGGAACATACCCGCATGACTGCCAGCAACGTCATCGACCGGCTCGACGAGGTGGTGGACGAATTCGCCCGGCGGGTTCGCATCTACAACGAGGAGGCGACCCTGGAACGGGCGCGCATCTTCGTGATGCAGCACCGCCAGAACACCAGGTTCCGCAACTCCGTCCTGAAACTCCGGGTCGCCACCAACTGTCCGGAATGGGACATCAAGCTCGACATCATCCACGCCTGTTCGCAGGAGATCGTCGCCGACCACGAATACGGCGGCGGCCAGCCGCACTGGGAGATCGTCGAGGATCTGGGCGTCTGTCTCGGCCTCGACCGGGAAGAGATCCGCGCCGCACCGCTGCTCGACTCGACCCGGCTGAGCTGGCTCGCCTGGGAGGCCCTGATGACCAACCGGCACTGGCTGGAGGGGCTGGTCGCCAACACCTGCGCCGAGCGTTCGGCGCTGCCGGGCTACGGCGCGGGCGAGCTCGGCGAGCTCGGCTGGCTCGGGCTGGAACGCAAGCGCTGGCGCGAGACGCTCGGCATCGACGACGACAAGCTGAGCTTCTTCAAGATCCACGGCGAGGCCGATGTCGAGCACTCCGACATCGGCTGGAACGCGGTCGCCCGGTTCGCCGCCGAACTCGGCATGGAGGACGCGGTGGTCGACGCCTGCCGGATCAACCTGATGGTGTGGGAGAACTACTGGAACGGCATCTGCGCCGCCGCCGACCGGGCCGGGACGGGCTGAGCGGGGGAAATCGCATGGCCCCGCTGACCCTCGCCTTCGCCGCCAGCGAATACGACCACTTCCACGACCTCGTCACCGGCGAGGTCAGGGCGGAAGGGATCGCGCTCAACTACCTGAAGCTCACCATCGAGGAGATATTCTTCCGCTTCACCAGGTTCCGGGAATGGGACGTCTCGGAGATGTCGATGGGGAAATACGTCTCGCTCAAGTCGCAGGGCGACGAGTCGCTGACCGCGATCCCGGTGTTTCCCTCGCGCGTGTTCCGCCAGTCCTCGCTCTACGTGCGCGCCGGCAGCCCGCTCAAGGGGGCGGAGGAGCTCGCCGGCAAGCGGGTCGGCGTCCCGGAATGGGCGCAGACCGCCTCGATCTACACCCGCGGATGGATCGCCCACCAGGTCGGCGTGCCGCTGACCGCCATCGAATGGGTGCAGGCCGGCGTCAACCAGCCGGGACGGGTGGAGAAGGTCGCGCTCCGCCTGCCCGACGGCATCGACTACCGCCCGGAACCCGAACGCAGCCTCAACGACATGCTGCTCGCGGGCGATATCGACGTGGCGATGAGCGCCCACCCCCCGGAGGCCGCCGAGGACGGCAGCGGCGACATCGTCCGGCTCTACCCCGATTACCGCGAGATCGAGGAGGCGTATTACCGGGAGACCGGGATCTTCCCGATCATGCACGTGATCGCGCTGAGGGGCGACGTCTTCGAGGCCAATCGCTGGATCGCGATGAACCTCTTCGACGCGTTCGAGGAGGCCAAGCGCAACGCGATGCGCCGGGCCCAGGAAATCACCGCCACGCGGTTTCCCTTCGCCTGGTGCTTCGACGCCGCCGCCGAGGCGCGCGCGCTGTTCGGCGAGGATTTCTTCCCCTACGGCATCGAGCCCAACCGGACGACGCTGGAGGCGTTCCTGCAATACGGCTTCGAGCAGGGCGTCTGCCACGCGAAGATCGCGCCGGAGGATCTGTTCCCGCCCGAAGTCCAGGCGGTGTTCAAGGTCTGAGGATTGCGGGGGCGTCGCCGCAACGCTAGGTTCCGGCGACGGCAAGGGCAGGGAGGCATCCATGGTCGCCAAGGTTCCGCTTACCATCGCGTGCGGCGATTACGACCGGGTCGCGGCGATCAAGGACGGACGGGTCGAGGTCGAGGGCTGCGAGGTCACCTTCATCCCGATGGAGCCGGAGGAGGTGTTCTTCCGCGCCTTCCGCTTCCAGGAATTCGACGCCTGCGAGCTGTCGTTCTCCAGCTTCATGATCGTCACCGCGCGGGACCAGAGCCCGTTCGTCGGCATCCCCGCCTTCGTCTCGCGGGTGTTCCGCCATTCCGGGATCTATATCCGTACCGACAAGGGCATCGAGAAGCCGGAGGACCTGCGCGGCAGGATGGTCGGCCTGCCCGAATACCAGATGACCGCGCCGGTCTGGATGCGCGGCATGCTGGAGGACGAGTACGGCGTGAAGCCGAACGAGATCCACTGGCGCTCGGGCGGGCAGGAGGAGGCCGGACGGGACGAACGGACGCCGCTCGTGCTGACCAACGGGGTCGACCTCCAGCCGATCCCCGAGGACAAGACCCTGGTCGAGCTGTTCGAGGCCGGCGAGCTGGACGCGCTGCTCACCGCCCGCGCGCCGTCGAGCTTCCTCCAGGGCAAGCCCGATATCGCCCGGCTGTTCCCCGATTACCGCGCGGTCGAGCGGGCCTATTGGCAAAAGACCAAGCTGTTCCCGATCATGCATCTGATGGGGGTCAAGAAATCGCTCGCCGAGCAATATCCATGGCTCCCGGGGAGCCTGTACAAGGCGTTGCTCAAGGCCAAGGCGATCGCCCTTGAAGAGGTGCGCGAGATCGCCGCGCTCAACGTCACCCTGCCCTGGGTGGAAGCCGAGGCGCTGGAGACGCGGGCGTTCATGGGCGAGGATTACTGGCGCTACGGGGTCGCCGAATGCGCCCACGAGATCGAGACGATCACGCGCTACTCCTATGACCAGGGGCTGTCGGTCCGCAAGCTGACCGCCGAGGACCTGTTCGCCCCCTCGACCTTCGAAATCTCCAAGATCTGAGCGGCGGGCGGAGACGAGAGATGGACGAGGTGCCGCTGGAGATCGGGGTCGAGGAGCTCGACCGCATGCGCAGGGCGGGCGAGAGCCACGTCCTGCTCGACATACGCGAGCCGCACGAGCTCGCGATCAGCGCGCTGTCCGGCAGCCTCGACATCCCCATGGGAAGCGTGCCCGAACGGCTCGACGAGCTGCCCTCGGACGCGACCATCGCCGTGCTCTGCCGCACCGGCAACCGCAGCATGAAGGTCACCATGTGGCTGCGCCAGCAGGGCTATGACGGGGCGACCAATGTCGGCGGCGGCATCAACGCCTGGGCCGAGCGCGTAGACCCCTCGCTGCCGCAGTACTGAGGCTCCGGGGCCGTCCGTCCTAGGCCGGGCCGCGCCGCGCGCCGCCCAGCATCAGCGACAGCAGCACGATGGTGACGACCAGCAGCGCGCCCGCGCTGAGCCCGAGCGACCAGTGGATTCCGATCACGCTGCCGCCGAGCCCGACGGTGATGCCGCTGAACGAGCGGAGACCGAGCGACGCCATGTTGTAGAGCCCGATCACCCGGCCGCGGATCGCCTCCGGCGCGTTGAGCTGCACCATCGTCATCGCCATCGCGTTGTAGGAGAGGTCGAGAAAGCCCGCGGCGAACAGGAGTAGGAGGGCCAGCGGGTAGCTCGTCGCCGACGCGAAGCCGGCGATCGCGCCGCACCAGAGAGCCACCAGAACGCAGGCGGTCCGGGGCCGGGCCGCCAGCAGCCCCCGGCTTTCCAGCACGATGCCGGCAATCAGCGCCCCGGCCGCGGTGGCGGCGAGCAGGGCGCTGTAATGCAGCCCGTCATCGTGCCCCAGATGGTGCGCGAACTCCGGCATCTGCGCCTGATGGGCGTTGCCGACCAGGAACGAGGCGCAGCCCGCCAGCAGCATCATCCAGACGATGGTCCGGTTCGACGCGATGTCCCGCAGCGTCGCGAGGATTTCCGCCAGGCCGGCGAACGCGCGGCCGGGCGGGCGCGGGCCGGACCGGAAGGCGGGCCCGTAGGGCGCCTTCCACAGCCACAGCGTCAGCGGCAGGTAGATGAAGACGTTGAGCAGGATTCCCCAGGCGGGGCCGAAGGCCAGCATCAGCCCGCCGCCCACCGCTGGGCCGAGCAGGATGCCGAGCTGCCGCCCCGACGCGATCATCCGGACGGCGCTCTGGAGCTGGGCGGGGCCCACGATGTCGTGCACCAGGAGCTGCGCCGCGGGCGCCCAGATCACGCCCGAGAACCCGTGCAGGACCAGCAATAGGGCGGCGTGCCACATCTCCAGCGAATCGGTGAGGAACAGGATGCCCCAGCCCGACGAGGAGATCATGAACAGCACCATGCCGAGCTGGATGATGCGGCGCGGGTCGAACCGGTCGGCGAGCGCCCCGGCATAGACCGAGAAGAGGAGGAACGGCACCCAGTGGGAGAACACCGCGAAGCCGGCGAGCGCCGGCGATTCGAACTTCTGGTAGATCATCCAGTAGCTGATAACGTGCTCGATATTGTCGGCCATCATCGCCAGCATCGCGCCGGCGAGATAGGCGCGCCCGCCCGGATGGCGCAGCGCCGCGAAGGATTTGGGTTCGGTCATTGTCTCTTGTGTCGGCCCCGGCCGGCGGGCGCGGCGAAGAGCCGCGAAGTCAGCCGGCTTCCGCCGGCCGATTTCCGCAAACCGCCTCGCGATGAGCGACCGGTTCGCGCGGGTTCATGCGGATCGCCAGGCGGCGGACGGGAGTGCCTGCCGTGAGCTTGTCGAAGGGGCGTGCCCCGGCCGCGTCGCCGGCCCTAGATCACCGCCTCGACGCGGGCGACCTCGGGGACGTAGTGGCGGAGCAGGTTCTCGACCCCCATCTTGAGGGTCGCCGTCGAGCTCGGGCAGCCCTGGCAGGCGCCCTGCATCTGCAAATAGACCACGCCTTCCTCGAAGCCGTGGAAGATGATGTCGCCCCCGTCCATCGCCACCGCAGGCCGGACGCGGGTGTCGAGCAGGTCCTTGATCTGCGTCACCACCTCGTCGTCGTCGGTCTCGGGCAGGGACGCATCGGCGCTCTCGTCCACGATCGGCAGCCCGGCCGTCAGATGCTCCATCAGGGCGCCGAGGATCGACGGCTTGAGGACGTACCACTCGATGGCGTCGTCCTTGGTGACGCTGACGAAATCGGCGCCGAAGAACACCGCCGTCACCCCGTCGACCGCGAACAGCCGCGCGGCCAGGGGCGCGGAGCCCGCCATTTCGGGATTTGCGAAATGGGCGGTTCCCGTGGCCATGATCGTCCGGCCCGGCAGGAACTTCAGGGTCGCCGGGTTGGGGGTCTGCTCGGTCTGGATGAACATGGCTGCTCCGGTCTGCGGCGGCTGCGTTGAGGGAGAAATAGGACGAATTCGGCGCCGATCAATTCTCGGCGCGGTAGCGGTTGAGCAGGGGCAGCTGGGTCAGGATGAACAGGAAGCTGAGCCCCATGATGCCGAACACCTTGAAGCTGACCCAGAAATCGGTGCTCTGGGTGCGCCACACCAGCTCGTTGAGCAGCGCCATCGCGGCGAAGAACAAGCCGAAGCGGAAGGTCAGCCTGGTCCAGCCCTGGTCGTTCATGTGCCAGGCCGCGCCGAGCACCGGCTTGAGCAGCGCCTTGCGGAAGGCGAGCCCGCCCAGCAATACCGCCGCGATCAGCCCCTGCACGATGGTCGGCTTGACCTTGATGAAGGTCTCGTCGTTGAGCCACAGCGTGAGGCCGCCGAACACGCCGACGACGCCGGCGGTGATCAGCGGCATCAGCGGCACCTGCCGGCTGACCGCGTAGGACAGCGCGAGCGCGGCCGCGGTGGCGATCATCAGCGCGGCGGTCGCGGCGATCAGGTCGGACAGCATATAGGCGGCGAAGAACACGGCGAGCGGGCCGTATTCGGTGACCGGCTTGACCACCCTGGCCGGGCCGGTTGCGCTTGTCATCGGCGGGGGATCTCCCGGCTCTGTGCGGGTTTCGCGGCGCGGCCGCGTCGCAGCCGTGCCCTTCCAGGATGCAAGATGGGGGAAGGACGCGCGTCGTTCAAGCGCGGGCGCCCGACGGGGTTGCGCCGGGACGATTTGTGCTAGGCTTCCGCCATGGCAGCCCGCGCCTGCATACCGGAAACCAAGACGCCGCTCTCCGCCGACGAGCGGACGCGGCTCGACGCGCTGCTCAAGGTTGCCGCGGAGAGCCCGTTCCCGGGTGAGCGCGCGAACGCGCTGGACGCCGCGCGCAGGCTCGCCCGGCGCCACGGCATGACGTTGCAGGAAGCCACGAGGAAGCCTGCCGAAACGGTCCGGCCCATGCGGCTGCCGCGCCACGCCGACGGGTTCGACGCGCGCGACGTCGCGGATTTCGTCGCCTACTCGGAAGCCAAGCTGCGGGCCGACAAGGAACGCTACGAGCGCGCCCTGCGGGAGGCCATCGAACGCGGCCTCGATGACGGCGTGCGGGTGCGCGCGCGCGCTTCCGGGCCGGTCGATTCGCCCAGGCCGCGGGGACGCTGCCGCAGCCCGCACAGCTTCGCCAAGGTGCTGCTGTCGGAGACCAGCCTGCCGCTCGGCGAGATCGTCAGCCTGACCGGGCTCGACATCTACCGGATCGTCGGCCTCAAGCTGAAGATGCGCTCCGCCGCCTAGGGCCCGGGCACGAAGAACTGCATGCCGAACCAGCGCCAGCGGCCCTCGCCGGCCGGCAGGGTGCAGTTGATGCGGGCGCGGCCGGGCGGGAAGGCTTCGGCGAGCTTGACGACGACCCGGCCTCGCTCCCGCCGTTCCAGCGCCGCGCGGCCCTGGCCGGATGCGTAGCACGCCATCGAGCGGAGTTCGCGGAGCGCGGCCCCGGCGACGGTGAAGGCGAAGGCGGGCGGGTTGTTGCGCCGGGTGAGCAGCGGATCGGCGGGCGCGATGTCCTTCGCCTCGATCGGCAGGGCGTTGGCCGCGAGAAGGAACCGGTCGAGGCTGCCATAGGTCTCGTTCATCGCGAAGCGCGGCAGATAGAGATGGTCGGCGCCGTGATAGAGCACCCCCGAATGCTGGCCGAACGCAGCCACGAAGCCGGCCTTGCCGACCTCGTTCCGCGCCGCGCTGCTGATCTCGCCGAAGGGATAGGCGAACAGCGAAGGCCGCTTCCCGAGCTCCTGCTTCAGGCGTTTGTTCGACCTCGCCAGCTCGGCGGCGTTCTTCCCCGGCGGCAGCAGCGGCATATGCGGGTGCGAGGCGGTCTGGCTGCCGATGGTCACCCCGGCCGCCGCCAGCTCGCGGATCTGGTCCCAGCCCATGTAGTTCCTGTACCCGCGGTCGATCGGGTCGGTGGCGACGAACAGGGTGAAGGGCAGCCCTGCCTTGCGCAGCCGGGGCCAGCCCTCGTCGTAGAGCGACAGAAAGGCGTCGTCGACGCTGAGCCCGACCGTGCGGTCGGGCAGCGACCGCTTCTCGCGGATCGCCGCGACGATCTGCGGCAGCGGCAGGACGGTGAATTGCCCGTTCTTGAGGGTCTCGATATGCGCGTCGAGCTGGGCGAGGGTGGTGTTGGTCGACGGGAGGGTGTCCTCGCCGAAGCGGTGGTACATGAACACCACCGCCGAGCCGCCGGCAAGGGCCGGCGCCGTGACGAGCAGCCCCGCCGCGGCCGCGACCGGGCCAAGGGCGGCGCGCCGCAACCCGCGGAAGCCAATCCTCATGACCTGTTACCCGATGAATGGGTGCGTCGAGCGCACTCCCTCCGACATTGTCGGCCGGCGCCCCGGGGAGTCAATCGAAACCCCCCGCCGGCGCGGTTTGCCGTTTGTCCTTGCCCGGCGCGGCGATCCGAATAGATTGGCTCCATCCGGAAGCCTCCGGGAGAGGGAGTCCAGCTTGGCCGAGACGGCGCATGCGGAACCGCCGCTGATCGCGGGCGAGGCGGTCAGAATCGGCGATGACGGCCGGCCGACCCTGATCGGCTCGGAATGCGCCGACTGCGCGGCCCGGGTGTTCCCGCCGGTCGCGCTCTGCCCCGAATGCATGGGCGAGGATATCCGGCCGCTGGCGCTGGGCCGCTCGGGACGGCTCTACAGCTACTCCACCGTCCACGTGGCGCCGCGCGGCTGGACGGTTCCCTATGTCGCGGGCTATGTCGACCTCCCCGAGGGCGTGCGCGTGTTCACCCATGTGGTGGACGCCGACGACCACCGGCTCTCGATGGAGATGGAGGTCGAGCTCACCATCGCGGTGCTCGGCAGCGACGGCGGCGGACGGGCGCTCTCGAGCTACGCCTTCCGCCCCCGCGGGATGGAGGAAGCCGATGCGTGAGGTGTCCGTGATCGGCGCCGGCATGGTCAGGTTCGCCAAGCAGCCCGACAGGACGCTGGCCGAGATCGCCTGGCCCGCGGTCAAGCAGGCGATCGACGATTCCGGCGTGGACAAGCGGAATATCGAGGCCGCCTGGTGCGGCACCGCGCTCGGCGGGATGATGTCGGGGCAGCGGGTCCTCAAGGCGATCGGGCTGACCGGGCTCCCCATCGTCAATGTCGAGAACGCCTGCTCGTCGTCCTCCAGCGCGTTCCGCGAGGCCTGGGTCGCGGTGGCGGCCGGGCTCTACGACATCGCGCTGGTGATCGGGGTGGAGAAGCTCACCAGGTTCGGCGGCGGCACCCTGCCGCTGGAGACCGAGGACTTCGAGGTCGCCCACGGCATGGTGATGCCCGCGCTCTACGGCATGCGCGCGAAGCGCTACATGCACGATTACGGCCTGACCGGCGAACAGCTCGCCGGCGTCGCGGTGAAGGCGCACGAGCACGGCGCGCTCAACGAGGACGCCCAGTACCGCAACCGGATCACCGTCGAGGAGGTGATGGCGGCAAGACCCATCGCCGACCCCTTCACCCTGCTGCATTGCTGCCCGTCGGGCGACGGGGCGGCGGCTCTGGTGATCGCCGCGGACACGGTCGCCGCGCGCCATACCGCGAAGCCCGTCCGGGTGCGCGCCTCCGAGCTCGCATCCGGCAGGTACATGACCGGTTTCCGCGACATGACCACGCCCGAAATCACCGTGCGCGGCGCCGCCGAAGCCTACGAGATGGCCGGCCTCGGCCCGGAAGACATCGACGTCGCCGAGGTTCACGACGCCTTCACCATCGCCGAGCTCCTGTACTACGAAGCCCTCGGGTTCTGCGCCCGCGGCGATGCGGCGGGGCTGCTGGAGGACGGCGAGACCTCGCTCGGCGGCCGGATACCGGTGAACCCCTCGGGCGGGTTGCTGTCGAAGGGGCACCCCGTCGGCGCGACCGGCGCGGCGCAGATGGTCGAGATCGTCCGCCAGCTTCGCGGCGCGTGCGGCGCCCGCCAGGTCGAAGGGGCGAAGGTGGGGCTCACCCATTGCACGGGCGGCGGAATCTCGGGCTTCGACCACGGCGCCTGCTCGATCCACATTTTCTCGAACTAGCGGCGAGGGAAGGAATGAAACCTCCGCCATTCACCTATCACGACCCGCGAACGATCCCGGACGTACTGGATCTGCTGGCGGAGAAGGACAACGCGCGGCTGCTCTCGGGCGGGCAGTCGCTGATGCCGATGCTCAACATGCGCTACGTCCTGCCCGACGACGTGATCGACCTCAACCTTGTCGACGGGCTGTCCGGGATCGAGGCGGCGAACGGCTCGCTCAGGATCGCCGGCATGACGCGCCAGCGCGATATCGAGTTTTCCGATGCGGTCTCGGCGTGCTGCCCGATCATGACCGAGGCGATCCTCCAGGTCGGCCACCGCCAGACCAGAAACCGGGGCACGCTCGGCGGCAGTCTGGCCCATCTCGACCCCTCGGCCGAGCTTCCCGCGGTGGCGATGGCGCTCGACGCGACGATCCATGTCGAGAGCAAGCGGGGCAGGCGCGACATCGCGATGGCCGATTTCCCGGCCGGCTACATGACCCCGTCGATCGAGCTCGACGAGATGGTGACGGCCGCGACCTTCCCGCTCTGGGACGACGGTCATGGCTACGCCTTCATCGAGTTCGCCCGGCGCCACGGCGATTTCGCGATCGTCTCGGCCGCCGCGCTGCTGACCGTGGACGGCGCCGGCAGGGTCGACCGGGTCTCGGTCACGGTCAGCGGCGTCGGCCCCTCGCCGGTGCGCTGCACCGAGGCCGAGGACATGATTATGGGCCAGACGCCGGAACTCGAGCTGTTCCGCGAGGCGGCGGAGACCGCGCGCGCCTACGACGCGATGGAGGACGTGCATGCGCCGTCTTCCTATCGCCAGCATCTGGCGGCCGTGCTCTCGCGCCGCGCGCTCGAAAAGGCGCAGACGCGTCTGGGAGGTTCCAATGGCTGACCGGCGCCGGATCAGCGTCACCATCAACGGCGACACCTACGAGCGCGAGGTCGAGACCAGGCTTCTGCTGTCCGACTTCATCCGCCACGAATGCGAGCTCACCGGGACCCATGTCGGCTGCGAGCACGGGGTGTGCGGCGCCTGCACCATCCTGCTCGACGGGATCACCGCAAGGAGCTGCCTGATGCTCGCCGTCCAGGCGGACGGTCACGAGCTGCTGACCATCGAGGGCATCGCGCCCAACGAGGACGAGCTGCACCCGCTGCAACAGGCTTTTATGGACAATCACGGCCTGCAATGCGGCTACTGCACGCCCGGCATGCTGACCACGCTGCTCGAATTCCTGCGCGACAACCCGGACCCGACCGAGCAGGAGGTGAGGATCGCCATCTCCGGCAATCTCTGCCGCTGCACCGGGTATCAGGGGATCGTCGACGCGGCGCTCGATGCGGCCGGGCGCCTGAGGGCGGAGGCTGGGGCCTGACGCGATGGGTGCCAAGGCGATGGGCGCCCGGGTCAGGCGCATGGAGGACCCGGAGCTCCTGACCGGCCGCGCGACCTTCACCGACGATATCCACTTGCCCGGCATGCTGGAGGCGGCGTTCGTCCGCTCGACCGAGGCGCATGCGCGCATCCGCGGCATCGACAAGGCGGCGGCCGAATCCATGCCGGGCGTCTTCACGGTGGTGACGGCGGCCGACCTGCCGCCCGGGCTGCGCACCGTCCGGGTGCCGTTCCAGGTCCCCAACCCGGCGATCACCCAGCCGTTCCAGCAGCGCCTGCTGGAAGACGAGGAGGTCTGCTTCGTCGGCGAGGCGATCGCCATGGTGCTGGCCGAGACCCGCTACCAGGCGGAGGACGCCGCGGCCGCGGTCGAGATCGACTACGAGATTCTGCCCACCGCATCGGATTGCCGCGACGCGCTGGCCGAGGGCGCCGGTCTCTGCCATGCCGGCAGCGAGAACAATTTGTGCGCCGAGTTCAAGCTGGGCTATGGCGACGCCGCCGGCGCCTTCGCCAATGCCGAGCACGTCTTCGAGGCCGCGCTGTGGAGCCACCGGGGCGCCGGGCTCGCGGTCGAAAACCGGGCGGTGGTCGCCGAGCCCGACTCCCTGCGCGACGTGGTCACGCTGTGGTCGGCGACCCAGTCGCCCTTCCTGGTCAAGCAGAACGTGGTCGACATGCTGGACTGGCCTTCCGACCGGCTGCGCGTGATCGCGCCCGAGGTCGGCGGCGGGTTCGGACCCAAGACGGTCTATTACGTCGAGGAGGCGCTGATCCCGCTCTGCGCGATGACGTTCGACCGGCCGATCAAGTGGATCGAGGACCGGCGCGAGAACTTCGTCGCCACCAACCAGGAGCGCGACCAGTACTGGGACATGGCGCTCGCCTGCGACGGGGAGGGAAAGATTCTCGCGGTGCGCGGCGCGATGATCCACGACACCGGCGCCTACATGCCGTGGGGGATCATCAGCCCCTATATCTCGGCGACCACGGTGCCCGGCCCCTATGTCGTGCCGGCCTATGAGCTGACGACGCGGGTCGCGCTGACCAACAAGGTCGCGGTGACCCCGGTGCGCGGCGCCGGGCGGCCGCAGGCGGTGTTCGCCATGGAGCGCCTCCTCGACCGCGCGGCCGACGGGCTCGGCATCGACCGGGCCGAGATCCGCCGCCGCAACTTCATCCCGGCCGACGCGATGCCCTATTCCTTCGGGCTGATCTTCCGCGACGGCAAGCCGATGACCTATGACAGCGGCGACTACCCGCGCTGCCAGGCGGAGGCGCTGGCGCTCGCCGATTACGACGGATTCGCCGACCGGCGGAAGACGGCCGAGGCCGCGGGTCGCCATGTCGGGATCGGCATCGCCAACTTCGTCGAGGGCACCGGGCTGGGACCGTTCGAGGGCGCGACGGTCCGGGTGCATGCGAATGGCAGGATCACGGTCTATACCGGCGGCGGCGATTCGGGGCAGGGGCACTGGACGACGCTCGCCCAGCTCTGCGCCGAGCCGCTCGGCGTCGATCCGTCGGATATCGCCGTCGAGGTCGGCGATACCGGCAAGATCGCCAACGGGATCGGCACCTTCGCCAGCCGTATCGCGGTGAACGCCGGCAACTCGGTCCATCTCGCCGCCACCTCGGTGCGCGAGAAGGCGATAAAGGTCGCCTCGCATCTGCTGGAGGCGGCCGAGGAAGACCTCGACATCGAGGACGGGCGGATCTTCGTCAAGGGCGTGCCCGAGGTCTCGACGACCCTGCGCGACGTCGCCCGGGCGGTGCGCGGCATGCCGGGCTTCTCGCTTCCCGGCGGGGTCGAGCCCGGGCTCGAATCGACCGAGTATTTCTCCCCGCCCCAGGCGGCCTATTGCAACGGCACCGCCGTGGTCGAGGTCGAGGTCGATCCCGATACCGGCCATGTCGAGATCCTCAACTACGCGATGGCCCACGATTCGGGGAACCTGATCAACCCGTTCATCGTCGACGGCCAGGTGCATGGCGCCTGCGCGCACGGCATCGGCAACACCCTGCTGGAGTGGATGGGCTATGACGACGACGCCCAGCCGGTGACCACCAATTTCGCCGACTACGTGCTGCCGAGCGCGCCGGGCGTGCCGCGGATCGACGTGGTCCATGTCGAATCGCCCACCCCCAACAACCCGCTCGGCGTCAAGGGGGCGGGGGAGGGGGGGACGATACCCGCGCTCGCCGCCATCGTCGCCGCGGTCGAGGACGCGCTCAGCCCGTTCGGGGTGGCGCTCGACGACGTGCCGATCCTGCCGGGCCGGCTGGCCGCGCTGGTCGCGGATGCGAGGGCGCGCGCCGGGTGAGCGGGCCGCGCCCCCTCGCCGGCATCCGGGTCCTCGACCTGACGCAGTTCCTCGCGGGCCCCTTCGCGACCCAGATCCTCGGCGATCTCGGCGCCGAGGTCATCAAGCTCGAAGCGCCCTCCGGCGACTGGTCGCGCAGCCTGCCGCCGCATTTCGTCGGCCCCGACAGCGCCTACTATCTCAGCGTCAACCGCAACAAGAAGAGCGTGGTCGCCGACATGAAGTCGGCCGACGGGCTGGCCCTGGTCAAGCGGCTGGCCGGCGCCTGCGACATTGTGATGGAGAATTTCCGCCCCGGCGTGCTCGACCGGCTGGGGCTGGTCTACGAGGAGCTCGCGGCCGACCACGCGGGGCTGATCTGGTGCTCGATCAGCGGTTTCGGCCAGGACGGGCCGGACCGCGACCGCCCGGCCTATGACATGATCGTCCAGGCGCTGTCGGGCGGGATGAGCATGACCGGCGAGCCCGGCGAGCCCGCGGTCCGGGCGGGCATCCCCATCGGCGACCTCTGCGCCGGCATGTACGGGACCATCGGCGTGCTCGCCGCGCTGGAGGAGAGGCGGCGCACCGGCAAGGGCAGGCTGGTCGACATCGCCATGCTCGACTGCCAGGTGGCCATGCTGTGCTACCAGGCGGCCTATTTCCTCCAGTCCGGCGTCGAGCCGGGCCGCCAGGGGCGCGGCCATGCCTCGATCCCGACCTACCGCTCCTTCGACGCCGGCAACGATACCGAGCTGGTGATCACCGCCAACACCGAGCGCATGTGGCGGGCGCTCTGCGGCGTGCTCGGCCTGGACGGGCTGGTCGACGATCCGCGTTTCGCCACCAATGACGACCGCTACGCCAACCGGTTCGAGCTGTGGCCGCTGCTCGAGGCGGCGTTCCGCGAGAGGGACGCCGATGCCTGGGTGCCGCTGCTGCTGGAGGCCGGCATACCGGTCGGCCGGGTCAACACGCTGGGGGCGGCGCTGTCGAACCCCCAGATCGGGCAGCGCGACATGGTGCTCGATCTCGCCGCGCAAGATGGCCGCCGGGTGCGGGTCGCCGGCAATCCGATCAAGTTCGCCGACGGCGCGCCGCCCGAAGCCGCCTTCCCGCCGCTGCTCGGCGAGGACACGCGGGCGGTGCTCGCCGGGGTGCTCGGGCTGGGCGAGGCGGAGATCGACGCGGCGCTGGCCGCGGGCATCGTCAGCGAACCGGAGGAGAAACCGACATGACCGGCGAGACAATCACCCTGCGACGGGACGGCGAGATCGCCCGCGTGCGGATCGACCGGCCGGAGGCCGGCAACATGATGTCCGCCGGGATGATCGCGGAGCTCACCCGGCTGCTGAACGAGGCGGGGTCGGACCCGGCGCTGAAGGCCGTCCTGCTGACCGGGGCGGGCGCGGATTTCTGTCTCGGGCGCGAGCCCGGCGCCGGCGGGGCCAGCCGCACCGCGCTGGAGATGCGCGAATCCCTGACCGGCCCGATCCTCGGCCTCTACGCCGCGGCGCGCGGCGCCGAGATCCCCGTCGTCGCCTCGGTGCAGGGCCGGGCCGCCGGGTTCGGCTGCGCGACGGCGGCGGTGTGCGACCTCACCATCGCCGCCGACGATGCGCGGTTCAGCCTGCCCGAGATGACCCACGACCTGCCGCCGACGCTTGCGATGTGCGCCCATATCGACCGCACCATGCCGAAGGCGATCGCCTGGCTGGTCTACTCCACCGAGAGCGTCGATGCGGCGACCGCGCGGACCCTCGGCTTCGTCAGCCACGTCGTTCCGGCCGCGTCGCTCGAGGCGGAGACCGAGGCACTGGTTGCGACGCTCGCGGCCAGGCGGCGCGATGCGCTGATCACCTGCAAGCGCTTCCTCGCCAATGCGCGGCTGATGGAGACCGACAAGGCGGCCGATTACGCGGGCAACATGCTGTCGGTGATCCTGTCGTCGCGCTGAGCGGTATCGAGCACCCGGTCGAGGACCCAGTTGTCGACCGCGTGGACCCCGGCCTCGCGGTGGCTGAACCGGCCGGGCCGCGCATGCGGCGAGGCGAGGCCCTGCTGCTGCATCTCGGTCGCGCGGTTGTCCTCGGGGTGCGAGGTGTCGGTCCGCGCGATGTAGTCCCCGACGATCGCCGCGAAATCCGCCCGCCGCGTCACCGTCTCCGGGAAGCACAGCCCGGTCGACACCTGCGTGCGGTCGGCGGCGAGCGGGCGGAACGACATCCACCACATGCAATCGACCGTGAAGACCAGGAACGAGGCCGGGTAGAGGCCGATGAAATAGCTGCCTTCCGCCGCGCGGCCTGCGAGCGCGGGGATCGGCGGCAGGGTCTCCGCCGCGCCGAGCCGGGCGGCGATCGAGCCCCGGTGCCCGAACCAGGACCCCGACCAGTGCCCGGATGCCGCGAGCTGTTCCGGCAGCTGGTCGGCCAGCGTGCCGCGATGGACGACGGCGACGTGGTAGCTCTCGCGCTGGTTCTCCAGGCAGAGCTTCCAGTTGCAGGCCACGTCGTAGACCCTCCGGTGGACGCAGACCATGTCCTCGGCCCGGTGCGAGCGGAGGTATTCCGGAAGATTGCCGAGATGATCGTCAAGCCCCGCCCCGTCTTCGGCGAAGTTGAGAAAGACGAATCCGGCCCATTCGGCCAAGCGGAGCGGAACCAGCCCGAACCCGGCGGGGTCGAAATTTTCCGCCCGCTCCATCCCGGCCGCCGCGATCAGCTTGCCGTCGAGCGCATAGCTCCAGCCGTGATAGGGGCAGGAGATCGCCTTCGCGCTGCCGCTTCCCGAGACCAGCCGCGAGCCGCGATGCCGGCAGGTATTGGCGAAGGCGCGGAGCACGCCGTCCGAGCCGCGCAGCACGATCGCCGGCATCCCCGCCAGATCGACCGTGCAATAGTCCCCCGGCCCGGGGAGGTCGCGCGCGCGGCAGGCGAGGTTCCAGTGGGTCCGGAAGATGCGCTCGCGCTCGCGCGCGAAGAAGGCCGGATCGGTGTAGCAGTCGGGCGGCAGCGTCCCGGCTTCGAGCAGGGGCAGGCGCACTTTCGCGTAGCGCGCCGGGTCGAACAGCCCGGTCAATGGATCGCGGCGAAGGCCGGGTCGTCGGAGTCGAAGGCGGGCAGGGCGAGTCCCAGCTTTCCTTCGACGACCGCGCGCGCCCGGCCGACATAGTCCTCGCGCATCGCCTCGTTGGTCCGCTTCTTGATGCCCCATCTGCGGTAGAGCGCGTTGTTGCGCGAGCCCGTGCGTCCGAAGAAGGGCGGGAACAGGGGGAAGATCCGGTCGACATGGGTCTGGATCAGCGTCTTCCCCTCGTCGGTCTGGCAGATGTCGGTGCAGAAATTCTGGCCGAACTCGGCATGGAAATGCTCTTCCGGCATCGTCATCCTGGCAAGCCTCCGTACCGGATGGAAAGAACACTGCACGAGATCCTCGACCTGGAGGATTTCCGCGAGATCGCCCAGCATCTTGATGACGCAGAACTCCTCCCAGGTCTGCAGGTCGAAGCTCATCACCGAGAGCGGGCTCTTCTCGGTCGTCTCGGGCAGCATGCGCTCCTCGGGGATGCCCATCTCGCGGCCGAGCTCGAAAAAGCGGTAATGGTGGCCGTACTCCTCCATCACGATCCGGCAGGTCAGCCACTTGGCGTAAGGCGTCGGCGCGAGCACGATCGCCGGTTCGTCATAGACCCTGGAGCCATGGAGCTCGTTGATCGCGTGGCTGACGACGATCTTGCGGCAGCACTCGCGATACTCCTCGGGCGCGCCGCGAAAGGCTTCGACGCTCTCGATCTGCGGAAAATCGTTCATGCCGCCCCCCGGCCCGGCTTCTCGGCCTCAGTATAGAACGCATCGGCATGGCAGTCCCGGCGGGCGAGGCCGAGGGCGAGCAGGCGCTCGGTGCAGGTCTCGACCATCGCCGGCGGGCCGGCGAGATAGGCCTTGAACCCGTCGAGATCGCGAAAATCCGCCGCCAGCGCGTCGGCGAGCCAGCCGGTGCGCCGTTCGGTCGGCCCGTCGGGCTCCGACAGGACGGTGACCACGCGCAGGTTGGGGTGCCGCGCCGCGAGCGCCCGGAAGTGGGCCTCCAGATAGACGTCGCGCTCCGCCCGGGCGCCGAAATAGAGGAACATTTCCTGCCGGGCGCCGCCGGCGAGTGCGCTGTCTGCGATCGACTTGATCGGGGCGAGCCCGGACCCGCCGGCGGCCAGCAATATCGGCCCGCGGTGGTGCTTGCGGTAATGCGCGGTGCCCATCGGGCCCGAGACCGCGACCGGATCGCCGATCCGGAGCGTGTTCAGGACGTGCCGGGTAACCCCGCCATCGGCGACCAGGCGGATGTGGAATTCGAGCCGCTCCGCGCCGGGTTGCGACGCCATCGAGAAATCGCGCGGCGGCAGACCTTCGAAGGCGAGCGCGGCGTATTGCCCGGCGGTGAAGTCGAACGGCCCGCCGCTCTCGATGTCGAGCGCGAGAATCCGGATGTCGTGGGTCGCGCGGCCGATCGCGGCGACCCGGCAGGCGAGGCGGCGGCTCGCATGGATCGCTTCGTCGTCCGGCGCGACCGGCTCGACGGTGCAATCCGACCAGGGCACCGCGCGGCAGGCGAGGATCAGCCCGCGGCCGCGCTCCTCATCGTCCAGGGCGTAGGGCGAGCAGGGGGACATCTCGACCTCGCCCGCGACCAGATGCGACTTGCAGCCGCCGCAATTGCCCGACCGGCAGCCATGCGGGTAGTCGATGCCCCGGTCCAGCGCGGTTTCCAGGATCGTGCGGCCGGTCGGTACCTCGAACGCCGTCCAGGCCGCCCCGCCGGGCTTGTTCAGACTGACGCGATAGGTCATTCCTCCTTTATCGAGCCCGGCGGCGGCAATGTCCACCGACCGGCCGGAAGATGGAACGCTGACAGGAGAACAGACATGAACGGCACCCCGTTTTCACTCGCCACCTTTGCCGGCGGACCGGCGGGGCCGTTCGCGGCGATCGTGCTCGGCGAGACGGCGTTCTCCATCGCCGGCGTCTACCCCGCCTATCGCGACAGCGCGCGCGGGCAGGCGGGGCCGCTGACCGCGACCGGCGGCATCCAGGACATGCTGGAGGGCTGGGACCACAACTTCCCGGTGCTGCAGGAAATCGTCGCCTTCATCGAGGAGGAGGGGGGCGAACGCTTCGCTTCCGTCTCGGGCGCCGTCGACAGCCTCCGCGTGCTGCCGCCGGTCCTCCGCCCCGGCAAGATCCTGAACGCGGCGCAGAACTTTCAGGAACATGTCGACGAGATGATCCGGGCCGGCAACACGCCCGAGGGCGGGCCGCGCTGGGGCGGCGACCGGTCGACCACGATGCCCTATCTGTTCCTCAAGGCGTCCGGCGCGCTGGCCGGCGCCCATGACGACATCGCGATCCCGCGCGGCATGGAGAAGATCGACTGGGAGGCCGAGATCGCCTGCGCGGTCTGGAAGCGGGGCAGGCGGATCGGCGCGGAATCGGCGCTCGACCACGTCGCCGGGTGGATGACCACCAACGACGTCTCGTGCCGCGACCTCAACATGCGCCCCGACCGCCCGGCGCTGAAATCGGACTGGTTCGGCGGCAAGAGCCACAACGATTTCGCGCCCATGGGGCCGGTGCTGGTGCCGAGCGCCTTCGTCGCCGACCACATGAACCTGTTCCTCCGCCTGGCGGTGAACGGCGAGATCAAGCAGGACGGCAACACCTCGCAATTCATCTACACGCCGGAGGAACAGATCGAGTTCGCCTCCGGCATCGCCGAAGTCGAGGTCGGCGACATCTTCGTCTGCGGCACCTGCGGCGGCGTCGGCATGGGAACCGGCACCTTCCTCCAGGTCGGCGACGTGATGGAGACCGAGGTCGAGGGCCTCGGCAGGATGACCAACCGCCTGGTCGCGGATAGCGGTTGAGCCGCGCCGCCTAGCGCATGATGGCGACCCGGGGAACCATGGGGAGGGAGGAGGCCTGCGCGTTATGGCGATCGTACTGCCAGGGGGCGAAGGCTATGTCGGAGAGCAGCGTGATCGCCGCGATCAGAGCGGCGACGACGACAAGCTGCTGGAAGCCGGGGCGGTTGCCCCTTGGCGGCGACAGAAGAGATTGACGCATTGGCTGCATGCCTCCCCCGATGAAGTTCGCCGGCGTCGGCACGGCAGGAGGACTATCTTCTACCTGGAGTAGAATTGCAACATACTTTTGCGTGTTTAGCAGAAATATTTGCCGGCATGGGCCAGCCGGGCACGCGCGGGCGGCCTCCGCCCCCGGTCGGAACGGCGGCTAGCTGAACGCCTTGAAGGTGATCAGCGTGAACGTGTCCTTGACCCCGGGCAGGAGCTGGACCTGCTCGGTGACGAAGTGGCCGATGTCCTGGTCGTCGGCGAGATAGAATTTCATCAGGAGATCGAACTGGCCCGAGATCGAATGGACTTCCGAGGCCTGCTCGATCTTTTCGATCGCCTCCGCCGCGACCCCGTAAGCCTGGCCGAGCTCGCACTTGACCATCACGAAAATGGTCTGCATCAGCCGGCCTCTCCGGTCCCGCCCGGCCGCAGCAGGAAGGCGGGCACGTGGCTGCCCATGCCGACCACCGACTCGGCGGGCTCCTTCTTGCCCGGCCTCCGCCGCTCGCGCCTGGCAGGGGCGGGTTTCGGTTCGGCGGCGCTTGCCTTCTTCTTTTCCGGCTTCGCCTTGACCTTCGAGGCGCGCGGCTTGCGGGTCCGTTTCTCGGCCGGCTCCCCGAGCTTGCCGCGTTCGAGCCCGGCGACTTCGAACCCGGGTATCTCCTTGCCGAGCAACCTGGCGATGGCGGAAACCGCTTCGGCGTCCTCCGGGGTCGCGATGGTGAAGGCGCGGCCTTCCTTGCCGGCCCGGCCGGTGCGCCCGATGCGGTGGATGTAGTCCTCGGGGTTGTAGGGGACGTCGAAATTGAAGACGTGGGACAAATCGACGATATCGAGCCCGCGCGCGGCGACGTCGCTGGCGACCAGGATTCGCACCTCGTTGTTGCGGAACGCCTCCAGGGTCTGGAGACGGACCGGCTGCGCCATGTCGCCGTGCAGCGCGGCCACCGCCAGGTCGTGCTTCCTGAGCGAGCGGTAGAGGATGTCGACATCGCGCTTGCGGTTGCAGAAGACGAGCGCGTTCTGCACGTCCTCGCTCTCGATGATGCGGCGCAGCGCCTTGCGCTTGTCGCCCGTCCCGACCACGGCGAGGCGCTGGATCACCGTCTCCGCCGGGCTCGCCGGGGGCGCGACGTGGATCTCCCTGGGATTCATCAGGAAGGCGTCGGCGAGGCGGCGGATCTCCGCCGGCATGGTCGCCGAGAAGAACAGGGTCTGGCGGATCTTCGGCAGCTGCCCGACGATCTTCTCCACGTCGGGGATGAACCCCATGTCGAGCATCCGGTCGGCCTCGTCGATCACCAGGACCTTGATGTCGCTCATCAGGATGCGGCCGCTCTCGAAGTGGTCGATCAGCCGGCCCGGCGTGGCGATCAGCACGTCGACGCCGCGGCCCAGCTTCTTCGACTGCTCGTCCATCGAGACGCCGCCGATCAGCAGCGCCTGGGTGAGCTTGTGGAACTTGCCGTATTCGTCGAAGTTGTTCGAGATCTGCATCGCGAGTTCGCGCGTCGGCGTCAGGATCAGCGAACGCGGCATGCGCGCCCGGGCCCGGCCGGAAGACAGGATCTCGATCATCGGCAGCACGAAGGACGCGGTCTTGCCGGTCCCCGTCTGGGCGCAGCCCAGGATGTCGCGGCCGGTCAGCGCGGCCGGGATCGATTGTTCTTGAATCGGCGTCGGCGTCTCGTAGCCGACATCCGAAATCGCCCGAAGGACGTCGGGGCCAAGCCCCAGCTCATCAAAACCCATTGATACTCAAGACGGTATGAAGGAGGTTCGCAGATCGTATTCTGCTGCACCCCATGTGGTTGCCCAGTCGCATTTTGTCAAATCCCCGTCCTGCGAATAGCCTCAGACATCGAGCTCGCCCGCCGCGTCGGCGCGGTCGCGGATGAAGGCGAGGCGGGTTTCCGGCTTGCGGCCCATGAGCTGCTCGACCAGCGCGGCGGTCGCCTCGATGCCGGCGCCGGCCTCCCTGTTGGCGATGCCGACCCGGTAGAGCACGCGCCGCGCCGGGTCCATGGTGGTCTCGCGAAGCTGGCCGGGCGGCATCTCGCCGAGCCCCTTGAAACGGCTCACCTCGATCTTGCCGCGGCCCTGGAAGTGCTCGGCGATCAGCCGGTCGCGGTGGGCGTCGTCCCGTGCGTAAAGCGTCTGCCCGCCCTGGCTCACGCGGTAGAGCGGCGGAACCGCGAGGTGGAGGTGGTCGTTCTCGATGAGCTGGCGCATCTCGCGGAAGAAGAACGTCATCAGCAGCGCGGCGATATGCGCCCCGTCGACATCGGCGTCGGTCATGATGATGACGCGCTGGTAGCGCAGCCTGGCGTCGTCGTACTCCTCTCCCCGGCCGCAGCCCAGCGCCTGGACGAGGTCGGCGAGGTCCTGGTTCTGGCGCAGCTTCTCGGGCGACGCGCTGGCGACGTTGAGGATCTTGCCGCGCAGGGGAAGGATCGCCTGGGTCTCCCGGTCGCGCGCCTGCTTGGCGGAGCCGCCCGCCGAATCGCCCTCGACGAGGAAGATCTCGGTGCCGTCGGCCGAGGCGCGGCTGCAATCGGTGAGCTTGCCGGGGAGCCGGACCCGCCGCGTCGGGGTCTTGCGCGCGAATTCGCGGTCCTGCTTGCGCCGCAGCCGGTCCTCCGCGCGTTCCACGACATGCTCGAGCAGCGCGGTGGCGCTCACCGGATCGCCGGTCAGGAAATGGTCGAAATGGTCCTTGACCGCCGCATCCACCTGGCGCGTGGCCGAGGCGGTCGACAGCCGGTCCTTGGTCTGGCCCTGGAAGACGGGATCGGGGATGAAGAGCGAGAGCAGCCCGCAGGCGCCGCCGAGGATGTCGTCGCCGGCGATCTGCCCGGCGCGGCGGTTGCCGGTGAGCTCGCCATAGGCCTTGAGCCCGCGCACCAGCGCGGCGCGCAGCCCGGCCTCGTGGGTGCCGCCCTGCGGCGTCGGCACGGTGTTGCAGTAGGAGCGGAAGAAGCGCGCCGCGTCCGCGGGCCAGGCGATCGCCCATTCCGCGCGGCCGCCGCCGTTGAGCCCGGCCTCGCCGGCGAACGGACGGTTGCCGATCAGCGGGGCCCCGGCCAGCGAGTCCGCCAGGTCGTCGGCCAGCCCGCCCGGAAAGCACAGCGTCGCCTCCGCCGGGATCCCGGGATGCCCGCCCAGGCGTTCCGCGGCGCAGCGCCAGCGGATCTCGACCCCCTTCGAGAGATACGCCTTCGAGCGGGCGAGCGTGTAGAGCCGGTCGGCGCGGAGCGCCGCCCCCTCGCCGAAGATTTTCGGGTCGGGATGGAACCGCACCGCGGTGCCGCGCCGGTTGCGGGCGCTGCCCTTGTTCTCCAGCGGACCCTTCGCCCGGCCGCGCGAGTAGCTCTGCTGCCAGAGCGACCGGTCGCGCGCCACCTCCACCGTCATCCGGTCGCTCAGCGCGTTGACCACCGAAATCCCGACGCCGTGCAGCCCGCCGGCGGTCTTGTAGACCTCGCCGCCGAACTTGCCGCCGGCATGAAGCGTCGTCATCACGACCTCCAGGGCCGACCGGTCGGCGAACTTGGGATGCGGCTCGACCGGGATGCCGCGCCCGTTGTCGCGCACCAGGACGGAGCCGTCGGCTTCGAGCGCGATCTCGATCCAGCTCGCATGGCCGGCCACCACCTCGTCCATCGCGTTGTCGAGCACCTCGGCCGCGAGATGGTGCAGCGCCGCCTCGTCGGTGCCGCCGATATACATGCCGGGGCGGCGGCGCACCGGCTCCAGCCCTTCGAGGACCTCGATGTCGCGGGCCGAGTAGCGCTCGGCGCGGGGCGGCGATCTGGCGGCAGTCGACGGCATCAGGGCACGGGCCGGGGGGCTGGGAAGTCGGGTTCCGTATCGCCGGATATGGTATCCGGGCGCGCCGGAATCACAAGACCCTGTGTCGGCGGGACGATGGCGGCAAAAAAGAGGCCGGTCCGAAGACCGGCCCCGTCTCCCATCGCCTCGATCCTCAGACGCTGTAGTAGAGCGCGAACTCGATCGGGTGCGGCGTGTACTCGAAGACCTGGATCTCTTCCCGCCTGAGGTCGAGATAGCCGTCGATCAGGTCGTCGGTGAACACGTCGCCCTTCTTGAGGAAGGCGCGGTCGGCGTCCAGCGCATCGACCGCCGCGCGCAGCGAGTGGCACACCGTCGGGATGCCCTCGAGCTCCTCGGCCGGCAGGTCGTACAGGTTCTTGTCCATCGGGTCGCCCGGATGGATCTTGTTCTCGATTCCGTCGATGCCGGCCATCAGCATCGCCGCGAAGGCGAGATAGGGGTTGGCCGACGGGTCCGGGAAGCGGACCTCGACGCGCTTGCCCTTCGGGCTGGAGGCGAAGGGGATGCGGCAGGCGGCCGAGCGGTTGCGCGCCGAATAGGCGAGCAGGACCGGCGCCTCGAACCCCGGCACCAGGCGCTTGTAGCTGTTGGTGGTGGGGTTGGAGAAGGCGTTGATCGCCTTGGCGTGCTGGATGATGCCGCCGATATAGTAGAGCGCGTTCTCCGACAGATCGGCATAGCTCGAGCCGGCGAAGACCGGCCTGTCGTCCTTCCAGATCGACTGGTGGACATGCATGCCCGACCCGTTGTCGTCGACGATCGGCTTGGGCATGAAGGTCGCCGTCTTGCCGTAGGAATGGGCGACGCACTGGACGACGTATTTGTAGATCTGCACCTGGTCGGCGATGGTCAGCAGATCGTCGCCGCGGATGCCGAGCTCGTTCTGGCTCGGCGCCACCTCGTGGTGATGCTTTTCGATGTCGACGCCCATCTCGCCCATCACGCTGAGCATCTCGGCGCGCAGGTCGCTCATCGAATCGACCGGCGGGACCGGGAAATAGCCACCCTTGATGGCCGGCCGGTGGCCGATATTGCCGCCCTCGAAGCGGCGCGCGGTGTTGTAGGGGCCTTCTTCCTCGTCGATCGCGTAGAAGGTGCTGTTCATCGACACGTCGAAGCGCACGTCGTCGAACACGAAGAATTCGAGCTCGGGGCCGAACATCGCCCGGTCGCCGATACCGGACTGCCGGAGATAGGCCTCGGCGCGCTTGGCGGTCGAGCGCGGGTCGCGGGTATAGGGCTGGCCGGTGGTGGGCTCGAGCACGTCGCAGAACACGATCAGCGAGGTCTGCGCCGAGAACGGGTCGAGCACGGCGCTGCCCGGGTCCGGCATGAGGCACATGTCGGATTCGGAGATGTCCTTCCAGCCCGCGATGGACGAGCCGTCGAACATGATGCCGGACGCCAGCATGTCCTCGTCGAAGGTCTTTACCGCCTGCGCGGTGTGCTGCCACTTGCCGCGCGGGTCGGTGAAGCGGAAGTCGACGTATTTCACGTCGTGCTCGCCGATGAGGTCGAGGATGTCGGGGGCGTCTGGCATGGTTCGGTTCCTTCGGAGGATTGCGGTCTTTGGGACGGCGTCCGTCGCGTCTACAGCGCGTCTCCGCCGGTTTCGCCGGTGCGGATGCGGATCGCCTCTTCCACGGTGGTCACGAAGATCTTGCCGTCGCCGATCCGCCCGGTCTGCGCGGCCTGCTGGATGGCTTCGACCGCGCGCTCCACCTGCTGGTCCTCGAGCACGACCTCGATCTTCACCTTGGGCAGGAAGTCGACGACGTATTCGGCGCCTCGGTAAAGCTCGGTATGGCCCTTCTGGCGCCCGAAACCCTTGGCCTCCGTCACCGTCAGACCCTTGACCCCGACCTCGTGAAGCGCTTCCTTCACCTCGTCGAGCTTGAACGGCTTGATGATCGCTTCGATCTTTTTCATCGGACGGTTCCCGAACGGGTATGGGGTCGGGATGGGCGCTGCAAATCGGCCGCGCGGCCGCCCCGACCCGTCAGCGGGGCGTCAACGCTGAACGCGTTCAGCGTATAGTGGTCGAAGAGTGGTGAAACAAGTTCCGAATTTAGCGCACTGCGGTGCGTTTTTCTCAACGCTCCGGGAGGCCGCCGCGCCTCACAGCAGCGGCACCTCGTAGAGCAGGGTCTCTCCGTTCTGCGCGTCGCGCACGGTCGCGAACATGCTGCGGGCGAGCCGCGCCCGGTCGGCCGGGTCCAGCCGGTCGGTGACCTCGCCGACGACCGCATGCATCGCGGCCTGCACGTCGCGCGTGGATTCGCGCAGCCCCGCCAGCGCGCGCCGCAGGCGGTCGGGATCGTGCGGCTCCGCGCCCAGCGCGGTGACGACGCCGGCGCGGGCGCGGGCGAGCGCCTCGATCCGGCGCGCGACGTCGTCGCGGCGGGTATCCAGCGCCGTTGCGATGCGCAGGCGGGTTTCGTCGGGCAGGTCGCGGACGAACTCGGCGAAGCTGTACTCGGCTTCCTGGGCCGGCCGCGAATCCCCGTCGGCACCGAGCCACAGCCCGGCGATCGCGCCGGCGAGGAACAGGTTGAGGGCGATTGACAGCGCCAGCGCGTGCCGGCGCGACGGGAGCATGGATCGGATATCGGTCATGTCAGTCGAGCTCCAGCAAGTCGACCACCGCGATGGACGGCGCCTCGCCGGCGATCAGCGACGCCTCGACCAGCTCCAGACCGGAGTCGCCGGTCCCGGGCGGCGCGAGGGACAGGCCGAGATAGAGCCCGGCGGCGGCGGCGATGGCGAAAACCGCCCCGCGGCCGATCGCCGCCAAGAGCGAGGCGAAACGGGGCGCGGCGGGCGCATCGCCGTCCTGGAGCGCCGCGATCCGCGCGCCCCGCGCCGCCGGGGGGGGGGGGGGGGGGTGGGAGGGCGCCCGCCGCGCCGGCCGGGAGCGCGGCGACCCGCGCGCCCGGCGCCGGGGGGGGGGGGGGCGGCGGATCGAGCCGCGCCAGCGCCGCGTCCAGCTCATGGGCGTCGGCGAGCAGGGCGCGGGCTTCCTCCGAACGCCCGGCGAGCGCCAGGGCGGCGAAACGCTCGGCATCGGGCCAGCGGTCGAAATCCGCGCCATAGGCGTCGGCGAGCTCGGCGAACCGGCGCAAGGCCATGCCGGCGTCCGGCTCCGAGCAGTCAGAAATCCCGTTTTCCATTGTCATGAAACAGGTTCCAGTAGGTTTTTGACATCGGGCGCGAGCACTTGCCGGAGCCGTCTCCGGGCCCGCGCCAGCAATGATTCGAGCGCTTCTTCGCTGGTTCCGAGCGCTCCGGCCGCCTCGCGGCCGCTGAGCCCGTGGAAGTGGACCAGCACCAGGGCGGCCCGTTGGCGCTCGGGCAGGCCGCGCAGCGCGCGATGCACCGCGCGGCGGATCGCGAGGTCGTCCTCGACGCCGGCGCGGTCGGGCGCCGCGAGATCTTCGACCTCGTCCGGCATCGGGACGAGCCGCGCCCGAACCCGGCGGCGATCGATGCAGAGATTGGTGGCGACCCGCAACAGCCAGGACCGCAGGGCGGGTCCGTCGGGCTGCCAGGCGGGCGCCTTGCGGAGCAGTCTGACGAAGGTCTCCTGGGCGACGTCCTCGGCCTCGGCGCGATCGCCGAGGATGCGCCAGGCGCAGCCGAAGACCGAAGCCAGATGGCGCTCCGACAGCGCCGCCATGGCGTCGCCGCTTCCGCCCGCGAGCCGAAGGACGAGGGCGTCGTCCGAATCGGCCGCGGGCGGAAGCGGCGGCGCGGGCGGCATGCGGCGGCGCTATTTCCGCCTTGGGCCGTGCCGCCAGCCGCGATGCCAGCGCCGCTGCGGCAATTCCCCGGCGGCGATCGCGCCGTCCCCGTCGGCGTCGTAGCGCTTGAACCAGCGCGCCGAGGGCGCGGCGATCTCGGCCGCGGTGACCTTTCGATCGCCGTCGGTGTCCAGCATGTCGAACAGGCTGGTGGCGCCGAGGCTGCGTATCAGCCGGCCGCGGCGGCGGAACTCGTCGACCGACAGCGCGCCGTCGCCGTCGAGATCGGAGGCGGCGACCAGGCGCTGCTGCTCGGCGCCGATCTCGGCGAGCGACACGGAGCCGTCGCCGTCGGTATCGAGAATGCGGAGGAAGCGGGCGGCGCGCCGGCCCATCGGCCGTTGCTCGTCCTCGCCGGCGCGGCTCGCCTCCTGCCCGGCATCGCCGCCGGACGACTGGGCCATGGCGGCGCTCGCGCCGAAGACGAGCAGGGCGGCCAGCGCGGCGGAGCCCAGGGTCTTTTTCAGATCGGTCATGTCAGGTTTCTCCAAAGCGTCTGATACCCGTAGTCACGGCGCAGGCGACGAAAACCCGTTGCGGCGATTTTGCCCATCCAACGCGTTCATGCTAGACGACGCCGCGCACCCTAGGCGGGAGGTTTCGGTGAAGCCGGCCAACAGCGTCCTTTCGGGCTACGGGACGACGATCTTCGAGGTCATGTCGCGCCTCGCCCAGGAACACGATTCGGTCAATCTCGGCCAGGGTTTCCCGGACGGCAACGGGCCGGCGGACGTGGTCGCCGCGGCGGCCGACTATCTCGAGAACGGCGTCAACCAGTACCCCTCCATGATGGGCATTCCGCCGCTGCGCGAAGCGGTCGCTGCGCATGCGCGGCGGTTCTACGATCTGGAGGTCGACTGGCCGCGCGAAGTGCTGATCACCTCGGGCGGGACGGAGGCGCTGGGCGCGGCGCTGTTCGGGCTGATCGAGCCGGGCGACGAGGCGGTGCTGGTCGAACCGCTCTACGATTCCTACCTGCCGATCGTCCGACGCGCCGGCGCGGTGCCGAGGATGGTGCGGCTCGAACCGCCCGACTGGACCCTGCCGGTCGACGAGCTGCGCGCCGCGTTCTCGGAGAAGACCAAGCTGATCCTGTACAACACGCCGATGAACCCCTGCGCCAAGGTGTTCGGCCGCGACGAGCTCGAGCTGATCGCCGGGCTCTGTATCCGGCACGACGCCTATGCCGTCTGCGACGAGGTCTACGAGCACCTCGCCTTCGACGGCCGGCCGCATATCCCGATGATCACGCTGCCCGGCATGCGCGAACGCGCGGTGCGGATCGCCTCGGCGGGCAAGATATTTTCGCTCACCGGCTGGAAAATCGGCATGGTCACCGCGGCGCCCGACCTGCTGACCCCGATCGCCAAGGCGCACCAGTTCCTCACCTTCACCACCCCGCCCAACCTGCAGAGCGCGGTCGCCTACGGGCTCAACAAGGACGATAGCTATTTTGCCGGGCTCAACGCCGACATGCAGGCGAGGCGGGATCTGCTGGCCGCCGGGCTCGCCGATATCGGCTTCGGCATCGTGCCCTGCGCGGGGACCTATTTCCTGACCACCGATTTCCGCCCGCTCGGCTTCAACGGCGACGATGTCGATTTCTGCCGCCACATCACCACCGAGGCCGGGGTCACGGCGGTGCCGGTGAGCGCGTTCTACCAGAGCGGCGAGATTCGGCATTTCGCCCGCTTCGCCTTCTGCAAGGAGGAGGCCGCGCTGGAGGAGGCGATCGCGCGGCTCGGCCGCCATTTCGGCGGCGGGGCTTGACGGGCGCGCGAGGCGGGGGCTAGAGACCCCTCGGCGGTGGCTGTAGCTCAGCCGGTTAGAGCGCCTGGTTGTGGTCCAGGAGGTCGGGGGTTCGAATCCCCTCAGCCACCCCAGCACCGCCCGGTCTCGACATGGTTCCGGGAACGCGCGACAATCCGCCCGCTCAGCGCAGCCGAGGCGCCGATGGGGAGCGACAGCGACAACGGGCGTCGGGGCAACGGGCACGACCCCGACGAGGACGAACGCAAGGAACAGCCCTGGCCCGACGACAGCGTGCCGCGGCCGCCGGGCCAGCCGCCGATCGACGAGCCCCCCGCGGACCGGCCGGACCCCGGCGCGGCGGCCTGATCGGTCGCGCCGGGCGACTTGCGACGACCGGTCCGGGCCGGATGGGAGGCAGGGTGCGCGGCTGTCACGACATCGGCGGCATGATCGCCGGTCCGGTCGAGCGGAGCGGGACGGGGGCGCCGGGCTGGGCGCTTCTCGCCGAGGCGCTGCGCGCGCTGATCGATTCGCGGTACTGCCTGCACGAGCAACGCCGCCGGATCGAGGCGTTCGGCCCGGAAACCTACGCCAAGCTCGGCTACCACGAGCTCCGCATCGTCGCCCTGGCGGAGGCGCTCGCGGAGAAGGACATCGTCGGCGAGGACGAGCTCGCCCGGCGCATGGCGGCGCTCAGGCGCCGCGCCACGGAATAGGAGGCGCCCGATGGCCCGCGATTTCGAAGACCATTGCTGGAAGGACGTGATCCCGCCGGACGTGCTGGAGATCTACGCCGCCTATCGGCGCGAGGTCCATGTCGGGCGCCGGCCGGCGCTGCTGGCGATCGACCTCTACAACCTGGTCTATCGCGGCGGCGCGCGGCCCGTCAGCGAGCTCATCGACCGCTACCCGAGCGCCTGCGGCGTGTTCGCCCACGACGCCATCGAGCCGACCCGAAAGCTGTTCGCCGCCTGCCGCGCGCTCGGCCTGCCGGTGATCTACACCACCGCCGCCAGCAAGCGGGGCAGCGTCACCGCCACCAACCGGCAGGTCGGCGCCGGATCGGGCGACGATTACGAGATCTACCAGGCGTTCGCGCCGCGTCCCGGCGAGCTGCTGATCGAAAAGGAGCGCGCCAGCGCCTTCTATGGCACCCCGCTGGTCGCCCACCTCACCCGTCTGGGGGTCGACAGCCTGCTGATCTGCGGCGATTCGACCTCGGGCTGCGTGCGGGCATCGACGGTGGACGCCTATTCGAACGGGTACCACGCCACCGTGGTCGAGGAGTGCGTGTTCGACCGCGCCGAGCTGATCCACAAGATCGCGCTGTTCGACCTGCACCACAAATACGCCGACGTGATGACCCTCGACGAGGTGCTGGAGGCGCTCGCCGGGCGCGAACGGGGCGAGGCGGCGGCCTGAGCGCTGCCGCCCGGGCCCCGGCAAGCCCCACCGGACGGGTCGATGTCGGCCGAGCTGCTGACCGTAGCCGAGATGTCGCGCGCCGATGCGCTGGCGATCGCCGGCGGCACGCCGGGGGTCGAGCTGATGGAAGCGGCGGGCAGGGCGGTGGCCGACCGGATCTGCCTGCGCTGGGCGAGCCGGCCGACCGCGGTGCTCTGCGGCCCCGGCAATAATGGCGGCGACGGGTTCGTGATCGCGCGCCTGCTGGCCGGGCGCGGCTGGCCGGTGCGGGTCGCCCTCTATGGCGACCGCGACCGGCTGACGGGCGATGCGGCGGTCAACGCCGCGCGCTGGAGCGGCGAGGTCGAGGCCATGTCGGCGGACGCGTTGGACGGCGCCGAGCTGGTGGTCGATGCCGTCTTCGGCGCCGGGCTCGCGCGCGCGGTGGACGGCGCGGCGCGCGCCGCGATCGAGGCGGTCGGCGATCGCCCGTGCGTCGCGGTCGACGTGCCGAGCGGTGTCGACGGCGACACCGGCGCGATCCTGGGCGCCGCGCCGAAAGCCGCGATGACGGTTACCTTTTTTCGCAGAAAACCCGGTCACCTTCTTGTTCCGGCACGATTTTTCATGGGCGAGGTCCATGTCGCCGATATCGGCATCCCGGACGCCGTGCTGGAACGGATCCGTCCCGCCGCCTTCGCCAACGAGCCCGATCTGTGGTCGCGCGCGCTGCGCTGGCCGCGGCCGGACGACCACAAATACAGCCGTGGGCACGCGGTCATCGCCGGCGGCAGCGAGATGACCGGCGCGGCCCGGCTCGCCGCGCGCGCGGCGATGCGGATCGGCGCGGGCATGGTGAGCGTGCTGTGCCGCCCCGAGGCGCGCATGGTCTACGCAGCGGATCTCGTCGGGCCGCTGGTGGTGCCGATCGACTCCCCGCAGGCCTTCGCCGCCTATCTCGAGGATCCGCAGCGCAGCGCCGCCCTGGTCGGGCCCGGGGCGGGCGTGTCCGAGGAGACGCGGGAGCTCTCGATCCGCGCTTTGGCCAGCGGAAAGCCGGCCGTGCTCGACGCCGATGCGCTGACCGCGTTCGCCGGGACGCCGGAGATCCTGTTCCGGGCGATCGGCGGCACGCCCGCCGTGCTCACCCCGCATGAGGGCGAGTTCGCCCGTCTCTTCGCGCTCGAAGGCGACAAGCCGGCGCGGGCGCGCGCGGCGGCGGCGCGGAGCGGGGCGGTGCTGCTGCTGAAGGGCACGGACACCACGATCGCCGATCCCGACGGCCGGGTCGCGATCAACGCGAACGCGCCGCCCGAGCTCGCGACCGCGGGCGCGGGAGACGTGCTCGCCGGCCTCGCCGTGGGGCTGCTCGCCCAGGGCCTGCCGCCCTTCGAGGCCGCCTGCGCCGCGGCCTGGCTGCACGGCGAAGCGGCGTCGGCGTTCGGCCCCGGGCTGATCGCCGAGGACCTGCCCGAGCTGGTTCCGCCCGTGCTGCGTGAGCTGCGCCGCCTCCGGTAGCGGCGGGGACGGCGAGGGGGGGTCAGCCCAGCTCCGCGGGCACGCGCTCGTCCTCGACGGCCGCCGCGCGCATCGCCTTCTGGATCTTTTCGAAGGCGCGGACCTCGATCTGGCGCACCCGTTCGCGCGACACGCCGAACTCCTGGCTCAGCTCCTCCA
Source organism: Defluviicoccus sp. bin129 (assembly GCA_002239065.1). Classification (GTDB taxonomy): domain Bacteria; phylum Pseudomonadota; class Alphaproteobacteria; order MPNO01; family MPNO01; genus MPNO01. The sequence continues at coordinate 5,178 of MPNO01000032.1, read as the reverse complement.
GCGTCAGCGGGGTCTCGGCGAGGCGCCGCATGGTGAGGATCCGCTTCTCCCGCGGGTTCAGGTGATCCATCGCGCCGCGCAGCATGGCGCGGCGCCGCTCCAGCTCCTCGGCCTCGGCGAGCAGCGTCTCCTGGGTGTCGGAATCGTCGACCAGCCAGTCCATCCACTCGCCTTCGCCGTCCGCGCGGAGCGGCGCGTTGAGCGAATTGTCCGGCGCCGCCATCCGGCGGTTCATCTGCACCACCTCGTCTTCCGAGACGTTGAGCCGGGTGGCGATCTCGGACACGTTTTCGGGGTGGAGGTCGCCCTCCTCGATCGCCTTGATCTCGCCCTTGATGCGCCGCAGGTTGAAGAACAGCTTCTTCTGGGCGGCGGTGGTGCCGATCTTCACCAGAGACCAGGAGTGCAGGATGTATTCCTGGATCGCCGCGCGGATCCACCACATGGCGTAGGTGGCGAGCCGGAACCCGCGATCCGGGTCGAACCGCTTGACCGCCTGCATCATCCCGACATTGCCCTCGGAAATCAGCTCGCCCATCGGCAGCCCGTAGCCGCGATAGCCCGAGGCGATCTTGGCCACCAGCCGCAGATGGCTGGTCACCAGCCGGTGGGCCGATTCCGCGTCGCCGTCCTCGCGCCAGCGCTTGGCCAGCATGAACTCCTCGTCCGGCTCCAGGATGGGGAACTTGCGGATATCCCGGAGATAGCGCGAGAGATTGCTCTCCGGGTCGAGCTGCGGTCGCGCGGGAACCGTTGCCGCTCTCGCTGCCATCGACTTCTCCTCCTGGGGCCTGCCGCCGCTCATGCCGCCACTTCCGTCAAGTGGTCGAACGAGAACCCGCGATTCGGGGTCCAGCGGAGAGATGGTGATGGACGCGTCATTTTACCACATGTCCTTCAGAGCGTTTTCCAATAGCTTGAGTTCATTTGGCAAATCGGTTTCGAAAACGAGCTCCTCGCCGCTGCCCGGGTGGTCGAAGCCGAGCCGGTGGGCGTGCAGCGCATGGCGTTGGAGGGCCGAGACCGCGCCGGTTCCGCGCTCGCCGAGGGCACGGCGCCGCGACGGCGTGAGCCCGCCGCCATAGACCGCGTCGCCGATCACCGGCAGTCCGCGGTGGGCCAGGTGGACGCGTATCTGGTGGGTCCGTCCGGTGGCGAGCCTGCATTCGAGCCGGCTCGCGGCCGCGCCGAAACGCCGGACCAGGCGGTAGCGGGTCAGCGCCGCCCTGCCGCCGGTGGCGAGCACCGCCATCTTCTTGCGGTTGCGCGTGCTCCGCCCGATATTGCCGGCGATCTCGCCCGACGGCCGCGCCGGCGCCGCCCAGGCGAAGGCGGTATAGGCGCGGGCGACGCTGCGCGCCTTGAACTGGCGGGCGAGCGAGGCGTGGCTGCGGTCGTTCTTCGCCGCCACCATGAGGCCGCTGGTCAGCTTGTCGAGGCGGTGCACGATCCCGGGGCGGCGCACGCCGCCGATGCCGGAGAGCGAGTTGCCGCAATGCGCGATCAGCGCGTTTACCAGGGTGCCGTCGGGGTTTCCGGGGGCCGGGTGGACCACCAGCCCCGCCTGCTTGTCGACCACGATCACGTCATCGTCCTCGTACAGGACGGCGAGGGGAATGCGCTCCCCCGCCGGCAGCGGGTCGGCAATCTGGGGCACGATTACGGCGAAAATCTGGCCCGGTTTGACCTTGTAGGAGGGCTCTTCTATCGTCCCCGCCGCGCCCGGAAGCGCGACCGCTCCGCCCTCGATCAGCCGCTTGACCCTGGTCCGCGAGAGCCCGAGCGCCCCGGCGAGGACGCGGTCGAGCCGCCCGCCCGCGCAGGCGGGCGCCGCGGTCACCATGCGGCAGTCGCCCGCCGGATCGTCCTTGCGTGGCTCCATGGCGGGAGAGTGAGCACAATCGATGCCGGCGCTCAAGGGTCTCGTGATCGGCATGGCGCTACTTATTGTCGCAGGGCTGGCGGCGGTCGCGGTCACCATCGTCAACCGGACGCTCGACGGCGGAACCGCCACCGACGCCGCGTTCGCGCTGCCGCAAGGCGCCCGGATTCTCGAGACCGCGCTCGACGGCGGTCGCATCGCGCTCCGCCTGCGCCTGGCCGACGGCAGCACGGCGATCCACGTCTACGACCTCGGTACCGGAAAGCGCGCGGCGGTCGCCCGCATCGAGCCGGAGGGCGGGTAGGCGCGGCTTGATCCGCGCCGCGGAACCCGGTATCCATGTATCCGCGGCGTCCCCTTCGTCTAGTGGCCTAGGACATCGGCCTCTCACGCCGAAAACAGGGGTTCGAGTCCCCTAGGGGACGCCATTCCTTCTTTTTCCATATCGTATTTCAACGGCTTGGGCGCCGGCCCATCCTCGAGTTGGGCGGTCGCCTTCCCGCAATTCGCGGCTGGCAGACCGGACGGCGGCAGGCTATCCTCGATCATGGTCGGCGTGGCGCTTGCGTTGCCCGGGAAGAGAGACGTTTGGCGACGAATTTCTACCCGGTGACAGCGACTTGCGCCATTTCCGCCATCGCATCGGCGCAGCGCGCCGAAGAGTGCGGGCTGGATTTGCACCCGGCTGGATTTACACAATGAATAGAGAGGTCTCGAAATGGCTGTAAGGGTGATTCTCGAAGTCAAGGCGAAGCCCGGCACCGGGGACGAGCTGGTTGCGTTCTTCGGGTCGATTCTGGCGGAAACCCGCGCCTATGAGGGCTGCACGAGCGTCGACACGCTGCGCAACCGCGACGATTCGGACAACGTGCTGCTGGTGGAAGAGTGGGAATCCCATGAGCAGTACGACAATTATCTGGCCTGGCAGCGGGACCGGGGTACCAGCGACCGGCTCAAGGCAGCCCTCGCCGAACCTCCGGTCATCCGCCATTACGACGTGACCGACGCCTGAGGCGCGACCGGGACGGAGGCGGTCCCGGCGCCGTCGATCGAGTAGCCGGGGGTGCGGCGGACCCGGTGCGGCCCGTCGGGTATCGGCCGGTTCGCATCCCCGACGAAGACGAGGCGAAGCACCGGGGGCACGGGGCGCGTGACACTGCACCTGCTCGCCATCGGCGAGGTCATGGCCGAGATCCGGCGCGATCCCGCGGCCGGATTTCGCGTCGGGTTTGCCGGCGATACGTTCAACACGGCGGTCTACTGCGCCCGGGAATTCGGCCCATCGGCCCGCATCGGCTATTGCACGCGCGTCGGCCGCGATCCCCTGTCCCGGGCCTTCCTGGGCGCGGCGAAGGACGAGGGTATCGATGTCTCGCGGATCGGTCTCGATGGGGAACGCAATATCGGCATCTATGCCGTGTCGACCGACGATGCGGGCGAACGCAGCTTCCACTACTGGCGCGGCGACTCCGCGGCGCGCCGTCTGTTCGCATCCGGCGAGACCCTCGCTTCCCTGCCGACGGCACGTGTCGTCTATCTTTCGGGCATAACCCTGGCCATCCTGCATCCTTCGGCGCGCGGGCGCCTCATCGCCCATTTGCGCGACCTGCGCGAGCGCATGGCGTGCCACGTGGCCTTCGATTCGAACTACCGGCCGCGGCTCTGGGAGGATGCGGCGGTCGCGCGCCGCTCGGTCGGCGAAATGTGGCGGATTGCCGACATCGCCCTGCCTTCGGCCGACGACGAGATCGCCCTGTTCGGCGATGCGGACGAGGAGGCCGTGATCGCGCGGTTCGCCGCCGCGGACTGGCGTGCCTGCGCCATCAAGCGCGGGGCGCTCGGCCCGGTGTCGCCGCTTCTCGCCCGCGATGAGCACCCGGAATTCGCCCCGGCCGCCGACGTGGTCGACACGACCGCGGCCGGAGACAGCTTCAACGGCGGCTACCTGGCGGCACTGCTTCGCGGCGAAGACGAGAGGCGATGCCTCCTGGCCGGCCACGAAATCGCCTCCCGGGTGGTCGGCGCGCCGGGTGCGTTGATCGCGCGTGGCTGAAACGCCCGTCCGGCCGCACCCGTCGCCGCGCAAACCCGATCCGGAGCGAGAGCGATGACCGACGCAGCATCGAATGTCCTGGCGCGGCTCGGCGAGGCAAGGGTGTTGCCGGTCGTGGAGCTGGACGGCAGCGAAGCCGCGCTGCCTCTTGCGAGAGCGCTGTTGGCGGGCGGTTTGCCGGTGGCCGAGATCACCTTCCGGTCGGCAGCGGCGGCGGAGTCGATCCGGGTCCTGCGCGAGCGGGTTCCCGAAATGCTGGTCGGCGCCGGGACCGTTCTCGGCATCGAGCAGGTGGACCTGGCGGTTCGAGCCGGCAGCCAGTTTGCCGTCACCCCCGGCTTCAATCCGGCAGTCGTCGAGGCATGCCTCGAGAGGGGACTGCCGATCCTGCCCGGCGTCAACAACCCGACCGGCGTCGAACAGGCGATGGGCTTCGGCCTCGAAGCCGTCAAGTTCTTTCCCGCCGAGGCCAGCGGCGGCGTGCCGTTCCTGAAAGCTCTATCCGGCCCGTACCCCTCCATCCGGTTCCTGCCGACCGGCGGCATCGGTCCGACCAACCTCGGAAACTACCTCGCGCTGCCCTATGTCCTCGCCTGCGGCGGGAGCTGGCTCGTGAGCCCCGCCTTGGTTCGGGCTTCCCGGTTCGACGAAATCACGCGGCTTGCCGGGGAAGCGGTCGCGCTCGCCGCCCGCAAGACCTGAATTTCGGACCCGCCGACCCGGCCACTCCTTCGTCATTTCGACGGACCCCGGACTCGATCCGGGGCGGAGCCGTGCGTCAGCACGGCGGAGTAGCCTGCCCTGAGCTTGTCGAAGGGGAGGAACCTCGGCCCCATTGGCAGGGGGGGGGTGTCCTTGCCGTGAGCTTGTCGAAGGGGAGAACCCTCGCCCCCATTGGCAGGGAGGTTTCTCCACTGCGCGCCTTCGGCGCTCCGGTCGAAATGACGAGGAGGGGGCGCGCCTTCGGCGCTCCGGTCGAAATGACGAAGGGGTGGCTGGGGCGGGGGGCGACGACACCGCGGATGCGGAGCGCGGCACCCCCATCTCGTCATTTCGACCGGAGCTGTGCGGAGCGCGGCGGCCCCCGCTCGTCATTTCGACCGGAGCCGTGCGCAGCACGGCGGCCCCCCTCGTCATTTCGACCGGAGCCGTGCGTCAGCACGGCGGAGTGGAGAAACCTCGTCCCCATGGGGCAGGGAGGTTTCTCCACTGCGCGCCTTCGGCGCTCCGGTCGAAATGACGG
>MPNO01000031.1 GCA_002239065.1 Defluviicoccus sp. bin129 | reverse complement strand
CGCCCGCGCCGTTTCCCCCTGGGGATACGAGCTGGCGCCGGCGCCGGCCGCATAGCCCGTGGCGCGAGTTCCGCTTCGTCCTCAACGAGGTCCAGAGCGCCATCGAGCCGCCCTTCGGCCTCGCCCGTACGATCGACGGCTGGAACGACATCGCCAAAGCCCTCGCCGAACCCCCACGCCGCCGAAGACCTCAACGGGACATCTACAGCAATCTATAACAAGTTAGCGCTTATGGGATCAAGTCCGGGGTGACAATAGGGGGGACAATGCTGGCAGGTGAGAGCGGGCCGCAATCCGTGTCCCGATCCGGCGGATGGGCCGGCAATCCGCCTGTACCAAGGCCTTGCACCCGGTCCAGCCTGACTAAACCGGACAGCAGTGGAACAAGTCCGGCCATGACGCGGTGGGGGCGGCGGGAAGAATCCCGCCTGGACCGGACGCGCTCCAGCTCCGCGGTTCAAAGACGGCCGGATTTGCCTTAAGCTCGCCTCCGGAGGGCATGCCATGGCTGAAATCGTTGCGGTTTGCGCGCTGTCCCACGCGCCGGGGCTGACCGGCTGGCTCGACCGGGCGAGCCCGGAGGAGCAGGAGAACCTGACCCGGGGTTTCCACGGGCTCGGCAGGATGCTGCGCGAGACCCGGCCCGACGTCATCGTCGGCATCGCCAACGACCATCTCCTCAACCTGCCGCTCGACTCGGCCGGCGATTTCTGCGTCGGCACGGCCTCCCGCTGGACCGGCCCGGCGGAATGGTTTTCCGACTGGCTCAACGTCCCCGACTACGAGGTGGCGGGTCATCCCGATCTGGCAAGGACGCTGGTCCGCGAGGGCGACCGGCGCGGGCTTCGGCTCGCCTGGAAGGACCGGTTGCTGTTCGACGACAACTGGTCGGTGCCGCTGCTCTATCTGACGCCGGACTACGACATCCCGCTGGTGCCCATCCACATGAACTGCATCGTGCCGCCCTTGCCGAGCCCGGAGGAGTGCTGGCGCCTCGGCCGGGAGATCGCCGACATCCTGCGCGGCTGCCGGCCCGATGGCGAGCGGGTCGCGATCATGGGCACGGGCGGCCTCAGCCACGACCCCGGGGGCCCGCGCTACTTCCAGGTCGACGAGGCGTTCGACCGGGGGTTCCTCGCCCTCCTCGAGGAGGGCGACGCGGAGAAGGTGGTGGCCGAGACGACGCTGGAGAAGATGGCCCAGGCGGGCGACGGCGGCACCACCGAGCTCTTGTCGTGGATGGTCGCCATGGGCGCCGCCGGCGGGCGCAAGGCGCGCACGGTCTGCTACGAGCCGGCGGTCGAGCTGCGCTGCGGCATGGGCTGCGTGTGGTGGGACATGTCGGAACAGGCCGCCGCGGCCTGACCGCTCCGCGCCCCGCCCGGTCAGCCGTCCGCCGGGCCGACTCCCCAGACCGCCGCCTTGCGGATCCAGCCATTGCGCCCCGCGAACTCGACCGCGCACCAGGCGCCTTCGCAGCCGATCAGCCGGCCCACGGCGCGGCGCTCGACCCGGGCCATCAGCCGCGCCTCGGCGCCCGGCTTGCGGTACAGCTCCGCCGGCCCGTCCAGGACGATCACGCTGCGCTTGGTCGACAGGAGCGATTGATGGATCCAGCCCTCGCTTCCCTCCCAGTCCCGGATGCGGCGCCATGTCTGGAACTTGCCGACGATGAGGACCGGCAGGCCGCGCCGCACGAACACCCAGGCGATGGGATGGCGCCGCCCCGGCCCGAACCGGACATTGGCTTTGGACGCGCGCAGCGACACGAAGCGGGCGTTCTGTGCGTCGTCCCCGCCGGCCGGCTTGCCTTCGGCCGCGACCGGGCCGTTCGAGGCGGCCAGCCAGAGGGCGGCGGCGATCAACCAAGGACGCATGCGGGTCCCCGGACTTGGATGCATCTCCGGCGCCAGTATAGCCGATCCGCGCGCCCGCTCTGGACATCCCCGGGCGGGGTTGGTAGAGGCGTGGCAGCCCAGAGCCGACGACCGGACAGATGACCGACCCAAAACCCGCCGTCCTGGTTACCCGGAAACTGCCGCAGGCGATCGAGACCCGTCTCAAGGAGCTCTTCGAGACGCGGCTCAACCCGACCGACGAGCCGATGTCCGCCGAGGCGCTGATCGCGGCGTCCGCCGAGACCGACGTCCTGGTGCCGACGGTGACCGACCGGCTCACGGCTCCGGTCATCGACGCGCTCTCCGAACGGCTCAGGCTGATTGCCAATTTCGGGGTCGGCGTCGATCACATCGACCTCGCCGCCGCCGCCGCGCGCGGAGTCCTGGTCACCAACACGCCGGGCGTTCTCACCGAGGACACCGCCGACCTCACCATGGCGCTGATGCTGAGCGCGCCGCGCCGCATGGTCGAGGGCGACCGCCTGGCGCGGTCCGGCGAATGGGACGGCTGGACGCCGACCTTCATGATGGGCGAACGGGTGTCGGGCAAGCGGCTTGGCATCGTCGGCATGGGCCGCATCGGCAGCGCGGTGGCGCGCCGGGCGCGCGGCTTCTCGATGTCGATCCACTACCACAACCGGCGGCGCGTGCATCGCGATGTCGAGGCCGAGCTCGAAGCCACCTGGTGGGAAGACCTCGACCAGATGCTGGCCCATATGGACTTCATCTCGATCAACTGCCCGCACACCGCCGAGACCCGGCATTTGCTGTCGGAGGCGCGGCTGCGCTCGCTCCAGCCCCATGCCTTCGTCGTCAACACCTCGCGCGGCGAGATCATCGACGAGGCCGCGCTCGCCCGCTGTCTCGCAGACGGCGTGCTCGGCGGCGCGGGGCTCGACGTGTACGAGCGCGAGCCGGAGATCGAGGAGAATTTGCGCCGGCTCGACAACGTGGTGCTCGCGCCGCATCTCGGCTCGGCGACCCGCGAGGGGCGCATCGCGATGGGCGAGCGGGTGCTGATCAACATCAAGACCTTTGTCGACGGCCATTCGCCGCCCGACCGCGTGGTGCCGGCGCACGGGCTGTAGGGCGGCCCCTACACGAAGAGCATCTGGGCGTCGGGGCCGGCGTCGTTGAGGAAGGTGACCGCGCCCGCCTCGCGGATGCCGAGATCGCCGCGCAGGTCGTCGATGGCGAGGTCGACGGCCCGCAGACCGAGCTCGCAGACCAGGAAGCGCACGTTGAGCTCGGCGGCGGCGGCGAGCAGCTCCTCCAGCGTCGCCAGCCCCTGTTCGCGCAGTCGCTCGTCCGGCGCCGCCCAGCCGCCGAGCGCCGCCGCCGGCCTGAGCGCGCGGCAGCCCTCCATGGTGAAGAACAGCGTCACCTCGCGGTCGATCGCCGCCGCCGCGCTCGCCAGCACCAGCGCGTAGTGGACCCGCTCGAAGGCGCCGGATTGGACGACGATGGAGAGGCTAGCCATCGCCGCAGGTCGCACAGCGCGGGTTTCGCTTGAGCGCCATCTTGCGGATCGTGGTGGTCAGCGCGTCGTAGATCAGCAGATGGCCGGCGAGGCTCTCGCCGATCCCCATCACCTCCTTGAGGATCTCGGTCGCCTGAAGCGACCCCATGGTGCCGGCCAGCGCGCCGAGCACGCCGCCCTCGGCGCAGGACGGCACCATGCCCGGCGGCGGCGGCGCCGGGAACAGGCAGCGATAGCACGGGAATTCGCCGAGCCCCGACTTGAAGGTCGCGAGCTGGCCCTCGAAGCGCAGCAGGGCGGCGGCGACCAGGACCTTGCCGGCTTCGTGGCAGGCGTCGTTGAGGGTGAACCGGGTCTCGAAATTGTCGCTGCCGTCGGCGATCACGTCATAGCCGGCGATCAGCTCGGCGGCGTTGCCGGCGCCCAGCCGCACCGGGTGCGGGACCAGCCGGATCTCGGGATTGACCGCGGCGACGGCTTCGGCCGCGCTCTCGACCTTGGGCATGCCGATCCGCCCGGTCGCGTGGATCACCTGGCGCTGCAAATTGGAGAGGTCCACCGCATCGTCGTCGACCACGCCGATGGTGCCCACCCCCGCGGCGGCGAGGTAGAGCAGCAGCGGCGCGCCGAGCCCGCCCGCCCCGACCACCAGCACGCTTGCCCGCAACAGCTTGTCCTGGCCGACCCCGCCGACCTCCGGCAGGACGATGTGCCGCGCGTAGCGCTGGAGCTGCTGTTCGGTAAGGCTCACCCGAGCCCTCGGCCGCCGGTCCCGGTCGAGCCGAACCCGCCGGTGCTGCGCGCGCTGTCGGGCAGCGCCCCGACCTCCCGCCAGGCGATCCGGGTCACCGGGGCCACCACCATCTGGGCGATGCGCATGCCGCGCTCGACGGCAAACGGCGCGGTGCCGAAATTGGCGAGCACCACCTTGATCTCGCCGCGATAGTCCGCGTCGACGGTGCCGGGCGCGTTCAGCACGGTGACGCCGTTCTTCGCGGCGAGGCCCGAGCGCGGGCGGATCTGCGCCTCGTAACCCGGCGGCAGGGCGATCGCCAGCCCGGTCGGGATCGTCGCCCGCCCGCCCGGCGCCAGCACCACCGCGCCCGCCACCGCCGCGGCGAGGTCGAGCCCCGCCGACTGCGCCGTTTCGTAGCGCGGCAGCACGATGTCGTCGTTACCCGCGAGCCGGGTCACCGCGACCGCGATATCGCTCATTCGGCCGCCTCGCCGCGCGCCTCGAACCAGTCGGCGATGCGCCCGGCCAGCCGCCCGGCCACCGCTTCCTTGGAAAGCCTCGGCCAGTCCTCGACCCCGTCGCCGCTCACCATCCGGATGCTGTTCTCGTCGCCGCCGAAAACCTCCGTCCCGGGCGACACGTCGTTGGCGAGAATCCAGTCGCAGCCCTTGCGGTCGAGCTTCTTCCGCGCGTTGCCGAGGATGTCGTCGGTCTCGGCGGCGAAGCCGACCACCAGCGCGGGGCGCAGATTGCCCGCCGCCGCGACGCTGGCCAGCACGTCCGGGTTCTCGACCAGCTCGATCGCGCCCGGCGCGCCGGACGATTTCTTGATCTTGTGCCCCGCCTTGCGGGCCGGGCGCCAATCGGCGACCGCGGCTGCGAACACCGCGACATCCGACGGCAGGGCGGCGCGGCACGCCTTGAGCATCTCGCGCGCCGATTCCACGCGGACGATCTCGACCCCCGCCGGGTCCGGCTCGTGGGTCGGCCCGGTCACCAGCCGCGTCCTCGCCCCGGCGCGGGCCAGCGCCGCCGCGATGGCGTGGCCCTGCTTGCCCGAGGACCGGTTGCCGATATAGCGGACCGGATCGACCGCCTCCCAGGTCGGGCCGCTGGTCACCAGCGCCGAGCGCCCGCCGAGCCGGCCGCTCGCGGCGAACCAGGTTTCGATCGCCGCCAGTATCGCCGCGGGCTCGGCCATCCGCCCCCAGCCGTGCTCGCCGCAGGCCATCGGCCCCTCCTCCGGCCCGACGATGCCGATCCCGCGCTCGCGCAGGGTGGCGAGATTGGCCCGGGTCGCGGCGTGCTCCCACATGCGGACGTTCATCGCCGGCGCAGCCAGCACGTCCTTGTCGGTGGCGAGCAGCAGCGTGGTCGCGAGATCGCCCGCCAGCCCGGCCGCCATCTTGGCCAGAATGTCGGCCGTCGCCGGCGCGACCACCACGAGGTCCGCGTCGCGCGAGAGCTGGATATGGCCCATCTCGTGCTCGTCGGTCAGCGAGAAGAGCTCCCGGTAGACCTTGTCGCCGCTCAGCGCCGAAAGCGCGAAGGGGGTGACGAACTCGGCCCCCGCGGCGGTCAGCACGCAGCGCACCGCCGCGCCCCGCTCCACCAGGCGGCGGGTGAGTTCGAGCGTCTTGTAGGCGGCGATCCCGCCCGCGACGATCAGGAGTATGCGCTTGCCGTCCAGCACCGGCCCGGTTCGCCTTTCTCGAGCAGCGTTTCCATCATACCCGGCCCGGGGCCGGGTTCGGAAGACATCGCGTCGCCGAGCGCCCAGATCAGCACGGCGCCGGCGGCGGCGAGAGCGAGCACGGCGATCCACAGCCCCCGCCCGCGGCGCTGCCCGGCCAGCCCGGAGCGCAGCGCGGCGAGCGTCTCGGGGTCGAGCTGGATGCGGTTCTGGGCGAGCACGTCCACCGTGCGCTCCAGATCGCCGAGCGCCTTGGGCAGGCGGGCGAGCGCGTCGCTCAGCGTCTCCACGGTCTCGCGGACCCGCGCCTGCGGCCCCATCTGTTCGGCCATCCACTCCTCAATCAGCGGCCGGGCGAGCTCCCACATATTGGTCTCGGGGTGCAGCCGCCGCCCCACCCCCTCGGCCACCAGCATGGTCTTCTGCAGGAGCAGGAGCTGGGGCTGCACCTCCATGTTGAAGCGCTTGGTGACCTGGAACAGCTGACCCACCAGCCGGGCGAGCGAAATCCGGTTGAGCGGCAGGCCGAGGATCGGCTCGGCGATCGCCCGCGCGGCCTGGGCGAAGCCGTCTATCGACTGGTCGGCCGGCACCAGCCCGGCCGAGACGTGGATTTCCGCGCCCCGCCGGTAATCGCGCACGAGAAACGAATACAGCATGTCCGCCAAATAGCGCCGCGTCGGCCGGTCGACCCGCCCCATGATGCCGAAATCGACCGCATGCACCCGGCCCTCCCGGTCGACCAGCAGGTTTCCCGGGTGGAGGTCGGCGTGGAAGAAGCCGTCGCGGAAGATCTGGAAGAAGAACACCGACGCCATCAGGGCGACGATCTCCGCCAGATCGTGCCCGTCGGCCTCCAGCCGTTCGCGGTCGTGGATCGGCACGCCGTCGACCCAGCTCGAGGTGAGAACCCGCCGCTCGGTGCGCCGCCAGTCCACCGTCGGGACCTCGAACCCGTCGGTGTCCTCGAAATTGGCGCGCAGCTCCTGCGCCGCCGCGGCTTCGAGGCGGAGATCCATCTCGATCAGGGCCGACTCGGCGAAGGTCTCGACCACCTCCACCGGCTTGAGCCGGTCGAACGTGCCGTGAAGGCTTGCGATGATGCCGGCCAGCCAGCGCATCAGCTCGAGGTCGCGGTTGAACGCGGCCTCGATACCGGGCCGCAGCACCTTGACCGCGACCTCGTCGCCCTCGACGGTCACCGCGCGGTGCACCTGGGCGATGGAGGCCGCCGCGATGGCCTCGTCGGTGAACTCGGCGAACACCTCGTCCAGCGCGCAGCCCAGCTCCGCCTCGATGGTCCTGCGCGCTTCGCCGCTCGGAAAGGGCGGCAGCCGGTCCTGCAGCTGGGCGAGATCCGCCGCCAGATCCTCGCCGACCAGGTCGGAACGCACGGACAGCGCCTGGCCCAGCTTCACGAAGCTCGGCCCCAGCGACTGGAACGCCGCGGCGAGCTTCTCGCCGGGACGCCTCGCCCGCGCCTCCGCCACCAGCGGCCGGCCGAGAAGCCAGAGCGCGATGCGGATCGTCGCATGCGCCCTGACGGGCTCGAACGCCGACAACGCATCGTGGCGGGCGAGCGTGCGGACGATGCGCCAGATGCGCCGGAGATTGCGGAGCCCGTGGAACACCGCTCAGGTCCGCCAGCCCGAATGCAGGGCCGCGATGCCGGCGCTCAGATTGCGGTAGCGGACGACCCCGAAACCGGCGGCGCGGAACTCCGAGGCGAGGGTTTCCTGGTCGGGGAAGGAGCGGATGCTGTCGGCGAGATAGCGATAGGCGTCGCCGTCGCCGGCCACCGCCGCGCCGAGCCGGGGCAGAACCGCATAGGAATAGGCGTCGTAGAGCGGGCGCAGCGCGGCTGCCCGGGGCCGGCTGAACTCGAGGCACATCAGCCGCCCCCCGGGCCGCAGGACGCGCCGGGCTTCGGCGAGCGCCGCCGCGCGGTCGCTCACGTTGCGCAGCCCGAAGGCGATGGTGCAGGCATCCGCCGCCGCCGCCGCAAAGGGCAGCGCCTCCGCCCTGCCGGCGACGAAACGGATGCCCGATACGCGCCCGCGGTCGCGCATCCGGTCGATCCCGGCGTTGAGCATCTCGCGGCTGGGATCGCAGACGATCACCTCGGCGTCGGCGCGGCGCAGGATGGCGTGCGCGATATCGCCGGTGCCGCCCGCGACGTCGATCACCGACCAGCCGGCGCGCGGCGCCAGCCAGTCGATCATCGCCGCCTTCCACAGCCGGTGGAGCCCCCCGCTCATCAGGTCGTTCATCAGGTCGTAGCGCCCGGCGACGGCCGCGAAGACCCGCTGCACGCGCTGTGCATGTTCCGCCGCGTCGAGCTTCTCGAACCCGAACAGCGCCTGGCCCGCCTCGGGAGGGAGGGGTCTTTCCACCATCGCGCCGACCATAATCCGATGCATGCGCCCCCGCCAACGCGGTTCTCTGGCGGGCGGATTCGACTTGCCGCGAAAATGCGCTAGGTTGCGACATGCCCGAGCTTCCCGAGGTCGAAACCGTCCGCCGCGGCCTCGCGCGCGCGATGGAGGGCAGGCGCATCGACGGCGTGCGCGTCGCGCGCCGCGACCTGAGGCGGCCGCTTCCCGCCGATTTCGAGCAGCGCCTGGTCGGCCGGACCGTGACCGCGGTCGGAAGGCGGGCGAAATACCTGACGATCGGGCTCGACGACGGCGGCGTCCTGCTCGCCCATCTCGGCATGTCGGGGCGCATGATCGTCGACGAGAACGGGGCGGACGCGCAGTCGTCCCACCCGCTCGCCGACCACGAACACGTCACCTTCGTGCTCGGCAACCGGACATTCGTGCGCTTCGCCGACCCCAGGCGTTTCGGGATGATGGACTGGGTCGCCGATGGCGGGCTCGCCGACCACCCCCTGATCGCGCATCTCGGACCCGAACCGACGGGGGCGGATTTCGACGGAGCGCGGCTGTGGAGCCTGCTGGCCGGCAAGCGCACGCCGGTCAAGGCGGCCCTGCTCGACCAGCGCGTGGTCGCCGGGCTCGGCAACATCTATGCCTGCGAGAGCCTGTTCTCGGCCGGGATCTCGCCCCGGCGGCTCGCCGCCAATGTCGGGCCGGAGCGGGCCGGGCGGCTGGCCCGGGCGATCCGCGAGACCCTCGCCGCCGCGATCGACGCCGGCGGCTCGTCGCTGCGCGACCATGTCGCGCCCGACGGCGAGCTCGGCTATTTCCAGCACCGGTTCAAGGTCTACGGGCGCGAGGGCGAGCCCTGCCCGGGATGCGACTGCGGCGCCGCGATACGGCGGATCGTCCAGTCCGGGCGCTCCACCTTCTACTGCGCGCGGCGCCAGCGCTGAAGCGTGGCGATGCGGCGACATCGCCTGGCGGTCCTGTTCGCGCTCACCGGCCTGCTGGTCGTCTCGGGTGCCCGCGCCGGCGATTTCTTCGAAGCGTTCGGCGACCTGCCGCTGATGCCGGGCCTGACCGAACGACCCGAGGCGGCGGTGGTGTTCGACCACGCGACGGGACAGGTCGCGACCGCGGTCGCGTCGGGGCCGGTGGAGCCCGCCGCCGTGAGGCGGTTCTACCGGACTTCCCTGCCGCCGCTCGGCTGGGTGCCGGATTGCGCCCGGCCGGGCTGCGCTCCGCCCGACCGCTACCGCCGGGATGGCGAGGCGCTCGAACTCGAGCTCGCTTCCGGGCCCGACGGGACGGCCGCCCGGTTCGTGCTCACCCGACAACTCTCCAACCCCCAATAGAACGAGGCATCCATGGCTTACGAGAACATCATCGTCGAAACCCGCGGCTCGGTCGGGCTGATCGCGTTGAACCGCCCGCAAGTGCTCAACGCGCTGTCGACCCCGCTGGTTCGCGAGCTGGGCGATGCGCTGGGCAGGTTCGAAGCCGATTCCTCGGTCGGCGCGATGGTGCTGACCGGGTCGGAAAAGGCTTTCGCCGCCGGCGCCGACATCAAGGAGATGCAGTCCAAGACCTGGCCCGGCACCTATACCGAGGACTTCATCACCGCCGAGTGGGAATCCATCCTGCGCTGCCGCAAGCCGGTGATCGCGGCGGTGGCGGGCTACGCGCTCGGCGGCGGCTGCGAGCTCGCGATGATGTGCGACTTCATCATCGCCGCCGACAACGCGCGCTTCGGCCAGCCGGAGATCGCGCTCGGCGTCACCCCCGGCGCCGGCGGGACCCAGCGCCTGACCCGCTTCGTCGGCAAGTCCAAGGCGATGGACATGTGCCTCACCGGGCGGATGATGGACGCCGACGAGGCCGAGCGCTCCGGGCTGGTGAGCCGGGTCGTGGCTCCCGAACGGCTGGTCGACGAGGCGGTCGAGGCGGCGCAGAAGATCGCCGATACCTCGCTCCCGATCGCGATGATGGTCAAGGAATCGGTCGATCGTTCCTACGAGGTGTCGCTCAGCGAGGGCGTGCGCTTCGAGCGCCGGCTGTTCCAGGCGAGTTTCGGCACCGCCGACCAGAGCGAGGGCATGGCCGCCTTCGTCGAGAAGCGCAAGCCGAACTTCAGCGACCGGTGAGCGCCGCCTCCACCCCCGCCGCCAGACTCAACAGCGCGGCATCGCCGCCGCGCGCGCCCATCAGCGTCAGCCCGACCGGCCCGGAGCCGGGCTCGTGGCAGGGCATGGTGACGGCGCAGCGGTCGAGGAAATTGCCGACGAAGGTGTTGCGCAGCGTGCGCGTATTCGCGGCGAGCCACTCTTCGGCGCTGTTGCCGATCGCGGCGATCGGCGGCGCGACCCAGGCGAGCGTCGGCATGGCGACGGCATCGTAGGGCGCGGTGACGGCATCGGCGCGGGCGATCAGGTCGCGGCGGCCGGCCAGCAGGTCGAGATAGACATGCGCCGGGATGCCGGCGCCGTTGCGCAGGCGCTGCACGATGACCGGGTCGTAGAGGTCGCCCTTCTCGGCCAGCAACTCGCGGTGCCAGGCGTGGCCCTCCATGATCGGCAGGGTGCCGGCCGCGTTGAGCGGCGCGATCTCGTCGAGCTCCGCGAACGCGATATCGACGATGCGCGCGCCGGCGGCCGACAGGCGGCTCAGCGCGGCTTCGAACCCGCTCGCCACCGCCTCGTCGAGGTCGTCGCAGACCAGGCGCCCGGGGACCGCGATCGTCGCGTGCTCCACCGGGCGCGGGACGACGGGTTCGGGCGCCTCGCCGGCGAAGATGGCATCCACCAGCGCGCAGCAGCGGACGCTGTTGCCGAGCGGGCCGACGCTGTCGAGCGTGGCGGCGAGCGGCACCAGCCCGTCGATCGGGATGCGCCCCGTCGTCGGCTTGAAGCCGGTGATGCCGCAGAACCCGGCCGGCATGCGGACCGACCCCGCGGTGTCGCTGCCGAGCGCGACCGCCGCCATCCCGTCGCTCACCGATACCGCGGCGCCCGAGGACGAGCCGCCGGGGATGCGCCCGGTCGCGCGGTCCCACGGGTTGCGCGGCGTGTCGAAATGCGGGTTGAGGCCGAGCGCGCCGAAGGCGAACTCGGTCATGTTGGTGGTGCCGAGGATGACCGCGCCGGCGGCGCGCAGCCGGGCGACGACCGGCGCGTCCGCCTCGGCCGGCGGGCGGTCCGCCAGAGCCTTCGATCCGGCAAGCGTCGTGTAGCCCCTGACGTCGCACAGATCCTTGATCGAGACCGGGATGCCGGCGAGCGGCGAGGGGACGATTCCGTGGCTGCGCGCCCGGTCCGACGCCTCGGCCACGTCCATCGCGGCGTCCTTGAACAGCCGGATGAAGGCGCGCCCGCCCTCGCCCTCCGGATCCTCGATCCGCTCGAAGCATTCGGCGGTCAGCGCCACCGAACTCGTGCGGCCTTCCGCGAGGTCTTCGGCGAGCTCCCGGAGCGGTTTCATGCTCATGCGGCGGTCTCCCTCTCGGCCCCGTCCTCCCGCTCCAGCGCCTCTTCCCGCATCCGCCTGAAGGCGAGCGCCGGCGCATCGACGTTGATGTCGACCAGCTTCGCGTCGGGGCGGGAGTCGAACACGCGCTGCTGGGCTTCCATGATCTCCAGGTCCTCGCGGAACACCCGCAGGAAGTCGGTGCGGAAGACCTCGTCCAGCTCCGCGCTGTCGATCCCGAACAGGCGGGTATGGGCGTAGAAATGGTGTGTCGTGCGCCCGGTCTCGGGCGTTGGGCAGTTGGGGACGTGGAAGGCGGTTCCCTGCACCCGGTCGCCGTCGAGCGCGCCGCGCCCGATTTCCGTGCAGCCGACATCGACATCGACATGGCAGGGGAGCATGGCCTCGACCGCCTGCCAGCGGTCGACCTTGCCCGCGAAGCCGCCGGCCGCCTTGTAGAACGGCGGCGGCTCGACCGCCGGCATCAGCCGTTCCATGCGGACCGACCGCCCCGCGCGCTCGGTGCGGCAGGGAAAGCGGGTGATCTCGTCATTGCCGATGGTGTCGGCATGCACGAAGGCGAGGTGGGAGAGGTCGAGCAGGTTGTCGACGATCAGGCGGTGGGCACAGCGCGAATAGAGCGGCGTTCCGCCGTTGCCCGGCACGGTCTTCCAGTCCGGATGGTCCATCCACCACCAGTCGGGCAGCAGGCTCTCGTCGGGCGCCTGCTCGCCCATCCAGATCCACACCCATCCCGCGCGCTCCACCAGGGAGTAGGATCTGACCGCGCCGCCCGGCGGCACCCGGACCTGTCCCGGCACCTCGACGCAGGCGCCGCGGCGATCGAACAGGAGCCCGTGATAGGCGCAGCGCAGCCCGCCCTCCTCGACCGTCCCGAGCGAGAGCGGCAGCGCCCGGTGGCAGCAGCGGTCCTCCAGCGCGGCCGGAGCGCCGTCGCGGCCGCGGAACAGCACCACCGCCTCGTTGAGCAGCGTGCGGGCGAGCGGCTCTTCCCCCAGCTCGTCGCTCCACGCCGCCACGTACCAGCAGTTGCGCAGGAACATCGCCGCCTCTCCGCCCTCCGGTTTGCGCGCGCCGGAGTCTACGGGGAATATGGCGCAGCGCCAATCGAGGGAGGACGCGGTGTTCGATTTCCTGTTCCCGAGCCACGCCTTCGGCTCGCAGACCCTTCGCCTGGTCGCCGAAGCCCAGCAGGGCGGCGGCGACGTGTTCGACATCGCGCGCTGCTGCCGCGAGATCGAGGAGGGGGACACCGACAGCTGGGAACGCGCCTGGGTGGCGCTGGCGGAGCGCATCGAGGGGCTGGCCCGCGCGGCGCTGGCCGACGGGCGGACCGCGACGGCGACAAAATACTTCTTCCACGCCAACCAGTACTGGCGCATGGCCGACGTGTTCCTCGGCGAGGACCGCGCCGCCGACCGGGCGGAGCGTTTCTCCAGGGCGCAGGCCTGCTTCCGCGAGGCGGCGAAGCTCCATTCGCCGCGGATCGAGGTGATCGAAATCGCCTGCGGCGCCGAGACCTATGACGGGTATTTCTGCCACCCGGTCGACCCCGCGCCGGGGGCCAAATGGCCGGCGGTGTTCTTCATCGGCGGCGCCGACGCCTATGCCGAAGAGATCTTTTTCTCCGGCAGGCAGATGCTGGAGCGCGGCATCGCCATGCTGCTGGTCGACACGCCGGGGCGCGGCTCGTCGATGTATCTCAAGGGCATCCCGACGCGGCCCGATTACGAGGTCCCCGGCATGGCCGTCATCGACTGGCTGGTCGCCCGCCCGGAAATCGACCCGGAGCGGGTCGGGCTGATGGGGATCTCGATGGCGGGCTACTACGCGCCGCGCATCGCCGCCTTCGACAAGCGGGTCAAGGCGCTGATCGCCTGGTGCGGCTGCTATTCGCTGCTCGACGACATCTATCTGTTCTATGACGGGCTCAAGCCGACGCTGCGGCGCCTGCCCGGCGGGGTCGGCCACGAACAGGCGCTGGAACTGCTCGAGGCCTACAGCATGGCGGGGCTCGCCGGAAACATCGCCTGCCCCACCCTGATCAACCACCCGCGGCCCGACCGGCTGATGGACGTGCGCGGCGCGGAACGCCTGTTCGCCGAGATCGGCGCGTCCGACAAGACGCTCAAGATCTACGACGACCCGAAGCTCGGCGGCATCGCCCACTGCGCCCACGACGCCTGGGCGCACAACGTGCCGCTGATGCTCGACTGGCTGGAGGCGCGGCTGTAGGGCCTATCCGTCTTGGATGGAACCATTCCCGCTGCCCCTCCGTCATGGCCGGACTTGTTCCGGGTATCCACGTCCACCCGCCATCCCGCAACGCGTGGATGCCCGGAACACGTCGGGGCATGACGCGGCGAGGATGGAATGCGACGACACACCAAGCCCGAGACACCGCACGAGGAAGAATTGTCGTTTTCATGGTCCCATATTTACGGTAATATGGGACCATGAAAACGACAATCGAACTCCCCGACGCCTTGTTCCGGCAGGCCAAGGCGCATGCCGCCGCGCGTGGCGTCACGTTGAAGCATTTCTTTACCGAGGCGCTCAGAGAGCAGCTCCGACGCGGCGCCGAAAGGGAGCCCGGCGAGAACGCGGAGCCGCCATGGATGGCCGGGTTCGGAGGGTTGTCCGATCTCGGCGAGGATCACCGCCGGGTTCGCGAAGCGATCGAGGACGAGTTCGAAAGGCTCGACCCAGAGGACCTCGCTTGATCCTCGACACCAACGCCCTGTCCGCCTGGGCCGAGGGCGTTTCCGCAGTCTTGGCGCCGCTGCGCTCCGCGCGCCGGCTGATCCTGCCGAGTATCGTCCTCGGCGAATACTATTTCGGCATTCGTCAATCCCGGCATCGCGGACGCTACGAGGAATGGCTCGCCAGCTATCTGCCGACGATCGAAATCGCGGTCGTCACCGCCGCCACCGCTGGCCGCTACGCCGATGTCCGGCTTGAACTGAAGGAGGCGGGCAACCCGATACCGCAAAACGACGCCTGGATCGCCGCGCTCGCCCGCCAGCATTCGCTTCCGGTGTTGAGCAACGATCGCCACTTCGATGCCGTCCCCGGCATGGAGCGCATTCCCTTCTGAGCTGCCATCGGTGCAGGACACCGCAATAGCCGGGTGATCGCCCCCCTACTGCGACCGCCCGCGCGCGGCGATTTCCCAGACCGCCTCCACCTCGTCGCCGCGGGTGACGATGAAGCGGTCGTGCAGGTTGACGGTGGTGTCGCAGTGGCTCGGCAGCAGCGTCACCTTGTCGCCCACCCCGAGCGGTGACTCGCCCGGGAAGACGAGCTGGCCGTGCTCGTCGCCGGCGAAGCGGAACCCGGCCTCGGCGTGGTCCCGCGCGCGCGGCGCGCCGCCGTCGCCGCTGATCGCCTTCATGCCGGAATCGAGGATCACCCGGTCGGGGGCGGGCCTGGAGAGCACGCCGGCGAGCACGGTGAGCGCGTTCTCGAAGGGCGGCGCCGGCGCGCCCTCCCACTCGATGGCGCTGTAATTGGTGTCCATGAAGATGTAGGAGCCAGGCTGGAGCTCGGTGAGCCCGCCGGCGGCGGCGTCGATCGCCGAGGTCCCGGTGCCGCCGCCGGTCAGCACCTCGATGTCGAGCCCGGCCTCGCGCACCAGCCGGGCCGAGAGCTCGGCCTTGTCCAGCGCTTCGGCCGCCGCGGCGCGGCGTTCTTCGACATCCCCCCGCATCTGGATCAGCCCCTGATAGGCCTGGAGCCCGCGGAACCGGAGCCAGTCGTGGCCGGCGATCAGCCGCGCGAGCTCGGCCGCGCGCGGCCCCGGCTCCACGCCGCAGCGGCCCTGCCCGACATCGACCTCGACCAGCACGTCGAGCGCGAGCCCCGCGGTCTGCGCCCCGGCGGCGAGGTCCGAGATATTGTCCGCATCGTCGACCACGACCGAGATGCGCGCCTGCCGGGCGGCGGCAGTCAGCCGCAAGATCTTCGACGCCCCCACCACCGGGGTGGTGACGTGGAGGTCGGCGATGCCGGCCGCCGCCAGCACCTCGGCCTCGCCCAGCTTGGCGCAGCACAGGCCGACCGCGCCCGCCTCGATCTGGATACGCGCGACCTCCGGCGATTTGTGGGCCTTGGCGTGCGGCCGGCAGGCGATCCCGGCATCGCCGCAGAGCGTCGCCATCCGCGCCACGTTGCGCTCGAACGCGTCCGCGTCGACCAGCAGCACCGGGGTGTCGAGTTCCTCGATCTTCATCGCCTAGCCTTCGAGGACGACCCTGCCGCCGACGATCACGGTCTCGGCGACGATGTCCTTGATCGCGTCTTCCTGGCAGGTCAGCGGATCGTCCGACAGGAGCGCCATGTCGGCGAGCTTGCCCACCTCCAGCGAGCCCTTGCGGTCCTCCTCGAAGGTGAGCCACGCGCCCTCGATGGTGGCGCAGCGCAGCGCGTCTTCGCGCGTGAGCGCCTGGTCCGGGGCGATGCGCTCCCCGGTATGCAGGTTCTCGCGCGCCACCGACTGCCAGACCGGGAAGAACAGGCTGGTCGGCACGTTGTCGGTGGCGAGCGCGACATGAACGCCCGCCTCGAGCAGGCTCCTGATGGGAACGATTTCGTTCTCGCGCTCGCGGCCGATCTCGTCCCGGGTGACGTGCGACTGCTTGTGGATGTAGCGGTTGGTGTGGGTGGTCAGCGCCAGGCCCAGATCGGCCACGCGCTTTATCTCGTCGGGGCTCAGCGTGTTGATGTGGCCGAGCACCCAGCGCTTCTCCCCGATCGGCACCCGCCTGTCGACCTCCTCGAATAGCGGCAGGAATTCCCGCCACAGCGCGCAGATGCGGATGCCGTTGCGCGCCGCCTCGGTCAGGAAGTCGACCATCTTCCCGCGCGGCACGCCGCAATCGTAGTTGAACCCCGACCAGCCGGTATAGGGCGAGGCGCGGGCGCGCAGCAGCGCGTCCGCATCGAAGCCGAACTCGGTATAGAGCCCGCCCACCGCCAGCCAGTCGTCGCCGAGCCCGCGCCCGCCGAGCCAGCCCGACCAGGAGCGCAGCGCATGGGTGTAGTCGATATCGCGCTCCGGCCCCCAGGACGGGCTGAAGACGAGGTTGGCGCGGACCGTCGCCCTGCCCGCCGCGTGCACCGCCTGGTAGGCCTGGATCAGCTCCTGCGCCGCGCCGTGCTCCTCGAAGACGCTGGTGGTCCCGGTCCGGTTGTAGATCCGCATCGCCGCCTCGATGCCCGCCACCCGGTCGGAATGGGTGAAGCGCGGCGCCCGGTTGAAATGGCTGAGCTCCATGACCGGCATGTAGGTGTGCTCGTGGATGATGCCGTTGGGCTCGCCGGTCCCGGGGTCGCGCTCGATCTCGATCGAGGCGGACGGGTCGGGCGTGTCGCGGCCGATCCCGGCGGCGTCGAGCGCGGCCGAGTTGGCGATCGAGGTGAGCGGCAGGATATGGCGCCAGAAACCCCAGATCGGGCGGATATAGACCGGGTTGTCGGGTGCTGCGCCATCGAGCTCAGAGCGCGTCGGGAAGCGGCCCTCGGCGAGGTTTTTCGGCACGTCCCAGTAATAGGGCGGCTCGCCGATCGGCATGGTGACGATCCACGCGCCGGGCTCGGCATCGGCGGCGAGCGCCCTGATGCGCGCCAGCACGTCGTCGATCGACCGGCAGCCGGCGAGCGAGGGGAAGACCGGCTTCAGCCCCTCGCGGTCGAGATGGGCGTGGCCGTCGATCAGCCCCGGCGTGACCGCGCCCCCGCCGGCGTCGATGCGCCGCGCCCCCGGCCCGGCCAGGGCTTCGATCTCGGCCGCGCCGCCGACCGCGGAAATCCGCCCGTCCGCGACCGCGACCGCCTCGGCGATGCGGTTCTTCGGGTCCGCCGTGATCACCTTCCCCCGGGTGACCACGAGGTCGGCGGGCGCCGGCATCAGGCGCCGACCGCGTAGGCCTCGCGGCGGGTGTCGGCGGCGCCCAGCAGCACGCCGTCCCCGGTCACCTCGATGGTCTTGGCGGAGCCGAAATAGGACGCCCCCGCGGCCCGCTTGACCGGGAACCCGGCACCGGCGAGCCGGTCGGCGACGTCGCCGTCGAACGCCTCGTCGAGCAGGGTCTCGCCCTGCATGTTGATCGACCAGCGCGGCGCGTCGATCGCCGCCGTCAGCTCCATGCCCCGGTCGACCAGGTTGTTGAGGATCTGGACATGCGACAGCGTCTGGCTCGGCCCGCCCGGCGTGGTCATCAGGTAGCGCAGCCGGCCGGCGTCGAGCACCGCCACCGGGTTGAGGGTGTGCGCCGGGCGCTTGCCCGGCGCAAGCGCGTTGGCGCTGTCGGCATCGATGCTGAAGCCGGTCATCCGGTTGTTCATCAGGATGCCGGTGCCGGGGTCGAGGAAGGCGCTGCCGAAGACGTGGAACACGCTCTGGACCACCGAGATGCCGTTGCCCTCGCCGTCCGCGATGGCGATGCAGGAGGTGCCGCCGGCGGGGTGCGCCATGGCCGGCGCCGGCTCGGCGGCGCCCCGCACCTCGTCGCACAGCGCCCGGGTCGTCTCGTCGCTCAGCAGCCGGTCGACCGGCGCCGGGTCGGTGCGCGGATCGGCGATGTATTGCCGCCCCGCGGCGAAGGCGGCGCGCTGGGCGCGCATCAGACAGGCGAGACGCCGCGCCTCGTCGCCGCCGAGCTCCGCCGGGTCGATCCCGTCGAGCGCGTTGAGCTGCATCAGCATCAGCACGCCGTAGGAGTTGGGCGGCATCACCCGGACGCTGAGCCCGCGATAGCCCGATTCCAGCGGCTCGACCCATTCCGGCTCGTAGCCGGCGAAGTCGTCCGGCGTCACCACCCCGCCCTGCGCCTGGGCGGACGCGGCGATGGATTTCGCGATCCCGCCCTCGTAGAACGCGGCGCTCCCGCCCTCGGCGATCAGGCCGACGCTGCGGGCGAGCGCCGGCTGGCGGACGAGCGCGCCGGCCGGCAGGGGTTTGCCGTCCGGGTAGTAGATCTCGCGGCAGCCGGGATCGCCCTCGACGTCCTCGCGGAACAGGTTGAGCGCGCCGGCCAGCACGCGGGACAGCGGGTGGGCCTCGGCGAGCGCCGCCGCATCGGCGAACAAATCGGCCCAGGGCAGATTTCCGTAGCGCTGGTGCATCCGCTCCCAGCCCCGGATCATCCCCGGCACGCTGAAGGCGAGAGCCCCGCGCTTCGGGATGCCGTCGGCATAGAGCCCGAGCGAGGCGCCGGCGGGCGCGTGGCCCGAGGCGTTCATGCCCAGGGTCCGCCCGTCCCCGGCGCGGTGGTAGAGGATGAAGGCATCGCCGCCCAGCGAGGTCGCGTGCGGCACCACCACCGACAGCGCGGCCGAGCAGGCGATCATCGCATCGACCATCGAGCCGCCGCGCTCAAGCACGCGCAGCCCGGCGAGCGAGGCCAGCGAATGGCCGGAAACCACCATCCCCCTGGTGCCGTAAACCGGAGAGCGGGGGATCTGCACCCCCGCGAAGCCGTCAGTCTTCGCCATGGTCCCTGTCACCTGTTGCGCGGGGTCGCGTCGGTCGAGAGCGAAATTCGATCGGGAGTCCGGTCCGTCGCAACCTTCTGATTCACCGGAAAGTTTGTGCGCTGGCGGCGTGTCGCTCGCCCGAATCCAAACATACCGGGAGCGCCCGCGGCGATCCAGCCCCGCGGGTTCGTGGCCGTGCGTCCGCCATCGATGCGGCCCTCAAATGGCGTCTGAGTGCGGTCGCAGCAGGGATACCGTCCGCACCAGGCCGACCCGTTCGAGGGCTGCCAGGTGATCGCGCGCCGAGCGCGGCGACGGAAAGGTCGGGCCAGTCGGCGAGAAGGCTCCGCATCCATTCCGCATGGATGTCGGCGCTCCATCGCGGGCTATACAGATACCGATCCGCCAGACGAAGCAGGATGTCCCGAAGACCGGCCGGGTACAGGACATTGGCGTCGAGCAACGCCGTCGGGCCGGCCATCGTCTACTGCAAGCCGAGCTCCTGATCGCGGGCCGTCAGCTCGTCGAGCGCCGCGCGGCGACGGAATTCCGTCGCCCGGCGATAGGCGAGGATGTCCTCGGCGCGAACCCGTCGGTGTGCGCCCACCTTGCGGAAGGGAATCCGCCCGCCGTCGAGCAACTGCACGAGATGCGTCCGTGACACCTGCGGAAGGTCCGCCGCCTGCCGTGTCGTCACCTCGGCGTGCAAAGGCATCAGCGCGACGCCCTTGCCGTGCGCCATCTGATCCAAGATCTCCCTCAGCAGGCGCATTGCCGGCGTGGGGATATCCACCGGCTCGGCGGCGGCGCCGAAACGCGCGGGCACCGGGTCCGTCCCCTCGACCCATGCCGCCAGCCGCCGGACCGCCCGGCCCGCCAGCGCCACATCCCGGTCGCTCGGAATGCCCCATTCCTTCCCCGTCGCGATCCTGCTATCCATCGCCGCGTCTCCATAGTCGGGGCACAAGATAGGCTCTCAGTGTCGCAAATGCCACAACTGCCGCAAACGACAAACGCCGCGAGGCCACGGCCGACATGCGGTCCGGCGGGTCAGTTCGGCGCGAGGCGGGTTTCCACCAGCCGGGCCCAGTAGCTCGCGCCGATCGGCAGCGCCTCGTCCCGGAAGTCGTAATGCGGGTTGTGCAGCAGGCAGCCGCCCTCGCCCGGCCCGTTGCCGAGCCACACATAGCAGCCCGGCTTCTCGTTGAGCATGAAGGAGAAATCCTCGGCCGCCATCTTGGGGTGGAGGCCGCGATGGACGTTGTCGCCGCCGACCACCTCGGCGGCGACCCGGGCGGCGAGCTCGGATTCATCGGCGTGGTTGATGGTCGGCGGGTAGCGCCGTTCGTAGTCGACCGCGGCCTCGAGCCCGTGGGCGGCCGCGATGCCGGCGACGATGCGCCTGAGCGAGGCCTCGGCGAGGTCCTGGATTTCCGGCAGGAAGGCGCGCACCGTGCCGCGCAGCGTCACGTCCTCCGGGATCACGTTCCAGGTATCGCCGCCGTGGATCTGGGTGACCGTGACGACGACCGATTCCTGCGCATCGACGATGCGGCTGGCCACGGTCTGCAGCGCGCTCACCATCTCGGCCGCCGCCACGATCGCGTCGCTGCCGAGATGGGGCGCGGCGGCATGGGTGCCGTGGCCGACGACGCGGATCTCGAAGATGTCGAACGCCGCCATCATCGGGCCCGCGCGGACCGCCATCTCGCCGATGCCGACGCGCGGCATGTTGTGCATGCCGAAGACCTGCTCCATCGGGAATTTTTCGAACAGCCCCTCTTCGACCATGACGCGGGCGCCGCCCTCGTTCTCTTCGGCGGGCTGGAAGATGAACCGCACCGTGCCCGCGAAGTTGCGGGTCTCGGCGAGGTACTTGGCCGCGCCGAGCAGCATCGAGGTATGCCCGTCATGGCCGCAGGCATGCATCTTCCCCGGCACCTGCGAACGGTGCCCGAAGCCGTTCTTCTCCTCGATATGGAGCGCGTCCATGTCGGCGCGAAGCCCGATCGACGGCCCCTCGCCGCGGGCGCCTGCGAGCGTGCCCACCACCCCGGTCCCGGCAAGGCCGCGATCGACCTCGATGCCGAACTCGGCCAGCCGGTCGGCGACGAAGCCGGAGGTGCGGTGTTCCTCGAAGGCGGTCTCGGGATGGGCGTGGATGTCGCGGCGCCACGCCGTCATCTCGTCGTGGAACTCGGCGATGCGGTTGACGATTGCCATGCCGGATGGTCCCCGCGCCGCGCCGCGCTGTCAAGCGGACGGGCGGGGTGCGGGCGCTGCGAACGGGTTGACGATCACGAGGCCTTCGATGCGGCGGCCGGCTTGCAGATCCTCCGTCAGCAGGGTGTCGCAACCGGCATCGAGGGCGGATGCGAGGATCAGCGAGTTGTAGAAGCTGAAACGGTGCTGTTGGGCGAGCGCGACGGCCGCGGTCCAGGTGTCGATACCGACCGGGCGGACCGGATCGAGCGCGGCCCGCACATCCGCCACCGCGGCCGCAATCTCGCGCCACTCAAGGCGGAACTTGCGACGGAGCACGGCGCTGAACTCGTTGATCACCTGGACGCTGATCGTGCCGCCGTCCAGGATCGCCTGTCTCGCGATCTCGCCCTTCTGGTCGGCGGACTGCGCGTAGATCAGCAGGTTTGTGTCCAGGAAGGCGGTCACCGGGCGTTGGCGTCATCGCGGTCGAACGCATAGCTCGCCGGCAGGGGCAACGCGCGCGCGCGCATCCGTTCGACCGCCCGCGCCCGCCGCCGATCCTTCGCAAGCACCACCCGTTCGTCGGTGGCGGAGACGATTTCCAGCCGGTCGCCGGACTTCAGGCCGAGGCTGTCGACCACCGCTTTCGGCAGCCGGACGGCGAGGCTGTTGCCCCAATTCGACACCCGCATCGTTCGGTATCCGATATCATTCAGCTCCACGATATCATATAGGATGGGATATCCGTTTCTCAACCCGCCGGCCTGCCCCGGATGGAGACCGTCAGGCGGCCTCCCCCGATCTTGCCGCGAACCTGAAACGGTGCCAGCCGAGATATGCGAATGCGAGGCCGGTCGCCGGCCAATGGATCGCCGGGTCGAGGAGCAGCACGCCGAGCGCCAGCGACAGGCGCAGCAGGATTTCCCACCACGGCAGGCGTCTCCGGTCGAAGGCGATGACCGAGCTCGACACCAGGTAGATCACCACCAGCATGCGGAAGACGATCGACGCGAAGGCCAGGCTGTCGAACGCCACCCCGCTCTCGGGCACGATCAGCATGACCGGGTAGAAGGCGAAGATGAACGGCACCAGGAATTTCACCAGCCCGATGCGCATCGCGTAGACCGAGGTGATCAGCGGCGCGCCGCCCGAGATCGACGCCGCGGCGTAGGCCGCGACCGCGACCGGCGGGGTGATCGACGACGCGACCCCGAAATAGAACACGAAGAGATGCGCGGTCAGCACCGACAGGCCGAGGCTCTGCATCGACGGCCCGAGGATCAGGATGATCGTCAAATAGGCCGGCAGCGTCGGCATGCCCATGCCCAGCATCAGCGCCGCGAAGGCCGCGATCGCCAGGGTCAGGAACAGCTGGGTGCCGGTCGCCTGGCCCACCAGCTGGGCGAAGTCGTTGGGCAGGCCGGTCGCGCCGAGGACCGCGACCACGATCCCGACGACGCCGATCGCCATCAGCAGGGAGGCCTGGGTTTCGGCGCCGCGCACCAGCGCGGTGACGATCTTGAACGGGTGGCGGCGGATCTCCGGGTTGAGGAAGCTGAGCACGACCACGCTGTACATCGCCAGCATGCCCGCGCCGGCCGGCGAGTACCCGGCCAGAAGGGTCAGGATGACCACCGCCACCGGGACCAGGATCATGATCAGGTTGACGAAATCCTGGGCGGTGACGGTGAAGTCGTCCGCCATGTCGGGAACCGCCTCCACGCCCAGGCGGCGCGACTCGAAGACGACGCTGGTGAACAGGCTCGCGTAATAGGCGAGCGCCGGGACCAGGGCGGCGACGATGATCGTCAGGTAGGAGAGGCCGGTGAAATCGGCCATCACCAGCGCGGCGGCGCCCATGATCGGCGGCATGATCTGTCCCGCGCTCGAGGCCGTCGCCTCGACCCCGCCGGCGAAGGCCGGGCTGAATCCGCGCTGCTTGATGATCGGGATCGTGATCACGCCGGTCGCCACCACGTTGGTGACCGCGCCGCCCGACATGGTGCCGAACAGCCCGGATGCGAGGATCGCCGCATGGGCCGGCCCGCCGCGGAAATTCCGCGTCGCGTGGAACGCCAGCTTGATCAGCGAACGCCCGCCGCCCATCTGCTCCAGCATGGTGCCGAGCAGGACGAAGGGGAACACGGTGAAGATCAGGATCCCCATCAGGGTGCCCAGAATGCCGTCATTGAGGTTGAACCAGAGATCCTCGGCGGTATCCAGGAACACGATCGGCGCGGTCCTGAAGATCCAGGGCCAATGCTCGCCGGAGAAGAAGTAGACGATCGCGACGATGCCGCAGACCGCGAGCGGGG
Source organism: Defluviicoccus sp. bin129 (assembly GCA_002239065.1). Lineage (GTDB taxonomy): Bacteria > Pseudomonadota > Alphaproteobacteria > MPNO01 > MPNO01 > MPNO01. The sequence goes on along the minus strand of MPNO01000031.1, from coordinate 26,733 downwards.
CGCCCCACACCCGCCAGCAGATGACGATGAACACCGCCGCGCCGACCAGCGCCACGACCGGGTGGATCAGCTCGAAATCGAACAGCCCTTCCTCGATCTCCGAGACGTCCACGTAGTAGCGCCAGAAACACCAGAACGCGGCGGCGAGCAGCCCGCAATCGATCAGGAGGCCGAGCCGTCCGCGCGCCGCATCGCGTGCCGCGAAGTGCCGCGCGAACCCCCTGGTCGCAAGCACGACGAACACCGAGCAGCCGAGCACGACCGGGCGGATCCATTCCGAATCGAACGGCCCCACCGTCGGCACGAACCAGAATTTCGGCGACGAGTTGGCGATGCCGAGCAGGGCCATGGACAGGGCGACGAGGAACGCCGCGGCCGTCGCCGCACGGCCCGCGGGCGAACCGGAGTCTTGCGGCCGGGCGCCGAAGGCGTGCATGTCAGGATGGGCCCTTCGGTCCGGCCCGCCTCATCGCGGAAACGCCGACGGTCCTAGGGCATCAGCCTGGCCGGAATCGCGATGCCCTTTTCCTTGTAGTACCTGGCCGCGCCCGGATGCAGCGCGGTGTTCATGCCGACGAACGGCATCTCCATCGCGATCGGCTTGAGGATCACCGATGTCTTGTGCACCTCGTCGAGATTGTCCCAGAACAGCCTGGTCATCCCGTAGGCCCGGTCGTCCGCCATGTCCTTGTGGACCGCCAGGTAGAACGTCGCCGCGCCGCCCCTGATCGTCCGGTCCCGGTTGACCTGGCCGCTATAGGTGTTGGCCGGGATCGTGCCGGTGAAGCGTCCGGGGCCCTTGAGCCATTTCTGCCAGGCCTCGGTGCTGGTGTCGGAGTCGAGGATGCGGAACTTTCGCGACAGGCCGAGCTGCTCGATCATCGCCGCGCCCGGATTGACCGGGCGGACGAAGAGGTCGAGCTTGCCGTCCATCATCGCCTGCAGGCCCGAGCCCCAGTTGAGCTTGATCGCCTTGTAGTCCTTGTTGGGTTCGTAGCCGGTGAGCGCCCTGATCATGGTCTGCACGGTCACCGACGCCGCGCCCGCCGGCGGGCCGACGAAGACCCGTTTGCCCTTGATGTCCTTCCACGTCTTGATGCCCTCGACGTCGAAAGTCACGGGGTGGAACACGACGCCCTGGAAACCGAACAGCGCGCGGACGTTCCTGCCCGCCGCGATGGCCTCCTTGTGGAGCTTCTTCTTGTACATGCGCGAGCCGGCGGCGAGGAACTTGTACACCGCCGTCGGCATCGCCATCAGGTCGATCTGCCCCCGGCCCAGCTTCAACGCCGACTTGGTCAGGGTCTGGCTGTCGTTGATCTGGATGTCGATGCCGAGATCCCGCTTGTAGATCTTCGACGCCACCACGACCAGCGCGTGACCGGTCGAGCCCGGATTGCCGGTCTCGGATTTGAGGATTTTCTGCGCCCCCGCCGGGCCGATGGCCAGCGCGGCGACGCCCGCCACGATGATCGCGGTCGACAGTCTTGGCATGGAAATTTCTCCCTGTTTCGACGTTTCCCGGCTGGCGGCCGGCTCTCCGCGCGTTTGGCCCACGGTAGCCGCGAAGCCGAACGGGTGTCCACTCGCACCGACCGTGGCGGGGGCCTTGGATCGGCCCGTCTGTCGGCGTACAAACGGGCGCGATCGAAGTCGGAGAGTTCGGGAACGCATGGACGACCACCGGGAAATCCGCGACGCCGTCGCCAGGCTGTGCGCCCTCTACCCGGGCGAGTACTGGCGCGAGCTCGACCGCGACCGCGCCTACCCGACGGCGTTCGTCAGGGACCTGACCGAGCACGGCTATCTCTCGGTGCTGATCCCCGAGGAATACGGCGGCAGCGGGCTCGGCATCTCTGCCGCCGCGGCGATCCTGGAAGAGGTCCAGAAATCCGGCGGCAATGGCGGCGCCTGCCACGCCCAGATGTACACCATGGGCACCGTGCTCAGGCACGGCAGCGAGGCCCAGAAGCAGGACTACCTGCCGAAGATCGCCGCCGGCGAGCTCCGCCTCCAGGCCTTCGGCGTCACCGAGCCGACCAGCGGCACCGACACGCTGAGCCTCCGGACCACGGCGGTGCGCGACGGCAATCGCGGCTATGTCGTCAACGGGCAGAAGGTCTGGACCTCGCGGGCCGAGCATTCGGACCTGATGCTGCTGCTCGCCCGCACCACGCCCCGGGAAGAGGTGAAGCGGCGCACCGAGGGGCTCTCGGTGTTCCTCCTCGACATGCGGGAAGCGCGCGGCAACGGGCTCGACATCCGCCCGATCCGCACGATGATCAACCACGCCACGACCGAGATCTTCTTCGACAATCTGCGCATCCCCGCCGACAGCCTGGTCGGCGAGGAGGGGAAGGGGTTCCGCTACATCATCGACGGGATGAACGCCGAGCGCATCCTGATCGCCGCCGAGTGCATCGGCGACGCCCGCTGGTTCATCGACAAGGCCACCGAGTATGCCGGCGAGCGCCGCGTATTCGACCGCGCCATCGGCCAGAACCAGGGCGTCCAGTTCCCGATCGCCGAGGCTTACGCGAAGACCGAGGCGGCGAACCTGATGGTCGGCAGGGCGGCCGCGCTGTTCGAGGCGGGCGAGCCCTGCGGCGAGCAGGCCAACCTTGCCAAGTACCTCGCCTCCGAGGCGTCCTGGCAGGCGGCCGACATGTGCATGCAGACCCATGGCGGCTACGCCTTCGCCGAGGAGTACGACGTCGAGCGCAAGTTCCGCGAGACCCGGCTCTACCGGATCGCGCCGATCTCCAACAACTTCGTGCTCTCCTACATCGCCGAGCACGTGCTCGGCCTGCCCAGGTCCTATTGATGGCGGGCGGCGCGGCGAAGCCGCTGGACGGTCTGCTGGTGCTCTCGATGGAGCAGGCGGTGGCGGCGCCCTATTGCTCGTCCCGCCTCGCCGATGCCGGCGCCCGGGTCATCAAGATCGAGCGCGAGGGCGGCGATTTCGCGCGCAACTACGACAGGTTCGCCAAGGGCGAGAGCGCCTATTTCGTCTGGCTCAACCGGGGCAAGGAATCGCTCGTCGCCGACATCAAGGACCCGGACGACCGGGCGCTGCTGCAGCGCATCGCCGGGACGGCCGACGTGTTCATCCAGAACCTCGCCCCCGGGGCGGCGGCCAGGGCGGGGTTCGGATCGGCGGGCCTGCGCGCGCGCAACCCCCGGCTGATCACCGTCGACATCAGCGGCTACGGCGCCGACGGCGCCTATGCCGACATGAAGGCCTACGACCTCCTGGTCCAGGCGGAGTCCGGGCTGTGCTCGGTGACCGGCGGGCCCGAGGGGCCGGGCCGGGTCGGGGTCTCGGTCTGCGACATCGCGTGCGGCATGTACAGCTACATGGCGGTGCTGGAGGCGGTGATCGCGCGCGGCGCGACCGGCGAGGGCTGCGCGATCGAGACCTCGCTGTTCTCCGGCATGGCGGACTGGATGACGGTGCCGCTGCTGCACTGGGAGTCGGACGGCGAAGGGCCGCCCCGGATCGGGCTCAACCACCCATCGATCCACCCCTACGGCGCCTACCCGACGAAGGACGGCGGGCCGATCCTGATCGCGATCCAGAACGAGCGCGAGTTCGTGCGCCTCTGCGCCGAGGTGCTGGAGCGCCCGGACCTGCCCGCCGACCCCCGCTTCGAGAGCAACATCGCCCGGCTCGACAACCGCGAGCCCTTCGATGCCATCGTCCGCGGGGTGTTCACGGCGATCGGGCGGGACGCGCTGATCGCCAGGCTGCGCCGCGCGAAGATCGCCTTCGGCGAGGTCAACGACGTCGCCGGCCTCGCGCGCCACCCGGCGCTCAGGCGGACCGGCATCGCCATCCCGGGCGGCGCGGTCGACCTCGTCGCCCCGCCGGCGCGCATCGACGGCGCCTCGCGCGACCTCCGCCCGGTCCCCGCGACCGGCGCCGACGGCGAAGCCATCCGCGGGGAGTTCGCGCCATGAGCGGGCTGGACGAGGCGCTCGGGCGCGCGCGCGGCTGGATCGGGCGGAGCGAGACCGCGACCGGCCGGATCACCGCCGCCCCGGCCGACATCCTGTCCGCCACCTTCGACCGCGACGATGCGCCGCTGACGGACGGCGACCCGATCCCGCCCGGCTGGCACTGGTACTACTTCCCCGAGGTGGTGAAGCTCGCCGACACCGGGCCCGACGGGCACAAGGCGAAGGGCGGCTTCATGCCGCCGGTGCCCCTGCCGCGCCGCATGTGGGCCGGGGTAAGGATGCGCTTCGACCGCCCGCTCCGGGTCGGCGAGACCGCCAGGCGGGTCTCGACCATCGCCGACGTGGCGCCCAAGAGCGGGCGTTCCGGCACGCTCTGCTTCGTCACCGTGCGCCACGAGATCTTCGGCGAGGACGGGCTCGCCACCCACGAGGAGCACGCGACGGTGTATCGCGCGGCCGATGCGGGCAAGGCGGCCGCGCCGCCGCCCAGGCGGCAGCCGCCCGGGATCGAGGCGGTCTGGTCGCGCGAGATCGAGCCCACCGCCGTGCTCCTGTTCCGCTACTCGGCGCTCACCATGAACAGCCACCGCATCCATTACGACCGCGACTACGTGACCGGGGTCGAGGGCTATCCGGGCCTGCTGGTCCACGGCAACCTGATCACCACGCTGCTGCTCGACCTGTTCCGCCGCGCGCGGCCCGGGGCGACGCTCAAATCCTACGCGGTGCGCGCGCTCGCGCCGCTGTTCGACGGCGCGCCGTTCACCGTCAACGGCGCGCCCGGACCCGGCGACGGCGAAGGCCGGCTGTGGGCGCTCACGCCGGATGGCGGGATCGCCCAGACGGCGGAGATCACTTACGAGGATTGAGGTCGCGGATCGCCCTGTCGATGCCCGCCTGGCGCCGCTCCGCGAGCACCGGCTTCTTCGCCATCGCCCAGCGATAGGCCTCCTCCTGCCGCCCGCCCCGCCCGTCGAAGCGGGGCATGACATAGCGCGCGATCAGCTCGTAGCTGCGCCTGGTGGCGGCGAAGTCGGCCCAGTTATGGGCCATGTCCAGGAACACGCCGAACCCGCCCGACTGGCGCTCCAGCCGTTCGATCTGAGCGGCGAGATCGTCCGGCGTGCCGATCACCGCGATCCTGGACCCGATCAGCGTGTCGATGTCGGAATCCACATCCCCCTCGCCGGTCGCGTCCAGCGGCAAATGGCCGACATGGGCGAAATAGTGCAGCCACTCCTGGATGCCGAAGCGGACATTGGCGCGCGCCTGTTCGCGGGTCTCGGCGACGTGGACCGGACCGACCAGCCGCCAGCGCGCGCGCTCGGCCGTCCGGCCATGCGCTTCGGCTTCCCCGGCGCAGATCCGCCAGGTCTCGGGCAGGGCCTCGAACGCGGCGGCGGTGGTGGCGGCAGTCGACAGCAGGCTCATGCCGTACTTGCCGGCCGCCCGCGGGCCCGACGGCGACACCACCGAGGGGACGGCGAGCTCGACGCGCGGCCGGGTGAAGGGGGCGAGCTGGAGCCTTGCCTCGCGGAGCTCGAACCAGTCGGTGCTCCGGCTCACCGTCTCGCCGTCGAGCAGCGGCAGGATGACGTCGAGCGCCTCGGTCATCATGTCGCGGATGCGCCCGACATCGACGCCGATCATGTCGGCGTCATAGGGCAGCGCGCCGGCGCCGACGCCGAACATGGTCCGCCCTCTGGTCTGGTGGTCGAGCTGGTTGATCCGCTCGGCGACCATGAACGGGTGGTGGTAGGGCAGCGTGACGACGCCGGTCCCGAGTCCGATCCGCCGCGTGCGCTCGGCCGCCGCGGCGATGAAGATCTCGGGCGAGGCGATGATCTCCATGCCGCCCGAATGGTGCTCGCCCGCCCAGACCTCGTCGAAGCCGAGCCGGTCGAGATGTTCCACCAGGGCGAGGTCGCGTTCCAGCGCGAGCGTCGGGTTCTCGCGCACCGAATGAAACGGCGCGAGAAAGGTGCCGAACCGTATCCGCCGCCGCTCCATCCCGCCTCCCGAGCCCCGCCGCGCCCGGCGAACGCTAGCAGCCCGGCCGGCGGCGGGCAATTTGCCGCTCCCGCGCGGCTGGCTTTCGGTGGCGGCGGAAATAGTACCGTTTCGGGACAATGTTTCACGTGAAACAATGGTCAACATTGCTGACCTATTCCGATTAGGCAAAATAACGCTTGACACGGGACGCGTTTCGGGGTATATTTGCCATCCTCGCGAGAGTGGGCGCCGGAACCGCCGGCGCCTTTTTCGTTCCGCCGTCCTTCGATACGGCCCCTCGGCTTCGCTCGGGACAGGCTACGCCGCGTATCGGGGGACGCCGCGGTTCCATACGCGACGGATAGGCTCTAGCATTCGCCCCGGGCGATCGAGGAGGAGGATGGATGGCCGTGCAGAAGCATTTTCTGCGCACGCCCTACGGCGCCTACCACAACCCGCCGACGCCGGACGAGGATTGCGAGCTCACCCATGTCGAGCGCGGCTCGCCCTGCGGCGAGTATCTGAGGCGGTTCTGGCAGCCCGTCGCCATCGCCTCCGAGGTGGGCGAGCTGCCGCTCAAGATCCGCATGTTCGGCGAGGATCTGGTGCTGTTCCGCACCCGGGGCGGCGCGTGGGGGCTGCTCGACCGCCATTGCAGCCATCGCGGCACCTCGCTCGAATACGGCGTGGTCGAGCCCGGGGGCCTCCGCTGCTGCTATCACAGCTGGCTGTTCGCCCCCGACGGCAGGATCCTCGAGACCCCCGGCGAGCCGCCCGCCAGCACGCTCAAGGACCGGCTCTATCACGGCGCCTACCCGGTGGAGGAGCGTGACGGGCTGGTCTTCGCCTATATGGGCCCGCCCGGGAAGCGGCCGGAATTCGCGCCCTATGACTCATTCGCCATGCCGGACGACCGGCTGGTCCCCTACTACATCACCTACCCCTGCAACTGGCTCCAGGTGCAGGAGAACGTGATGGACCCGGCGCACGCGGTGTTCCTCCACACGCGGATCAGCTTCTCCCAGTTCGCCGACGCCTGGGGCGAACTCCCGGTGACCGGGTTCCGCGAGACCCCGACCGGCATGATCTACGTCACCACGCGGCGCTGGGGCGACAATGTCTGGGTGCGCTCGAACGACATCCTCTTCGGCAACATCGCCCAGGTGGGCCATATCTGGGAGGACGGCCGGCAGCCCAGGCTCTACGGCCGGGTCGGCATCACGCGCTGGACCACGCCGGTCGACAACCGGACCTGCCGCATCATCGGCTGGCGCCATTTCCACCCGGACAGCGATCCGGGCGACAACGCCGACGAAAGCGCGTGCGGCCCCGAATCGGTCGATTTCTTCGGCCAGGACGGCGCGCGCGGCTACGAGGACCGCCAGCGCATCCCGGGCGATTTCGACGCCCAGACCAGCCAGCGGCCGATCGCCGTCCATGCGCTGGAACACATGACGGCGACCGACACGGGAGTGCTGATGCTGCGCAAGCTGCTCAGGGCCGAGATCCGCCGCGTCGCTTCGGGCGGCGAGCCGAAGACGTCGCAGATCCGCGCCGGCGGGCGGATCCCGACCTATTGCCACGACACGGTGGTCCGCATCCCGGCGGTTCCAGGCGGCGACGACGAGGCGCTTCTCCGGCGCATCGGGGACCGGATCACCGCGATCAATATCGAGGGCGCGCACCAGGGCGCGGCCGACCGCGACGCCCGCATCCGCCGGCTGATCGCCGACTGGGCGGAGAGCGAGAACGGGCGGGAACACTGACGGGGGAGGCAGGGATGGAGGCTTATGTCTACGGCGACCGCCGGGTTCTGCCGGACGGGTTCGACCTCTACGCCGATGCGTCGAAATCGGCGATCGTCTCGATCGACATGCACCAGGGCCACCTCGCCGACACGCCCGACTGCCCGTGCCCGGCGCCGCGGGCGCGCGAGATCGTCGCCCCGATCGACGCCTTCCACGACGCGGCGCGCCGGCTCGGCGTGCCCATCGTCCATGTCAGGTCGGTGCTGCGGAAAGGCGGGGTGGACGACGTCAACGGCCTGCGCGCGGCCTGGCGCGATGTCTTCCCGCTCTATGTCGGCGAGATCCCCAACGCCGACGAACACGCCATCGAGGGCAGCCGCTGGACCGAGTTCGAGACCCGGGTCGAGCCGGGCGACCAGATCGTCCAGACCAAGAAGCGGCTGTCGGTGTTCTACCCGACGGATCTCGACTTCCTGCTGCGCAACATGGAGGTCCGGACGGTGGTGCTGAACGGCGGGTTCACCGATTGCTGCGTGCTCAACGCCGCCTTCGATGCCAGCAACCGCGACTACCGCGTCGTCGTGCTCCAGGACCTGGTGCGCGGCACCAACGACGAGATGGAGGCGGCGGCGCTCAAGATGGTCTCGATCCATATGGGGCTGGTGATGGACTCGGCCGATCTGCTGGCGCAATGGAGCGCCCGGATCGAGCCGCGCCTGTTTGACGCCGCGACCGGCTGACAATATCGTCGCAGCATGGTTAGAGTATTGAAATAACGGTCGAATCATGGCGCTTCGCATAGCCATCGACACCGGCGGCACGTTCACCGACGTGATCGCGCTCGACGAGGAGACCGGCGACCAGTTCGCCATCAAGACGCCGAGCACGCCGGCCGACCCGAGCCGGGGCCTGCTCAACGGGATCGACGAGGTGCTGGACGCGGCGTCCGCCGGGAGGGGCGATATCGACCGCATCCTGCACGGCACCACGACCGCCACCAACGCGGTGCTGGAGCACAGATTCGAGGGCCTCGGCCTGCTGGTGACCGAAGGCTTCCGGCACCTGATCGAGATCGCCCGCCAGTCGGTCCCCGACGGCTACGGCAACTCCTTCTTCTGGGTCAAGCCGAAGCGCCTGGTGCCGCTGCATCTGGTGCGCGAGGCGGCCGGGCGGATGCGCCATGACGGCTCGGAGCTCGCCCCGCTCGACGAGGCGAGCGTCGCCGCCGCTGCCGACGAGCTGGTCGCGCTCGGGGTGACGCGGCTCGCGGTCTGCCTGCTGCACGCCTACGCCAACCCGGCGCATGAGGAGCGGGTCGGCAGGCTGGTGGCCGAACGCCATCCCGGCATCCACGTCTCTCTGTCATCCGTGGTGCTGCCCGAATACCGCGAATACGAGCGCGCCATGACGACCCTGATCGACGTCATGGTGAAGCCCTACTGCAAGACCTATCTCGGCCACGCCGAGCGCAGCATCCGCGCGCGCTCGGGCGCGGTGCCGTTCCTCATCATGCAGTCCAACGGCGGCATCGTCTCGAGCGCCAGGGCGGCCGAGAAGCCGGTCACCATGCTGGTGTCGGGCCCGGCCGGCGGCGTGCTCGGCGCGACCCACATGGCGCGGCTCGCCGATTACCGCAACGTCCTCACGCTCGATGTCGGCGGCACCTCGACCGATGTCTCGCTGGTCCAGAACCTCACCCCGCAGCTCACCAGCCACGCGGTGATCGAGAGCTACCCCGTCAAGTCGCCGATGCTCGATATCGAGACCGTCGGCACCGGCGGCGGCTCGCTCGCCTGGATCGACGACTATGGCGCGCTCAAGGTGGGGCCCAGGAGCGCCGGGGCCGATCCGGGGCCGATCTGCTATGGCCGCGGCGGCGCCGAGCCCACGGTGACCGATGCCGCCCTCGTGCTCGGCCGCCTGCCCGAGGCGCTGATCGGCGGCGGGCTCGCACTCGACGCCGGCGCCGCCCGCGCGGCCTACCGGGCGCTCGGGCGCAAGCTGGAGATCCCGGCCGAGGAGGCGGCCGCCGGGGTGCTCGAAATCGCCTCGGCCAACCAGGTGCACGGCATCCGCCGCGTCACCACCACGCGCGGCCTCGACCCGGGCGACTACGCGATGGTGGCCTTCGGCGGCGCCGGCGGGCTGTTCGCCGCCGAGGTCGCGGATTTCCTCGGCATCGCCACCGCCATCGTGCCGCCCAACCCGGGCAATCTGTCGGCCTTCGGGCTCCACGTCTCCGACATCAAGCGCGACTATGTGAGGACCTGCGTGCGCCAGCAATCGGGCCACGACGCGGACGAGCTCGAAGCGCTGTGGCGCGCGCTGGAGGAGCGGGGGCTGGACGAGATCGCGGCGGAGGGCGTGGCGCGCGATGCGATCCGGCTCGTCCGCAGCGCCGATGTCCGCTATGTCGGGGAAGGCCACGAGGTGCCGGTGCCGATCCCGCCCGGGGCCGATGCGGTGGCGACGATGTGGCGCGACTTCCACGGCGTGCACGAAGGCACCTTCGGCTTCCACTACGAGGGACGCCAGGATGTCGAGGTGGTGAGCCTCCGGGTCCAGGCGGTCGGGCGCGTGCACCGCCCCGGTATCCGCCCGCTCGAAGACGCGGGCGGCGAGGCCGCGCCGGCCGCTTCGCGGCGGGTCTACTGGCGCGCGGGCGGCTGGGTCGAATGCGGCATCTGGCGGCGCGGCGATCTCGGCGTCGGCGCCGCGATCGCGGGCCCGGCGATCGTCGAGGAGTACGGTTCGACCACCGTGGTCCCGGAAACCTGGCGGTCGATCGTCGACCGCTACGGCAATCTCATCCTGGAGAAATCCTCATGAGCGAACGCGGCAAAGCGGCACGCGAGCTCGGGCCCGTCGAGCTCGAGATCATCACCGGCACCATCCGCTCCGCCGAGCTCGAGATCGAGGCCGCCGTCGAGCGCACCTCGCGCTCGCCGATGATCCGCGACCAGCACGACTACCGGGTCGCCCTGTTCGACGCCAGGGGCCGCAAGCTGACCGGGCGGTCCTACTCGGCGCTGGTCGAGCCGGTGTTCGAGTATTTCGGACCCGACGAGATCGACCCGGGCGACGTGTTCTTCTGGAACGACCCCTACAACTCGTCCGGCGGCATCGGCCACATCCCCGACCTCTGCTCCACCCTGCCGATCTTCCACCAGGGAAGGCTGATCGGCTTCTCCCAGGTGTTCGGCCACCACGACGATGTCGGCGGCTCGGTGCCGGGCAGCCTGCCGGTCCATGCCGAGGACATGTGGACCGAGGGCCTGGTGATCCCGCCGATCAAGCTCTACGAGGGCGGCAGGGTGAACGAGGCGGCGTTCCGCATCATCGAGCGCAACTCCCGCCTGTCGGAGCATCTGCGCGGCGACCTGGACGCCGAGATCGGCGCCGCCATGCTGGGCACGAAGCGGGTGGTGGCGCTCGCCGAGCGCTACGGCGCGGACGTGCTGGAAGCGGCGTTCGACGCGATGATCGAGAACTGCGCCGAGACGATCCGGCGCGAGCTCCTGCCGAGGATCGAGGACGGGGTCTACGCCTGGGAGGACTATATCGAGAACGACGGCGTCGATGCGCCCCGGCTGCACGCGATGCGGGTCACCATGACCAAGACCGCCGAGAAGATCCTGCTCGACTTCACCGGCACCAGCCGCGAGGCCAGGGGGCCGATCAACTGGGCGATCGACTATTCGGACGGCAAGTTCGTCCGCAAGTGGATGGGCCCCGTCCTGCGCTCGCTCGCCTCCTCGCCCGAGCGCGCCGCCGAGATCGACATGAACGAGGGCGTGCTCGACGTGATCGACGTGAAATTCCCGGAGAAGGGGACGCTGGTCACGCCCAATTTCGGCAAGGCGACCGGGATGCGGTTCTTCATCCTGCTGCGCTCGCTCGGCATCTTCGCCGCGCTGCTGTCCAAGGCGACCGGCGGGCGGATGCCGGCCGATCACGAGACGATCCGCATCTGGGGGCTGCATGGCGGCGCCTCGAACCGGGATTTCTTCCTGTTCCGCGAGGTGCTCGGCGGCGGCGGGCCGGGCCGGCCCTGGGCCGACGGCTCGGACGTGGTCCATATCGTCCCCAACTCGCGCAACCTGCCGGCCGAGTTCTCCGAGACGCGCTACCCCGTCCTGGTGGAGAAGCTGGGGCTCGCCCGCGATTCCGGCGGGGCGGGGTTCCGCCGCGGCGGGTTCGGCTACGACAAGCGCATCCGCACGCTGCAACCCTGCCGGCTGCTGTCCAACGCCGACCGCGCGCTGGTCAACACCTGGGGCGTCAATGGCGGCGGGCCGGGCTCGACCTACCGGATCGCGGTCGAGGACGGGTCCGGGGAGGAGCGCGAGATCGCCGGCATGGCGGACAATATCGAGGTCCCGGCGGGCTCGACCGTGCGCATCCGGACCACCGGCGGCGGCGGCTGGGGCGATCCCCTGCTGCGCGAGCCCGAACGCGTCGCCTACGACGTCGAGTGCGGGCTGGTCTCCGAACGGGCGGCTGAAGAGGCGTACGGCGTGATCCTCGGGCGGGACGGGGCGCGCCTCGGGGTCGACGGGCCGGCGACCGATGCATGCCGGGCGCGGATGCGGGCGCGGCGGGGCGCGCTGCCGATGTTCGACCGGGGCCCCTATGTCGAGGCCGCGCGCGAAGCCGGCGGGCTCGACTGGCCCGAGGGGTGGCAGGACCCCGATTCCGGGTGGTGGGCCGAGACCACGGCGGAGGCGGCGGAGTGAAGCCCGCGCTGTTCGACTATGTCGCGCCGGAGACCGTCGAGGCGGCGGTCGCGGCGCTCGCCGGGGACGAGACCGCGCGCCCGCTGGCCGGCGGGCAGAGCCTGATCCCGACGATGAATTTCCGCCTCTCCACCCCGGGCCGGCTGGTCGACCTGCAGAGGATCGCGGCGCTCCGGGGGATCGCGGTCGAGGGCGGGACGATCCGCGTCGGCGCGATGACCCGGCACCGCGAGCTGGAAACCGACGCGGCGGCCAACGCGGCCAACCCGCTGATCGGCGAGGTGCTCGACAACGTCGCCCATATCGCGATCCGCAACCGGGGCACCGTCGGCGGCAGCATCGCCCATGCCGATCCCGCGGCCGAGCTTCCCTGCCTGCTGGTCGCGACCGGCGGCGCGGTGACGGTCGAGGGCCCGGGCGGCAGCCGCGAGATCGCCGCCGCCGACCTGTTCCGCTTCCACATGACCACCAGCCTCGACCAGGCCGAGATCCTGACCGAGATCCGCATCCCCGCCCTGGCTCCGGCGACCGGATATGCGTTCGAGGAATTCGCCAGGCGCAAGGGCGATTACGCGCTCGCCGGCGTCTGCACCCTGCTCACCGTCGAGGGCGGCGTGTGCCGCGCGGCGCGGATCGCGGCCTGCGGCATCGCTTCGAGACCGGTCCGGCTCGCCGCCGCCGAAGACGCGCTCGCCGGCGGCACGCTCGACGAGGCGGCGCGCAACGCAGCCGGCGAGGCGGCGAAGGAGTACGTCACCGCGCAAGCCGATCTGCAGGCGAGCGAGGCGTACCGCAAGGATCTGCTGGCGGCGCTGGTGCGGCGCACCGCGGCCACCGCCGCGAAGCGGGCGGGAGGCTAGGCGATGGCGAAGAGCGTGCTGAAGAAGGCGATACCCGCGACCTCGTCCGATCCCAGGATCCCGGTGACGCTCACGATCAACGGCGAGACCGTCACCCGCGAGGCCAGCCCGCGCCTGCTGCTCAGCGACTTCATCCGCCACGAGCTCGGCCTCACCGGCACCCATGTCGGCTGCGAGCACGGGGTGTGCGGCTGCTGCACGGTGATGATCGACGGCCGCGCCGGGCGGTCCTGCCTCGCCTTCGCGGTGCAGGCGGACGGCGCCGAGATCCGCACCATCGAGGGCGTCGCCGCCGGGGACGGCACGCTGCACCCGATCCAGCAGGCGATGATGGAATGCCACGGGCTGCAATGCGGCTACTGCACGCCGGGATTCGTGATGTCGATGCTGAGCTATCTCGAGGAAACCCCCGAGCCCGACCTCTCGGAGACCGCGATCCGCGAGGTGCTGTCGGGCAATCTCTGCCGCTGCACCGGCTACAACAACATCGTCAAGGCGTTCCGCCGTTCGGTCGAGCTGATGAACGCGGCCGAAGGCTGAGGAGAAGCGCATGTCGACACGGCAGTTCGGCGAACCGGTCCAGCGCAACGCGGACCCCGCCTTGCTCAAGGGCGAGGGCGCGTTCATCGACGACATCTCGCTGCCCGGCGCGCTGCACGCGGCGTTCGTGAGAAGCGCACATGCGCGCGCCCGGATCCGCTCGATCGACACGTCGCAAGCCGAGGTGCTGCCCGATGTGGTCGCGGTCTACACGGCCGACGATATCGGCGCGCTCGACGCCGAGCTGCCGATGCTGATCCCGCACCCCTGCATCACCTCGGGCGGCAAGACCCAGCGTCCGCTCGCCCGGGGCGACGTGTTCTACGCCGGCCAGTGCATCGCGATGGTGGTCGCGGTCGACCGGTATGCCGCCGAGGATGCCTGCGCGGCGATCGCGGTCGAGTACGAGCCGCTGCCGGTCGAGCTCGACCTGGACAGGGCGGTCGCCGACGGTGCGCCGCTGGTGCATGACGACATCCCCAACAACGTCGCCGCCCATTTCGTCCAGCAGAGCGGCGACCCCGATGCCGCCTTCGCCGCCGCCGAGCACACGACCACGGTGCGCGTCCGGCTCGAACGCTCGACCGCGGCGCCGATGGAGTGCCGGGCGGTCGCCGCCCGCTGGGACGGGGTGTCGGGCGAGCTCACGGTGTGGGATTCGACCCAGGCGACGATCTCGGTGCGCGGCGGGCTCGCCTCGCTGTTCGACATCGACGAGGACCGGATCCGGGTCATCGCCCCCAATGTCGGCGGCGGGTTCGGCCAGAAGATCATGATGTTCCACCCCGACGAGATCCTCGTCCCCTACGCGGCGATGGAGCTCGACCGGCCGGTGAAATACATCGAGGACCGGGTCGAGAACTTCATCGGCGCGAGCCAGGAACGCGCCCAGATCCACGAGATCTCGCTCGCCGCCAGGAAGGACGGGACGGTGCTCGCGCTGCGCGACTCGTTCGTCCACGACACCGGCGCCTTCATCCCCTACGGCATCGCCGTCGCCCAGGTCGCCTCGACCTCGATCGCCGGCCCCTACCGCATCCCCGACATCTGGGTCGAGATGACCCTGGTCTACACGCCCTGCGTCCAGGTCACGCCCTATCGCGGCTGCGGCCGGCCGCAGGCCTGCTTCGCCATCGAGCGCGCCCTCGACCAGCTCGCCGACGAGCTCGGCATCGACCGGACCGAGATCCGCCGGCGCAACTTCATCGGGCCCGGCGAGTTCCCCTATGTGCGGGACGGGCTGCTGTTCGCCGACGGGCTGGCCGTGAACTACGATTCGGGCGAGTACGAGAAGGCGCTCGACCTGATCACCGAGACCGTCGACCTCGCGTCCTTCCGCACGGAGCAGGAGGCGGCCCGCGCCGCGGGCCGCTATCTCGGCTTCGGGCTCGGCTTCTATGTCGAGGGGACCGGGCTTGGCCCCTATGAGGGCGGCCACGTGAAGGTCCACCCGATCACCGGCAAGGTCTACGTCACCACCGGGCTCACCAGCCAGGGCCAGGGGCACGAGACGGTGTTCGCCCAGATCGCCGCCGACCAGGTGGGTTGCGACGTGAAGGACGTGATCTTCGCCGAGGGCGACACCCAGGCGCATGAGTGGGGGGTGGCGACGTTCGCGAGCCGGGCCGCGGTGGTCAGCGGCAACGCGATCCACAAGGCCGCCGTCAAGGCGCGCGCCCGCATAATCGCCGCCGCCGCCAACATGCTGGAGACCGACGAGGATTCGATCGAGCTCCGCGACGGGCGCGCCTGGATCGTCGACGGCAACCGTTCGGTGTCGCTGGCCGAGATCGCCACCGCGTCGAACCCGCTGCGCTACGCCTTCAACGAGGCGTCCCAGACCGCGACGCAGTTCGCGCCGGCCTCGACCCATGACGGCCCGCCGCTGGCCGAAGGCCAGGCGCCGGGGATCGAAGAGACCGACTATTTCAGCCCGTCGCATGCGACCTGGGCCTACGGCGTCCATGCCGCGATCGTCGAGTTCTTCCCCGATACCTGCGCGATGGAGATCAGGCGCTATCTCTGCATCCACGACTGCGGCAACATGATCAACCCGATGATCGTCGAGGGGCAGGTGATGGGCGGCATCGGCCAGGGGATCGGCGGCGCGTTCTACGAGCGCTGCGCGTTCGACGAGAACGGCACCCCGCTCGCCGCCAACTTCATGGACTTCCTGATGCCCTACGCGACCGAGGTGCCGGACGCCGAGATCCTCCACATGGAGACGCCGTCGCCGCTCAACCCGCTCGGCATCAAGGGCGTCGGCGAGGCCGGCACCATCCCGGTCTCGCAGGTCGTCGCCTCGGCGATGGAGGACGCGTTGGCGCCGCTCGGCATCGCGCCGGTGCGCGAATCGCCGATGTCGCCGGACATGATCCACCGCCTGCTGTCCGAGGCGCGGTCGCGCTGATGGAAGTCCGCATCGCCCACATGACCTATGACGAGGTGCGCGCGGCGATCGAGGCGGGCAGGCTGGTCATCCTGCCCACCGGGGCGACCGAGTCGCACGGGCCGCACATGCCCTGCGACACCGACACCCACCAGGCCGACCACATGGCGGTCCGCCTCGCCGAGCGGGTCGGCGCGGTGGTCGCGCCGGCCGTGCCCTATGCGGTCTCCAAGACCTTCGAGCACTTCCCCGGCACGATCTCGCTCTCCATCCCGACCTATCAGGAGCTGGTCTACGAGGTGGGCGCGGCGCTGGTCAGGCAGGGTTTTACCGACATCCTGATCCTCAACGGCAACCGGCCCAACGGCACGTCCAACGATGCGGTCGCGCGCCGCTTGGTCGACGATCTCGACGAGGCGCACGACTTCCAGGTGACGGCGGTGAGCTACTGGGAGCCCGGCGCGGCCGGGATCGACGCGCTGCGCAACTCGGAAGTCGGCGGGATGGGCCATGGCGGGGAGTTCGAGACCTCCTTCCAGCTCGCCACCCGGCCGGAGCTGGTCAAGATGGACCGCATCGAGGGGGTCTACACGCCGCTGGTCGGCTGGGACCTGGTCGCCCGGGTCGAGCCCTCGCGCACCTATCGCCGGCGTCCCAGCCCGGAGACCAACCACGCCTCGATCTTCGGCAACCCGCATGTCGCCAGCGCCGGGCAGGGGACGGCCTTCATCGGCGCCGCGCTCGACGGGCTGGTGGCGATGATCGAAAACCTGCGCCCGTCCTACGAGGAACGGCGCTAGCGCATGCCCGCCTCGCGGTGAACCGCGCGCGCTCCGATCCGGCGATTGCGTTCTCGGGCCGCGCGCTCGATTGCATGCGCGGCGACCGCTGGGTGTTTTCCGGTCTGGAATTCGCCCTGGGGGCCGGGGACGTCCTGGTGCTCAGCGGACCCAACGGCAGCGGCAAGTCGAGCCTGCTGCGCATCATGGCCGGGCTGCTCGCCCCGGTATCCGGCGCCGTCCAGTGGCACGGCGCCGACATCGCCGACGACCGGGACGCGCATGCGGCCAGGCTCCACTATGTCGGCCATCTCGACGCGGTGAAGCTCGCGCTCACCGTGGCCGAGAATCTGCGTTTCTGGGCCGCGCTGCGCGGCGAGCGCGACGGAATCGACCGGGCGCTCGATGAGTTCGGCCTCGCGCCGCTCGCCGACCTGCCGGCCCGCTTCCTGTCGGCCGGCCAGCGCAGGCGGCTCGCGCCGGCGCCCCCCCCGCCCCCCGCCCGGCCGCCCCGCTTCCGGCCGGCCGGCCAGCGCAGGCGGCTCGCGCTGGCGCGCATCGCGGCATCGGCCGCGCCGCTCTGGCTGCTCGACGAGCCGACGGTGGCGCTCGACGGCGAGGGGGTCGCGGCGGTGCATGCGGCGATCCGCGCGCATTGCGCGGGCGGCGGTTGCTGCGTGGTCTCGACCAACACGGCGCTCGACCTCGCCGGCGCGGCGGCGCTCGATGTCGGCCGCTACGCCGCCGGCCCGGCGGTGCGGCCGTGAACGCCTTCGCCGCCGCGCTCGGGCGCGAGCTCAGGCTCGCCATCCGCGAGCCCGGCGAGGCCGCGACCGCGGTGATGTTCTTCGTCCTCGCCGCGATCCTGTTTCCCTTCGGGGTCGGGCCCGAGGCCAATCTGCTCGCCCGCATCGCCGCCGGCGTGCTCTGGGTCGCCGCCCTGCTGGCCGCGATGCTCTCGCTCGAGCGCCCGTTCCTCGGCGACTACGAGGACGGCAACTTCGAGGTGCTGGCGCTCTCCCCGCTCGCGCTGTCGCTGGTCGTCGCCGCCAAGATGCTCGCCCACTGGCTGACCACCTGCATCCCGCTGGTCGCGGCCAGCCCGCTGCTCGCCTTGCTGCTCGATCTCGGCGGCGGCGGCTATCTCGCTTTGGTCGCGGCGATGGCGCTCGGCACGCCGACCGTCAGCCTGATCGGCGGGGTCGGCGCGGCGCTCACCTTGGGCGCGCGCCGCGGCGGGGTGCTGCTCTCGATCCTGGTGCTGCCGCTGCTCGTTCCGGTGCTGATCTTCGGCGCCGCCGCGGTCGATGCCGCGATCGCCGGCCTCCCGGTGCGCCAGCATCTGATGGTGCTGGCCGCGATGGCGCTGGCCGCCTCGGCGCTGTGCCCCTGGGCGTCGGCGGCGGCGGTCCGCCAGGCGCTGGAATGACTGCATTGAGCGTGCCGCCCGGGATCACTATTTCCGTATAGTCATACTCCGCCAGTGTATCGGGAGAGTTCGGTGTCACGCCTGCACGGTCTGGCCAGCCCGGCGCGGTTTCTGCGCCTCGCCGACCGCGTCCAGCCCTGGACGGGCTGGGGCGCGGCGCTTCTGATCGGCGCGGGGCTGGTGGTCGGGCTCGGGTTCTCGCCGGCCGACTACCAGCAGGGCGAGACCGTCCGCATCATGTACATCCACGTGCCGGCGGCGTGGATGGCCCTGTTCTGCTACGCCACGATGGCGCTCGGCGCCGCCGCCGGGCTGATCTGGCGCCATCCGCTGGCACATGTCATCGCCCACTCCGCGGCCCCGATCGGCGCCTGCTTCACCATTGTCTGCCTCGCCACCGGGATGCTGTGGGGCAAGCCGATATGGGGGCGCTGGTGGGTCTGGGACGCGCGGCTGACCTCGGTGCTGATCCTGCTCTTCCTCTATCTCGGCTATATCGCGCTCGCCAACGCCTTCGACAACACCGCGCGCGGCGACCGGTCGTCGGCGATCCTGGCCCTGGTCGGCGCGGTCAACCTGCCGGTCATCAAGTTCTCGGTCGACTGGTGGAACACGCTGCACCAGCCGGCCAGCGTGACCCGGATCGGCGCGCCGGCGATCCACGACTCGATGCTGGCGCCGCTGCTGCTGATGGCGGCGGGCTTCCTGTGCCTGTTCCTGACCCTGCTCTTCGTCCGGGTCCGCGCGGGGCTTCTGGCGCGGCGTCTGCGCGCGCTGCGCCACGCCCGCGCGCACGCCCCGGCGGTCGGCGGCATGGACACCGGAACCGGCTTGTCCTAGATGCATGAAGGGGCGTGGTTCACGCCGGGGCGGACGCAGCGGAGCATGGCCGAGATCCTGGAATTCCTCTCGATGGGCGGTTACGCGGGTTTCGTCTGGCCGGCCTATGCGGTCGCCCTGATCGTCATCGGCGGGCTCGCGGTCCACAGCGCGCGCGGCCTGCGCGTGCTGAGGCGCGAGGTCGCGGCGCTGGAAGAAGACGGGCCGCGGCGGGCGCGGCGCGGACGCACCCGCTCCGGTTCCGGGACCGGCGATGCGGGCTAAGCGGCGCCGCCTGGCCTTCGTCGTCTGCGGCATGGTGACGCTGGGCGCCGCGGCTTCCCTGGTGCTCGCCGCCTTCGAGGACAGCATCGTCTATTTCTACAGCCCGAGCGATGTGGCCGAGCACACGCCCCCGCCCGACCGACGGTTCCGCATCGGCGGCATCGTGGTCAAGGATTCGGTAATCCGCGGCGCCGACGCGACGACCGTCCGGTTCCGCGTCACCGACACCCTGAACACCATCGAGGTCGCCTATACCGGCGTCCTCCCCGATTTGTTCCGCGAGGGCCAGGGCGTCGTCGCCGAGGGGCAGCTCGATTCCGCGGGGCGGTTTCGCGCCGACGAGGTGCTCGCCAAGCACGACGAGACCTACATGCCCAGGGAGGTCGCCGACGCGCTCAAGGAATCGGGACGGTGGCGCGGCGCGCCGGGGGGCGGAGAATGATCGCCGAGATCGGCCATTTCGCGCTCATCCTCGCCTTCCTGCTGGCGCTGGTGCAGGGGATTCTGCCGATGATCGGCGCGGCCAGGGGCGAGCCCGCCCTGATGGCGACGGCGAGGCCCGCGGCGATCGTCCAGTTCGTCCTCGTCGCGATCGCCTTCCTCGCGCTCGGCCACGCCTTCGTGGTCTCGGATTTTTCCGTCGAGCTGGTCGCCCGGCATTCCCACACGCTGAAGCCGCTGCTCTACAAGGTGACCGGAGTCTGGGCCAACCACGAAGGCTCGATGGTGCTGTGGGTGCTGATCCTCACCCTGTTCGGCGCCATGATCGCGGGGTTGGGCGACAACCTGCCCGCGACGCTGCGCGCCCGCGTGCTCGCCGTCCACGGGCTGGTGGCGGCGGGTTTCTTCGCCTTCATCCTGTTCACCTCCAACCCGTTTCTCCGCCTCGCCCCGGCGCCGGTCGAGGGCCAGGGCCTCAACCCGCTGCTCCAGGACCCCGGCCTCGCCTTCCACCCGCCCTTCCTCTATCTCGGCTATGTCGGGTTCTCGATCTCGTTCTCCTTCGCCGTCGCGGCGCTGATCGAGGGCCGGGTCGATCCCGCCTGGGCGCGCTGGGTCCGCCCCTGGACGCTGCTCGCCTGGTGCGCGCTGACGGTGGGCATCGCGCTGGGCAGCTGGTGGGCCTATTACGAGCTCGGCTGGGGCGGCTGGTGGTTCTGGGACCCGGTCGAGAACGCCTCCTTCATGCCGTGGCTCGCCGGCACCGCGCTGCTCCATTCCGCCATCGTGGTGGAGAAGCGCGACGCGCTGAAGGGCTGGACGGTACTGCTCGCCATCCTGACATTCGGGCTTGCGCTGCTCGGCACCTTCCTGGTGCGTTCGGGCGTGCTCACCTCGGTCCACGCCTTCGCCACCGATCCCGGGCGCGGCGTGTTCATCCTCTTCCTCCTGGTCCTCATCGTCGGCGGCGCGCTCGCGCTCTACGCGATCCGCGCGCCCGGGCTCCGGGGCGGCGGGCTGTTCGCGCCGATCTCTCGCGAAGGGGCGCTGGTGCTCAACAACCTGCTGCTGACCACGGCGGCCGCGGTGGTCCTCCTCGGCACCCTCTACCCGCTGATCCTCGATGCGCTCGGCGGCGGCAAGGTCTCGGTCGGCCCGCCCTTCTTCGAGGCGACCTTCGTGCCGGTCATGGTGCCGCTCCTGGTCGCCTGCACGATCGGCGCGACGCTCGCCTGGAAGCGGGGCGATCTGTCCGGCGTGCTCTCCCGGCTCGGCATCGCCGCCGCCGTCGCCGTCGCGGCGACAATCGCGGTCGCGTGGAGCGCGGGCGGCGGCGACCTGCTGGCCGCCTTCGGGCTCGGCCTGGCGGCGTGGCTGTTCGTCGGCGCGCTGGCCGAGCTGGCCGCCAGGATCGGCATCTTCCGGCTCGCGCCGGGCGCGGTGCTGCGCCGCGCCGCGGGCCTGCCGCGCAGCGCCTGGGGGATGACGGTGGCGCATGCCGGGCTCGGCATCGTGGTCGCCGGCGTCACCGCGTCGTCCGCCTGGCAGACCGAGCGGATCCTCTCGATGCAACCCGGCGACGCGGCCGAGCTCGCCGGCTACCGGCTGGTCTTCCGCGGCGTGGCGGAAACCGCGGGACCCAACTACCGGGCGGTGACCGGGCGCTTCGAGCTCGAGCGCGGCGGCCGCGCGCTCGCCGTGCTCAGGCCGGAGAAGCGGAGCTATCCCGCCGAGAAGTCCGAGACCACCGAAGCGGCGATCCACACCACCTGGCTCGCCGACATCTACGCCGTGCTCGGCGAGCGCGCGTCGTCGGGCGCGTGGACCGCGCGGCTCTATCACAATCCGCTGGTGCCGTGGATCTGGATCGGCGCGGTGGTGATGGCGGCGGGCGGCGCGGTTTCCCTCACCGACCGCCGGCTCAGGGTGGGCGCGCCGCGCCCGGCGCGGGCGGGCAAGGCGGGCGAGGCCGGCGCCCGACGATGGCGGCGGGGCGGGGCGGCGCCGGCCGGGGGGGGGGGGGGGGGGGCGGCCGGGGCCGGCGCCTGACGATGGCGGGGCCGAGGCTCTCCACCATCGTCCCGGTCGCCGCCTTCGCCGCCCTCGCCGCGGTCTTCGCGGTCTATCTGTACCAGATCGGGACCGGCGAGAAGGACGCCGCCGCGGTCCCGTCCGCGCTGATCGGCAAGCCCGCGCCAGCGTTCGACCTGCCGCCGATCGAGGGCATGGCCGGCGGGCTCGGGACCGCCGACCTGAAGGGCGAGGCGGCGCTGGTGAACGTCTTCGCCTCGTGGTGCCCGCCCTGCCGCCAGGAGCACCCGCTGCTGATGCGCCTCGCCCGCGCCGGGGTCCCGGTCTACGGCATCAACATCAAGGACGAGCCCGCCGCCGCCCGCGCCTTCCTCGACAGGCTCGGCAACCCCTATCGCCGCATCGGCGCCGACCGCAGCGGGCGGGTGGCCATCGACTGGGGGGTGTACGGCTATCCCGAGACCTTCGTCCTCGACCGGTCCGGGCGCATCCGATACAAGCATATCGGCCCGATCCTGGCGCACGATCTGGAGACCCGGATCCTGCCTTTGCTCGAAGAGCTCGGCCGATGATCCGCCGCGCCGCCCTTGTCGCCATCGCGTTGACGCTGCTCGCCGCGCCGGCGGGCGCGGTCGAGCCCGACGAGATCCTCGCCGATCCGGCGCTCGAGGAACGCGCGCGGACGCTTTCCAAGCAGCTCCGCTGCCTGGTCTGCCAGAACCAGTCGATCGACGATTCCGACGCGCCGCTCGCCAGGGATTTGCGCATCGCGGTGCGCGAACGCCTGACCGCGGGCGCGAGCGACGACGAGGTGATCCGTTTCGTCACCGCGCGCTATGGCGACTTCGTGCTGCTGTCGCCGCCGTTCAAGGCCGCGACCTGGGCGCTGTGGCTCGGCCCGGCGGCGATCCTGCTGATCGGCGCGGCGGCGGGCGCGGCGGTCCCGCGCCGCCGCCGCGCCGCTTCCCCCCGCGAGGCGGGCGCGCCCGACGAAGGGGGGCGGGCCCCCGCCCCCCCCGGCGCCGCCGCCGCCCCGCTTCCCCGCGCGAGGCGGACGCGCTCGACGAAGGGGAGCGGGCCCGCATCGCCCGGCTGCTCGACGAGGACCCGGCGCCGTGATGCTGTTCGCCGTGCTCGCCGGCCTGGCGCTGGCAGTGGTTCTCTGCGTTCTGCTCCCCTTGCTCAGGCGGCAGGCGCCGCCGCGGCCGCGCGCCGAGCACGATGTCGAGATCTACCGCGACCAGCTCGCCGAGATCGAGCGCGACCGCGACCGGGGCCTGGTGACCGGGGACCAGCTCGAAGCCGCGCGCGCCGAGATCGGCCGCCGGCTGCTCGCCGCCGACGCCGCGCGCCGGGAGCCCGCCGCGCGCCGCGACGCCCCCCCGACGCGGGCGATCCTGGCCGCGGTTCTCGCCGGCGTGCTGCCGCTCGCGGCAGGCGGGCTCTATCTCTGGCAGGGCGCGCCGCTGCTCTCCGGCGGGCCCGCAAGCGAGAGCGCCGCGGCATCCGAGCCCCGCCCGGCGGAGCGCGAGGCCGACATGGCGACGCTGGTCGCGCGGCTCGCCGAGCGGATGGAGGAACGGCCCGACGACATCCGCGGCTGGCGCCTGCTGGGACGCTCGCTCGCCTCGCTCGGGCGCTACGACGAGGCGGCGCGCGCCTATGGCCGGGCCACGGCGCTGCTTCCCGCCGACGCCGATCTCAGGTCGCTGCGCGCCGCGGCCCTCACCGCCGCGAACGCAGGGACGGTCACGCCCGAGGCCGAACAGGGCTTCGCCGCCGCGCTCAGGATCGATCCCGGAGAGCCGCGGGCGGGGTTCTATCTGGGTCTCGCGGCCTTGCAGAAGGGGGATCGGGACGGCGCGCTGGCGCGCTGGCGCGCGCTGGAAGCGGCGTCGCCCGAGGACGCCGAATGGCTGCCCATGCTGCGCCGGCGGATCGCGAGCCTCGCGCCCGGCCCGACCCGCGAGGACGTGGAAGCGGCGCGGCAGATGGCGCCCGAAGAGCGCGCGGCGATGATCCGCGGCATGGTCGAGAGCCTCGCCCTCCGGCTGGAGGAGGAGCCGGACGACGCCGAGGGCTGGGCGCGGCTCGCCCGCTCGTACCGCGTGCTCGGCGAGGCGGAGAAGGAGCGCGATGCGCTCAGGCAGGCGGGGGAAGCGGCTCACCGGACCGGCGACAACGCCGCCGCGCGCCGCCACTGGTCGCGCCTGCGCGGGCTCCTGCCCGAGGGCTCGCCGGAGCGCGCCGGGATCGCGAGACGCATCGACGCGCTCGGCGAGGGACGGTGACCCTTCCGGCCGGGAAGCGGCGGGGCCGCCGCGGCGCCGCGCGCGGGGGGGGGGGGCCCCGTCCGGCGGGGAAGCGGCGGGTCTCCGGCGGCGTCGCGGGCGGCGGTCCGGTCGGCATGATCGCGGCGATCGAGCTCGGGCGCCGCGGGGTCTCCTGTGTGCTGCTCAACGACCGGCCGACCACGGCGACCCATCCCAAGGCGAACGCGATATCGAGCCGGACCATGGAGCATCTGCGCCGTCTCGGCCTCGCCCGGGCGGTCCGCGCGCGCGGCCTCGACGACGACCACCCGACCGACCTCGCCTATTTTACCCGGCTCAGCGGCTACGAGATCGGCCGCTACCGCCAGCCGTCGCGGCGCGAGGCGCTGGCCGAAGCCGCTTCCGGCACCGGCCGCTGGGCGTCGGCGGAACCGCCGCATCGCTGCTCCCAGCTCTTTCTCGAAGCCGAGCTCAAGCAGGCGGTCGACGCGCTGCCGGCGGTCGAGGTCCGCTTCGGCTGGCGGCTCGAGGAATTCCGCGACCGCGGCGACCGGGTGGAGGCGCTTGCCCGGCGGAGCGACGGCGCGGACGAGATCGTCTACGAGGCCGGCTACCTGATCGGCTGCGACGGGGCGGGGAGCGGCGTGCGCGCGGCGCTCGGGATCGAGCTCGCGGGCGAGTCCGGGGTGATCCGTCCGATCATGGGCGGACCGATGTACGCGACCTATTTCGAGGCCGATCCCGCTGCCGGGTGGCTCGCCCAGGACCCCGCCTGGCAGTACTGGATCCTCAACCCGGAATTCCGCGCCCTGTTCATCCCGGTCGACGGCGGGGACAAGTTCCTGTTCATCACGGCGCTCGGCACCGGGGACGGCGGCATGCGCGATCCCGCGGCGGCGATCCGCCGCGCCGCCGGCGCGGATTTCCCACTGCGCGTCATTTCGTCGCAGAACTGGACGGCGGGGTACGCGCTGGTCGCCGAGCGCTACCGCCGGGGCCGCGTCTTCCTCGCCGGCGATGCGGCGCATCTCTTCACGCCGACCGGCGGGATGGGGATGAACACCGGGATCGACGATGCGGTCAACCTCGCCTGGAAGCTGGCCGGCGAGATCGCGGGGTGGGGCGGCGGCTTTCTGGTCGACAGCTACGAGGCGGAGCGCCGGCCGATCGCCCGGCGCAACACCGCCTTCGCCAGCCGGTTCGCCGACTCGATCGGCCACATGCCGGTCGACGCGGCGATCGAGGAGGCCGGCGCCGCCGGACGGGAAGCGCGCGCGGCTCTCGGGCGGCTCGTCGAGGCCCATGCGCATTTCGAGTTCACCATTCCCGGAATATTCCTCGGCCTGTCCTATGCCGGCTCGCCGATCGTCGCCGGGGACGGGTCCTCGCCGCCGCCGGACGACCCCAACGCCTACACCCCCAACGCCTGTCCGGGCGCCCGCGCGCCTCATGCGTGGCTGGCGGGCGGCGCGCTCCATGACGTGCTGGGGCCGGAATTCACCCTGCTGCGGTTCGGCGACGCGGCCGATCCCGCCCCGCTGCTCGCCGCCGCCGGCGTGCCGGGGCTGCCGCTCGCCGTCGCGACGGTCGAGGATCCAGCGGCGCGCGCCATCTACGGCGCCGACCTGGTCCTGATCCGGCCCGACCACCACGTCGCATGGCGCGGCAACCGTCTGCCGCGGGATTGCCGGACGCTCGTCGACCTGGCGCGCGGCGCCGGTCAGACGCAGACCACGACGTAGATCTTGTTGTCGCCGCCCGCATCCATGACATCCACCGCGTCGACCAGCCAGTGACGGGTCAGGGCGACCAGCCCGTCGCCCACTCTGGGCCGCGGCTCGCCGGACATCAGGAACACCGCACCGTCCTCGCGCACCGGCCGGTTCTGGACGAGGTATTGCAAGGCCTCGACCACCTGGCGTTCGACCCGGTTCTCCGGGGCCGCCAGGGTGTCGGCGGCGGGATCGTATCTTCCGGTCCGCCTCAGGTGCCAACCGGTGAAGCCGAACTCCCTGAGATGGCGCGCCGCGGTCACCGCGGACGGGTTGTTGCCGAACCGGCCCTTCCTCATCTCACCGACTCCGTCCGCGCGTCGCCTGCAGCGCCGGGAATCGTCCCGCACCGGTCGGGCCGGGTGCCGCCGGCGGGCTCGATGGCGAACAACCGGACCGGGTAACCAGCGTCTTCATGCGCCCCCCCCGGATTGTTTCGCGCGACTTGGATGGCGATCCCGACCGGTCTTTCAAGATGGCCGGCAAGCCTGCCTGCCCGCCCCTCCGGCCGAGAGGCGCGCTCCGACAGGGCGGGGGGTCAATGCGTCAAATGACGGCAAACCATGATTGCAGGTCGTGTCCCCACACGTGGTGTAGGAGCTCTGGCTTTCGTTGGTAGCTGTGGGTAAGTAGCCCGCCGCCGCGACCGTCGCGAGTCTGGCGGCGGCGGGCTGCTTAT
>MPNO01000030.1 GCA_002239065.1 Defluviicoccus sp. bin129 | reverse complement strand
TCGTCGTCGTGGGCCTGCCCGACAAGGCGGTGGCCGAGTCGCGCGAGCGCGTGCGCGGGGCGCTGACCTCGATCGGGCTGTCGCTGCCGTCGAGACGCATCATCGTCAACCTTTCGCCCGCCGATGTCGTCAAGGAGGGCAGCCATTTCGACCTGCCCATCGCGCTCGCCCTGCTGATGATCATGGACGTCCTGCCTTCGGATGCGGTCGATGGCTATGTGGCTCTCGGCGAGCTCGCCCTCGACGGCTCCATCCGTCCCGTGGCGGGCGTGCTGCTGGCGGCCATGGCCGCGGCGGGATCGGACCGGGGCCTGGTCTGCCCGTCGGTGTCCGGCGGCGAGGCCGCGTTTGCCGGGGGCGGCGACGTGCTCGCCCCGCAGGGGCTGATCCATCTGATCAACCATTTCAGGGGAGTCCAGCTGCTGACCCCGCCCGAGCCGCGGCTTGCCGAGGATGCCGGCCCGGTCGCCGACCTGCGCGACATCAGGGGCCAGGAGACCGCGAAGCGGGCGCTGGAGATCGCCGCCGCCGGCGGGCACAACCTGCTGATGATCGGCCCGCCGGGCGCCGGCAAGTCGATGCTCGCTTCCCGGCTTCCCGGCATCCTGCCGCCGCTCGACCCCGCCGAGACGCTGGAGATTTCGATGATCCACTCGGCCGCCGGCACCCTCGCCGACGGCACGCTGTCGCGCAGCCGCCCGTTTCGCGACCCGCATCACACGGCCTCCACCGCGGCGATCGTCGGCGGCGGGCAGAAGACCCGCCCGGGCGAGGTGTCGCTGGCCCATAACGGCGTCCTGTTCCTCGACGAGCTGCCCGAGTTCAACCGCGCCGCGCTGGAGGCGCTGCGCCAGCCGATCGAGACCGGCAAGGCGGTCATCGCGCGCGCCAACACCCATGTCAGCTATCCGGCGCGGTTCCAGCTCGTGGCCGCGATGAACCCCTGCCGCTGCGGCTGGCTCGAAGACCCCGGCCAGGCCTGCAGCCGCGCGCCGCGCTGCGCCGCCGATTACCAGGCGCGGATCTCCGGACCGCTCTTCGACCGCATCGACCTTCATATCGACGTGCCGGCGGTCGACCTCGCGGATCTCGCTTTGCCGCCCCCGGCCGAAGGCTCGGCCGAAATCGCGGCCCGGGTCGGCGCGGCGCGCGCGGTGCAGCTGGCCCGGTACGAGAGCGCGGGCGTCCGCACCAACGCCGAGGCCCAGGGCGAGGCGCTCGATGCAGCCGCCGCGCCCGCCGCCGACGGCAGGGAGCTGCTCGTCCAGGCCGCCGAAGCGCTCAAGCTGACGGCGCGCGGATACCACCGGGTGCTGCGCGTCGCGCGCACCATCGCCGATCTCGACGGCGCCGCCGCCGTCGCCCGTCCGCATATCGCCGAGGCGATGAGCTACCGGCGCATCGCCGTCGCTTCCGGGTGATCCCCGTTCCCCGCTTGGCATTCGTCCGGTTTCGGCGCAGTGTTGCGCCATGGGAATGCACAAGGAGGCTGAGATGGCGACACGTGTGGTCTCGATGGAGGAAATGCTCGAGCGGACGGCGCAGTTCAGCGAGCTCCGGCCCAGCAAGATGGCCTTCCTCGACACCAGGATCCCGGGCCACGAGCGCGACATCTACAACGTCATCGGCGAAGGCGTCACCGAAGATCCCTCGCTGACGCCGGCGATCACGGCGGTACAGGATTTCAACGTCACCTATGTCGGGGCCGAGCCCGGCAAGGGCGCGGCGCTCCATTCGCACACCACGGTCGAGGTATTCATCTCGATGTCGGGACGCTGGTCGGTGTTCTGGGGCGATGATGGCGAGAACGAGGTGATTCTGGAGCCCTGGGACGTGGTCTCGGTGCCGACCGAAGTCATGCGGGGCTTCCGCAATGTCGGCGACGAGCACGGCTATCTGATGGCGATCCTCGGCGGCACGGATGCCGGCCGGGTCGCCTGGGCGCAGCGGGTGCTCGACGAGGCGACGGAAAGCGGGCTCAGCCTGGACGCCGACGGCAACGTCGTCGAGGAAGCGGCGGCGGACGCCTAGGGCGGGCTTCCCCCGGTCCGGATACAGCGCCAGCCGGTCAGCTTGCGACCGGGTCGCGCGGAGATCGTCGGCGGCGGGTTCGGCGGGCTTGTCGCGGCGGCGGCGCTCGCCGAGCGCGGCTGGTCGGTTCGGCTTCACGAACGCCGCGGCGCGATCGACGCCGAAGGCTACGGCATCGCCGTTCAGCCCAACATGATGCTGATCTTCAGGTCGCTCGGGATCGCCGATGCGGTGATCGCCGGCGGCGCGCGGATCGACCGGCGCGATTCGCTCGACGGCGAGGGCAATGTCGTCCTGACCCGCAAGACCGCGCGCAGCCCCTACCGCATCGACCGGCGCCACATCGTGCGCCTGCTCGCCCGCCGCGCCGCCGAGGCCGGGGTCGAGATCAGGCTCGCCTCGCCGGTCACGGAGATTTCCCCCGACGGGGCCGTCACCGTCGACGGCGGCGACCGGATGGAGGCCGAACTCGTCGTGCTGGCCGACGGGGCGGGCTCCGCGCTGCGCGCGCCGCTCGGGCTCCTCAGGCAGCGTATCTGGCAGCGCGACGGCGGGGTGCGGGTCACCATCCCGCGCACCCCAGGGGAGATCGCCGAGGACGCGGTCTCGGGCACGGTGATGATCGAGGCCTGGGCGGACAACCGCCGGGTGCTCTACTGCCCGGTCAATGACGAGGAGTACTACGTCCTGCTCGGCTCCCTGGTCGACGACGAGGCCGGCAAGACGACCCCGATCGACCCCGAAACCTGGTCGCGGTCGTTTCCGGCGCTCGGCGCCATTCTCGCCCGCGTCGCCGCCGAGGCGGACTGGGAGGAGGCGCGCTGGGCCCGGTTCCAGACGGTTCGCCTCACCCGCTGGTGCAAGGGGCGGGTCGCGGTGCTGGGCGATGCCGCCCATGCGATGCCGCCCTATCTCGCCCAGGGCGCGGGGCACGCGATGATGAACGCGCTCGGCCTCGCGGTCGCCCTCGACGAGGAACCCGACCTCGCATCGGCGTTCCGCGCCTGGGAACGGCGCGAACGGCCGCTCACCGAGCATACCCAGCGCTGGACGCGGATATACGGCAACACGATCTTCCTGCCGCGCCCGCTGAAACGGCTGTCGATCGCCGCCGAGCGGCGCATCCCCTGGATCGGCCGGCAGTATCTGCGCGCCGCCCATGTCGTGCCGACCGGCTGCGCTCACGTGGCGGCGGCCGAATAGACCTGGTTTCCCGCGAGGAAGGTACGCACCGCCCGGGTCTCCCGGATGTCGTCCTCGGGACAGCTCAGCGGGTCCCGGTCGAGCACGACGAAATCGGCATCCATGCCCGGCGCGATCGTGCCGCGCCGGTCCTCGTCCCAGGTAAGCCGATGGCCGGTCCTGGCGATCAGCTCCAGCGCCTCCTCGCGGGCGAGAAAGCTCTCGCCGAGGCGCACATCGAGGTCGGCGGCATAGCGGGTGAGCGCCGACCACATCGCCCAGAACATCGAGACCGGCACGTTGTCGGACGACAGCGCGACCGGGATGCCGGCATCCAGGAGGCGCCGGATCGGCGTGCCGTCGGCGCCGAGCTCGGCGAGGCCGAGGCGGGTCGTCGCGTGATACATGAAATTGGGGGTGACGGTGACCATCGCGCCGAGCGCCCCGATCCGCCGCAGCTGGTCGTCGGTCGCCCGCGTCAGATGCATGATCACCCAGCGCTTCTCCGCGATGGGGATCCTGGCGTCTACCGCCTCGAAGGCGCGCAGCAGCGCCTCGATGTCATAGGCGATGCAGGCGAGCCGGATGCCGAGCCCGGCCGCCAGGGTGGCGATCTCCACCAGCCGGTCGAAGGCGACCGACTGGTAGAAATGCCCGGCCCATTGCTCGTAGGGATAGCCGGCGCCGATGATGCGGGCGATTTCGGGATCGCCGAAATCGAGACAGATCCCGTCGGTCGCGAGATTGCCGCATCGTTCCCCCGGCGCCGCGATGCGGTCCGCCCAGGTGCGCAGGTAGTCGCCCACGCCGCGGTCGTCCAGCGCCGCGCTGGGGACGCTGAGGGTCGCCGCCAGCCGGACCGTGAGATCGCCCGCCTGGTCCGCCCGGCGATAGCTCTCGACGATGGCGGGGGTGAGCCCGTGCCCCTCGAAGCCCGCCGTGGTGCCGGCGGCGTTGTAAAGCCGGGGGGCGGTGCGCGCCGCGATGAGGCGGTCTTCGAAGGTGAAGCGCGGCAGCCGGCCGAACAGCGTGTATTCGAGGATCGGCGCGCGGTTGGTCTCGCGCATCACCCCGGTCGGCTCTCCCGCGCCATCGCGCTCGATCTCGGTTCCGTGCGGCGCCCCAGTGTCCCGGTCGATGCCGGCCAGCGCAAGGGCGGCCGAGTTGGCGACCGAGGGGAAGGGCGGCACGCCCCACCAGCCCCAGATGCTCCGGATCAGCACCGGATGATCGGGCGCGGCGGCGTCGAGGTCGCGCCGGTCGGGGAGGCGGCCTTCGGCGAGCTGGTCCGGCCGGCTGACATAGCGCGGCATCCCGTGCTCCGGCGCGAGCTCCATCGGCATCGTCACGATCCACTCGCCCGCCGGCGTGCGCGATGCCGCCTCGCGCACGATTTCGACGATCCCGGCGACCGAGTCGAGACCCCGGATCGCGATCCCGCCGCGGCGTTTGAGTCCCTCCCGGTCCATATGCGGGTGCGCATCGAAGATGCCCGGCGTCACCGTCTGGCCGCCGGCATCGACGATTCGGGTCGCCCGCCCGCGCCCGCGCAGGAGCTCGGCGGAGGCGCCGACCGCGGCGATCCGGCCGTCCCGGACCGACAGCGCCTCGACCCTGGGCCGCGCCGGATCGAGGGTCACGACGCGCGCGTCGTGGAGAATGAGGTCGGGTTCGGCCATCGCGGCGACGATGGCAGGATCCGCCGCCGCGTCAACGGGGTTGTGCGCGCCCGCCCTCAAGGGCCAGAATCCGCGGGCCACGGGAAAGGACGAGCCATGTTCCTGCGCAATGCCTGGTATGTCGCGGCGCTCGCGCGCGATCTCGGCCGGGAGCTGGCGGCGCGGACGATCTGCAAGGAGCCGGTGGTGCTGTTCCGCACAACGGACGGAACGCCGGCCGCGCTCGCCGACCGCTGCTGCCACCGCTATCTGCCGCTGTCGCTCGGGGTCCATCTCGGCGACCGCATCCGCTGCGGCTATCACGGGCTCGAATTCGATGCGTCGGGGGCCTGCGTCGCGGTGCCCGGCCAGTCGACGATCCCGCCGGGCGCGGCGGTGCGGACCTATCCGGTGGTCGAGCGGCACGGCTTCGTCTGGATCTGGCCGGGCGAGCCGGCGCTCGCCGATCCGGCGTCGATCCCCGACTACCGCTGGAACACCGATCCCGGCTGGGCGCCGCCGCGGGAAGACGCGATCGGCGGCGCGGCGGAGGTCGGCTGTCATTACATGCTGTCGATCGACAACCTCCTCGACCTGACGCACGAGATCTATATCCACCAGTCCACCCTGGCCGCCGAGTCGATCACCGAGAGCCCGATGAAGACCACGCGCAGCGCCTCCTCGGTCTCGATCGAGCGCTGGATGATCGACGCCGACCCCGGCGTGCTGTGGAGCAAGGCGATCTGGGGCGATGCGCCGCCCGGGCCGAAGCGCGCCGACCGCTGGCAGATCGTCCACTACTTCCCGCCCTCGCACACGCTTCTCGATGTCGGCGCCGCGCCGACCGGCACCGGCGCTCCGGAAGGCGACCGCGCCCGGGCGGCGGAGGCGCGGATCGCCATCACCCTGACCCCGATCGACGAGACGCGCTCGGTCTATTACTGGATGTTCCCCAACAATTTTACCCGCGATTCCGCGATGGCCGACTGGCTGCGGGAGGCGATCTCGGGCGCCTATGTCGAGGACTTCACCGCGCTGGAGGCGCAGCAGAAGTCGATGAACGGCCGCGCCGATCCCTGGAAAATCGACGTGAACGCCGATGCCGGACAGCTCGCCGCGCGCAGGCTGCACGACCGGCTGATCGCCGACGAACGCGCGCGCCAAGCGGCCTGAGCGTGGAGAGGTTCGCACTCACCGTCAACGGCGCCGTCCGCGAAATCGAGGCCGACCCCGCGACGCCGCTGGTCTATGTGCTGCGCAACCGGCTCGGGCTGGTCGGCGCCAAGCTCGGCTGCGGGCTCGAGCAATGCGGCGCCTGCGCCGTGATCGCCGACGGCGAGAAGGTGCTGAGCTGCGTACGCGCGGTATCCGAATTTTCAGGGAGCGAGATAGTCACGCTCGAAGGCCTGGCAGGGGACGGCGAATACAGCCCCGTGCAACGGGCGTTCCTGGAGACGGGCGCCGCGCAGTGCGGCTATTGCACCGGCGGGCTGATCGTCGCGCTGACTGCGTATCTGGAGACCGCGCCGGAGCCCGACCGGCAGGGC
The DNA here is from genome assembly GCA_002239065.1 of Defluviicoccus sp. bin129. GTDB lineage: Bacteria > Pseudomonadota > Alphaproteobacteria > MPNO01 > MPNO01 > MPNO01. The sequence continues at coordinate 43,991 of MPNO01000030.1, read as the reverse complement.
GCCATCGCCGCGCTCGACGGCCATCTCTGCCGTTGCGGCGCGCATGCGGACGTGTTGCGGGCGATCGACCGGCTGCTCGCGGAGGGCGAAGATGGCGCCTAACCCGAGCCTGGAGAAAAACCCGTCCCTCGACCGCTGGCTCGCCATCGGGCCCGGCGAGACCGTGGCGGTGCGCAGCGGCAAGGTCGATATCGGGCAGCGCATCTCGACCGCGGTCGCGATGCTGGTGGCCGACGAGCTCGACATCGACCCCGCCCGGGTGGAGACGGTGCGGACCGAGACCGGGCTTTCGCCGGACGAGGGGATCACGTCGGGCAGCTACTCGATGACCCAGACCGGCGAGGCGGTGCGCCGGGCGGCGGCGACCGCGCGCCGCCATCTGCTCGACCGCGCGGCGCGCCTGCTCGATGTCGACCCGGCCACGCTCGAAGTCGACGACGGCACCATCCAGTCGCGCGCCACCAACCGGCAGACCAGCTACTGGGAGCTGGCGGCGGGCGAGCCGTTCGGCATCGACGTCGACGCGGATGCGCCGCTCAAGCCGCGCGCGGCGCTGCGCCATGTCGGCACCCCGGCGACGGCGCGGGACATGGCGGATATCGTCCGCGGCAGCCCCCATTTCCTCCCGGACATGAGCCGTCCCGGGATGCTGCACGCCCGCATGGTGCGCCCGCCGCATTACCACGCGCGGCTCGAGGCGCTCGATCCGGCGGTTCCCGACCGGCTGGCCGGGGAAGGCGTCCGGGTGGTGCGCGACGGCAGCTTCCTCGCGGTCGCCGCGGAGGACGAGTTCCAGGCGGCGAAGGCGGCGCAACGCCTGGCGGCCGCGGCGGTGTGGGACAAGGGCGACGGGCTTGCCACCGGGGACATCTACGAGAGCCTCAGGCGCAACCAGCGGGTCAGCCTTCCGGTGGTCGACGGCGCGCCGGTCGAGGCGCCGGTGCCGCCGCAAGGCGATCCGCCCGACGGCGCGGCGGTCACCCTCGAAGCGCGCTACGAGCGGCCCTACCAGATGCATGCCTCGCTCGGCCCCTCGGCGGCGATGGCGGAGTTCGACGACGGCCGGCTCACCATCCTCTCGCACAGCCAGGGGATCTATTTCCTGCGCGCCGCGCTCGCCGAGACCTTCGCCATGGCGCCCGGGGCGATCCGCATCGTCCACGCCCCGGGGGCGGGCTGCTACGGCCATAACGGCGCCGACGATGCGGCGCTCGACGCCGCCATCGTCGCCCGCGCGCTGCCCGGCACGCCGGTGCTGCTCAAATGGACCCGCGAGGAGGAGCACGCCTGGGAGCCCTACGGAACCTGCATGTCGATGGACCTGCGGGCGAGCCTGGATCCGGGCGGAAAGATCGTCGCCTGGTCGCATGAGAGCTTCGGCGACACCTTCATGATGCGGCCCCGCCCGGGACCGGACAGGATCGGCCCCGCACGCCTTCTGTCGACCCGTTTCCTCGACGAGCCGCTGGACCCGCCGGTCATGGGCCCGGCGATGGGGCCGCATATCGGCATCCACCGCAATCTCGACCCGCTCTACGACCTGCCCGGCAAGCGGCTGGTGAAGCACCTGGTGCGCGGCATGCCGCTCCGGGTCTCGGCGCTCAGGTCGCTCGGCGCCTACGCCAACGTGTTCGCCATCGAATCCTTCATGGACGAGCTGGCGGCGGAGGCGGGCGTCGACCCGGTGGCGTTCCGGCTCGACCATCTCTCCGACCCGCGCGGCCGGGCGGTGATCGAGGCGGCGGCCGAACGCCTCGACCCGTCCGGCGCGGACTGCCCGGAGGGGCGCGGACGCGGGATCGCGTTCTCCCGCTACAAGAACATCGCGGCCTACGCCGCGGTGGTCATCGAGGTCTCGGTGACCGACGCGGCCGAGATCCGGCTGGAACGCTGCGCCATCGCCGCCGATGCCGGGGAGATCGTCGACCGGGCCGGGCTCGCGGCCCAGCTCGAGGGCGGGGCGGTCCAGGCGGCGAGCTGGACCCTGCACGAGGCGGTCGCCTTCGACCGCGACGGCATCACCAGCCGCGACTGGGAGTCCTACCCGATCCTCGGCTTCGACAACGTGCCGGAATTCGAGACCGTGCTGGTCGATCCGGGGCGCGAGCCCTTCCTCGGCGCCGGCGAGGCCACCGCCGGCCCGACGGCGGCGGCGATCGCCAACGCGGTGCATGCCGCGACCGGGCTCAGGCTGAGGCGCATCCCGTTCACCCCCGACGCGGTGCGCGCCGCGGCGCTCGCCTAGGCGCGCAGGCGCCGGCGGATCGCGATCAGCACCGGCCAGGCGAACAGCGCGATCGCGATCGCCATGATGATCGCCGAGATCGGGCGGTCGAAGAAGATGCCGAACGAGCCATGCGCCATGATCAGCGACTGGCGCACCGAGGCCTCGGCGAGCGGGCCGAGGACGATGGCGAGCACGGCCGGCGCGAGCGGGTAGTCGAGCTTGCGCATGAGATAGCCCATGACGCCGAAGATCAGCATCAGCCACACGTCGTGCATGTCCTGGGTCGGCGCGTAGCCGCCGACCACGCAGAGGATGAAGATGACCGGCGCGAGGATGGTGAACGGCATCCTGAGCACCATCAGGAAGGCCGGGATGAAGGCGATGTTGATCAGCAGCGCGAACAGGTTGGCCGCATAGAGGCTGGCGATCAGCCCCCAGACGAACTCCTTGTGCTCGATGAACAGCATGGGGCCGGGCTCGAGACCCCAGATCACCATGCCGCCGAGCAGGATCGCGGTGGTCGGCGAGCCCGGGATGCCCAGCGTCAGCATCGGCAGCATGGAGCCGGTGCTGGCCGCGTTGTTGGCGGATTCGGGCGCGACCACGCCGTCGACATTGCCCTTGCCGTAGGTCTCCGGGTGCTTCGACATGGTGCGGGCGACGCCATAGGCCATCAGCGAGCCCGGGGTCGCGCCCGCGGCCGGCAGGATGCCGACGAAATAGCCGAGGAAGGAGCCCATCAGCATCGAGCGGATGTTGTGCCGCAGATCCGTCAGCGCGCGGACGACGCCGCGGATGGTCACCGCGGCGCGGCTCACCACCATCTCGCCCCTGGTGGTCTCGACGGTCCACAGGATCTCGCCGATGCCGTAGATGCCGATCGCCAGCACCAGGAAGTTGATGCCGTGATAGAAGCCCGGCAGGTCGAGGAAGATCAGCCGCGGGTCGCCGCTCACGATGTCGAGCCCGACGGCCGAGAACATCAGACCGATGAAGATCGAGAACAGGGTCTTCGGGATGTCGTCGCCGCCGAGCCCGATGAAGGTGGCGAAGGCGAGCAGGAGCAGCGCGAACTCCTCCGGCGGGCCGAAGGCGAGGGCGAAATCGGCCAGCGGCGGGGCGAACAGGGTGAACAGCACGACCGAGATCGTGCCGCCGACGAAGGACGCCGTGGCGGCGGCGACCAGCGCCCTGTCCGCCTTGCCCTGGAGCGCCATCGGCCGGCCGTCGAAGGTCGTCGCCACCGCCGTCGAGGCGCCCGGGATGCCCAGCATGATCGAGCTGATCGCGCCCCCGTACATGGCGCCGTAGTAGAGCGATCCGAGAAAGATGATGGCCGAGGTCGGCGGCACCAGGAAGGTCATCGGCAGCAGGATGGCCACCCCGTTGACCGACCCGAGCCCCGGCATGGCGCCGATGAACAGCCCGGCGATGCAGCCGGCGACGATCAGCGCGAGGTTGATCGGCTGGAGCGCGACCGCGAAGCCTTCGAGCAGGAGGCCCAGGATCTCCATTACAGGAGCAGCTCGTAGAGCGGGTAGAAGGCGGGCTCCGTGTAGCCCTTGGGCAGGGTGATCTTGAGCGCGATCTCGAAGAACAGGAAGGTCGCCACCGGCATGGCGACGGCGAGCGGGGCGGTCACCGACCAGGCGTGGTGGCCGATCCCGCGCATGTAAAAGATCAGGTAGAGCGGGATCACCACATAGACCCCGACGATATGCATCAGCCCGATCATCACCAGCAGCGAGCCCGCGCCGACGGCGAACACCCGGAGCGCCGTCTTGTCCATATAGGGCTCGTCCGAGCGCGACGGCGGGCTCTGGCGCCGCGCCCAGCGCAGCACGATCCAGCCGCAGCAGACCAGCATGCCCGCGGCGAGCCAGAACGGGAACGCGCCGCCGCCCGGCCCCTCGCCCTCGATCCAGCCGACCGGAAGCTCGGTCGACTTCCACATGATGTAGAGCGAGAACGCCGCCATGAATAGGGCCATGACGAGCTCCGCGCGGCGCATCGGTGGCGGCTCCCGTGTCGGCTGGGCTGGAACTGTCCGGCCCGGCCTTGCGTGCCGGGCCGGATCGCGACTACGCGGCTACTTGATCTCGCCCATCGCCATCAGCAGCTTGCGATGCGCTTCACGCTCCTTGACGAAATAGTCCTGGAGCGCCTTGCCGGTCAGCCAGCCGGGCAGCAGCCCCTTGCTCGACAGGTAGTTCTGCCAGTCCTCGGACTTGTAGACCTTGTCGAACAGGTCGACGTAGTAGGACGCTGCGTCCGCCGGGATGCCGCCGGGCGCGACCACGCTGCGCTGCATGAAGTAGGACAGGTTCTGTCCCAGCTCGCCGAAGGTCGGGACGTCGGGGAACGCCTTCAGCCGTTTCGGCGTGAAGGTCGCGAGCGGCCGCGACTTGCCGGCCTTCCAGAAGCCGATCTGCTCCGACGGGTTGTTGACGGTCGAGTGGATGTGCTTGCCGATGAGCTGCTTGGCCACCGTTCCGCCGCCCTTGAACGGCACATAGGTGACCTTGATCCCATAGGCCTTCTCCAGCATCGCGGTGACCAGCGAATCCTCCTGGCCCTTGCCGGTGCCGCCCATCCTCCAGTTCTTGGCGCCCGCCGTCTTGACCGCGGCCACGTAGTCCTTGACCGACATGATCTTGGTGTCGGAGTGGACCCAGAGCTGGAACGTGTCCTCGGCGAGCCGCGCGATCGGGGTGAAGCTGGAGATGTCGACGCCGAGCCCCGGGTTGCGCAGCGGGGTGGTGTAGTAGCTGTTGAGCGTCGCCATGATCACATGCGGGTCGCCCTGCTTGTCCTTCACGTAGCGCAGCGCTTCGGCGCCCGAACCGCCGCCCTTGTTGATCGGCACCAGCGGCAGCGCGGATAGCTTGTGCTTCTTGATGATGCCCTGGATGAAGCGGGCGAGCCGGTCGGCGCCGCCGCCCTTGCCGGCCATGATGACGAACTCGACCGGCTTCTTGGGCTTCCATGCCGCCGTCGCGTCCGAAGACGACGCGACCGTGGCTGCGCCGGCCGCGAGCGATACGGCCGCGGCCAGGGCCGCCGTCTTGACTATGTGTTTCACGTCTTCCCCCTATTGTCCGTTCTTGAGGTCCCGTGCGCGGGCCGTCCCGCCCGGCGCAACGCGGAGTATCCCGCGCCTGCTTCCGCCGCGCAATGACGGCGAACGCAGCCGGGCGCCGCGCCATCGGCTAGACTCCGTGCGAAGCAGGCGGGAGACGAGGCATGGACGGGGCGCCGATCTGGATCACCGAGGCGGATGTGACCGCGACGATGGCGCTGCCCGACGCGATTTCGGCCCTCGAACGGGCGCTCGCCATCGAGGCCGGCGGCGGCGCCGCCAACCTGCCAAAGACCCATCTCATGGTGGCCGCCAACGACGCGATGCATGCGATCGGCGCCGCGGTGGCGGGCGCCGGAATATGCGGCACCAAGACCTGGGTCAATGTCGGCGGCAAATCTCAGACCGTGCTGGTGCTGTTCTCGCTGGAGGACGGGCGGTTGCGCGCCGTCGTCGAGGCGACCGCGCTGGGCCAGATGCGCACCGCCGCCATGACCGGCGTCGGCACCGCGCGCCTGGCAGCGAAGGACGCGCGCCGCCTCGCCCTGATCGGGACCGGCAAGCAAGCGCTCCCCAACGCCGCGGCCTGCGCCGCCGTCAGGGACATCGAGGAGATCCGCGTCTACAGCCGCCGCGCCGGGGCGCGCGAAGCGCTCGCCGCGCGCATCGAGGACGAGCTCGGCATCCGCGCGGCCCCCGCCGCGAGCGTGGAGGCGGCGGTGGCGGACGCCCACATCGTCACCGCGATCACCAACGCGACCGCGCCGTTCCTGTCCGCCCGGATGCTCGCGCCCGGCGCCCATGTCAACGCGATGGGGGCCATCGTGCCGGTCCGCGTCGAGTTCGCCCAGGACGTGTTCCCGCGCTGCGGCGTCATCGCCGTCGACACGATAGACGGCGTACGCGCGCTGTCGGCGGAGTTCCGCGAGCGCTTCGGCGACGACGATGCCGCGTGGCAGGCGGTGCGCCCGATCTCGCGGCTGATCGCCGAGGACGTGCGCCGCCCGGCCGGCTGCGACCTCACCTTGTTCAAGGCGGTCGGCATGGGCCTCTCCGACCTCGCCCTCGGCATCGAGGTCCTGGCCCGCGCCGAGGCCGGGGGTATGGGCGCGCCGCTGCCGGAGAGGGTCCGCGTGCCGCCGCGCCTGCGGTGACGGGGATCACGACCCCGCCTTGAGGAACAGCAGCTGCGCGGCGCCGTAGCCGCGCCGCCTGACCGCCGAGAAGCCCGCCGCATCCAGAGACTCGCCGCGCCCGATCTCCACGACCGCGCAGGTGGCGGGGCCGATCCACCCCGCATCGCCGAGCGCCGCCAGCGCCGGGCCGGCGAGGCCCTGCCCGTAGGGCGGGTCGAGGAAGGCGATGGCGACCGGGCCGGGCGCCGGCGGCGGGGCGAGCGCATCTCCCGCGATCGTCACCACGGCGTCCTCGCCGAGCGCGTCGGCGTTGCGCCGCGCCCAGGCCACGTCGCGGTCGATAAAGGTCGCGCGGGCAGCCCCGCGCGACAGCGCCTCGAGACCGAACGCGCCGGTGCCGGCGAAGGCATCGAGCACCTCGGCGCCCTCGATGCCGGGGAAGTCGCCGTGGGCGAGGATGTTGAACAGCGCCTCGCGCAGCCGGTCGCCGGAGGGCCGGATCGCCGTGCCCTGGGGCGCGAAGAGAGGCCGCCCGCGATGCCTACCGCCGACGATCCGCACGGCCGAGCTGTTCCCCGAGCACCTTCTCCGTCACCTCGGCGAGCGTGCCGCGCGCCAGCCCGCCGAGCAGGAACGGCCCGTACCCCGTGCGGATCAGGCGGTTCACGGCAAGCCCGAGGCTCTCGAACACCCGCTTGATCTCGCGGTTGCGGCCCTCGGTGAGGCTGACGGTGAGCCAGGCGTTGCGCCCCTCCCTGCGATCGAGACGCGCCTGGATCGGTCCGTAGGCGATGCCGTCGACCACGGCGCCGTCCGCGAGCCCGGCGAGCCGGGCTTCGTCGACGGCGCCGAAGGCGCGCACGCGGTAGCGCCGGGTCCAGTCGCCGCGTTCCAGCCTGCCTGCGAGCCCGCCGTCATTGGTGAGCAGCAACAGCCCTTCGGAGTTGAAGTCGAGCCGTCCCACCGAGACCACGCGCGGCAGGTCGCCGGGCAGCGCGTCGAACACCGTCGGCCGCCCCTGCGGGTCGGCGTTGGTGCAGATCAGCCCGCGCGGCTTGTGATAGCGCCAGACCCGCCGCCGGTCCGGCGCTCCGACCGGCTTGCCGTCCACGGTGACCGCGCTGCGCGAATCGACCAGCGTGGCCGGGGTCGACAGCACCGCGCCGTCGACCGCGACCCGGCCGGCGGCGATCCAGCGTTCCGCCTCGCGGCGCGAGCACAGGCCGGCGCGCGCCAGATACTTGGCGATCCGTTCGCCCGCGCGTTCGGCGTCAGCCGAGGCAGGCCGCGATGAAGGCTTTGAGGATCCTGGCATCCCCCTGGTCGATCTCGTATTCGGGATGCCATTGTACGCCAAGGCAGAAGCGGTGCCGCGTGCTCTCGATCCCCTCGATCACCCCGTCGGGCGCCACCGCATCGACCAGCACGTCCTGGCCGACATCGAGCGCGGCCTGATGGTGGGCGCTGTTGACCGCCATCTCGGTCGCGCCCACGATCCGGTGCAGCAGCGTGCCCGGTTGGACGGAGACCGTATGGCCGGGCTCGGTGCGCGGGTTGGGCTGCTCGTGCGCGAGCGCGCCCTCGACCTCGTCCGGGATGTGCTGGATCAGCGTGCCGCCCAAGACCACGTTGAGGAGCTGCTGGCCGCCGCAGATGCCGAGCACCGGCATGTCGCGCGCGAGCGCGCCCTCGGTCGCCGATTTCTCGAACTCGGTGCGCCGGTCCTTGGTGGTCACCGTCTCGTGCCGGGTCGCGGCGCCGAACAGCGCCGGGTCGACGTCGAAGGCGCCGCCGGTGACGACCAGCCCGTCGACCCGGTCGAGATAGTCGGCCGCGTGTTCGGGCTCGTGCGGCAGCAGCAGCGGCAGCCCGCCCGCCCGAACCACCGCGCCGCAGTAGTTCTCCCGAATCGCGTACCACGGCGAGCTGGAATAGCCGCCGGCCGGCTCAGAATCGAGCGTGAGGCCTATCACCGGTCGTTTCATCGCCCGCACTCTACCGCGATTCCCCAAACCGCCCGAATCGCCGGCTTGACCGGTCGCCGCGCGCCCCGGATGGTTCGGCGATGCCCGGTTCCGACCGAAGCTGGATGGACCGCGCGCTGGCGCTCGCCGAGGCGGCGGGCGCGGCGGGCGAGGTGCCGGTGGGCGCGGTGATCGTCGATCCCCGGCGCGGCGCGGCGCTGGCCGAGGCGGCCAACCGCGTCGAACGCGACGCCGACCCCACGGCGCATGCGGAGATGCTCGCGATCCGCGAAGCCGCCCGGCGGCTCGGCACGCCCCGGCTCGCCGGCTGCGATCTCTATGTCACGCTGGAGCCCTGCCCGATGTGCGCCCAGGCGATCGCGTTGGCGCGTATCCGACGGCTCTATTTCGGCGCGGCGGACGAGAAGGGCGGCGGGGTGGAGCACGGCGCGCGGATCTTCGACCGGCCCTCCTGCCACCACCGCCCCGAGATCTATGGCGGGATCGGCGAGGCCCGGGCGGCGGCGCTGCTGCGGTCCTTCTTCCGGGCGCGGCGCTAGCCGCCGGCATGCGCGCACTCGACCTCAGGGCTGGCGGAGTTCGAGCTCGAGGCGCATCCCCACCGCCTCGGCGGCGCGTTTCAGCGTGTGCAGGGTGACGCCTTCGTTTTCCGGGTCGAGCAGACGGTCGAGCTACGAGCGGCTGGTTTCCATGCGCGCGGCCATGCCCGCCCTGGAGAGGTTCTGCGCCTCCATCGCCCGTGCCAGCTTGTAGGCGAGCACCGACTTGATCGCATGGTTCTTCGCGTCCCCGTAGGTGCCGTCTTCCCGAAGCAGGTCTTCGAGCGCGGATCCGACGCGCGGGTTCTTCTCAGACATGACGGTCATGCTCCTTCATTCGACGCCGCGGGCCTGCTTCCGGGCGCGGCGCTAGTCCTCGGGCTCGAAGCCGTACTCCTCCCAACGGCTGTTGACGAGGTCCATGTCCACGTCGTGCGGCCTCACCATCGGCGGGTAGCGTTCGCCGCCATAGGCCTCTTCCGGCTCGAAGTCGAGATTGACGGTGGCGTCGATCAGCACCCGGCACCACTTGCCAGTGCCGTACAGCATCGGGTCGCGGTCCTTGAGCCGGGTCGAGGGGTCGAGCAGCGAGCCCCAGGAGCCCGGGAAGAACACGATGTCGTCCTCGGCCGCGTTGACCCGGTAGGCGAAGGCCCAGTCGAGCGCGCCGTAATCGTGGATGTCGATGTCCTCGTCGACCACCCAGATGTTCTTGTAGCGCAGATGGGACGCGTTCGACCCCCAGATCGCCGCCGCCGCCTGCTTGGCCTGGCCGCGATAGGTCTGGCGCATCTGGATCATCAGCGTGGTGCCGTTATTGGCCGGCGAGCAGTGCACGTCGGTGATGCCCGGAACCCCGGCGCGCTCCAGCACGTTCCAGGCGACGCCGGCGCGCTGGATCGACGAGGTGATCGAGTTCTCGTTGAGCATCTTGGGCAGCGTGCCCTCCAGCGTGCCGCGGTGGATCGAGCCGTCGCGATAGGTGACGCAGGTCACCTTGGTGACGTGCTTGGGCCCCTGGTCGCCGCCGAAATATCCGGTGTACTCGCCGAACGGCCCCTCCTGCTCGAAGGTCGCCGGGTCGGGGTCGATGAACCCCTCGATCACCATCTCGGCATCGGCCGGCACCATGAGGTCCGAGGTCTCGCACTTGACCAGCGGCACCGGCTCGCCCCGGATCGCGCCCATCACGTCGTATTCGGAAACCCCCGTCGGCACCGGCGCCGAGGCGCAGTAGGGCATCGCCGGCTCCCAGCCATAGACATGGGCGACCGGCATCTTCATCCCCCGGTCGGCCCATTTCTGGAAGTGGACGCCCCAGTTCTGCGCCCGCCACAGCAGCACCGGCAACGTGTCCTTCTGGCCCAGCATGCCGCGATAGATGCCGATATTGTGGACCCCGCTATCGGGGTCCATGGTCACCGTCGCCGAGTAGGTGTTGATGTAGCGCCCGCCATCTTCGCGGTGCCAGCGCGGCACCGGCACCTTGTAGATGTCGATGTCGTCGCCGGTGACGACGTTCTGCTTGACCTTGCCGGTCCTGACCTCGGTGGGCGGCACGCGCTGCTGGAGATAGTGCCGGGTGGCCAGCACCAGGTCGCGGACCGGCGCGTCCTGCGGCAGGCCCAGCATCATCGCGACCCTGGAATAGTTCGACAGCCCGCCGGTGAACACCGCGCGGGACCACACGTCGTCGTCGGGCCCGTAGCCCTCGATGCTGTCGAACAGCAGCGCCTTGCCGTGGCCGGTGCCGAAGGTCTTGCGCGCGATGGTGCCGAGCTCGCAGTCCCAGTCGACCCTGGCGCCGATTCGCTGCAGCTCGCCGGCGATGTCGAGCGCCTCGATCCAGCCGCGGAGGTCGCCGAACTGGCGCGGCTGCAAGCGGTTGGAGAGACCTTCCGGCTGGTCCATCGCGTACTCCCTTCGGATATGCGGTCTAATTCAGATCGTCGAGGCCGAGCGCCGACCAGCGCGCCAGCGCGGCGCGCTTGTCCTCTTCCATCGGCTCGACGGTCGGCGGGTAGCGGCGGCCGTCGCGCTCGGGCGGGTAGTCGAGGTTGATCGTCGCGTCGATCAGCACCCGGTGCCACTTGCCGGTGCCGAACAGATGCACGTCGGCATCCCGCCGCCGCACCGAGGGGTCGAGCCCGGCGCCCCAGGTGGCGGGGAAGGTGACGATATCGCCCTCGCCGGCATTGACCCGCCAGGCGAGCGCCCAGTCGACGGCGGCGTAGTCGTGGATGTCGATGTCCTCGTCGACGACGATGACATGCTTGTAGCGCACATGGGACGACGAATCGCCCCACAGCGCGGAGGCCACCTGCTTGGCCTGGCCGCGATAGGTCTGGCGGATCTGCACCGCCATGTTGACCCCGGCGTGGATCGGCATGCCGAACACGTCGGTAACCCCCGGCACGCCGGCCCGCTCCAGCGCGTTCCACGCCGTCGCCGAGCGCTGGATCGAGCTCATGATCGCGTTCTCGGCATAGCTGTAGGGGAGCGCCCCCTCGACGGTGCCGCGGAAGATCGGGTTGTCGCGGTGGGTGATGCAGGTCACCCGGGCGGTGTGCTTGGCGGTCCGCTCGGTCGCGTAGTACCCGGTGAACTCGGCATAGGGCCCCTCTTCCATGAAGGTCGCGGGGTCGGGGTCGATCCAGCCCTCGATGACGATCTCGGCGCTCGCCGGCACCATGAGCGGCACCGTCTCGCAGGGGACGAGCTCCACGGGCGCGCCGCGGATCGCGCCCATCACGTCGTATTCCGAGATATCGCGCGGCACCGGCGCCCCGGCGGTGAAGCCGAGCGAGGGCTCCCAGCCGAGCACGAAGGCGACCGGCATCTTCTCGCCGCGCGCCTCGTATTTGGTGAAATGCCCGCCCCAGTGCTGGGCCCGCCACATCAGAACCGGGATGGCGTCCTTGCCGCCCACCATGCCGCGATAGATGCCGACATTGTGCAGCCCGGTATCGGGGTCGCTGGTCACGCAGCCGGCATAGGTCAGCACGTAGCGCCCGCCGTCGAGCCGGTTCCACTTGGGCACCGGGAAGGACAGCAGGTCGATATCCCCGCCCGTGAGGACGTTCTCCTTGACCGGGCCGCTCTCCACCGTCACCGGCGGGATGCGCTCGTTGAAGATGGTGCGGCAGATCCACACCAGATCGCGGATCGGCGTGTCCGGGGGCAGGCCGAACATCATGGCGAGGCGGGAATAGGCGCCCTGGCCGCCGACGAACACCTCGCGGCAGCGCGCGCCGGCGCCGTAATCCTTGATGTTGCGGAACAGGAAGGCCGGCCGGTCGCCCTTGCCCTGCGCCATGCGGTAGATCGTGCCGAGCTCGACGTCCCAGTCGACCTCGGCGTCGATCACGCGCAGCTCTTCCGCCGCCCGCAGCGCCTCGATCCAGCCGCGCATGTCGCCGAACGCGACCGGCTTTCGGGCGCCGGCGAGCCCGCCGCTTTCATTCACACGATTGTCCTTCCCCACCGCAGCAGCCGCGGCGCATCTTAGCCACGGCGCAAGCGCCGTCCAGTTGACAGCCGGCGCGGCGCCCCGGACCATCGCGCCCGCGATGACCGAGACCCCCGCCCGCAGCTTCGTCGACGACCGTCCCGGGGTGTTCCGGGTGCGGCGCGGCGCCTTCGTCGAGCCCGCGCTGTTCGAGCGCGAGCTGGAGCGGATCTTCGGGCGCTGCTGGAACTATCTCTGCCACGAGAGCCAGCTGCGCGAGCGCGGACGCTATGTACGGGGCACGATCGGGCGCTTTCCCGTCTTCGCGATTCGCGGCCTCGACGGCGAAATCCGCTGCTTCCACGATTCTTGCCCGCATCGCGGCTCGATGCTGACGCGCGGGCGCAGCGGGGTTCAGCCCACCATCACCTGCCGCTATCACGGCTGGGCGTTCAACGCCGACGGCAAGTGCATCCGGGTGCGGAACCGCGACACCGGCTACGACCGGGAGGCGCTGGCCAGGCTCGGCACCGATCTCAAGCCGGTCGCGCGCCTCGCCGCCTATCGCGGCTTCGTCTTCGCCTGCCTCGACCCGGAAGTCGAGGATCTCGAGACCTTCCTCGGCGGCGCGCGGCCGTTCATCGACCTGATGGCCGACCAGTCGGAACAGGGCATGGAGGTGCTGAAGGGCGAGAGCACCTACGTGATGCGGGCCAACTGGAAGCTGCAGACCGAGAACTCGACCGACGGCTATCACGTCGCCACGGTGCACCGGAACTTCGCCCATGCGGTGCGTCAGCGCGAGACGCTCACGCGCGAGACCGGCGATGCCCGCGCCAGGACCGAGGCGAGCCGCATCCTCGACCTCGAAAGCATCCGGTCGGGCGGCTACGACGCGGGCAACGGGCACATGATCAACTGGTCCGACCGGGGCTCGCCCGAATCCGCCCCGCTGAACGAGGCGCGCGAGGCGCTGGTCGCGCGGTTCGGCCCGGGCAAGGCGCGCTGGATGATCGACCGCGGCCGCACGGTGACGATCTTCCCCAATTTCTTCCTCAACGACGTCGCCTCGACCTGCATCCGGCTGTGGCGGCCGGTCGCCGTCGACCTCACCGAGATCGACACCTGGTGCCTCGCCCCGGTCGGCGAGAGCGCCGAGGCCAGGCGCGCGCGGATCCGCAAATACGAGGATTTCTTCCTGCCCTCCAGCCTCGCCGTGCCGGACGACGTGCGCGCGATGGAAGTCGCCCATGCCGGTTCTCTCGCCGCCGGCGGGGCGGGGTGGAACGATCTCGCGCTCGGCCGCGCGACGATGATCGAGGGGGCCGACGACGCCGCCCGGGAGCTCGGCGCGGCGCCGCTGCACAGCAATCCCGGGCGCGAGAGCGAGACGCCGTTCTACGCCTTCTGGCGCGAATGGCGGCGCCGGATGGACGGGCCGTGAGCTTCGATGCGGCGCTGACCGCCGAGGCCGCCGATCTCCTCTACCGCGAGGCCGGCCATCTCGACCGGCGGGAGTGGGAGGCGTGGCTCGCGCTCTATGCCGAAGACGCGGTGTTCTGGGCGCCGGCGATCGTCGGCGACGAGGGGTTCAGCGAGGACCCCGACAACGATGTCAGCCTGATCTATCTCGACCGCGCCGGGCTGGAGGCGCGCATCTTCCGCATCGAAGGCGGGGATTCCTTCGCCAGCACGCCGCTGCCCCACACCGCCCATCTGGTGAGCAATGTGCGGGCGGTCGGGGCCGGGGGGCCGGAGATCGAGGTCTCCGCCACCTGGCTGGTCAACAGCTTCCGCCGGACCGACCCGCCGATCCTCCGCGCCGGGAGATACGCCTACACGCTGAGGCGGTCCGCCTCCGGGCTGACGATCGCGCGCAAGACGGTCCACGTGCTCGACGACCGCATCGTCGGGCCGATCGACATCTTCAACATCTGAACCTGGGGTTCAGAGGATCTTGAATTCCATCGGCAGCCGGCCGAGCCGCCGCGCGCCGTGCTCCTCCACCACGACCGTGTTGCCGGCGCGCATCGCCCGTTCCCCGTCGGCCGATGTCGCCCAGGGTTTGAGGATGAAGCAATGCCCGGCCTCGACCGTTCGGCCCTGGGCGTCGCCCCCGGCCCGCGTGGTCGGCCCGTCCTGGCCGAGACCGAGCCCGTGGCCCATGGTCGGCGCCGCCTTGAGCCCCGCCCGTTCCATATGCGCGCCCCAGAGGCGGATGAGCTCGGCATAGGGGACGCCCGGCCTCATCGCGTCCAGCAGAATCCCGAAGCATGAGAGCGAGGCCTCGAACAGCCGCTCGTACTCCGCCTCCGGCGGGCCGAGCGACACCGCCTCGATGCTTTGCGCCATGTAGCCGGCATACTTGATCTCGGACTCGCAGATCAGGATGTCGCCGTCCTCTAGCGCGCGGAAGGTCGGCATCAGGAAGGCCTGGCTCGGCGCCTTGCCGATCCCGATCAGCAGCATCGCCGGCACCTCGCCGCCGCTGCGGATATGGGCCGCCATCATCTCGGCGTAGAGCGCGTGCTCGCTCACGCCCGCGCGGGCGTGCTCGAACACCGCCTCGCCGATCGCATCGGCGCAGACTTGCGCGCGCTCGACCAGGGCGATCTCCTCGGCGCTCTTCACCTGCCGCACATCGTGCATGAGCGCCGTCGCATCGACGAATTCGGCGTCCGGAAAGGCCCGTCGCAGGGCATCGAGCTCGCCCGACGACATGGTGCCGTCGGGGAACCGCAGCACGCCTTCGAGCCCGGCGATGCCGACCCGCGCCCGGCCGCCGCAGTGGTCGCCGAGGGCGGATGCCATCGCCTCGCCCCAGCGCCCCTCCCGGGTCGCGCGGATGTCGGCGACCCAGCCCTGCGCCGCCTGCCAGAACGCGACCCGCCGGGGCTCGCGCACGATCGCCGTGGGCTCGCCCTGCGCCGGGAAGACGACGGCGGCCGCGGTGCCGCCGCCGCCGATCGTCGTCAGGTAGCGGACGTCCGGCTGGCAGGCGTCCCACTCGCCGGTGTTCTCGGGCGCGACGATGCAGTCGAGGCCGTTCTCCGTCATCGCCGCGCGCACCGCGGCGTGGCGGCGGTCGCGTTCGGCGAGGCCGAGGCGGGGCAGTGCTACCCGTTCCATGGCCGGATTGTGGTCGGTTGTTGCCCTGTTCGCCAGCCGATAGTCTCGCGCGCGACGGCGCGGGAGGCGGCGCATGAAATCGAGGGTCATGGTCCAGGTCGCGGACCGCCGCATCGAGCCCGACGAACACGAGGTGCCGCCGGTCGGACCCAAGGAAGCCTTGCTCCGGGTCGAGGCCTGCGGCCTGTGCGGCTCGGACGTCGACCAGTATCGCGGCAATTTCGCCGCCAAGGGCATCATGCGCTACCCCGTCATCCCGGGCCACGAGCCGGTCGGGCGGATCGCCGAGATCGGCGCGGACGCGGCCCGGTCATGGGGTGTCGGCGTCGGCGACCGGGTGGCGCTCGAGCCGCATCTCTCCTGCGGGCGCTGCGCGCTCTGCCTCGGCGGCGCCTATCACAACTGCCGCTCGCTGATGCCGCCCGGCGCGCCGCCCTGCTACGGCTATACGCCGCGCGATGTGGGCCACGGGCTGTGGGGCGGCTACAGCGAATTCATTCACCTGCACGAACGCACGATGCTGCACAGGGTGCCCGACAGCATGCCGCTCCCCCTGGCGCTACTCTACCAGCCGATCGCCGCCGGGATCCGCTGGGCGGTGCATGTGCCGCGGACCGCGATGGGCGACACCGTCCTGATCCTCGGTCACGGCCAGCGCGGTCTCGGCGCCGTGGTCGCCGCGCGCGAGGCGGGCGCCGGCACGATCGTCGTCACCGGCACCTCTCGCAGCGCCTACAAGCTCCGCCTCGCCGAGGCGCTCGGCGCGGACCACACCATCGAAGCCGACCGGGAGAACGTGGTCGAACGCGTCATGGCGATCACCGGCGGGCGCGGCGTCGATGTCGCGCTCGACGTGGTGCCGGGCGCGGCATCAGCGGTCGAGGACGCGATCGCGGCGACCAGGATCGGCGGCACCGTGGTGTTGAGCGGCATCAAGGCGAAGGACCAGGTCGTCGCGCTCGATGTCGAGGCGGTGATCTACAAGGAGCTCGTCCTCAAGGGCGTCTATTCCCAGGCCCGCGACGCCTATGTCGAGGCCTTCCGGATGCTGGAAGAGAACAGGTACCGGCTCGAGCGGCTCCACACCCACGAGTTCGCGCTCGACGACGCCGAGGAAGCGCTCCAGACCCTGGGGCGGGAGCGAAACCCGGACGAGCGGCCGATCTGCGTGTCGCTCCACCCCGAGGGCTAGCGCCGCCGCCCGCCGGCGGCTAGCCCGCGGACCCAGACGAAGGCGAGCAGCCCGGCGATCGACGCCGCGGCGATGGCGATGGCGAGCGGCATCTGGGTGCCGTCGTCGAACCCGGCGACGAGGGCGCCGGCGAGCGCGGCGCATCCCAGCTGCACCACGCCGAGCAGCGAGGAGGCCGCGCCCGCGACCCCGGGAAACGGCGAGAGCGCGCCCGCGGTCGCGGGCGGCAGGATGAGGGCGAAGAAGAACATGTAGGCGCAGGCCGGCGCGACGATCGCCCACGGGCTCGCCACGCCGGCGATCGCGAGGGCGGCGATGGCGAGCCCCGAGGCGAGCCCGCCGAGCGTGCCCCACATCAGCAGCCGGACGATGCCGAGCCGCATCACCAGCCGGCTGCCCACCGGATAGCCGACCAGATTGCCGACCATGACCAGCGCGAAGAACCAGCCGAACGCCTCGGGCGTCTCGCCGAGATGGACGATGAAGGCGGCGGGTGCGCCGGCGAGGAAGGCGAACAGGGCGGAGAACGCCGCCGCCCCGCACCCCACATAGGCCCAGAAAACGCCGCTGCGGGCGACCTTCGAGAACGCCGCGAGCAGCCTGTCCGGCGCGAGCGCGCCGCGGTCGGGTGTCTCATTGGTCTCCGGCAGCCAGCGCCAGTGGATCGCGAGCGCGGCCGCGCCGTAAGCGAGCATCGCCAGGAAGATCGACCGCCACCCCGCGGCCTCGGTCAGCCAGGCGCCGGCCACCGGCGCCGCGATGGGCATGATGCCGAGCACCAGAAACACGTAAGACAGGACCCGCGATGCGTCCTCGCGGTCGAGCCGGTCGCGGACCACGGCGCGCGCGATCACCTGGGTTGCCGCGGCCGCAAGCCCCTGCACCAGCCGGGCGCCCAGCAGCATTTCGACACCCGGCGAAATCGCCAGCGCGGCCGACGCCGAGACATAGAGCACGAGGGCGAACAGGAGGACCGGGCGGCGGCCGAAGCGGTCCGACATCGGCCCGTAGACGATCTGGCCCGCCGCCATGCCCAGCACGAACAGGCTGAGGCTGAGCTGGACCGCCGACAGGTCGGTGCCCAAATCCGAGGCCATCACCTGCGCCGCCGGCAGCGCGGTGTCGATCGACAGCGGGTCGAGCGCGACCACCAGGCCGAGGAGCAGGGCGAAGAAGAGCCTCTCCCGCCCGGTCACGCGGTGGTGCCGATTTCGGCGAGAAAGATGTCGGCGAAGGTCTTGAGCTTGGCGGCCCCGACGCCATGGATCTCGGCGAAGTCCTCCCGGCTGCGCGGTCGCTTGCGCGCCATCTCGATCAGCGACCGGTCGGTGAAGACGGCAAAGGCCGGCACGCCCCGCTCCTTCGCGAGCCTGAGGCGGAGCCGCTTGAGGCGGGTGAGCAGGGCTTCGTCGCCGGCGCTCAAGGCGGGGTCGGTTTCCTTGCTCGCCCCTCTCGCGCGCGACTGCCTGGACCTCGTCGCCTCGGCGCGGCGCTGGAATTCGCCCTCGCCGCGCAGCAGCGCCCGCCCGCGTTCGGTGGTCTGAATCCCGCCATGGCCGGCGATATCGAGATGCAAATGCCCGGCGGCGACGATCTGGCGGAGAATGCTGCGCCAGACCGTCTTCGCGTGATGCGCCCCGCCGCCGAACGCGTCGCGGCGGTCATGGCCGAACTTGACGACCTTCTCGGTCGGGGTGCCCGCGAGCACGTCGATGAGATGCGCGGCGCCGAAGCGCTGACCCGTCTGGATCACCGCGGAGAGGGCGAGCTGCGCGTCCTCGGTCGCCTCCACCAGCGCGACCGGGCGGAGGCAGGTGTCGCAATTGCCGCAGGGTTCGATGCGCTCCCCGAAATAGGCGAGCAGCGTCACCCGCCGGCAGCCCGGGGTCTCGCAATAGCCGAGCAGCGCATCCAGGCGCTTGTGCGCGCGCCGCTTGTGGTCGTCCCCGCCGTCCTCGTCGTCGATGAACATCCGGCGCAGCCGGATGTCGTCGAACCCGTAGAGCATGCAGGCATCGCCGGGCTCCCCGTCACGCGCCGCGCGGCCGATCTCCTGGTAATAGGCCTCGATCCCGGAAGGGATGTCGGTGTGGAAGACGTAGCGCACGTCGGGCTTGTCGATCCCCATGCCGAAGGCGATGGTGGCGACGATGACCACCCCCGGCTCGGCGGTGAAGATGTCCTGGTTGGCGGTTCGCTCCTCAGCGCTCATGCCGGCGTGATAGGGGAGCGCCCGGATCCCTTCGCCGTGCAGCATCGCCGCGGTTTCCTCGACCTTGCGGCGCGACAGGCAATAGACGATGCCGCTCTGGCCGCGCCGCGCCTTCGCGAAGGAGAGAAGCTGGCGCCTGGCCGCGTTTCGCGGCTCCACGGCGAGGTGGATATTGGGCCGGTCGAAACCGGCGACGAACTGCGCGGCGTCCGGTGCCAGAAGCTGGGCCGCGATGTCGTCGCGCGTCACCGCGTCGGCGGTCGCGGTCAGCGCCAGGATGGGCACCTCCCGAAAGCGCGCGCGCAGCGCGGAGAGCGCCCCGTATTCCGGCCGGAAGGAGGGGCCCCATTGCGAAACGCAATGCGCCTCGTCGACCGCGATCAGCGAGAGCGGAAGCCGCGAGAGCGCCGCCAGCATGCGTTCGGTCATCAGCCGTTCCGGGGCCAGGTAGAGCAGCCGGATCTCGCCGGCGGCGACGCGCCGCCAGATCGCGACGTTGCCCGCTCGCGGGTTGAGGGAATGGATCGCATCGGCGGCGACGCCGGCAAGCTGGAGCGCCGCCACCTGATCCTGCATGAGGGCGACCAGCGGAGACACCACCACCGTCAACCCGCCGCGGACCAGCGCCGGAACCTGGAAGCAGAGCGACTTGCCGCCGCCCGTCGGCATCACCGCGAGCGCGTCGCGGCCGGCAAGCACGGTATCGATCACCGGCTCCTGGCCGGGGCGGAAGGACTCGAAGCCGAAGACGTCCCTGAGAACCCTATACTTCACCGCTCGACACCCTGCCGCCGCGGCGCGACCTTGCCGTTTCTGCGCCGGCCGGTCCAGCCCCCCGAATGTTCGACCTGAATTCGCCGCGGCCGTGCTAGACTCGATACGTGCCCCGCGACGAAACGGGGCGGAGACCGGACGATGGCCGGCGACACGGCAGTCGACATCGAGGCGATGCGCGGGCTGCTCCTCGAAGAGCGCGAGACTCTCCTTCGCGAAAGCGCGGCCACCGCCGGGGACCGCGCGCCGGTCGAGCTCGATCAGCAGACGGTCGGCCGGCTGTCGCGAATCGACGCCATGCAGGTCCGGGCCATGGCCGAGGCGTCCGAGACCCGGCGTCAGGGCCGGCTGCAGCGCATCGATGCCGCGCTCAGGCGCGTCGCCGACGGCAGCTTCGGCGAGTGCCTCCAATGCGGCGAGCCGATCCCGCCAAGGCGCCTCGAAATCGACCCCGCCGTCACGGTCTGCGTTCCCTGCGCCGGCTGAGCCGGCGCCCGCTTCAGACCCCGATACGCTGCTGTTTGCGCGCTACCGGGGCGCGGGCTAGGTTTCCGGTCGCGAACCCAGGAGGCGCCGATGTGCGGCATCGTCGGATTGTTCCTCAAGAACCCCGCGCTCCGGGACGAGCTCGGCGCCCGGTTCGCGACGATGCTCGCCGGCATGGCGGACCGCGGTCCCGACAGCGCCGGTCTGGCGGTGTTTCACGACCCGGTCTCCGAGCCCGACTGCAAGCTCACGCTGTTCGCGGCCCGGCCGGAACACGACTGGAACGCGGTCGGCGGGGCGCTCGCCGCCGCCCTCGGCGCCACGCCCGATATCGAGGTGCGGTCGAACCACGCGGTGCTGCGCATGGCCGGAACCGCCAGCCGCGCGGTCGCGTGGCTCGCCGCCAACCGGCCGGATATCCGGGTCATGGGCTACGGGCGGCTGATCGAGGTGTTCAAGGACAAGGGTCTGCCGGACGAGATCGCCGCGCGTTTCCGGGTCGGCGAGATGGGCGGCACCCATGCCATCGGACACACCAGGATGGCGACCGAGAGCGCGGTGACGACGGAGCACTCGCACCCCTTCATCGCGGCCGACGATGTCTGCCTGGTGCATAACGGCTCGCTCAGCAACCACAACCGGCTGCGGCTCTGGCTGCGGCGGCGCGGGCTCGACTTCGAGTCCGACAACGACACCGAGGTCGCGGCGCGCTATTTCGCCCACCGCCTGGACGAAGGCGCCAGCCTCAAGGAAGCGATGGAGGCCGGGCTCCAGGATCTCGACGGCTTCTACACCTTCGCGGTCGGCACGGCGGACGGCTTCGCGGTGCTGCGCGACGCCTTCGCCTGCAAGCCCGCCGTTCTCGCCGAGAACGACGACTGGGTGGCGATGGCGTCCGAGTTCCGCTCGCTCGCCGACCTTCCCGGGGTGAACGAGGCGAAGATCTGGGAGCCCGAACCCTCGACCGTCTACATGTGGTCGCTCGAGGGGAGGTCATGACCACCGTCGACCTCTCCGCCTGTTCGGTCCGCGAGCTCAACGCGCGGCTGCACGCGCTCGCCGCCGACACCAACGAAACCGCGTGGCGCGTCACCGAGCCGAGGGGGGCGCATGCGGTCGCCGCCGGGCTCACCGTCCCGGTTTCGGTCGAGATCGACGGCCATGTCGGCTATTACTGCGGAGGGATGAACCAGGAGGCGGCGCTGACCGTCAACGGGCATTGCGGCACCGGGGTCGGCGAGAACATGATGTCGGGAACGGTGCGGGTGCGCGGCAACGCCTCGCAATGCGCCGGCGCGTCGGCCCATGGCGGGCTGCTGGCGATCGAGGGCGATGCCGGGCCGCGCTGCGGCATCTCGATGAAGGGCGTCGACATCGTGGTCCGCGGCTCGGTCGGCCATATGAGCGCGTTCATGGCGCAGTCGGGGACTCTGGTGGTGTGCGGCGACGCCGGCGAAGACCTCGGCGATTCGATCTACGAGGCGGTGATCTATGTCGGCGGCGCGACCGGGCGGCTCGGCGCCGACTGCGTCGAAAAGGACATGACGCGCGCGCACCGCGACCGCCTGTCCGCCCTCCTCGAACGGGCCGGGATCGATGCCGATCCGGCGGGATTCCGGCGCTTCGGATCGGCGCGCAGGCTGTACCATTTCCACGTCGACAACGCGGACGCCTATCGATGAGCGTCGACCGCCGCGCGCTGCGCCCGTCCGCCACCTTCCCGGACCACGTGCTGGCCGAAATCCACCGCGCCGCCGACCAGGGCGTCTACGAGATCCGCGGTTTCGGCACCAAGCGCCATCTGCCGAGCTTCGACGACCTCCTGTTCCTCGGCGCATCGATGTCGCGCTACCCGCTGGAAGGCTATCGCGAGCGCTGCGACACCGGCGTGGTGCTCGGCGACCGCTTCGCCTCCCGGCCGATCGAGCTTGCGATCCCGATCACCGTGGCGGGGATGAGCTTCGGCGCGCTCGGCGCCAACGCCAAGGAGGCGATCGGCCGGGCCTGCACCGCGATGGGCACCAGCTCGACCACCGGCGACGGCGGGATGACCGAGGAAGAACGGCGCTCGTCCAAGACCCTGGTCTATCAGGTCCTGCCTTCGCGCTACGGCATGAACCCCGACGATCTGCGCCGGGCCGACGCGATCGAGGTCGTCGTCGGCCAGGGCGCCAAGCCGGGCGGGGGCGGCATGCTGCTCGGCCAGAAAATCACCGAGCGGGTCGCCGGGATGCGCGACCTCCCGGTCGGCATCGACCAGCGCAGCGCCTGCCGCCATCCCGACTGGACCGGCCCCGACGACCTGACCATCAAGATCCGGGAGCTGCGCGAGGTCACCGACTGGGAGAAGCCGGTCTACGTCAAGATCGGCGCGTCGCGGCCGCAATTCGACGTGCCGCTCGCGGTCAAGGCGGGCGCCGACGTGATCGTCCTCGACGGCATGCAGGGCGGCACGGCCGCGACCCAGGACGTCTTCATCGAGCATGTCGGCATCCCCACCCTGCCGGCCGTCCGCCGGGCGGTGGAGGCGCTGCAGGAGCTCGACATGCACCGCAAGGTGCAGCTCATCGTCTCCGGCGGCATCAGGAGCGGGGCCGACGCCGCCAAGGCGCTGGCGCTCGGCGCGGACGCGGTGTCCATCGGTTCGGCGGCGATGGTGGCGCTCGGCTGCAACCGCCCGGTCCATCTCGAGGACTACCACGCCATCGGCACCGAGCCCGGCGCCTGCCACCATTGCCATACCGGCCGCTGCCCGGTCGGCGTGACCACCCAGGACGCCGATCTCGAAGCCCGTCTCGACCCGGAGCAGGGCGCGCGGTGGCTGAGGAACTATCTGACGGCGATGGTGCTGGAGCTCCAGACCATCGCCCGGGCCAACGGCAAGAGCCATGTGCTCAACCTCGAGCCCGAGGATCTCGTCGCGCTCACCGTCGAGGCGGCGGCGATGGCGGGCGTGCCGCTCGCCGGGACCGACTGGATACCGGGCCGCGCGTAGCGCGACCGCGTCTGGCAGGGGGAAGGGACATGACCATCGATCTCGCCAGGGTGGCCGAGGACAAGGGCATCCGCTATTTCCTGATCAGCTTCGTCGACCTGTTCGGCGTGCTGAGATCGAAGCTGGTGCCGGCGCGCGCCATCGCTGAGATGCAGGCCGACGGCGCCGGCTTCGCGGGTTTCGCCGCCTGGCTCGACATGACGCCGGCCGATCCCGACATGTTCGCGATCCCCGACCCGGAAAGCCTGATCCAGCTGCCGTGGAACCGCGATGTCGGCTGGCTGGCCTCCGATCTGTGGATGAACGGCGCCCCGGTCGAAGCCTCGCCCCGGGTGGTGCTGAAGCGCCAGATCGAGCGCGCGGACGCGGCCGGATACCGGATGAAGACCGGCGTCGAGTGCGAGTATTTCCTGCTCGCGCCGGGCGAGCTCGCGCTTTCCGACCCGCGCGACATGCAGGAAAAGCCGTGCTACGACCAGGCCGCGCTGATGCGCCGCTTCGACGTCATCGGCGAGATCTGCGACGCGATGATCGAGCTCGGCTGGAACCCCTACCAGAACGACCACGAGGACGCGAACGGCCAGTTCGAGATGAACTGGGAGTACGACGATTGCCTGGTCACCGCCGACCGGCACGCCTTCTTCAAGTTCATGGTCAAGACGGTCGCCGAGCGCCACGGCTACCGCGCGACCTTCATGCCCAAGCCCTTCGCGAACCTCACCGGCAACGGTTGCCATGCGCATGTGTCGCTGTGGGACGCGGCGGGGAAAAACCTGTTCCACGACGAAGACGGCGAGCTCGGGCTGTCGGCGCTCGCCTACAGCTTCCTCGGCGGGATCGTCCACTCGGCGGATTCGTTCTGCGCGCTGTTCAACCCGACGGTCAACAGCTACAAGCGGATCGACGCCACGGTGACGCTGTCGGGCGCCACCTGGTCGCCCAGCGCGATCAGCTATTCCGGCAACAACCGCACCCACATGATCCGCATCCCCGACGCCGGGCGGTTCGAGCTGCGGCTGATGGACGGGGCGACCAACCCCTATCTGGCGCAGGCGGGCGTGCTCGCCGCCGGGCTCGACGGAATCGAGAACCAGCGCGACCCCGGCAAGCGGCTCGACATCAACATGTATACCGAGGGCGACCGGCTGCGGCGCATCCGCCGGCTGCCGCTCAACCTGCTCGACGCGCTCCGCCTGTTCGACAAGAACCGGGTGGCGCGGGCCGCGTTCGGCGACGAGTTCGTGGACAGCTATGTCAAGCTCAAGCGGGACGAATGGCGCAGCTACGCCACCACGCTCTCGCAATGGGAGCTCGATCGCACCCTCGACGTCTAGGGCCTGGCAGGCCCTGGCTGGCGCCGGCGCCGCGATGCCGTTGGGGCTGATCAAATACGGGTTGCCGGGCAAGCGGAGGGCGCGCAACCCGCTGCCCTCCGCGGGACGCCTCAAGCCGCGCTACGACGTGGTGATCGTCGGCGCCGGCGGGCACGGGCTCGCCGCCGCCTACTACCTCGCCAGGGACCACGGCATCACCGATGTCGCGGTGCTCGACAAGGGCTGGCTCGGCGGCGGCAACACCGCGCGCAACACGACCATCATCCGCTCGAACTATCTGACGCCGGAGGGGGTGCGGTTCTACGACGAGTCGATCCGCCTGTTCCGCGGCCTGTCGGGCGAGTTCGATTTCAACATCCTCTATTCCGAGCGCGGCCACCTGACGCTGGCCCATACCGACGCGGCGCTCCGCACCATGCGCTGGCGGGCCGAGGTCAACAAGCATCTCGGGGTCGATTCCGAAGTCGTCGACCTCGACGGGCTGGCGCAGCTCTGCCCGCCGCTCAATCTCGACCGCGGCGAGCGCTTTCCCGTTCTCGGCGCGCTGCATCACAAGCCCGGCGCCATCGCCCGCCATGACGCGGTCGCCTGGGGCTACGCGATCGCCGCCGCGCAGCGCGGTGTCGAGATCCATCAACGGACGGAAGTCACCGGGATCCTCACCGACAAGGGTCGGGTCACCGGGGTCGCGACGACGCGCGGGCGGATCGCCTGCGGCAGGGTCCTGCAGGCGGTGGCCGGAACGAGCCCGCTGCTGGCGGCGATGGCGGGGGGCCGCGCGGGCGGGGGGCCGCGGGGGGCGGGGCCGGAGCGGCCCCCGGGGGGGGGGGCGGGGGGGGCCTCCCCCCTGCCGATCCGCACGGTGCCGCTCCAAGCCTGCGTCACCGAGCCGCTGAAACCCTTCCTCGATCCCATCGTGGTGTCGGGATCGCTCCACGTCTATGTCTCCCAATCCGCCCGCGGCGAGCTGGTGATGGGCGGGCCGACCGACCCCTATGAGCTCTATGCGCAGCGCTCCACCCTCGAATTCAAGGAAGGCCTGGCCGCGCCGATGCTTGCACTGTTCCCCTTCCTCGCCGAGGTCAGGGTGCTGCGGCAATGGGCGGGGCTCGCCGACATGACCCCCGATTTCAGCCCGATCATGGGGCTCACCCCGGTCCGCGGCTATTACATCGACGCGGGCTGGGGAACCTGGGGGTTCAAGGCGACGCCGGTCTGCGGCAAGCGCATGGCGGAGACCGTCGCGACGGGACAGGCGCCGGCCCTGATCGAGCCCTTCGCGCTGGAGCGGTTCGCCGCCTTCCGGCAGCTCGGCGAGCGCGGCGCCGCCTCGGTCGGGCATTGAGGGCCGGGCCGTGAAGATCCTCGACTGCCCGCTGAACGGACCTCGCAACATCTCGGAATTCGCTTGCGGCGGCGAGGCGATCGAGATGGCGCACCCGGACACCGTCAGCGACGCGGCCTGGGCGGACTACGTCTTCGGCGCCGGCACCGCGCGCGGGGTGGTGCGCGAATGGTGGTTCCACGTGCCGACCGCCTACTGGTTCATCGCCGAGCGCGATACGGGCACCGACGAAGTCCTGAGGACCTACCCCGCCTCGGAGCTCTTCGGGCCCGGCGGCGAAGCGGGGGAGGGCGCGTGACCGGCGGCACGCATCGCCTGCCGCCCGTGGCCGGAGAGCGGATCGACCGCGCCCGCGTCCGGCGCTTCACCTTCGAGGGCAAGACCTGTGAGGGCTTCGCCGGCGACACGATCGCCAGCGCGCTGGCGGCCAACGGGGTCGCGGTGCTCTCCCGCTCCTTCAAGTACCGGCGGCCGCGCGGCATTTTCTCGCTGGGGGAGAAGGACGCCAACTCGCTGGTCCAGCTGCCGGGCGAGCCCAACGTGCCGGCCGCGACCCGGGCGCTCGAGGACGGGCTGGTCGTATCGGGGCAGAACTATAACGGCAGCCTCGAACGCGACCGGGGCGCCTGGATCGGGCTGTTCGCCCGGTTTCTTCCGGTCGGGTTCTACTACAAGTCGTTCTACCGGCCGGCCGGCGCGTGGCAGCGCTGGGAGCCGGTGTTTCGCGCCCGCGCGGGTCTCGGCGAGGTCGACACGGACGCCGGGCCCAGTCGGTTCGACAAGAAATACGGGTTCTGCGACGTGGTCGTCGTCGGCGCCGGACCGGCCGGCCTCGCCGCCGCCGCGAGCGCGGCGGAGGCCGGGGCGGAGGTGCTGCTGGTCGACGATCAGCCGGCGCCGGGCGGGGCGCTCACCTATGCGCGTTTCGGCGCGGACCGCGCCTCGCAGGAGCGCGAACTTCGCACCCTCGTCTCGGCGGTGGAGCGTGCCGAAAGCATCGACGTGATGACCGGTGCCGTCTGCGAGGGCCGGTTCGCCGACAGCTGGCTCGCCGTCGTCCGCGGACGGCGGCTGCACAAGATCCGCGCCAAGAGGACGATCCTGGCGACCGGCGCGATCGAGCAACCGATCGTTTTCCGCAACAACGACCTCCCCGGGGTGATGCTGACTTCGGCGGCGCTGCGGCTGATCCGGCACTATCGCGTCAGGCCGGGCCGCCGCGCGGTCGTCGCGACCGCCAGCCGGGACGGCTATGCCGCCGCGCTCGACCTGCTCGAGGCCGGCGTGGAGGTGGCGGCCGTGGTGGATTTGCGCCGACACCCGGACCCGAGCGGCGAATCCGCGGCGGTCGCGGAGCAGGGGGTCCGGGTCATCGCCGGGCACACGCCGTCCGAGGCGCGCAAGAGCCGCCGGACCGGCCGCGTGCGGTCGGTCCGGGTCTCGCCGATTACCGCGGCCGGGCGGTTCGGCAAGGGCGGGGAGAGCATCGCCTGCGATCTGGTCTGCATGGCCGCCGGCTACACGCCCGCCGCCCATATCGCCTGTCACGCGGGCGCCCGGCTCGCCTACGACCGGGCGGCATCCGGGCTCCGCATCGTCGACGTGCCGGACGGCATGTTCGTCGCCGGCGCGGCCAATGGCAGCCACGACCTCGCGGCGGTCATGGCGGAGGGCCGCAGGGCGGGCCGGGCGGCCGCCGGCTCGCTCGGCCTCGATGCCGGCGACGTCCCCGCCATGCCGGACGAGCGGGGGCGGGGCCGCAACCATTCCTGGCCGGTCTTCGCGCATCCCAAAGGCAAGGAGTTCGTCGATCTCGACGAGGATTTGGAAATCCGCGACCTGCTCGATGCGGCCGACGAGGGTTACGCCGATGTCGAGCTGATGAAACGCTATTCGACCGTCGGCATGGGGCCGTCCCAGGGCCGTCATTCGGCGGTGAACGCGCTTCGCATCGCGGCCCAGGCTACCGGCCGGGAGCCCGCCCAAACCGGTACCACGACAATGCGGCCCCCGGTCACCGGCGAGACGCTCGGCGTCCTCGCCGGGCGCGGCTTCGAACCCGTCCGGCTGACCCCGATGCATCACCGCCATGTCGAGGCCGGCGCCCGGATGATGGTTGCCGGCGACTGGATGCGGCCCGCGTTCTACGGCGCCGAGGCCGACCGGGAGCGGCTGGTTGCCGAGGAGGCGGCGCATGTCCGCCGGTCTGTCGGGCTGATCGACGTGTCGACGCTCGGCGGGATCGAAATCCGCGGCACGGACGCGGCCGCGTTCATGGACCGGATGTACACCTTCGCCTATCGCCGCCAGGCGGTCGGGCGGGTCCGCTATGTGCTGATGTGCGACCAGGCCGGATCGATCATCGACGACGGCGTCGCCTGCCGCCTGGGCGCCGAGCATTTCTACGTCACCGCGACCACCGGCGGGGCCGACCGGGTTCACCGGGAGATGCTGTGGCACAACGCCCGGTGGCGCCTCGATGTCGACATCGCCAACGTCACCGCCGCCTGGTGCGGCGTCAATATCGCGGGCCCGCGATCCCGGCAGGTGCTGGGCCGGCTGGCCCCCGGGGTCGATCTCTCGCCGGACGGCTTCCCCTATCTCGGGGCGCGCGAAGCGCGGGTCGCGGAGATCCCCGCCCGCCTGCTCCGCGTCGGCTTCGTCGGCGAGCTGGGCTACGAGATCCACGTTCCCGCCGGCTGCGGCGAGGCGCTCTGGGACCGCCTGGTGGAGGCGGGAGAATCGGCGGGGATCGGGCCCTTCGGGGTCGAGGCGCAACGGCTGCTGCGGCTGGAAAAGGGCCACATCATCGTCGGCCAGGATACCGACGGGCTGACCACCCCGGCGGAGGCCGGCATGGCCTGGGCGGTGGCGCGGAACAAGCCCTTCTTCGTCGGCGCCCGGGCGCTGAAAATTCGCGACCGGGACGCCCTCACCCGCAAGCTGGCCGGTTTCGCGCTGCACGATGCCGAAGCCGCCGCACCCGAAGAATGCTGCCTGGTCATCCGCGACGGGGAGATCGCCGGGCGCGTGACCTCCGCCATGCGTTCGCCCCATCTCGGCCGGGTGGTGGGTCTCGCCTTCCTCCCGCCGCAGACCGCCGAGCCCGGCACGGGCTTCGACATCCGACGGGCGAACGGGGAGATGGCGAGGGCCGAGGTCGCGGCACTGCCGTTCTACGATCCCGAAGGCGCCCGACAGGAGGCCTAGTGCCGGACCCGGACCGCTATACCCGCCGCAGCTTCGTCTACCGCCAGCTCGCGGCCCGCGGGGCGCGGTTCCGGCGGCTCGCCGGCGCCGCGGTGGCGTCCGATTTCGGCCGGCCGGAGGACGAACGGCGCGCGCTGGAACGGCTCGGCCTGTGCGACCTCTCGCCGCTGCCGCGGGTCGGCTTCAAGGGTCCCGCCGCGCTCGACTGGCTGCGAGGGAGGCGGGTCGGCGGGCTCGCCCGCGACAATTGGGCCGATGCCCAGACGAGCGGGGCGCTCGCCGCCCGGCTGGCGCCGACCGAAGCGCTGATCCTGGGCAGTCTGACGGGCCGGGAAGTGCTCTGCGCCCGGCTCGAGGCGGCGCTGGACGCAACGCCCCGTCCCGGCTGCTACAAGGCGATGCGGCGCGACGGGAACTTCCATTTCCTGCTCGGCGGCGCGCACGCCGCGGACGCCATGGCGACGCTCTGCGCGGTCGACCTCCGGGCGCGCGCCTTCCCCGCCGGAAGCGTCGCCCAGACATCGGTGGCGCGCATGTCGATGATCGTGATCGGCGTCGCGCTCGGCGAGGTGCCCGCCTTCCACCTGCTGGGCGACAGCGCCTCGGCGGCCTATGCCTGGGGCGTGCTGGTCGATGCGATGGCGGAGTTCGAGGGCATCCCCGTCGGCTTCGACGCAGTTCGGCACGCCGCCGGCGCTAGGCCGGGGTGAAGCGCGGGATCACCGTCTCGCCGAACAGGCGCACCGAGCGCTCGGCGAGCGCGTAGGGCATGTCGTTGAAGTTGACCTGCATCGAGACGTGGTCGCAGCCGCCCATCGTCTCGTCCAGGGCGTGCAGCTGCTCGACGATGTCGTCCGGCGTGCCGACGAAGGCGGCGTGGTGCGCGATTTGCGACTCGAAGGTCTCGGCCGCCATCCGCGCGCGCATCCTGTCGTAGTTCTCGTAGGTCGAGGGCGGCGCGCCGGTGGCGTAGCCCGCGGTCGCGTCGACGATCGACTCGAAATGGCGCTCGATCAGGGGCTTGGCGATGTCGATCGCCTCTTCGCGATCCTCGCTGCAATACATGAAGACGGCGAGCATCACCGTGGGCTTGCCGGGATGCCCTGCCCGCCGCCAGGCCTCGCGATAGATCCCGATCAGCTCGGACGGGGTCGAGCCCACGCCGGGGATCGCCATCACCGCGTGGCCGAGCATGCCCGCGCGCTCGAACGAGGCCGGCGTTCCGACCGCCGCGATGTAGATCGGCGGGCGCGGTTTCTGCGTCGGGCGGGGCAGCGAGGTGACGTTCTCGAAGCTGTGGAATTGCCCGCGGCAGGTGACGTTCCCGGCCTCCAGGAGCCGGCGGACCTGGTCGAGACCCTCCTCGAATCGGGCCACGCTCTGCTCCATGTCGATGCCGAACTGCGCGTATTCGTGATGCAGGAAGGCGCGCGCGAAGCCGACCTCCAGCCGCCCGCCCGAGATGGCGTCCAGCATGCCGATCTCGCCGGCCAGCTTGAGCGGGTTGTTGAACACCGGCAGCACGGCGCCGGTGACCATGCGCGCGCTGCGTGAGCGCTGCGCCGCGGCGGCGAGGAACACGATCGGGTTCGGGCTGTAGCCGCCCCAGTGATGGAAATAGTGTTCGACGATCCGCACATGGGCGTAGCCGTAGCGGTCGCAAAGCCCCACCAGGTCGAGCGCCTCCGCGAAATACTGCGCGCCCGGCTTCTCGTCCGGTCTGACATCGGGAAAGAACTGCATGCCGAACCGCATCGGCAACCTCGCGACCGTCTGGAGCCCCGCCGGCATGGTAGCCCAAACGACGCGGCGGCGTAGCGGGGCCGTCGGATTGACGCGGCGGGCATGCTTCGGGCATGTGTCCGCGCGCCGACGTGGCGAAACTGCTGGGGGTCTCCGATGAAGGTCTACTACGCGCCCTATACCCGTGCGGTGCGCACGGTGTGGCTGTTGAACGAGCTCGGGCTCGACTACGAGCTCGAGCGCTACAAGCTCGGCGAAAAGGCGATGCGTTCGCCCGAATATCTCGCGGTCAATCCGAACGGCCGGGTGCCGACGCTCGACGACGGCGACACCCGCATGTCCGAGAGCACCGCGATCGCGCAATATCTCGTGGCGCGCTACGGCGACGGCAGCCTCGCGCGCAGCCCCGATTCGCCGGATTTCGCGGCCTATCTCCAGTGGCTCCATTACGGCGAAGGCATGATCATGCCGCCGATCAACACCATCGTGGTGGAGACCTTGCTGCTGCCGCCCGAGCGGCGCAGCCAGCCCCATGCCGACCGCGCGCTGCGTCTTCTCAGCCGCACCCTGGGACCGGTCGAGGCGCATCTGAAGGGCAGGGAGTATCTGGCCGGGTCGTTCAGCGTCGCCGACACCATCACCGGCCATGCCTGCATCATGGCGGAGAAACGGGGCGCCGATCTCTCCGACAAGCCCAATCTCAAAGCCTATAACGAGCGCCTGCTGGCCCGCCCGGCCCTCGAAGCCGCGTGGGACGCCTGACCACCGGACGGCGACAGCCACGGTGTCGGGGCCCAGGGATCGCCCCCGGGCCTCGTCTCGCCTCGCGCGCCCCCATGGTCTACGGTGCGCCGGGAGATCGACCATGGCCGAGGCGGAGCGGAGTCCGACCACGGAGGAACCGGCGGGCCAAATCTACGTGCTCGTCGCCTCCGTGCTGACATTGCTGGTCGGTTCGGGCGCCATGTTCCTGGTCGTCGTCGCGCTCAAGCCGATCGCGGCGGAGTTCTCCTGGCCGCGCCAGGTCCCCTCGCTCGCCTTTTCGCTGCAATTCCTCGGCGCCGGGTTCGGCGGATTCTTCATGGGACGCGTGCTCGACCGCTACGGGATGGGCCCGCCGGCCCTGGTCGCCGCGCTGATGATTCCGTGCGGCGCCATCCTGTTGAGCCGGTTCGACGCGGCCTGGCAGCTCTATGCGATCTACGGGCTGATGATCGGGTTCTTCGGCACCGGCGCGCTGGCCGCCCCGGCGATGGCGAACATCGCGCGCTGGTATGTCCGCCGCCGCGGAATGGCGGTCGGCGTGGTGGCCGGCGGCCAGGCGCTGGCCGGCATCATGTGGCCGCCCGTTTTCACCCTGGTGATGGAGGCCTATGGCTGGCGCACCATGGCGCTCGCCTTCGGCGCCGTCGCTCTGGTTTTCCTGCCGCCGCTCGCCCTGGTGCTCAGGCGAAGCCCGCAGGCACCGCGCCGGACGACGGCCGCGACGGCCGCGTCCGACGGGCGGAGTCCGGTCGGCTCCCGCTCGCCGCTGACGGTGGGTGCCCTGCAGATCGGGTTGTGCGCCGCGATCGTCGGCTGCTGCGTGGCCATGGGGCTGCCGCTCGGTCACCTCGTCTCCTATGTCACCGATCTCGGCCATGCGCCGGCAAGCGCCGCCGGGGTGCTTTCGCTGATGCTGATGTCGGCATTCGTGAGCCGCGCGGTGTTCGTCGGCTTGCTCGCCGACACCATCGGCGGGCTTCGGGCGCTGATCGCGTTTTGCGGCGTCCAGGCGGTGATGCTCGCGGCGTTCACCACGGTGGAGGGGCTGCTCTCGCTCTATGTCGTGGCGGTCCTCTTCGGCCTCGGCTATGGCGGCATCTTTCCGGTCTACGCGGTGGCGATCCGCGAGCTGATGCCGGTCACCGAGGCGGGGCGGCGAACCGGGCTGGTGTTCCTGTTCGGCGCTCTCGCGATGGGCTTCGGAAGCTGGATCGGCGGCGTGCTGTTCGACGCCACCGGAACCTACATCTCGGCCTTCCTGCTGGGTGTCGCTTTCAACGTCGCCAATCTCGCGATCCTTTCCGTCCTGATCTACCGGATCGGGCCCCCGCAGCTGCGGCCGGCGGCCGCCTGAACCGGCATGCCCCGGCTGTCGCGAGAGCCTGAAGACCGCGCAGCCGCGTTCCACGCGCGCATCGGCGGGGAGAATCTCGGCGCGCTCTGGGTCGGGCGTCGCGGCGTCGACCTGTCCCGGCCGCGAACGCCGGCCCGGCCGGCGATCTGGCGCTTCGACGAGATCCGCCCGCGGCTGATGGAAGCCGGCCGCCTGGTCAGCGCGGAGGATGCCTTCCGCCGCGTGCTGGTCCTCCAGAACCCCGGCTTCGGCGGCGCCATGCGGGCGACGCAGACGCTCTATGCCGGTCTCCAGCTGGTGCTGCCCGGAGAGATCGCGCCCTGCCACCGCCACAGCCAGACCGCGATCCGCTTCGTCGTCGAGGGCAGCGGCGCGACGACCACCGTCGACGGGGCGGCTCTGGCGATGGCACCGCACGACCTGGTGGTCACGCCGCAATGGACATGGCACGACCACCGCAACCGGGGCGACAAGCCGGTGATCTGGCTCGACGTGCTCGATACGCCGCTGATCGACGCGCTGGATACCGTTTTCCGGGAAACCCATGCCGACATCCTGCAGCCGCTCACCGGGTCGCAAGGCGGACGGCTGATCCGGCGCGCGGGCGCGGCCCGCGCGGCGCTGGACCGGATCGCGAGCGAAGCCGCGCCCGACCCCTGTCTCGGCTGGCGGTTCCGCTACGACGATCCCTGCCCGACGATGGCGGCTTTCCTGCACCGCCTGCCCGGCGGATTCGAAGGCCGGCCCCGCCGCGCGACCGACGGTGCGATCTACTGCGTCGTCGAGGGGCGGGGCGAAACCGAGCTCGAGGACGCGATCGTCGAATGGCGGCCGCACGACATATTCGTGGTGCCCGGCTGGTGCCGCCACCGGCATAGCTCCGCCGCGGGCGCGGTCCTGTTCGGCGTCAGCGACCTGGCGCTGCAGGAGCGGCTCGGGCTGTGGCGCGAACAACGCTCCGGCACGGGCGGCGCGAACCCGGAGTGGAACGGCGGGTCGTCGAAATCCCGGCCCGGGCGTTAGCGGGCCGGCCCCGGACGATGCCCCATCCACTCATGTTGACGCGCATAAGAAAGTAATCGTTTTCATGCCTCTTTCATCAATGATAACTTGGGCAGAGTATTGTATCGCGCATCGCAGTTCGGGACTTTGCTTTTCTTCCATAGTTGATGTATCGGTATGGCTATGACCAAGCGCGGTCCGTTCCAGATCCCGGCGACGAGTACCCTGATCGCATTCGAAAGCGCCGCGAGGCACGGGAACTTCTCGCGTGCGGCGGAGGAGTTGCATACCTCGCAGTCGGCCATCAGCCGCCACATCGCCAAGCTGGAGGGGCAGCTTGCGACACGGGTCTTCGAGCGCTCGCGGACCGGTGTCAGCCTGACCGAGGCGGGATCCCGCCTGCGCGACGCGGTCTCCGACGGGCTCCGGTTGATCCATCGGGGCGTGCTGGAGGCCGGCGAAATGCCGGCCGATGCGCAGGTGGTCATCGCCTGCTCCCACGATTCGTGGCAGCTGGTTTGCATGCCGCGGCTCGACGCGCTGCGAAATGCGCTCGGCGAGAACATCCGGGTACGCGCCCGGCTCCACGATCGTGACTTGCAGACCCTGCAATCGGACCCCAGCGCCGACGTGGTGTTCACCTGGTCCGCGGATCGGCCCGGACCCGCGGCGTTCGCCCTCAAGGAGGCCGTCAGGCCGGTCTGCTCGTCCGGCTATGCGGCGGCCAATGCCGATATCCTGAACGGACCGGTGGACGGCTGGGGCGCGTTGACCTTCCTCGATTTCGCGCCGCCCGATCGGTGCTGGGCGTCCTGGGAAGACTGGTTCCAGGTCGCGTCGCGCCCCGACCGCACTCCGCGTCTCGTCGAGCTGGACAGCTACGTCCATGTCGTGGAGGCGGCCGCCGCCGGCCGGGGCATTGCGCTGGGGCGCCGCTATCATGTCGAACGATACCTCGATACCGGCGCGCTGGTGACCCTGGCCGCCGGGTTCGTCGAATTCGACAATTATTTCTGCGGCCTCCTGACCGAAAAGGGGCAGGCCAAGCCGTTCGCCCGCAGGTCGCTGACGTTCTTCGACGAATCGGCCCGGCTCTGAACCGTCGACGCGTCCGTCCTGCATCGCCCGCCCGTCTCCGCCGGCCGGGTCGCCGGGATATCGGAGGTGAGGGGACGGATGACGGGAGCCGAGCGCCGGGCGGCGATGGATTGTTCGATCGTCGACGTGTTCGCCGAACGCCCGCTCGCCGGCAACCAGCTGGCGGTGGTGCGCGGCTGCGCCCATCTCGACAAGGCGGAAATGCAAGCCGTAGCGCGGGAGATGAATTTCTCCGAGACGACCTTCGTCGTCGACGAGCGTCGCGGCGAGGCGAGCGTCCGGATCTTCACCACCGACCGGGAGCTGCCCTTCGCCGGACACCCGACGCTCGGCACCGCCTGGGTGCTGGGGCGGGACCGGGACTCCTACGTGCTCGATCTCGCCGCCGGACGCGTCCGGGTCGCCTTCGAGACCGGTGGCATCGTCTGGATGGAGCCGCCCGCGGTGGCGATGGGGGAGGCGGTGGAGCCGCGGCGTGTGGCGGCGCTGCTCGGCCTCGAAGCGATCGATCTCGACGACCGCTACCCGTGCCGGTTCGCGACGGTGGGTCCGTGGTTCCTGCTCGTCGGGGTGAAGACGCTCGAATCCCTTCGCCGGATCGCCGTGGATCCGGCGCTCTACCGCGCGCTCGCGGCCGGCGGCTGGCTCTCCCTGTTCGTGTTCTGCGAAGAGCCCTACAGCGAAGATGCGACCTATTCGGCCCGCATGCTGACCTTCCATCACGGGCTCCACGAGGACCCGGCGACCGGGAGCGCGAACGCGGCCTTCGCCGCCCTCCTGCGCTCCCTCGGCGCCGGCGGACGGGTCGTGGTGGAGCAGGGCTTCGAGATCGACCGTCCCTCGCGGCTGTATCTGGAGGTCGCCGATGCGATCCGGGTCGGCGGCAAGGTGCATCCGGTATTGACCGGGACGCTCGCGTATTGATCCGCCGGTTTCCGACCGGCTTTCGAGAAGGTATGGCGCCAGCCGCCCCGGCCGCTGACGGCGCGTCGACGGGCGGCTATGGTTCAGCGGTCGCGGGCGTTTCGCGCCGGGCTGATGGGATGGGTCGATGAACGGAGCGGAGAGACGGGAATTCGTTCGGGCGCACCGCACGGCGGTGTTCGGCTACGCGCGCAAGGCGGACGGACCGTCGATGTCGGTTTGCTACTACGTGATGGATGGCGACGACATCCTGGTGTCGACCATGATCCGCCGCGCCAAGGCCAGGGCGGTCGGGCGGGATCCCAGGGTCTCGCTGTGCATCCTGGACGAGCATTGGCCGCCGACCTATCTGCTGGTCTACGGCGACGCCGCGATCGAGGAGGAAGGCGGCGACGACCTGCTGATCAGGATATGCGAACTCATGGCCGGCCAGGCGATGCCGGGGTCGGAGCGCGAGGATCTGCGCCGCCTGGCCGCGGAGGAAGGGCGCGTGGTCGTCCGCATCAGGCCCTATGCGACGTTCGAGACCCCGCCGCGCCATGTCTACAACCCCGACGACGTCAAGACGCTGACCCACGGCTACGGCGCCAGCCTGCCCTGGGATGCCGGCTAGCCCGGTGCCGGCGGACGGGGCAGGCGGACGGGTAACGGCCGAGGACCTGGTCGCGCGCGCCCGCGCCATGGTGCCGGACTTGCGCGAACGCCAGGAACGCACCGAAGCCGAGCGTCGCGTCTCCGACGAGATGTTCGGCCGCATGATCGACGCCGATCTCTACCGCCTGCTGCTGCCCGACCGGTTCGGCGGCTTCGAGCACGGTCTCGACACCTATGTGGACGTCGCCTTCGAGATCGCCCGGGGCTGCGGCTCGACGGGCTGGGTCTACTCGGTGACCGCCAAGTACCACCTCTTCCTCGGCATGTTCGAAGAGCAGGCCCAGGACGAGGTCTGGTGCGGCGATCCCAACGCCGTGCTTGTGGTCTCCATTGTCCCCAACGGCACCGCGACGCCGGTCGATGGCGGGTACCGCCTGTCCGGCCACTGGATGTACTGCTCGGGAATCGACAATTCCGCCTGGACCATCGTCGCCACCACCATTCCCGACCCCGACGGCGGGGAGGGGGTGAAGGGCTATGCCCTCGCGCCGACGTCGGATTTCGGGATCGAGGACAACTGGTCCGTCGTCGGCCTCGCCGGCACCGGGTCCAAGACGGCCTATGGCGACGGGCTGTTCGTGCCCGCGCACCGCTTCCTGCGGCTCGCCGATACCATGTCCGGCGATCCGCCGGGCGCCGCGGTCAACCCGGGGCCGATGTTCCGGATCCCGCTGTTCTCGATGATCTCGATCAGCCTGTGCGCGCCGATCCTCGGCATGGCGCAGGGCGCCTACGAGGAATTCGTCGACGCGACGCGCGACCGCGTCACCCGCGGCGCCGCGCTGTCCAGGCCGGCACCGATGGCGTCGCTCCCCAATATCCACATGAAGGTCGGCGAGGCCGCCGCGGCGATCGACGCCGCCCGGCTGCTGGTCGACCGCGACTGCAAGACCCTGATGCGGACGGTGGCCGCCGGCGAGCGGCTCACCGTCGAGGCGCGCGCCCGCAACAAGCGCAACCTCGCCTTCGCCGCCCGGCTCTCCACCCGGGCGGCGGATCTGATGTTCGAGGCCGGCGGCGGCGGCGGGCTGTTCACCTCGTCCCGGATCCAGCGCTACTGGCGGGACATCCATGCGGCCGCGATGCATATCAGCATGAACTTCGATGCGGTGTCGGCGCTCTACGGACGGATCGCGCTCGGCCTGCCCCCGGGCCCCGCCCAGTTCTGATCCGCGCGCAATCCGCCCCGCCCGTTTCGTTCTACCCCGCTACGACAGACTTTTTGAACGATTATTTAATATTATACATTCTATAAGAAATAATGACGGACATCGTCAACAGACTAATTGCATGAATACTTTTCATATACTTGAAAGAGCCCTTTCCTCCTCCCAAGTATGCAAGAACACGCAACAGGAGGCGAAAATGCACAATTGGATTGCCGGGGTTCTGACGGTCGCCGCGATCTGCGCAGCGACCCTCGCAGTCGCCCATCCGGTTCAGTATGCGATGGCGATCACCGAGACGAAGGCCGCCTCGCAGTCGCTGCCCGCGAAGGCCTACACGGCCCTGGCGAGCGATGCCGACGCGGCGCGGGCCGGAGCTCTCGCCCAGTGCCGGGAAGCCACCAACCGCGATTGTGTCGTCATCGGCAGCGGCGCGGTCGAGCACGATCACTAGAATCGGCCTGCTTCCGGCAGCGAGGACCGCCGGAACCCGCGGGACGCAGCGGGTTCCGGCGCCCCGCTAGTCGAACACCGTATCGTCGTAATGGGCCGGGTCCACGAAGGCCTCGATCACCCGGGGCTCGGCGGACGCCAGCGCATCCTCCAGCGCTTCGCCGAGCGCCTCCGGGGTGTGCGCGCCCACCGCCTTCACGCCGAAATAATGTTCGGGAACCGATCCCGCCTCCGGTCCTGACGCGGTACCCAGCGCGGTCCCGACATGGGCGTATTGGCGGCGCATCTGCTTGACCTTGATCAGGCCCAGCCAGCCGTCGTTGAGCACCACGACCGGGATCGCGAGCCCCATGCGCCGCGCCGTCGCCAGCTCGCCGCAGGTCATCTGGAAGCAGCCGTCGCCGATCAGGCAGACCGTCGGGCGGTCCGGCTCGGCCAGCTTGGCGGCGATCGCCGCCGGCAGTCCGAAGCCCATCGATGACCAGCCATTGGTGATCAGGAAGCTGCGCTGCTCGTGCGCGGTCCACTGGCTCGCGATCTGGTGGGTGTGGGCGCCCACGTCGAAGGAGAGAATCCCGTCGGCCGGCAACGCCCGGCGGACAACGTCGATCGCCCGGTGCGGCGCGAAGCCCGGCGCGTCGGGCCGGAGCGAGGCCTGGAAGGCGTCCCGGTGGGCGGCGATTTCGGCCATGGCCCAGTCATTCGACGCCGGCGCCGCTCCGACAAGCCCCTCCAGGATCGCATCGAGGTCGCCGACCGTCTGGTGGACGATATCGACCGATCCGTCGGTATCCGCCGCCTCGATATCCACATGGAGCAGCGGCGTCGCGCCGATCCACGCCTCGTACTCGACTTCGATCGGGTCGTAGCCGAGCCCGACGATGAGGTCGGCCCCGGCGAGGAAGCGCCGCTGGACCTGCCGGCAGGCCCGTTCGATGCAACCGATGGAGAGCGGATGGTCCTCGTCGATCATCCCCTTGGCCATCGTCGTCGAGGCGAAGGGGAGACCGTGCCGCTCCACGAAAGCGCGCAGAAGGCCCGGCTTGCCGAGGCGCATCGCGCTGGTGCCGATCACCGCGACCGGGCGCTTCGCCATGGCGATACGCGCCGCCGCCGCGGCCACCTCTTCCGCCGGCGGGGCGTCGGGGGCGGCGACATCGTCGAGCCCCGGCACGTCTTCCTCGGCCGGGGCGAGGGCCACGTCCTCCGGGAGGTCGAGATGCACCGGACCCTGCGGTTCGCTCAGCGCGATACGGATCGCGGCCGCCACCGTTTCGCCGATGCGCCCCGGGCGCAGCGCGAGGCTCGCCTTGGTGATCGGCCGGAACAGGGTGTGGTGGTCGATCAGCATCTGGATGCGCCGGCCGAGCTGGTCGCGGTCGAGATTGCAGGTGATGGCGATCATCGGCGACCGGTCGAGAAACGCATCGCCCACGCCGGTCGCGAGATTGGTGGCGCCCGGCCCCAGGGTCGCGATGCCGAGACCGGGCCGGCCGGTGAGGCGGCCCATCACGTCGGCGGCGAACCCGGCCGAGCCTTCATGGGCGGTGAGCACGAATTCGATTCCGCCCTTCTGCATCGCCTCGATCAGCGGCAGCACGTTGCCGCTCGGGATGCCGAATCCGTGGCCGATCCCGGCGGCTTTCAGCGTGGCGACGATCAGCTCGGCGTTGTTCACGCCGCGACCTTGGCCGAGCCGGCGATCTCTGGCAAGGTCCGGCCGGTCGCGGAAGAACG
Source organism: Defluviicoccus sp. bin129 (assembly GCA_002239065.1). GTDB lineage: Bacteria > Pseudomonadota > Alphaproteobacteria > MPNO01 > MPNO01 > MPNO01. Next base: position 4,004 of record MPNO01000030.1, on the reverse strand, counting down.
GACGGGCGGATGCCGGACCCTCGGATCAGGACCACGCTGGTCGGCTCATACCCTTGGCCGGGATGGCTGCACGCCCACCCGACGGCCGAGGCGATCGACGATGCGACGCGGATGGTGATCCACCTTCAGGAGAAGGCCGGCATCGACGTGGTCTGCGAGGGCGAATTCGTCCGCTTCGACCCGAACCATCCAGAGACCAACGGCATGATCGAGTATTTCGTCCACCCCATGGGAGGCGTGCGGGCGCGGCTGGCGTTCGACGAGATCGTCGCGTTCGAGTCGCAGCCGACGATGGGGTTCAGGACGCGACCGGCCGCGGTCGCCGAGGGTCCGATCACCAGCGGCACGCTCGACCTCGCCGCGCCCTGCCGCCGGGCCCGGGCGCTGGCCACCAAGCCGCTCAAATTCGCGCTGACCGGACCGCACATGCTGGCCAAGACCCTGGTCGACCGCCACTACGGCGACCGGGTGGCTCTCGCCGAGGCGATCGCGCATGTGCTGGCCGAGCAGGTCGCCCGGCTCGACGCCGATATCGTCCAGATCGACGAGGCCAACCTGCCCGGCGCGCCCGAGGAGTGGGAGTGGGCGGCCCGGGTGATGAACATCGTCCTCGACGCGGTGCCCGCGACGCCCGCGGTCCATCTCTGCTTCGGCAATTACGGCGGCCAGGTGTCGCAGAAGGGCGCGCATTGGGAGCCGCTGATCGCCTATCTCAACGCGCTGCACGCCGACCATGTGGTGTGCGAGAACGCCCACCGGCCGGTGGACGAGCTGGTCCATTTCCGCGCGCTGCGCCCGGAAATCGGCATGGGGCTCGGGGTGGTCGACGTCAAGGCGACCGAGATCGAGAGCGCCGAGACCGTAGCGCGGCGGATCGAGCACGCCGCGAGCGTCGTCGGCCCCGAGCGGATCCGCTACGTCCATCCCGATTGCGGGTTGTGGAACCTCGGACGCTTCATGGCCGACGGCAAGATCGCCGCGATCGTCGCCGGGCGCGACCTCTATGAGGGCCGCCGGGCACGGTCCGTAGCCTGAGAGGAGAAGAACCGATGGCGAGCATGAGCGGCGTCCGCGAGGTCGCCCATATCGACTGCGCCGGGGGCGGCCAGGTTCGGGTGGACGGCGGCACCGCCTATGTCGGGCACATGGCGGCGCCGTTCGGAACCTCGATTTTCGACGTCTCCGACCCGGCGGCGCCCCGGCTGCTGGCCGAAATCGAGATGCCGCCCGGCAGCCATTCGCACAAGGTGCGTGCCCAGGACGGCCTGATGGTGGTCAACCACGAGCGTACCGGCGGCCCGCAGACCGAGGGGTTCATGGGCGGGCTCGGCATCTACGACGTCGAGGACCCGGCGCGGCCGCGCCGCATCCTCGACTGGGAGACTTGGGGGAAGGGCGTCCACCGCTTCGATTTCGACGGACGCTTCGCCTATATCTCGCCGACGGTCGAGGGCTATGTCGGCAACATCATGATGATCCTCGACCTCAAGGACCCCGCGAAGCCGGAGGAGGTCGGGCGCTGGTGGATTCCCGGCCAGTGGGAGGCCGGCGGAGAGGACTATCCGTGGGACGGCGGGCCCGCTCCGCGCTGCCACCACCCGCTGCGGCTGGGCGAGCGGCTGTATACCAGCTACTGGCATCACGGGGTGTTCATCCTCGGGATCGAGGACATGGCGAGCCCCCGGACGATCTCCGAATACCGGATCAGCCCCGCCTATCCCCATCCGCAGCATACCGCGCTGCCGATTCCGTTCCCGGTGCAGGGCAAGCGGCTGATGGTGGTTGCCGACGAGGACGTCGCCAAGCTGCGCCCGAGCGCGCCGGCGATCGCCTGGGTGTTCGACGTCACCGACGAGGAGAGGCCGATCCCGATCTCCACCTTCCAGGTCGACGGGGTCGATCCCGACGGCGCGCCGCAGGATCCGATGACCGGCTGCCATCAGCCGTCCGAAGTCGTGACCGGAACCGAGATCCCGTTCGCCTGGTTCGCCCAGGGGCTGCGGGTGGTCGACATCGCCGACCCGCGAAAGCCGGTCGAGGTCGCGCATTTCCTGCCTGACCCGCCGGCCGGGGCGGACCGGGTCTGCGCCAACGATGTGACGGTCGACGATCGCGGGCTGATCTATCTGATCGACCGGGTCCGCGGCGTCCATATTCTGGAACGGGTCTGAGCCCGCCGGGCGACGGAACGCCGCCGCGACGGCCGTGGACTCTGTGACCCCGGCCCGGTTCGGGCTATTGTCTTGCGGTCAAAGGACCTTAATTCTCTGCGGCGCACGGGCAGATGGCGAATCGTATGGATCGGACTCGCGATGGGTGTCGGTAATCGCCAGGCCAGGGTCGGGCGGCGCTGGCGTGCGCGCGCCCTGCCTTGCGCGGCGCTGGCTCTGGCCGTGCTCGCCGTCCCGGCATCCGCGCAGGACCGGCCGCCGCCGCTTTCCGGGCGCGCCCAGGCGGCGGATGCCAACAAGAACGGCGTGATCGACCGCGACGAGGCGCGCGGTCCTCTCGACGCGAATTTCGCGGAAATGGATTGCAACAGGAGCAATTCGCTCGACGCCAACGAGATCCGCGCCTTCTTCACCGGCGCGGGCTGCAAATCGCTCGCCGCCGCCGCTCCCGCGCCGCCACGGGCCAAGCCGCCGCCGCTTCAGCCCCGCGCGAAGGCGCTCGATGCCAACGACAACGACGTGATCGACCGCGACGAGGCGCGCGGCCCGCTGGACACGAATTTCGCCGAGATGGATTGCAACAAGAGCAATTCGCTCGACGCCAACGAGATCCGCGCCCACTTCACCGGCGGCGGCTGCAAGTCGATTGCCGCGGCGTCACCCGCGCCGGCCGCCGCCGCCGTTCCCGGGGGGGGGTGCAAGGTGGTTCGCGGGGGGCCCCCCCGCGCCGCCCGCCGCCGCCCCGGCACCCACCCGGCGACGGCGTGGCCCGCCGGCCGGAGGCGGGCGTCCGCCGGCGATGGTCTCGCTCGACAGCGTGATCGCCGAGCCGCTCGCGCAGACCGTTCCGGTCCTCGGACGGCTCGTCGCACGCCAGTCGGGCGTCGTCGCGAGCCAGGTGCGCGGCGCGGTGGTCGAGATGCGGGTCGAAGTCGGCGACCGGGTCGAGCGCGGCCAGATCGTCGCCGTGCTCGCCGCCGGGCGGATGCAGGCCGCGCGCGACCGCGCCGCCGCTTCGGTGGCGCGTTTCCGCGGCCTGGTGGCGGCCGCCGAGGCGGAATACATGAAGAAGCGCGGCGAGCTGAAGCGCCTCGGCAGCCTGCGCAAGTCGGCCGCGTTCTCGCGGGCGCGCTACGAAGACCTGGAGCGCGACGTCCAGGCGCGGCGCGGCGCGGTGGCCGACCGCCGCGGCCAGCTCCAGGAAGCGCAGGCGCAGCTTCGCCAGGCCGAGCTCGACCTCGCCGATACCCGGATCGAGGCGCCGTTTCCCGGCGTGGTCACCGAGAAGCACATCGACATCGGCACCTATCTCAATGTCGGGGCGCGGGTGGTCAGCATCCTCAACGACACCGATCTGGAGGCCGAGGCCGAGGTGCCTTCCGACCGGCTCCGCGGGCTCACCGCGGGCGCGCTCGTCACGCTCACGCTGGATGACGGTTCGCGCCACCAGGCGACGGTTCGCGCCGTCGTTCCCACCGAGAATGTCAGGACGCGCACCCGCCCGGTGCGCTTCACCGCCGATTTCGGCAAGACCGGGATGACGCTCGCCGCCGACCAGAGCGTGACCGTGCTGATCCCTATCGGCGGGCGCGGCCAGATGGCGACAGTGCACAAGGACGCGGTGGTGCGCAGCGGTGCCGACGCCTTCGTGTTCGTGGTCGAGGATAAACGCGCCCGGCGGGTCAAGGTCCGGCTCGGGGACGCGATCGGCGGGCGTTGCGTCGTGCTCGACGGGGTCAAGCCGGGGCAGGAGGTGGTGGTCCGCGGCAACGAGACGCTGGGCCGCGGCGGGCCGGTCCGCATCCGCGGCGCGACCGGCAGCTGATGACATGA
>MPNO01000029.1 GCA_002239065.1 Defluviicoccus sp. bin129 | reverse complement strand
GGCCCGCGACGCAGCGGGCGGGCGCCCGGGCGCGACCCGGAGGGCGGCGCTGTCCGGCCGACAGGGTGCGTCGAGGCGCTTGCCCGATGTCCCCGCATCGCGCTGCGCGCCTCTCCTGCCCTGTCGGTCGGACAGCGCCGCGCAGGCCGTGACGGTGGTGAGAAGTCCGGGCTAGGCCGCGCTGCGGCGCGGAGCGGCGTCGCGCCGGCTCTCGGGTTCGCGATAGGCCATCTTCACATGAGCGGCGCAATAGGAAAAACCCTGCGAGGTTTTCCTGCCGCAGAAATGAAAATCCTTCGTGCCGGGTTCGCCATATGGCCACTGGCAGGTCCGGTATGGGGATGACTTGCTCGCCTTCAACAGCGAGACGAGTTTCGCTCGGTCCGACATCGTTGCACGCTCTTTTTCTGGAACGCGCGATAGATATGACCGGCCCCGGGGCAGGTCAAGGTCGGAACCGGTGGATAATGCGCGGCTGCGACGATTTGTTGCAGGTTTTCGTCGAAAATCCGCGAATCCGCCCGCCGGGGTCAGTTCAGACGGGCACCGCCGGCCGCGTCGAACAGATGCAGGTTGGCGGTATCGAGCGCGACATGGATCGCGTCGCCGACCGAAGCCGGCAAGTCCGGATCGACCTTGGCCACCATGCGCCGCGCCCCGCCATGCTCGAAGAACAGGAGGGTGGCGTCGCCCAACGGCTCGATCAGGCTGACCCTGACCGGGACCGCGCCGGGCGCGTCGGCGTCGACCACGAGGACGTGTTCGGAGCGCACGCCGAGCACCACGTCGCGCCCGGCAAGCCCTGCGGCGGCGGCCGGATCGAGCGCGGCGGCCAGCCCGGTGCCGCGGAACTCCGACCCGCCCTGGGCGGCGGCGACGGTCCCGTCGAGGAAGTTCATCGTCGGCATGCCGAAGAAGCCGGCAACGAAATGCGAGGCCGGGCGGCGGTAGATTTCGAGCGGTTCGCCGACCTGCTCGATGCGGCCGTCGTTCATCACCGCGATGCGGTCGGCCATGGTCATCGCCTCGGCCTGGTCATGGGTGACGTAGACGAAGGTGCCGCCGAGCTGCTCGTGCAGGTGCTTGAGCTCGGTCCGCATGTCGACGCGGAGCTTGGCATCGAGGCTGGAGAGCGGCTCGTCCATCAGATAGACCGCCGGGTTGGTGACGATGGTGCGCGCCAGCGCGACGCGCTGCGCCTCGCCGCCGGAGCATTCGCCCGGCCGCTTGTCGAGCAGCGGCGCGATGTGCATCGCATCGGCCGCCTCGTGCACCAGGCGGCGGATCTCGTCCCCGGCGACGTCCTTGACCCTGAGGCCGAAGGCGATGTTCTCGAACACCGTCATATGCGGGAACAGCGCGAGGTCCTGGAACACCATGCCGAGCCCGCGCTCGCCGGCTTCGGTATGGGTGACCGCGCGTTCGCCGATGAAGATGTCGCCGGCGCTCGGCTCGACCAGTCCGGAGATCATGTTGAGGGTCGTCGTCTTGCCGCAGCCCGAGGGGCCGACCAGGATCAGGAACTCGCCGTCGCGGATCTCCAGGTCGATGCCCTTGACGGCCGCGAAGCTGCCGAACTCCTTGACCAGCTCCCTGAGCAAAATACCCGCCACGCCTGCCTCCTTTCTCCCCCGGCGCCCTCAGCGGCGCATCATGCCGAAGCTGAAGCCCTTCACCAGATGCTTCTGGATCAGGATACCCATGACCACCACCGGGATGGTGATCACCGTGCCGATCGCCGCCTGGGGGCCGTAGAGCCGGCCCTCGGATGCGCTCTGGAACTTGTTGAGCAGCACCGGCAGGGTCGACACGTCGGGATGCGTGAGCGTCAGCGCCAGCAGGAACTCCCCCCAGCTCAGGATGAACACGAACAGGAAGGTGACCACCATGCCGGACGCCACCAGCGGCAGCACGATCCGGCGCAGGGTGTAGATGCGCCCCGCCCCCATCAGCCGGGCGGCGTGTTCCAGCGTGTAGGGCACCTCGTCGATGAAGCTCAGCATCATCCAGATGACGAAGGGAAGCGTCACCGTGGTGTAGAGCATGCTGACCCCGGTGCGCGTGTCGAACAGGCTGATCCGCGAATCCAGCAGCGTCTCGGTGGCGAACGGCACCATGATGGCGTAGTACATCAAGAGCGGGATGGCGATGACGATCGGCGGAATCATGCGGATCATCAGCACCATGTGGCGGAAGGTCGTGCCGCCGACATTGAAGCGCGAGATGGCGTAGGCGAGGAAGGTCCCCATGAACAGCGCGATCAGCGAGGAGATGGTGCAGATCAGCAGCGAATCGAGCAGCGAGCCCCAGATGTTGAAGGGCTGCTCGGTCGCCTCGCGCGCGACGCCGGCCTGCTGCACGTCGAAGGTGAAGATCTGCTCGTAGTTCTTCAGCGTCGGGTCCTCCGGCAGCCAGTTGGGCGGCCAGGTCACCCACTCGCCGGAGTCCTTGAACGAGGTCTGGAGCATCCAGTAGATCGGGAACATGATGATCGCGCCCCAGCCGATCAGCACGGCGTGGCGCAAGGCCGCGCGGCGGCGGCGCTGACTCCCCGCCGCGGCCGCGCTGCGGGCGGCGCCCGGGGTCACGAGACGCGCTCCCGTTCGAGCCGCGTGCGCTCGCGCATCATCAGCCAGATCCCGGTGAAGATCAGCGCCGAGAACAGGATCAGGAGCAGCATCGACGCCGCCGCGCCGAAGGCGAACTTGTTGAACTGCCAGACCTGCTCCCAGAGATAATAGGCGACCGTCTGGGTCGAGGTGCCGGGCCCGCCGAAGGTGAGCAGCACCACGGGGTCAAACAGCTTCAGCGCCTCCATGGAGCGGACCACGACGGCGATCACGATCGCCGGCTTGAGCAGCGGGAACTCGACCCACCAGAAGATCTGCCAGCGCGAGGCGCCCATCACCCGGGCCGCGTTGATCAGCTGCGGCGGCAGCGCCGAGTAGCCGGACAGGAAGATCAGGAAGGTGAGCGACGTCCACTGCCACACATCGGCCAGGATGATCGCCCACTGGGCGGCCAGCGGGTCGGACAGCCAGCGGATGCGCGGTTCGATGCCGAGCGTCGTCGTCAGCGGCAACAGCAGCTGGTTGAGCGGCCCGTGGTCGATATAGATCATCGAGAAGTTGTATCCGACCACCACCGGCACAACCATCATCGGGATCAGGAAGATCGTGATGTAGATCCGCCGCCCGCGCACCACCCGGTGCACCAGCATGGCCAGCACGAAGCCGATGACGAGCTCGAACACCACGGCGAAGCCGGCGAAGTAGAAGGTGCGTCCGAGCGCCGCCCAGAAGCCCGGGTCGGACAGCACCGCCTCGTAGTTCCTGAGCCCCGACAGATAGGCCTGCTCGAAGGGCCGGTTGGCGCGCCAGCGCAGGAAGCTGATGTAGATGGTCAGCAGGAACGGGATGATGATGACCAGGATGAAGGTCCCCTCGACAAGGGCGAAGGGGATCCAGCGGAACACCCGTTCCTGGGCCAGCCACGCGCCCAGCCGGGCGAGCGGGCCTCTGCGCGCGGGCGTGGCTGTGCCGCTGAGCGCGGTCATCGTCGACTATGCGTCCTCGGCGGGCGGACGCCCGGACGACGGCCTGCCGCCGTCCGGGCTGCCGCTCGAGGCATCGGGGCTACAGCTTGTCGATATAGAGCCCGGCCGCGACGCCCTTGCGCCACGCCTCGATCTGTTCCTTGCGGCCGATATCCTCGGTCACGCGGTTCCAGCCCTTCTCGACCCGCTTGGCGGCCTCGTCGGGCTTGATATTGCCGTTCATCACGTCGGCGAGGTTGTTGTCGAGGATCTTCATGTACTCGTAGTGGCCCTCGATATAGAGCAGCGACGTGGTGTACTGCGCGTTCTCCAGCGTGGTGTCGAGGAACTCCTGGGAGAACTTCTTGAGGATGCCCGCATCGCCCATATTGGCCTTGCGGAACGGGTCCCAGAAGCCCTTGGGATGGGCGATCGCCCGGTTGCCCACCGACGGGCTGGTCAGCCACTGGATGAACAAATAGGCGAGCTCGGGATCGTCGCTATAGGCGTTGACCATGTAGCTCGTCCCCGCCGCCTCCGCGGCGCGGCGCACCGGCTTGCCGCCCGCATTCGTCGCCGGGATGACGCAAGGAAGCTGCTTCTGCTTCACCATGCTCTTCGGGTTGGCGTTGCCGTAGCCGAAGATCGACGGGAAGGACATCACCGAATAGGCCTGGCCCGAGCCCCAGAACGGGTAGATCTGCGGCGTGCCCCAGCCCTGGATGTCCTTGGGCATGTACTGGACGATCGACGCGAAGGCGGTGATCGCCTTGACGCCCTGGTCCGAGTTGACCCGCGGGTTCATGTCCTTGTCGAACAGGAGCCCGCCGAAATAGGCCGGGAAATGGCGGTGCGAGAAGTTCACCGACCGGTAGCCCATGGCGCCGAACAGCGGCTTGTCGAACTTGACGCCCCAGCGCGTCTGGCCGGCCTCGGTGTGGAAGAACTTGGCCTGCTCCTCCCAGTCCGCCATGTTCGCCGGACAGCCGAGCTCCTTGCCGGTCGCCTTCTTGAACTCGGCGCGGGCCATCGGGTTCTCGACGATGTCCTTGCGCAGCACCAGGATGATGTGGTCGCCGTCGAGCACGAAGGAGTACTGCTTGCCGTTGTAGTATTGCTGGGCGATGAAGGCCTCCGGCACGCCCGAGAAGTCGGGCTTGTACTTGGCCGCGTACTCGTCGAGCGGCTTCAGCACGCCGGCACTCGCCGCGTCGGGCTGGGTGTAGGGAAAGTCGTTGAACATGTCGAAGGCGCCGGTCTTGGCGACCGCCTCGCCCATCACCTTGCTCGGGATGTCGGTGTAGCCGAGCGGCTCGGACTTCACCTCGACGCCGGTCAGCCCCTGCCACTCCCTGGCGAAATCGGGAAACGAGTTGCGGTATAGCGAGTTGAGCAGAATGTCGAGCTTCGGGTTCTCCAGCCCCTTGGCCTTGACATAGGCCTTGGCGCCGTCGATGGCGCGCTGCGCAACCGGCCCGTACTCGGCGGCAGCGGCGCTGCCGGCGACGGCCAGCAGCCCGGCCGCGCAGGCGGCGGCGGCAAACGCGCGGAATCCCGCAAGATCCTGTCGCACGATGGCTTCTCCCCTCCTGGTTATCGGTTCCGCTATCGAAACCTCCGTTCAGCACCGACGATTGTCGGGCTTGCGCCCGACGCTTGTCAATCGAGGCGGGCGGCGAATCAGCGTATGCCGCGCTGCTTGCGGATCGTGTCCCAGGCGGCGTTGATGCCCGCCATGCGCTCGTTGGCGATCTGGACGAAGTCTTCCGGCATGCCCTGCGCGGTCAGCCGGTCGGGGTGGTTCTCCCGCGTCAGCTTGAGCCAGGCCCCGCGCACCGTCTCGTCGTCGGCGTCGCGGTCGACGCCGAGCACGGCGTAGGGGTCCGCCTTGCGGCCGCTCTCGTGGTTCTCCCGGATGCGCCGGAAGGTGGTCTCGTCGAAGCGGAAGATCGCGGCCACCCGTTCCAGGTAGTCGAGCTCGGCCGGGTGCAGGACGCCGTCGGCGTTGGCGATGTAGAACAGCGCGTCGAGCAGCTCCTCCAGCACCGCCGGGTTGGCGGCGAACATCGAGGCGACCTGGCGGGCATAGGGCTCGAAGCCGCGCGCGTCCTTGCGCGCCTGGTCGAACACGCGCCCGACATTCTTCATCTCCTCGGGCGGGACGTGGAAGATCCGCCGGAACGCGGCGATCTCGTCGCGCGTCACCCTGCCGTCGGCCTTGGCCATCTTGGCGCAGAGCGCGATCACCGCGATGGTGAAGGCGATCTCGCGGGTCGCGTCCCGCCCCTCCCCGGGTTCCTGGGAGGCGCGCATGCGGTCGACCGCGTGCCCGGCCACCCCGCCGATCAGCGCGCCGATCGGCCCGCCGAGCGCGAGCCCGGCGGCGGCGCCGATGATCTTTCCCCAGATGCCGGCCATCTCGCTCCCCCGCAGGCAATCTAGCACCCGGCGTCGCGGGGCGGAATCGGATCGGGGTGGGGCCAGGTTGCCGACCCGCGACCGGTCTTGCGGAATTACCAGATATTGGTACTCTGCGGCGGAAAGGAGACCCGTCATGCCGCGCAATACGTCGGTCTCTCTCGGCGATCACTTCGTCGGCTTCATCGATGAGCGCATCGCGTCGGGGCGGTACAGCTCGGCCAGCGACGTGGTGCGGGCCGGGTTGCGGCTGCTCGAAGAGCATGAAGCCCGGCTGGAGTCCCTGCGCGAGGCCCTGGCCGAAGGCGAACGTTCGGGTTCCGCGTCCGCGTTCGATTTCGAGACGTTCATCGCCGCGAGAAAATCCGGCTGAACGGAATGGCGGGGTATGCGCTGTCGCCCGCCGCCCGGGCCGATCTCGGGGAAATCTGGTAATACACCGCCGGCCGCTGGGGCGAGACGCAAACCGAGCGCTACACGCGGGACTTCCAGGCGACCTGCGAAGCGCTGGGCGACGGCAGCGAGCTCGGCCGGTCGGCCGAAGACGTCGCGCGGCGGATTTGAGGCGTTTCCCCATGGCCCCGCTTCCGCGCGGCGCGGCGCGCGGCTATTCTGACGCCGGACGGGACGGAGCCTCGCGGCCTTGAGCGACACCATCGAGAGCATCGCCGATCCGGCGGAACTCAGGCGGCTGTGCCGGGAGGGGCTCTATGACGGGCCGACCTCGGGCCACGCGCCGGGGCATGTCCAGGCGAACATGGTGATCCTGCCGGCGGCCGATGCCGAGGACTTCGCCGCCTATTGCGAGCGCAACCCCCGCCCCTGCCCGGTGCTGGAGATCCTCGGCCGCGGCGACCCGGTGCCGCGCGCGACCGCGCCGGGGGCCGACATCCGCACCGATTTGCCGCGCTACCGCGTGTTCCGCGACGGCGAATGCGTCGCCGAGCCGCGCGAGATCGCCGGGCTCTGGCGCGACGACCTGGTGACCTTCCTGCTCGGCTGCTCGTTCATCGCCGAAGACGCGCTGCAAAGCGCCGGGCTCGAGATCCGCCATATCGCCGAGACCGGCTATGTCTCGATGTACCGCACCGACCGGGAGACCGTCCCCGCGGGCGCCTTCGCAGGCCCGATGGTGGTCTCGATGCGCCCCTTCACGCCGGCCGACGCCGACCGCGCCGGGGAGATCACCGCCCGCTACCCGATGGCGCATGGCGGGCCGGTCCATCGCGGCGACCCCGGGGCGATCGGCATCGACGACATCGCGCGGCCGGAATACGGCAAGCCGGTAACCGTCGACGACGACCAGATTCCGGTGTTCTGGGCCTGCGGGGTCACGCCGCAGGAGGCGATCCTCAACGCGCGGCCCTCGCTCGCCATCACCCACATGCCGGGCTGCATGTTCGTCGGCGACCGGACCGCCGCCTCGACGCGGGTCTGACGGGAGAACGCCAATGGCCACGACCCTAAGCAACGACCGCCTCGCCGACCGGCTGCGCGAGCTGCTGGGCGACCGCGTCTCGACCTCGGCCGTGGTGCGCGAAAGCCACGGGCGCGACGAATCGCACCACCCGGGCTTCCCGCCCGACATCGTCGTCTTCCCCGAGACGGTCGACGAGGTGGTCGCCGTGGTCGGGCTCTGCCGCGAGCACGCCACCCCGATGATCCCGTTCGGTGTCGGCACCTCGCTCGAAGGCCATGTCGCGGCGCTGGACGGCGGGGTGTCGATCGATCTGTCGCGGATGAACCGGGTGATCGAGGTCAACGCGGCCGATCTCGACGTCCGGGTCGAGCCCGGCGTGACCCGCAAGCAGCTCAACACCCATCTCCGCGACACCGGGCTGTTCTTCCCGATCGACCCCGGCGCCGACGCCACGATCGGCGGCATGGCGGCGACCCGCGCCTCGGGCACCAACGCGGTGCGCTACGGCACGATGCGCGACAACGTGCTCGGGCTGACCGCGGTACTCGCCGACGGGCGGGTGATCCGCACCGGCACCAGGGCGCGCAAGTCGTCGGCGGGGTACGATCTCACGCGGCTCTTCGTCGGATCGGAGGGGACGCTCGGCGTGATCGTCGAGGTGACGCTCCGCCTCGCCGGCATCCCGGAGGCGATCTCGGCGGCGGTCTGCGCCTTCCCGGGCGTCGACGACGCGGTCGAGACCTGCATCCGGATCATCCAGTCGGGCGTGCCGGTGGCGCGCATCGAGCTCGCCGACGAGGTGCAGATCGCCGCGATCAACCGCTGGTCCAGGACCGAGCTCCCCGACCGCCCGGTGCTGTTCTTCGAGTTCCACGGCAGCGAGGCCTCGGTCGCCGAGCAGGCCGGGACGGCACAGGCGATCGCCGCCGAGCACGGCGGCGCCGGGTTCCAGTGGGCGACCCGCCAGGAGGACCGCAACACCCTGTGGCAGGCCCGCCATGACGCGCATTACGCCAATATGGGGCTCCGCCCCGGCTGCCGCGCCTGGCCCACCGATGTCTGCGTGCCGATCTCGCGGCTCGCCGAATGCATCGCCGAGACGCGCAGCGACATCGCCGCGACCGATCTGCTGGCGCCGATCGTGGGTCATGTCGGCGACGGCAATTTCCACATCGACTTCGTGCTCGACCCCGAGGACGAGGCGGAGCTCGCCACCGCGACTGCGGTCAACGAACGGCTGATCGCGCGCGCGCTCGCGATGGGCGGCACCTGCACCGGCGAGCACGGGGTGGGCTACGGCAAGAAGAAATACCTCGCCGCCGAGCACGGCGAAGGGGTGGCCGTGATGCGCACGATCAAGCAGGCGCTCGACCCCGGCAATCTGATGAACCCGGGGAAGATCGTCGATCCCGAAGCGGTCGCCGCGGGGTAGCCCGCTATCCTCAGCTCCGTTTGGGGCCGCCCTCGCGGTCGGTCTTGTCCTCGATCAGCTTGGCATCGAGGTCGAGCGCCTCGCGTTCCCGCGAGCGCCGCTCGGCCTCCTTCGCCTGCTTGGTCCGGCCGTGCCTGGCGCGGTTCTCCGCCGCGTCCTTGCCGCGGGCGAGCCGCGAGCGCTTCTTCCGGTACTGGTTGAGCTGGATCACGTCGCCCATCGCTCTCCCCTTCGCAACCGGTCAGCCAGGTGCCGAGACAAAAACCCTAGCACCCGCCGCGGGAGGGCGCCAGCGGAGGCGGCGTTTGCCGACGCTACTCGGCGGCGGATCTGAGCTCGGCGGCGGACATGCGGTGCAGCGCCCGGCGGGCGAGCGCCACCGCCTCGTCGTGCCGCCGGTAGTGCAGCCCGCGTCCGGGATCCCGCGAGATCGCCGCCTGTTGGGCCTCGATCATCGCCTTGTCCTCGAGGAAGGCATCGCAAATGTCACGGTAGAACTGCTCCCCTTCCGGGGAGTCCGGGGCGCGGTTGCGGTTGGCGACGGACCAGAAATAATGGCAGCTGGTTTCCGATTCGGGCGTCGCATGGTGGAACAGCCTGAGCGAGACCCCGCCCTCCTGGTTGCGGTTCTCGCGCGCGCCGCGTCCGACGTCGAGCGCGCCGCCCCATTGCAGCACCGAGGCGGGCGCCACGTACTCGAAATCCGACCAGCGGTCGACGGGACTCTCGAACCCGCCGATGGCGACAAAGGAAGGCGGCGGCGGCGAGGCCATCATCCATCTGAGGAATTTGGCGCCGTTCTCCGTCGCCTCCGTCTCCATCTCCGCATCGACATGGGATTGCGGAAACCCGCCGATGGTCGAGCCGTGGACGTAGCCGAGATGGGTCAGATCCATCAGGTTGTCGATCACGAACATGAAATTCGCGGCGTAGCGGTAGCACCCGAACTGGAACGGCCATTCCTCGCCCGCGTCGTGAAACGGGTAGTCGACGATGGTGCTCTCGTCGGCAAGCCGGGGATCGCCCATCCAGACCCAGACGAAGTTCTGCCGCTCGACGATGGGGAAGGCGCGCACCCGGTAGAGCCCGCGGTCCTCTTCCTCTCCCGGATTGCCGGTGCATTCGCCGTCCCGACCGAAGATCATCCCGTGATAGCCGCATTGCAGCCCCGCCTCGACGACGGAGCCGATGCTGAGCGGCGCGGCGCGGTGGCAGCACCTGTCCTCCAGAACGCCGACCCGCCCGGAGGCATCGCGGAACAGCACCACGTCCTCGCCGACCAGCTTCCGCGCCAGCGGCTTGTCGGTGACCTCGTGGCCCCAGGCGGCGATATACCAGGCGTTACGGAGAATCGGCTCGATCGGACACTCGGACATCGACGGAATCCCGTGGTTCGTTGGGCGGGCGGAGCTTAGCAACGCCGCGCGGCGCGATCCATCGCCGCCGTCCCTCGACACCGCATCCAAAACACGAACTCGAAGATCGCCGAAAAGCGTTCTAGTGTCTCGCGAGGCAGGAGGGAGAGGGCCGATGCGCACGACACGCCGGGCGGTGCTGGCCGGGGCGGGTGCCGCGCTGGCCGCGTGCGCGCTCGGCGCCTCGGCCCGGGAGGCGCTTTCGAAGCGCATTCCTTCCACCGGAGAGCCGGTCCCGGCGGTCGGGATCGGCAGCTGGATCACCTTCAACGTGGGCGACGATGCGGCTCTGCGCGCCGAGGTCCGCGCGGTCATGGCCGCCTTCTTCGAGGCGGGCGGGGGCATCGTGGACTCGTCCCCCATGTACGGCTCGTCGCAGGCGGTGATCGGCGATTCGCTCGACAGGCTGGGGCATCCGAAGGGGCTGTTCTCCGCCGACAAGGTGTGGACCCGGGCCGCCGCCGGGCCGTCGCAGATCGCCGAGACCGCGCGGCGCTGGGGGGTCGAACGGTTCGACCTCCTGCAAATCCACAATCTGTGGGACTGGGAGAAGAACCTCGACACGATCGAGGCCATGAAGGAGGCCGGGCGGCTGCGCTACACCGGGGTCACCACCTCGCACGGGCGCCGGCACGCCGCGCTCGAGGAGATCATGCGCCGGCGTGCGCCCGATTTCGTCCAGCTCACCTACAACATCCTCGACCGCGAGGCGGAACGGCGGCTGCTGCCGCTCGCCCTGGAGCGCGGCATCGCGGTCATCTGCAACCGGCCGTTCCGGCGCGGCCGCCTGCCGGACCGGCTGGCGGGCCAACCCATGCCGCCCTGGGCGCGCGAGATCGGGGTGTCCACCTGGCCGCAATTCCTGCTCAAGTTCATCCTCTCGCACCCGGCCGTCACCGCCGCCATCCCGGCGACCCGGCGGGTCGACCATCTGCGCGAGAACAAGTCGGCGGCTTTCGGCCCGATGCCGGACGCCGCCATGCGCCGGCGCATGGCGGCGCATGTGCGCGACCTGTAGCGCCGCGGCGGAGAAACGGCGGTGATGGCCGGGTCCTGGGCGCCGGAGGATCTGGTTCCGTTCCCGCCGCGCGCCTATTGGCGCCTGTTCGCGCTGGCGAACGAAGTCGCGTGGCCGGTCCAGCCGGTGCTGCTCGCGGCCAGCGCGATCCTGGTCCTCTGCCTGCTCGGGGGCCGGACTCCGTCGGGGCGGTGGCTCGGTCCGGCGCTCGGCGCGGCGTGGCTCTGGACCGGGTGGCAGTTCGTGGCGCTGCGCTACGGGACCCTCCACTGGGCCGCGCCGTGGTTCGCCTGGTGGTTCTACGCCGAGGCCGCTTCCCTGGCCGCGCTCGGCCTCTCGGGCCGGCTCGCCTTCGCGGCGAGGAGGAGAGCGCCGCGCCCGGCGATCGGCCTCCTGGCGGCGGCGGTCGTTGCCTGGCCCGTCCTCGCGCCGCTCGATGGCCGGTCCTGGCGCGAGGCCGAAATCGCGGCCGTCGCGCCCGATCCCACCGCCATCGCCAGCCTCGCCCTGTTCGCGCTGGCGGCGCGGAGCCGCTGGACGGCCCTGCTATGCGTCGTTCCGGCGCTGTGGCTCGCGCTTTCCGCCTTCACCCTGTCGACCCTCGGCGCCTGGCAGGGCTGGGCCGTCCTCGCCGCCCTGCTCGCCGGTCTCGCCGCCTGCGTCCGGGGGCGCCACCGAAGCGGGGCGTGAGGGCCGGACGGCAGGCGCGGAAAAAACGTCTTCGGTCGTCGGAAAACGGCTTGCGTCGGTGCCGGATTGGCAGTAATGGCGATATCGTCGGACGCCGCGCAACCCGCTTCGGGTTCCACGGCGGCGCGGCGCGGGTGGGGTCGCGATGTGGACAGTCATTTCGCTCGTTGAATCGGCGCCGTCGGGGCGGGCGCCGCGGCCGCGGGTCCGGTGGATCCGCGGGCGGAATCGGCGGTGAAGTCGCATACGCGCGTCGCCGTGATCGGCGGCGGCGTCATGGGGGTCGGGCTCCTCTACCACCTCGTCGAGGAGGGGTGGTCGGACGCGGTCCTGGTGGAGAAGGGCGAGCTGACATCCGGCTCCACCTGGCACGCGGCCGGGCTGATCCCCCACTTCATCGGCAGCCTCAACATGGCCAAGGTGCATCTCTACGGCTCCCGGCTGTACCGGCGGCTGGAGGCGGAGGCCGGCCATGCCACGGGCTGGCACGGCTGCGGCGCGATCCGGCTGGCGACGAATCGGGATGAAGTCGACTGGTTTCACTACGTGCAGGGCGTGCTGCGCTGCGTCGGCGCGGAGTGCCACCTGATCGGCCCCGCGGAAATCGCCGCGCTGCATCCCCTGCTGGACACCGAGGGCGTGCTGCTGGGGGCCTACACGCCGGATGACGGGCACACCGATCCCGCCAGCAGCACCATGGCGATGGCCGCGGTCGCGCGCGCCGGCGGCGCCGAGATCTCGCTGCGCAACCGCGCCGTCGACATCGCCCGGCGCGCGGACGGGAGCTGGGACGTCGTCACCGAACAGGGCACCATCGTCGCCGAGCACGTGGTCAACGCCGCGGGCGGGTTCGCGCCGCAAATCGGCGCGATGGTCGGAATCGACGTCCCCATCGTCAACATCGTCCATCAGTACCTGGTCACCGAGGACCTCGACGCGGTCGACGCGCTGGAGCGGGAACCGCCGGTGGTCCGCGACCCCCGCGCGTCGTGCTACTACCGCCAGGAACAGCGGGGGCTGATCGTCGGCCCCTACGAGACCGACGGCGCCCAGGCCTGGGCGCTCGACGGGATCGACTGGTCGTTCGACGCCGAGCTGTTGCCGCCCGACATCGACCGCCTGATGCCGTGGCTCGAGCTGGCCGCCAGGCGCATCCCGGCGTTCGAACACGCAGGCATCAAGCGGGTCGTCAGCGGGCCCATCACCCACACGCCGGATGGCGGGTTTCTCATCGGTCCGGCCCCGGGGCTGGAGAACTTCTGGATGTGCTGCGGGGCCGGCATCGGCATCACCCAGGGGCCGGGCGCGGGGAAGTACCTGGCGCAGTGGATGGTGCACGGCCAGACCGAGATCAACGTGCGCGAGATGGAGACCAGGCGCTTCGGCGCGTGGTCGATGGGCCGGTACAGCCTGTCCAAGGCGGTGGACGAGTACCACCAGATGTACCAGGTGCGCTATCCCGGCGAGTACCGGGATGCGGGCCGTCCGGTGCGGACCACGCCGATCCACGACAGGCTCGCGCAACGCGGTGCCGTGTTCGCCGAGACCTTCGGCTGGGAGCGGGCGAAGTGGTTCGCGGCGCCGGGCGTCGAGGAGCGCTACGGCTTCCGCCGCATGAACTGGTTCGACGCGGTCGGCGAGGAATGCCGGGCGGTGCGCGAGCGCGTCGGCGTGCTGGACCTATCGGCCTTCGCCAAGTTCGACGTCGCCGGCCCCGGCGCGGCCGGGTTTCTCGATCGCATCCTCGCCAACCGGGTACCGCGGAACGGCCGGGTCGCCCTCGCCCACGCCCTGACCGAGCTCGGCGGCATCGAGAGCGAGTTCACGGTGACGCGGCTGGACGAGAACCGGTTCTATTTGCTCTCGTCCTCGGTCGCGCAGACCCACGACCACGACTGGCTGGTGCAGCACCGGCGCCCATCCGAGGACGTGGAGATTGCCGACGTTACCGACGATTACGGCGTGCTCGCCGTGGCGGGCCCGCGTTCGCGCGAGCTGCTCGCCGGGCTGACCGGCGCCGATCTCGGCAATTCCGCGTTCCCCTGGCTCTCGGCGCGCGAGATCGAGGTCGCGGGCGTGCCCGTACGGGCGCTCCGGGTGTCCTATGTGGGCGAGCTCGGCTGGGAGCTTCACCTTCCGATGAGCCGCATGGACGCCCTCTACGACGCCGTGATGGCCGCCGGCGAGGCCTGGGGCGTCAGGGATTTCGGCCTCTATGCCATGAACGCGCTCCGCATGGAGAAGGGCTACAAGGCCTGGGGGCTGGAGCTGACGACCGAACTCACGCCGATCGAGGGCGGGCTCGACCGGTTCGTCGATTTCGACAGCCCGTTCATCGGCAGGGACGCGGTGGCCGGCCGCGCGCGCGAGGGTGTCGACACCCGGCTGGTCTATCTGTCGGTCGACGCGACGGACGCCGACGCGCACGGCAACGAGCCGGTCTACGCCGACGGCCGCCTCGTCGGCCTGACCACCAGCGGCGCTTACGGCTACACCGTCGGCCGGAGCATCGCCTTCGCCTTCGTCGAGCCGGATCTCGCCGCGCCCGGCACCGAGCTCGAAGTCGCCATCCTGGGTCGCCGCTGTCGGGCCAGGGTACATGCCGAACCGCTTTACGACCCCGGGAGTGAGCGATTGAAATCATAGCGAACGGACGGCGTGGGAGCGCCGCGCGTTCGCACTCGATGGGAGAACCCTGGAATGAACCAGATCCTGACGAAGGCCGACTTCTATTTCGGCCCCCGCTACCGCAAGTCCCCCTTCTTCGAGGCCACGCGCCGGGCCGGCTGCAAGGCCTGGGGGATTTACAACCACATGTACATTCCGAACTACTACGACGATCCCATCGAGGAATACCGAAGTCTGACCGAAGACGTGACGCTGTGGGACGTGAGCGTCGAGCGCATCGTCGAGATCACCGGACCGGACGCGTCCGAGTTCACCAACAGGCTGACCCCCCGTGACCTGACGAAATGCGCGGTCGGGCAGTGCAAGTACGTGCTGATCACCGCCGAGGACGGCGGCATCGTCAACGAGCCGGTGCTGCTGCGGGTGGGCGAGAACCAGTGGTGGCTGGCGCTGTCGGACTCGGATGCGGGGCTGTGGGCGCGCGGCCATTCGGTGGGTTGCGGGCTCGACGTGAAGGTGCGCGAGCCCGAGATCTATCCGGTGCAGGTCCAGGGCCCCAAGTCCCGGGACGTGATGATCGCGCTGTTCGGCGAGCAGATCGCGAAGATCCGCTACTACTGGACCCTGGAGACCGATCTCGACGGCATACCGGTGGTCATCAGCCGGACCGGGTGGAGCGCCGAGATCGGCTTCGAAATCTATCTCCGCGACCCGAGCCGCGGCGAAGAGCTGTGGGACCGGATCATGGAGGCGGGCAGGCCGTATCGCATCCGGCCGATCGCGCCATCGCAGATCCGGCGCATCGAGGCCGGCATTTACCGCTACGGCGCCGATATCACGATCGAGAACAACCCGTTCGAGATCATGGGGCTGGAACGGCTGGTGGACGACCAGAGCGCGGACTATATCGGCAAGGAAGCGCTGATGCGGATCAAGGCGGAGGGGGTCGATCAAAAGCTGGTCGGCGTCGTGCTCGACAGCGACGAGCAAATCCCCGGATGTCCCGATATCGCGCCGGTATACAGGGACGGCGAGGAGATCGGCCGGGTAACCGTGCTCGTCTGGTCGCCGCGCATGGAGAGGAATATCGGCTATGTCTGGGTGCCGATCGGGCTGGCGGGTCCGGGCAACGCGCTCGAAGTCTCCACGCTGAACGGGACGGCCCCCGGCAAGACCGCCGCGGTGCCCTTCTTCGATCCCAGGAAATCGGTGCCCAGCCAGAGCCTTGCGACCGGTTGAGCGGGCGGGGCAGACGGGGCCGCCCCACCGTCACCGCGTCATGGCCGGCCCCCGGAACGAGTCCGGGGGCCGGGCAAGACGATGTGGGGCGGGCTCTAGCGCGCGGGCGTCCCCGCCGCGTCCCACTCGACCCTGAGCTTCTGCACGCCGCGGAAGGTGAGGGTCGGCACGTATTCCCAGCCCTGGCCCGCGACCAGGCGCATGCCGGGCAGGCGCCGGGTCAGCTCTTCCAGGATGATCCGCATCTCGAGGCGGGCGAGCGGCGCGCCCATGCAGAAATGCGCGCCGTTGCCGAAGGCGAGGTGCCGCTTGGCGTCGGGGCGCTCGATGTCGAAGGTCTCGCCGCCGGGGAAGACCGCCTCGTCGCGGCTGCCGGAGCCCAGCAGGAGCAGGATCTTCGCCCCGGCCGGGATCGCGGTGCCGCCGATCTCGGCGTCGCGGGTGGCGATGCGCCGCCAGGCGAAGATCGAGGTGTCGTAGCGCAGGATCTCCTCGACCGCGCCCGGGATCAGCGCCGGCTCGCGGCACAGCCTCTCCCACTGCGCCCGGTCGGAGAGCAGCGCCTTCAACCCGTTGGCCGAGGCCTGGGTGGTGGTCTCGTGGCCGGCGAACTGCATCAGGAACATCACGTTGTAGAGGTAGTTCACCGTGAAGCGCGACGGGTCGTCGCGATGCAGCCTGACCATGTCGCCGAGATAGTTGTCGCCCGGCTCCTCCAGCGCGGCATCGACGAGGTCCCTGGTGAACGCCCAGTGCTCGCCCATGTCGCGCATCATCGCGACCTGCTCGGCCTCGCCCGGCCGTCCCCAGTTCACCACCGCCCGGGTCGAGCCGAGCCGCTTGACGAACACCGCGTCCTCGTCGCCGGCGCCGAGGAAGATGAAGATCGCGAGCGCCGGCACCTCGTACAGCATCTGGGAGACCAGCTCGGCATGCCCGTCGCCCGCGAAGCGGTCGATATAGCGGGTGACGATCGCCCGGATGCGGGGCTCGACCTCGTTCACCCGCTTGGGCGTGAAGGCGTCGCCGAAGATCCGCCGGTGCTTCAGGTGGGTCTCCGGGTCCTCGTCGACCAGCGAGGGCTCGATGGCGATGTCGAGCCCGTCGCGCATCTCGGCGGCGGCCGGGCAGAGCGGCGTGACCGGGTGGCGGGCGAGCGCCGCGGAGAAGGTCCCGGGGTCCCTGAAGACCGCGACGATGTCGGCGTGGCGGGCGACCACCCAGTAGCCGGTCTCCGGGCTGTAGAACACCGGCTCCTCGCGCCGGGCGCGCGCGAAGAACGGGTAGGGATCGGCGAGATAGGATTGGGAGAAAGGCTCGAACCCGGCGGCGAGCGCGCTCGCCGGGCAGCCGGAAGCGGTCGCCGGCCGGTCCGGCTCCGACTGGAACATCCCGAGCTTCGCGCGCTTCGCCATCACCCCTCCCCTTCGCGGACGCCCGAGCCTAGCAGCGTATCCGGACCGGGTGAAACGGTCCCGGAGGGGCCGAAAAAATGCGTGATCTAATAAATAGGGCTTGACTTGGGACGCGTTTTGGAGTAGATTATCCAAAGTCGGGAAATGGGGCGCCGGAGATGTCGGCGCCCTTTTCGCTGGCCGGCGGCAACCCTCAGGGCAGGCCGTAGCGCGCCCCCTCGGTCGGCGGGCCGTCCGGGACGATGCGGCCGGTCTCGGCCATGTGCTGGAGATGGGCGAGCACCGACCTTCCGGCGGCCCAGTGCATGCGCTCGGGCAAATGCGCGTACATCCGCGCGACCAGCTCGGGCACGGTGGCGAGACCGTCCCCGAGGCAGCGCAGGATCTGGCCCTCGCGCATGCGGCGGTGGTTGAGATAGGCGCGCACGAAGGGGCGCGGCCTGTCGACCGGCGGGCCGTGGCCGGGCAGATAGAGCGCGTCCGCGCGGGCGATGCAGGCCTCCAGCGAGCGCAGATAGTCGCCCATATTGCCGTCCGGCGGCGAGACGATGGTGGTGTTCCACCCCATCACGTGGTCGCCGCTGAACAGGATGTCGCCCTCGGCGAGGGCGAGGCAGTGGTGGTTGGACATGTGGCCCGGGGTGAACAGCGCGGTCAGCGTCCAGCCCGGCCCGGCGATGGAATCGCCGTCGGCGAGATGGATGTCGGGCTGGAAATCCGGATCGGCGGCCTCGATCGGCGGCGCGCCGTCGCCCGGCGGGGCGGGCAGCGCGCCGACCACCGGGGCGCCGACGGCGCGCGCGAAGGCGCGGCAGGCCGGCGAGTGGTCGATATGGGTATGGGTGACGATGACTTGGGTGACCGTCTCGCCCGCCACCGCGCGCGTCAGCGCCTCGACATGGTCGGCGTCGTCCGGGCCGGGGTCGATCACCGCGACCTCCCCCTCCCCCACCACATAGGAGTTGGTGCCGTGGAAGGTGAACGGGCTCGGGTTGTTGCAGACGATGCGGCGCACCAGGGGGGCGACGGCTTCCGCCCGCCCGTAGGAGAACGCCATCCGCTTGCGGAACGGGATCCCGTCTTCGGCCATCGCGCTGCCCGGCCCCTGCTGCCCGGCCCCTGCTGCCCGGCCCCTGCTGCCCGGCCCCTGCTGCCCGGCCCCTACTGAATGACGATCTCGGGCGCGGGCCGAACCGCCCCGCCCGAGGCCTTGGCCCAGACCGCATCGGCGATCGCCCGGTAGGCGGCGGCGTAGGGTCCGTCCGGCTCGGTGGCGACGATCGGCCTGCCGGCGTCCGCGCCCTCGCGGATCGCCATGTCGAGCGGCAGCTCGCCGAGGAAGTCGACGCCCATCTCTTCGGCCGCGTAGCGCGCGCCGCCATGGGTGAACACGTCCGACCGGCCGCCGCAATGAGGACAGACGAAATAGCTCATGTTCTCGATCACCCCGAGCACCGGCACGTCGACCTTGCGGAACATGTTGAGGCCCTTGCGCGCGTCGATCAGCGCGAGGTCCTGCGGCGTCGACACGATGACCGCGCCGGCGAGCGGCACGCGCTGCGCCATGGTGAGCTGGACGTCGCCGGTGCCGGGCGGCATGTCGACGATCATCACGTCGAGCTCGCCCCAGGAGACGTCGCGCATCAACTGTTCGAGAGCGCCCATCACCATCGGCCCGCGCCAGATGGTCGGCGTGTCGGGCGGGATCAGGAAGCCGATCGACATCGCCTTCAGCCCCCAGGCCTCCATGGGGTCGAGCACCTTGCCGTCGGGCGAGGTCGGGCGTTCGTGAATGCCCAGCATCAGCGGCAAGGAGGGCCCGTAGATGTCGGCATCGAGAATGCCCACCGAGCGGCCGGAGGCGGCGAGCGCGAGCGCGAGGTTGACCGCGGTGGTCGACTTGCCGACCCCGCCCTTTCCCGAGGCGACGGCGACGATATGCGCCACGCCCGGCATCAGCGGCTGCTGGGGCGCCTGCCGGGCGGGCTGGACCGCCGGTTCGGGCGCCGGCTCGCTGTGCGCGGTCAGCACCGCGGTCACCGACAGCACCCCCGGCAAGGCGGCGACGGCGCGTTCGGCCGCCTTGCGCAGCGGTTCCAGCGCCTGCCCGCGCTCGGGCGCGACCTCGATGGAGAACCCGACATTGCCCTGCTTGAGCACCAGGCCCGAGATCATGCCGAGCGACACGATATCGGCTCCCCGGTCCGGGTCGCGGACCGATTTGAGCGCTTCGAGGATCGCCGCCTCGTTCAACTGGGGCATTGTGTATCGTCCGGTTTGCAGCATATATGCGTGGAACGGGCGTAGCGGCTGCGCTGACGCCCCGCCTGCCCTATCATAGCGGCGGGCGTCCAAATCATATAGCGCGGCCGCGCGGCACGGCTTGTAGTCTGTGCGCTCGCGGCGGCGCGGCCCGGCGCGCAACAGGACGGTGATCCGATATGCCATGGAAACAGCAGGGTGGGGGCGGCGGCCCCTTCGGCGGAGGTCAGGGCCCGTGGGGCACCCCCGGCGGCGGAGGCGGCGGGGGGGGGGGGCCGGCGCCCCCGCCGGCGGAGGCCAGGCCCGGGGGGCCCCCCCCGGCGGCGGAGGCGGCGGCGGCGGCGGGCGCGGGCCGATCGGCCAGCCGCCCGACTTCGAGGACATGCTCAGGCGCGGCCAGGACCGGTTCCGCCGCCTGGTTCCGGGCGGGCTGCGCGGCGGGCGGGGTCTGATCCTGCTGGTGGTGGCGGTGATCGGGCTGTGGCTGTTGAGCGGCTTCTACCGGGTCCAGCCCGACGAGCAGGGCGTGGTACTGCGCTTCGGCGAATGGACCCGCACCACCACGCCGGGGCTGAACTACCACCTGCCGGGACCGATCGAATCGGTGCTGACGCCGAAAGTCACGAGGGTCAACCGCATCGAGGTGGGCTTGCGCAGCGTCGGCGAGACCACCCGCGGCGTGGGGGTGCGCGACATCCAGGAAGAAAGCCTGATGCTGACCGGCGACGAGAACATCGTCGACATCGACTTCACCGTGTTCTGGGTGATCAAGGACGCCGGCAAGTTCCTGTTCAACATCCGCAACCCGGAAGCCACGGTGAAGCTGACCGCCGAGAGCGCGATGCGCGAGGTGATCGGCCAGACCCCGATCCAGTCGGCGCTGACCGAAGGCCGTAACGAGATCGAGCAGGGTACGCGGAACCGGGTGCAGGAGCTGCTCGACAGCTACGGCGCGGGCATCGACGTGCGCCGCGTGCAGCTCCTCAAGGTCGACCCGCCGGGCCCGGTCATCGACGCCTTCGTCGACGTCCAGCGCGCGCGCGCCGATCTCGAGCGGATCAGGAACGAGGCCGAGGCCTATCGCAACGACATCCTGCCCCGGGCGCGCGGCGAGGCGGAGAAGATGATCCAGGACGCCAACGCCTATCGCGAGGAGATCACCAACAGGGCGAAGGGCGAGGCCGAGCGCTTCATCAAGGTGCTCGAATCCTATCGGGCGTCCAGGGACGTGACGACGCAGCGGATCTATCTGGAGACGATCGAGGAGGTGTTCCGCGGCATGACCAAGATCATCATCGACTCCTCGGCCCAGGGCGGGCCGGGGGTGGTGCCCTACCTGCCGCTGCCCGAGATCCAGAAGCGCGTGCAGCAATCGGCCGACCACGAGGAGACGACGCAATGAGCCGCACCCGCCTGACGATCCTCGGGATCGTAATCATCGTGCTCGGCATCGTCGCGTTCAGCGCGCTGTTCACCGTCCATCAGACCAAGCAGGTCCTGGTGCTCCAGTTCGGCGAGCCCAAACGGGCGATCCAGGACCCCGGGCTGCACTTCAAGCTGCCGTTCATCCAGAACATCGTCGAATACGAACGCCGGGTCCTCGAATTCGACCCGCCGGCGGAGCAGGTGATCCTGTCCGACCAGAAGCGGCTGGTGGCGGATGCCTATGTGCGCTACCGGATCGCCGACCCGCTGCAATTCTTCCAGACCGTGGCGACGGAGGCGGTCGGCCGGTCGCGGCTGGCCTCGGTGGTCAATTCGAGCCTGAGGCGGGCGCTCGGCAACGTGACCCTGCTCGCGGTGCTGTCGGACGAGCGCGAGCAGATCATGTCCAATATCCAGCAGGACGTGAACCTCGCCGCCCAGCGCCTCGGGCTCGAGATCGTCGACGTGCGCCTGAGGCGCGCCGATCTGCCGCAGGAGGCGGCGCAGGCGATCTACGCCCGCATGCGCTCCGAACGCGAGCGCGAGGCGCGCGAGGCGCGCGCCCAGGGCTTCGAGAAGGCGCAGCAGATCCGCGCCGCCGCCGACCGCGAAAAAACGGTCCTGATCGCCGAGGCGCAGCGCACCGCGGAGATCACCCGCGGCGAGGGCGACCAGGAGGCGACGCTGATCTGGGCCGACGGGTTCGGCCGGGATCCCGAGTTCTTCCGCTTCTACCGCTCGATGCAGGCCTACCGCGAGGCGCTCAAGGCCGAGGACACGACGATGGTGCTGTCGCCCGACAGCGACTTCTTCCGGTTCTTCAACAACATCAGCGAGGCCAGGGACCTGAAAGAATAGGCGGGCGATGCTGGGCGCGGATCTGCTGGCGGCGATCGCCCTGGCGCTGGCGATCGAGGGCGCGCTCTACGCGCTGTTTCCCGAGGCGATGAAGCGGTTCATCCAGCGCGTGTCGGAACAGCCGGCGAACGCGCTGCGCACCGCCGGGCTGGTCGCCACCGTGGTCGGCGTCGGGCTCGCCTGGCTGGTCCGGGGGTGAGGAATTGCGGGATGGCGCAGCAAGGAGAGAGGTCGTGACCGCACGCGATGGCAGACCCATGAAATCGGGGCAGCGCCGGTTCGCGCTCGCTCTCGTCGTTGTCCTCGCCGGGACGCTGCCGGCGCTCGCCAAGGCGCCGCCCGAGAGCTTCGCCGATCTCGCGGCGAAGCTGCTGCCCTCGGTGGTCAACATCTCGACCACCCAGACCGTGCGCTCCGACAGCGGCAACCGGCCGGAGATCCCCCGCTTCGCCCCGGGATCCCCGTTCGAGCGCTTCTTCCGCGAGTTCTTCGAGCGCCAGCAGCAGAACCCGATGCCGCGCCAGCGCGTGACCTCGCTCGGTTCCGGCTTCGTGATCGACGCGACCGGGGTGATCGTGACCAACAACCACGTCATCGCGGAAGCCGACAAGATCGCGGTCATCCTGTCGGACAAGACCCGGCTCGACGCCGAGGTGATCGGGCGCGACGCCAAGACGGATCTCGCGCTGCTGCGCATCGACCCGGGCGGGAAGACGCTGAGCGCGCTCAAGCTGGGCAATTCCGACGGGACCCGCGTCGGCGACTGGGTGATCGCGATCGGCAACCCCTTCGGGCTCGGCGGCACGGTCACGGCGGGCATCGTGTCGGCCCGCCAGCGCGACATCAACGCCGGCCCCTATGACGACTTCATCCAGACCGACGCCTCGATCAACCGGGGCAATTCGGGCGGGCCGATGTTCAACCTCGCCGGCGAGGTGATCGGCATCAACACGGCGATCTTCTCGCCGACGGGGGGCAGCGTCGGCATCGGCTTCGCGATCCCGTCGAACCTCGCCGGGCCGATCATCGACCAGCTCCTCGAATTCGGCCGCGCGCGGCGCGGCTATATCGGCGTGCGCATCCAGACCGTCACCGACGACATCGCCCAGGGGCTCGGCCTGCCCGACGCGTCGGGGGCGCTGGTGACCAGCCTCGCCGAGGGCGGGCCCGCCGCCAGGGCGAAGGTCGAGGTCGGCGACGTGATCCTGGCCTTCGACGGCAAGACCATCTCCGAGATGCGGAGCCTTCCCCGGATCGTCGCCGAGACCGAGGTGGGGCGGGAGGTCCCCGTCGTCGTCTGGCGGAAGGGCGAGAAAAGGACGCTCAACGTCACGCTCGACGAATTTCCCGATGACGAGCGGCAGGTCGCGGCGCGAACGCCGGGCGAGAAGCCGGGCCAGGCAACGGTCGAGACGCTGGGCCTCGACCTCGCCGCCATCACCCCCGAGACCCGCGAGCGCTTCAACCTGGCCGACGACGCGACCGGCGTGATCGTCGTCGACGTCAAGCCCGGCAGCCCGGCGTCGGAGAAGCAGATCCGCCCCGGCGACATCATCCGCAAGGTCGGGCCCGAGCAGTCCGACGTCACCGAACCGTCCCAGGTCGAGGCGGCGGTCGAGAGCGCCCGCCAGGCGGAGCGCAAGACGCTGCTCGTCCTGGTCGAGCGCGAGAGCAACCAGCACTTCATCGCGCTCAGCGTCGCCAAGGGCTGAGCGCCGCCAAACAAAGGCTTGAACGGCTGCACCGACGAAGGGACCGCTCGCAGGATTGAAATATCCGATGGCCGGCGGAAAGGAGGAATCCGCAGATCCCGGAAGCGTCTCCTGGAGAATCGACCAATGACGAACAAAGGCGGGAAAAGACTGGCGCGAGAGTTGAGCGCCTACAAGGCAAATCTGGCCAGCTGGAGCGCGAAGCAGGGGGAATACGTCCTGATCAAGGAAGAAGAAGTCGCGGGCTTCTTCTCTAGCTACGATGACGCTCTGAAGAGCGGCTATGAAAAGTTCGGGCTTCAACCTTTCCTGGTCAAGCAAATCAACGTGATCGAGCAAGCGCAGTTCATTAGTCGGAGCGTGGACCCGTGCCTCACTTCACTCTCCAAGTAGAAAACAAAGGCCCCATGCTCAACGCGATGATTAGCGTTAGCGAGGCTCGCTTCAATGCACTGAGTGCAGCGGATATGCCCATTCCAAATGGAGTCCCTGCACAAGGGTTGGTGGACACTGGAGCAAGCTGCACCTGTATCGATCACAGCATTGTCGACAGGTCGGGTCTCGAGCCCAGCGGCGAGGCTACGCTGGTCACACCCTCGACGATCGACGAAGCCATGACGACCGAACAGTACGATATCGGTATCGGTCTCGCCATCTTCGCCGGGACGGACGAGCCTCCCCATTTGGCTCGCAATCTTCCCGTCATTGCCACGCCCCTGGTGGAGCACCAGGGGTTCCACGCTCTCATAGGTCGCGACGTTCTGTCGCGGTATGTGCTGATCTATAACGGCGTCCTGGGAGCCTACACGCTGGCGTTTTGACAGGATCACCTTCGTCCCAGCAGAGCGATCATCTCCAAGGCGTTCGATGCCAAACCCCAGGTCGGAGCGACCAAGCCGGTGCCCAACATCGACGACGGTTCGGAGCTGACAGCAACAGCGAATTTCTGCCGTGCCGCCGCCCGATCCGAACGGCGGCACCGCCGAAAGCCGCCAGTCCGAAATAGCCGCGGCGTAGTGGAGCGTCCATTTTTCCGTACTCCGAGGTCCTGCCGATCGTGATCCAAGGGATCGAAGGCGCCGAGCCGCCCCGTCCCGCCATTCCGGACGATGCGACGCGGAGCGCGGCTTCCGTCGACACCCGGCCGCCGGTGATCGCGATCGGCGGGCCGACCGCGAGCGGCAAGTCGGCGCTCGCGCTGGCGCTCGCCGAACGCCTCGGCGGGGTGGTGATCAACGCCGATTCGATGCAGCTCTACGAGGCGCTCTCCATCCTCACCGCGCGCCCCGGGGCCGATGCGCTGGCGCGCGCGCCGCACCGCCTGTTCGGGATCGCCCGGGCGGACGATCCGTGGTCGGCGGGGCGCTGGCGGAGATGCGCGGCGGCGGAGATCGAAGCCGCCCGCGACGCTGGGCTCCGCCCCATCGTGGTCGGCGGGACCGGCCTCTATCTCCATGCCCTGGTCGACGGGCTGGCGGCGGTGCCGCCCCCCGACCCGGCGATCCGCGCCCGCCTGCGCGGGCTGCTCGAAGAGCGCGGGAGCGCGGCGATGCACGATCTGCTCGCGCGGCGCGACCCGGACGGCGCCCGGGCGGTCCGCGCGAGCGACCCGCAGCGCATCCTGCGCGCGCTCGAGGTGATCGAGGCGACGGGCGAGCCGCTCCATGTCTGGCAGGCGCGCCAGGCCGCGCCCCCGGCGGAGGGCTGGTCGGTCTTGCAGATCCTGCTGATGCCCGGCCGCGACGCGGTCTACGCGGCCTGCGAGGCGCGCTTCGACCGGATGATCGCCGAAGGCGCGGTCGAGGAGGCGCGGGCGGTGCGGGCGATGAAGCTCGATCCCGCGCTTCCGGCGATGAAGGCGGTCGGCCTCGCGCCGCTGCTCGCCCATTGCGCGGGCGCCCTCGCGCTGGAGGACGCCGTCGCCGCGGCCAAGCGCGACACGCGGCGCTACGCGCGCCGGCAAATGACCTGGTTCCGCAACCGGTCGCGACCGGATCGTGTCGTGGCAGAGCAATATTCGGAAAGTCTGGTGCCGGAAATCTTTTCATTTATTAGCGATTTCCGGTTGACCCCGAATCGATGACGCATTAGATTTGCGCTCCCTCAGGGGGGAACGACGCCCTGCCCGGCGGTTTCCGGGTGCGGACGCGCGAGCAATCCGCCGGCCTCGACAGGCCGGCTTCGTTTTGCCGACGCGCCGCAAGACCGCGGCGGCCGGCAATCCGGGCGACGAAGTGCGAAGGGAGCAGTTCGATGGCCAGTCGAGACATGACCGGCTCGGAGATCGTCATCAAGGCGCTGATCGACCATGGCGTCGACACGGTGTTCGGCTATCCCGGCGGGGCGGTGCTGCCGATCTACGACGCGCTGTTCGCGCAGAACGCGCTGCGCCACGTTCTGGTCCGCCAGGAGGGCGGCGCGGTCCACATGGCGGAAGGCTATGCGCGCTCGACCGGCAAGGTGGGGGTGGTGCTGGTGACCTCGGGCCCGGGCGCGACCAACGCGGTCACCGGCTTGACCGATGCGCTGATGGACAGCGTTCCGGTCATCTGCCTGACCGGCCAGGTGCCGACCCACCTGATCGGCAACGACGCCTTCCAGGAGGCCGATACCACGGGGATCACGCGCCCCTGCACCAAGCACAACTACCTGGTCAAGGCGATGGACGACCTGCCGCGGGTGATGCACGAGGCGTTCCACGTCGCGCGCAGCGGCCGGCCCGGCCCGGTCGTCGTCGACCTGCCCAAGGACATCCTGATGGGCAAGGGCGCCTATCGGGGGCCCGACGACGTCCCGCACCGCTCCTACCGGCCGGCGGTCAGGGCGGACAGGGACGCGGTCGCCGAGGCGGTCGAGCTGATGGCCACGGCCAGGCGGCCGCTGTTCTATGTCGGCGGCGGGGTGATCAACTCGGGACCCGAGGCGTCGAAGCGGCTGACCCGGCTGGTGCGGCTGACCGGCTACCCGGCGACGGTCACCCTGATGGGGCTCGGCGCCTTTCCCGCCTCGGACCCGCAATGCCTCGGCATGCTGGGGATGCACGGGCTCTACGAGGCCAATCTCGCGATGCACGATTGCGACGTGATGATCAATGTCGGGGCGCGGTTCGACGACCGGGTGACCGGGCGCCTCGCCGATTTCTCGCCGGGCTCGAAGAAGATCCATATCGACATCGACCCGTCCTCGGTCAACAAGAACGTGCCGGTCGACGTGCCGCTGATCGGCGACGCGGGGACCGTGCTGCAACAGCTTCTGCGCGCCTGGAAGGCGCTGGAACGCCAGCCCGACCGCAAGGCGCTCGCCGCGTGGTGGAAACAGATCGAGAAATGGCGCGGGCGCGACTGCCTGAGATTCGCCGAGTCGAAGACCTCCATCAAGCCGCAGCACGCCATCAAGCGGCTCTACGAGAAGACCCTCGGGCGCGACGTCTACATCACCACCGAGGTCGGGCAGCACCAGATGTGGGCGGCCCAGTACTTCAAGTTCGAGGAGCCCAACCGGTGGATGACCTCGGGCGGGCTCGGCACGATGGGCTACGGCCTGCCGGCGGCGATCGGGGTCCAGGTCGCCCACCCCGAATCGCTGGTCGTCGACATCGCCGGCGAGGCCTCGTTCCTGATGAACATCCAGGAGCTGTCCACCGCGGTGCAGTACAACCTCCCGGTCAAGGCCTTCATCATCAACAACCAGTGGATGGGGATGGTCCGCCAGTGGCAGGAGCTGCTGCATGGCGGGCGCTATTCGGAGAGCTACACCGCCGCGCTGCCCGACTTCGTCAAGCTCGCCGAGGCCTGCCAGTGGACCGGGCTCAGGGCGACCCGCCCGGACGAGCTCGACGACGTGATCGACGCGATGATCGCGACCGACGGCCCGGTGATCGCCGACATCGTCGTCGAGAAGGAGGAGAACTGCTTCCCGATGATCCCGTCGGGCGCGGCGCATAACGAGATGCTGCTGGGCCCCGACGAGAAGGCGGAGGCGCCGGTGTCCGAGGAAGGCATGGTCCTGGTGTGATCGGCGGGGTGCGGGCGTGAGCGAAACCGAACGGCATACGATCTCGGTCCTGGTGGACAACGAGGCGGGCGTGCTGGCCCGCGTCATCGGCCTGTTCTCCGGGCGCGGCTACAATATCGAGAGCCTGACGGTGGCCGAGGTCGACGCCGCGAACGCGCTGTCGCGGATCACCGTCGTGACCACCGGCACGCCGATGATCATCGAGCAGATCAAGGCCCAGCTCGACCGCCTGGTCCCGGTCCACAGGGTGGTCGACCTGACCATCGAGGGGCCTTACGTGGAGCGCGAGCTCGCGCTGGTGAAGGTCAAGGCGAGCGGCAACCGGCGGGTGGAGTCGCTGCGTATCGCCGACATCTTCCGGGCGCGCGCGATCGACAGCACCGGAGAATCCTTCGTCTTCGAGATTTCCGGCTCGACCGACAAGCTCGACGCCTTCATCGGCCTGATGGAGCCGCTCGGGCTGGTCGACGTGTCGCGCACCGGGGTCGTCGCCATCGCGCGCGGCAAGGAAGGGCTTTAGGCGGGCATTCCCGCACGCCTCACCGCTCCAGATCTTCCAGGAGTGGCCCGATCCGGTGCATGCGCTCATGCAGCACGGTGACGATGCCGATGTCGCCGTTGTCCAGCCGTTTCCAGTAGACGAAGTGCCTCTCGTAGCGGAAGACGTAGCCGTCCACCCCGAACGGAGCCGGGATCGGGCGCGAGGCGACGGCTCCCGTGACGATCCCCTCGAACGCCTCGAACAGGCCCGTGACACAGGCGTCCGCCCGCGCCTCTCCCCACCGTTCCAGGGAGTAGCGCCAGATCTCGTCGATACGGTGTGCGGCCGCCTCCGGTACGCGGACCAACGTCATGGAGCGCCGCGCGCCCGGTTCCTCGCGATGACGTCCGACGCCGATAGCGGATGGTAGGTGTCGTCCGGCGCGGCGAAGCCGCGTTCCAGCTCGGCCTTCAGGCGCTCGAACGCCTCGCGCTCCGAGCGCTCCTTGTCGCGACGGATCAGGTCGCGAATATACTCGCTGACATTCTCGTAGGAGCCGGTTTCGCCGACATTGGCCGCCACGAAGTCGCCGAGCGCGCCGCCGAGGCGAACCGTCAGCGTCGTGGTGCGCCGCATGGGCCGGCCTCCTCGTCGCCAATGCATTCAATATAAACAATATCCAATACACGAGCAAGCGCCGGGCAAGGGTCGCTCCGGTTGACCGGAGGCTTGCCGCGCTGGTACAGGTGGCCGCGAAAACCGGCGCCACAGGGGAACGGCACGGGCCCCTGAAACGGGACGCGCTGCCAAGTTTGCACGAAAGGAAAACCGGATGCGGGTCTTTTACGACAGGGACGCCGACGTCAACCTCATCAAGGGGAAGAAGGTCGGCATCGTCGGCTATGGCAGCCAGGGCCATGCGCACGCCAACAACCTCAAGGACTCGGGCGTGGGCGATGTCGCGGTGGCGCTCAGGCCCGACTCCGCCTCGATCCGCAAGGCCGAGGAGGCCGGCATCGCGGTGATGACCACGGCCGAGGCGGCCGCCTGGGCCGACGTGCTGATGGTGCTGACGCCCGATGAGCTGCAGTCCGGGCTCTACGCGAGCGAGATCCGCGACCACCTGCGGGAGGGTGCGGCGCTGGCTTTCGCGCACGGGCTGGCGATCCATTTCCGGCTGATCGAGCCCCGCCCCGACCTCGACGTGTTCATGGTCGCGCCCAAGGGGCCGGGCCACACGGTGCGCTCGGAATATGCCGACGGCGGCGGCGTGCCGTGCCTGCTCGCGGTGCACCAGGACGCCTCGGGCAACGCGACCGAGATCGGCCTGTCCTATGCATCGGCGATCGGCGGCGGCCGGGCGGGCATTCTCGAGACCAGCTTCAAGGAGGAATGCGAGACCGACCTGTTCGGCGAGCAGTCGGTGCTGTGCGGCGGGCTGACGTCGCTGATCACCGCCGGCTACGAGACCCTCGTCGAGGCCGGCTACGCGCCCGAGATGGCCTATTTCGAGTGCCTGCACGAGGTCAAGCTGATCGTCGACCTGATCTACGAGGGCGGCATCGCCAATATGCGCTATTCGATCTCGAACACCGCGGAATACGGCGACCTGACGCGCGGGCCGGTGCTGATCGACGAGACCGTGAAGGCGCGCATGAAGACCATCCTCGACGACATCCAGTCGGGACGCTTCGCGCGCGAATGGGTGCTGGAGAACCAGTCCGGCCAGACCAGCTTCAAGGCGCTCAGGCGGCGCGGCGCGGAACACCACATCGAGCAGGTCGGCGCGCAGCTCCGCTCGATGATGCCGTGGCTCCAGGAGCGCGCCCTGGTGGACCGCTCGAAGAACTGACGCCTGTCGGCGACAGCCATGCCGCGCGGCAGATTGACGCATAGTCGATGTGATATGCCGACATGCGCCCACATATTGATTGCGCAGTTGAGAGTCTCGGCGTAAACCTAGGCTGCTGGGAGGTTCGCACGGTCGCCTGGACGTGGAGTCCGTTCGGCGAACAGTGCTCTGTGGCCGGATGCGGGGGTCAAGCATGTCTTCGATACGGGCGAAAGCGGAATCGGTTGCCGGGCCTGCCCGGCACGCCGGCCGCGCGCGCCCGGGCTCCGCGATCGGGCCGATGGCCGGTGAGGTTGGACGACTTAGCAGCCCCTGAACGGCGGCCGCCGCGAGCGGCACGCCGGGCAGGGGGCTGAGCCAGGTCCTACAACCGCTTCATGGGAGCTCCAGGATGACCCTGAACACCGACCCGAACCGAGTCATCATCTTCGACACCACGCTGCGCGACGGCGAGCAGTCGCCGGGCGCCTCGATGAACCTCGACGAAAAGCTGCGGATCGCCGAACTCCTCGCGGATCTCGGCGTCGACGTGATCGAGGCCGGCTTCCCGATCGCCTCGAACGGCGATTTCGAGGCGGTCCACGAGGTCTCCCGGCTGGTCAAGGGGCCCGTCATCTGCGGCCTCGCGCGCTCCGGACGGGCCGATATCGAACGCGCGGCCGAGGCGCTCGCCCCGGCCGAGCGGCGGCGCATCCATACCTTCATCGCGACCAGCCCGCTGCACATGAAGTACAAGCTGCAGATGGAGCCCGACGACGTGCACGGGGCGGTCATCGACAGCGTCGGCCATGCGCGCCGGTTCACCGACGACGTCGACTGGTCGCCGGAGGACGGCTCGCGCTCGGACCCCGATTTCCTGTGCCGCTGCGTCGAGGCGGCGATCCGCGCCGGCGCCACCTGCATCAACCTGCCGGATACGGTGGGCTATGCGCTCCCCGAGGAGTTCGGCGGGCTGATCCGCATGCTGCGCGAACGGGTGCCGAACAGCGACAAGGCGATATTCTCGGCCCATTGCCACAACGATCTCGGGCTCGCCGTGGCCAACTCGCTGGCGGCGGTGGAGGCCGGCGCGCGGCAGGTCGAATGCACCATCAACGGGCTCGGCGAGCGGGCCGGCAACGCCGCGCTGGAAGAGATCGTGATGGCGCTCCGGACGCGCCACGACCGGATGCCCTACACGACGGGGATCGACACCGCCGTGATCACCCGGATATCCAAGCTGGTCTCGACGATCACCGGGTTCACGGTCCAGCCGAACAAGGCGATCGTCGGCGCCAACGCCTTCGCCCACGAAGCCGGCATCCACCAGGACGGGGTGCTCAAGCATGCCGGCACATACGAGATCATGACGCCGGAATCGGTCGGTCTGGCGCGCTCGACGCTGGTCATGGGCAAGCATTCCGGACGCCATGCCTTCCGCGAGAAGATCAAGGAGCTCGGCTACGATCTCGGCGAGAACGCCCTGCAGGACGCGTTCCGGCGCTTCAAGGACCTCGCCGACAAGAAGAAGGAGATCTTCGACGAGGACATCGCCGCCCTGGTCGACGACGCCGTGATCCGGCGCAACGACCGGATTCGCTTCCTGTCGCTGCACGTGGTCTGCGGCTCGGTCGGTCCGCAGAGCGCGACGCTGGAGCTCGAGGTCGACGGCGATCGCCGCGGCACCGAGGCGACCGGCGACGGCCCGGTGGATGCCACCTTCAACGCGATCAAGGAGCTGTTCGCGCACAGCGCCACGCTGAAGCTCTACCAGGTGCACGCGGTGACCGAGGGGACCGACGCACAGGCCGAGGTCACCGTCAGGCTCGAGGAGGAGGGCAAGACGGTGAACGGCCAGGGCGCCGACACCGATACGCTCGTGGCGTCCGCCCGGGCCTATGTGAACGCGCTCAACAAACTGCTGGTGAAGAGGGAAAAGACGGCGCCCGAGGCGCTCATCGCCTGACGCGGGCGGGGTTTGCCCGCCGGACGGCCACGCTCAACGAGGTATCGAATAGCGCATTATGTTTTCCAAGATTCTCGGACTCCTCTCGGCCGATATGGCGATCGATCTCGGGACCGCGAACACGCTGGTCTACGTGAAGTCGCGCGGGATCGTCCTCGACGAGCCGTCCGTCGTCGCGACCGCCACATCCCGGGGACGCAGGCAGGTGCTCGCCGTCGGCGACGAGGCCAAGATGATGCTCGGCCGCACCCCGGGCGGGATCGACGCGATCCGGCCCCTGCGCGACGGCGTGATCGCCGACTTCGAGGTCGCCGAGGAGATGATCAAGCACTTCATCCGCAAGGTGCATAACCGGCGCCGCTTCGCGAGCCCGCAGGTGATCGTCTGCGTGCCCTCCGGCTCGACCGCGGTCGAGCGCCGGGCGATCCAGGAATCGGCGGAGAGCGCGGGGGCGCGGCGCGTCTACCTGATACCCGAACCGATGGCCGCGGCGATCGGCGCCGGACTTCCCGTCACCGAACCGACCGGCTCGATGGTGGTCGATATCGGCGGGGGCACGACGGAGGTCGCGGTGCTGTCGCTTGGCGGAATCGTCTATTCGCGCTCGGTGCGGGTCGGCGGCGACAAGATGGACGAGGCGATCATCAACTACATCCGGCGCAACCACAACCTGCTGATCGGCGAGGGCAGCGCCGAGCGCATGAAGAAGCAGATCGGCTCGGCCTGCGTTCCGACCAGCGGCGACGGCGACCTGATGGAGATCAAGGGCCGCGACCTGATGAACGGCGTGCCCAAGGAAATCGTCATCTCGGAGCGGCAGATCGCCGAGAGCCTGGCCGAACCGGTCAACGCCATCATCGAAACCGTCAAGGTGGTGCTCGAGCACACCGCGCCCGAGCTCGCCGCCGATATCGTCGACAAGGGGATCGTCCTGACCGGCGGGGGCTCCCTGCTCGGCAATATCGACGTCCTGCTCGGTCATGCGACCGGTCTTCCGGTCACCCTGGCGGACGAACCGCTTTCCTGCGTCGTCCTGGGGACCGGAAGGTGCCTCGAGGAGATGAAGGCGCTGAAGAACGTCTTGAGTGCCAAGTACTGAAACCGCGATTCGCATCCCGTTATCGGGAGGAAGGAACGAAGACCTCATATTTCGGGGCAAGGCAGAGTAAGGAGGCCCGGCGTCGGTGAAGTATCGACCGGCATCCATCGTCCGGCTGGCGGTCCCTTCGGGCACCCTCAGTCAACGCGTCGTCCTGGCGACGCTGATCCTGGCCGCGTTCGGGATCACCCTGCTGGGCAAGGCCGAGACGGTCCTGTTCGAGAAGCTGCGCGCCGGGGTGGTCGATTTCGTCGCCCCGATCATGAGTGTCGTGGCGCGCCCCGCGGCGACGGTCGCCGACGCCATCGAAGGCATCAACGAGCTCGGCCGGCTGCGTGACGAGAACGCCCGGCTGCGGGCCCAGAACGAGCGGCTGCTGCACTGGCAGGCCGCGGGTCTCAGCCTGTCGCAGGAGAACGACCGCCTCCGGCAGCTCATGCGCTTCGTGCCGGAGCCCGGGGTCGACCATATCGGCGCCCGCGTGGTGGGCGATTCCGGCGGCGTCTTCGTCCGTTCCATCGTCGTCGTCGCCGGCGCGCGGGACGGCGTCGCCAAGGGCCAGGCGGCGATGACCGGGGACGGGCTGATCGGCCGCGTCGTCGCGGTGGGCAACCGGTCGGCGCGTATCCTGCTGATCACCGACCTCAACTCGCGCATCCCGGTGATGTTCGAAGGCACGCGGGAGCGGGCGATCCTCGCGGGCGACAACACCGCCATGCCCAGGATCTCGTTTCTGCGTCACACCGCGCGGGTCGACAGCGGCGACCGGGTGGTGACCTCGGGCCATGGCGGGATGCTGCCGCCCGGGTTGCCGATCGGCATCGTCTCGAACGTCGCGGGAGAGGCGATCCAGGTCCGGCCCCTGGCGGAACTCGACCGGCTCGAATTCGTGCGCATTGTCGCCTACCCGGAAGTGACCCTCGGTTCGGCGTCGGCATCCGCCGCGGGCGGTACCGGACATTGAGCGGGGTTCTCCGGCGCCTCCACGAGTTCGCCACCAACCTCACCCCCTTTGTCGTCTCGCTGGTGCTGATCATGCTGGGGGCGATCCACATCAACGTGCCGGCGATCGGCTCGGTCGCGCCCAATCTCGGGCTGATCGCCGTGTTCTACTGGACGATCTACCGTCCCGACCTGATGCCGGCGGTCGCGGTGCTTCCGCTCGGCCTGTGGCAGGACCTCCTCAACGGCGAGCCGGTGGGCCTCAACGGGCTGACCCTGCTGATCGTCTACGGCGCGATCGTCTTCCAGCGCACCTTCTTCAGGGGCAAGTCGTTCCTCGTCGTCTGGTGGGCGTTCGGGGTCACCGCGGCGTTCGCGGCGCTGGTGTACTGGCTTGCGGTCATCGGCTGGCATCTCCGCTATGTCGACCCGACGCCGCTGGGGCTCCAGGTGGTTCTGACCTTGACGGTGTTCCCGTTTCTCTATTGGCTGCTGTC
This sequence comes from Defluviicoccus sp. bin129, assembly GCA_002239065.1. Taxonomy (GTDB): domain Bacteria; phylum Pseudomonadota; class Alphaproteobacteria; order MPNO01; family MPNO01; genus MPNO01. The sequence goes on along the minus strand of MPNO01000029.1, from coordinate 16,669 downwards.
CTGGGTTCTGCGTTCCATCGCGAGGCGCAACTAGGACCGGCCGGTGTATCGCGACAACGAGAGGTACAGGCTGTTCACCCGGCGCGCCGCCCTGCTCGCCGGCGCGAAGCTCGTCGTCGCTTCGGTGCTCGCGGGACGGATGTACCAGATCCAGGTGATCGAGTCCGACCGCTACAAGATGCTGGCCGAGGACAACCGCATCAACATGCGGCTGATCGCCCCGCCCCGGGGCCGCATCGTCGACCGTTTCTCCTCCCCGCTGGCGGTCAATCGCGAGAGCTACCGGGTGCTGCTCATCGCGGAGCAGACAGACGACGTCAACGCGACCCTGGAAAAGCTCGACCGGCTGATCGGGCTCGGCAAATCGGAGCGCCGCCGGGTGCTGCGCGAGGTGGGGAAACGCCGCAGCTTCGTCCCGGTGACAGTGCGCGAGGGGCTGGACTGGCGCGCGGTGGCCAAGATCGAGGTCAACGCGCCCTATCTGCCGGGAATCTCGATCGACGTCGATTTCGCGCGCGACTACCCCCATTCGGTCAAGTCGGCGCATGTACTGGGCTATGTCGCGGCGGTCTCGGAACCGGAGCTCGGCGGCGACCCGCTGCTCGAACTGCCCGGTTTCCGCATCGGCAAGGAGGGGGTCGAGAAGACCCGCGACCTCGCCCTGCGCGGCAAGGCCGGTGCCAGCCAGGTCGAGGTCAACGCGATGGGGCGGGTGATCCGCGAGGTCGGCCGGGTGGAGGGGGTGCCGGGAAACGAGGTCCGGCTCACTATCGACATGGCGATGCAGACCCTCGCACAGGACCGGCTGGCCTATCACCAGAGCGCCTCGGCGGTGCTGCTGGGGGTGGAGACCGGCGAGATTCTCGCCATGGCGTCGACCCCGAGCTACGAGCCCAACCAGTTCGTCCGCGGGCTGGACGCGGAGACCTGGCGCTCCGTGATCTCGGACCCGATGACCCCGCTGGTCAACCGGTCGCTGTCCGGGCTCTACGCGCCGGGCTCCACGTTCAAGCTGGTGGTCGCCCTGGCGGCCCTGAACTCCGGCCGCTGGTGGCCCGGCCGCCGGACCTATTGCAGGGGATTCATGGAGCTCGGCCGGGCGCAGTTCCATTGCTGGAACAAGCACGGCCACGGTTGGCTCGACCTGCTGGGCGCGATAGAGCAATCCTGCGACATCTATTTCTACGAGCTCGCGCACAAGATCGGAATCGACAGGATCGCCGAGATGGCCGTCGAGCTGGGGCTCGGCGCCAAGCTGCTCAGCGAACTGCCCGGCGAGCAGGAGGGTCTGGTCCCGACCCCCGGGTGGAAGCTGGCCGCCACCGGCGAGAAGTGGCAGGGGGGCGAGACCCTGATCACCGGGATCGGTCAGGGCTTCGTGCTGACGACGCCGCTGCAGCTCGCGGTGATGGCCGCGCGCATCGCCTCCGGCCGAGCGGTGCGCCCCCGGCTGGTGATCGAGCCGGCGGCGGACGGGACGCCGCCCGACGAACCGCTCTTCCCGGCGCTCGAGATCCGCGAGACCGCGCTCCGGGTGGTGCGCCGCGGGATGGACGCGGTCGCCAACCGGGAGCGCGGCACCGCCTACCGCTATTCCATCCGCGAGCCGGAGCTCGAGCTGGCCGGCAAGACCGGCACCTCCCAGGTTCGCCGGATTTCCAAGCGCGAGCGGGGAAGCGGCGTGCTGAAGAACCACCAGCGTCCCTGGCGGGAGCGCGACCACGCCCTGTTCGTTGCCTATGCGCCGGTCGAACGCCCGCGCTATGCGATCTCGGTGGTCGTGGAGCATGGTGGGGCGGGGTCGTCGGTGGCGACGCCCATCGCGCGGGACCTCCTGCTGGAAGCGCAGCGCCGGGACCCGCTGGGGGTGGATGCGGATAATCGCCTCGCCTGGGTCGAAACGGCCCCCGGCCAGGGTTGAGCGGCGGGGCGCGGGACCATGGCGACGGTATCGGCGACCGGCGAAGAGCTGACCCTCGGCCGCAAGCTGCTTCTCCTCAACTGGCCGCTGGTGCTTCTCCTTTGCCTGATTTCGGCCATCGGCGTGGGCATGCTGTACTCGGCGGGCGGCGGAAGCTGGGAGCCGTGGGCGATGCGCCAGGTCATGCGCCTCGGCGCGGCGCTCGTCCTGATGCTGGTGGTGGCGCTGATCGATATCCGGTTCTGGCTGCGCTACGCCTATGCGATCTACTTCGTCACCGCGGCGCTGCTGGTCGGGGTCGAGGTGGCGGGGGCCACGGGCATGGGCGCAAGGCGCTGGATCGATTTGGGCGTGGTCCGGCTGCAACCCTCCGAGCTGATGAAGATCGCGCTGATTCTCGGGCTCGCGCGGTACTTCCACGGCATCTCCATCGAGGATGTCGGGCGGCCGAGCCGCCTGCTGGCGCCGGTGCTGATGACCCTGGCGCCGGCTTTCCTGGTGCTGCGCCAGCCCGATCTCGGCACCGCGGTCATGCTGGTGATCGCGGGCGCGACCATATTCTTCGTGGTCGGGGTCAGGCTGTGGAAATTCGCCGCGGTCGGGGCGCTCGGGCTCGCCGCCATGCCGGTGGTCTGGAGCTTCCTGCGCCCCTACCAGCGTCAGCGCATCCTCACCTTCTTCGACCCCGAGACCGACCCGCTCGGCGCCGGCTACCATATCCTCCAGGCCAAGATCGCGCTCGGCTCGGGCGGCGTCTTCGGCAAGGGCTACATGCAGGGCTCCCAGGCGCATCTCGATTTCCTGCCGGAGCGGCAGACCGACTTCATCTTCACCATGCTGGCGGAGGAGTTCGGGCTGATCGGCGGGCTGGAGGTGCTCGCCCTCTTCCTGGTGCTGTTCGCCTACGGCTTCGGCATCGCGCTCCGCATCCGCAACCAGTTCGGGCGCGTCGTGGCGCTCGGCGTGACCATGACCGTGTCGATCTATGTCAGCCTCAACATCGCCATGGTGATGGGGCTGGTCCCGGTGGTCGGCGCCCCGCTGCCGCTGATCTCCTATGGCGGCACGGCGATGCTCAGCGTGATGGTCGGCTACGGGCTGCTGCTGTCGGCGAGCATCGGCAAGGATACCGCGATCGGCAAGTCGGCCCCCTTCGACGATTTCTGACCCCGCCGGCCGGCGCGCCCCGGACTCGCCACGGCTCGCGCGGTTTGCTATAAGCCCGCGCCGGGACGGGCGCATAGCTCAGTTGGTAGAGCAGCTGACTCTTAATCAGCGGGTCCAAGGTTCGAGTCCTTGTGCGCCCACCACCCACCCCATCGAATTATAACGATCAAATCGAAGTCCCGCGCACCGCCTGACCGGCGACGCCGCTACCCGGGACAAGGAGGCGGGCCGAACGGGCAGGCCGCGAAGTGGCCGGGCGCGTGTTCCAGCATGGCCGGGGTCTCGCCGGCGCAGGATTCGCGGGCGATCGGACACCGGGTGCGGAAGCCGCAGCCGGATGGCGGCGCCAGCGGCGAGGGCAGCTCGCCCCCGAGCGGCGCGGCTCGACGGACGCGCTCGACCGCCGGGTCGGGGATCGGCGCGGCGGCGATCAGCGCGCCGGTATAGGGGTGGCGCGGGCTCCTGACGAGGTCGCGCGCCGGCGCGTATTCCAGCGCCCGGCCGAGATAGAACACCATGATCCGGTCGGAGATGTGCTTCACCACGCTGAGGTCGTGGGCGATGAAGATCAGCGCGAGGCCGAGCTCCCGCTTGAGGTCGCCGAGCAGGTTGACGATCTGCGCCTGCACGCTGACGTCGAGCGCCGAGACGGGCTCGTCGCAGATCACCAGGCGCGGGCGCGAGACCAGCGCCCGGGCGATGGCGATACGCTGGCACTGGCCGCCGGAGAACTCGTGCGGGTAGCGGTCGAGATGGTCGGGCAGCAGGCCGACGCGCTCCATCATCCCGGCCACGAGATCGCGGCGTTCGCCGCCCGACAGGCCGGGCTCGTGGGTCGCCAGCGGCTCGGCGACGATCTCGCTCGCGGTCATCCGCGGATCGAGCGCGGCGAGCGGGTCCTGGAAGATCATCTGGATGTCGCGGCGATGGCGGTGGCGCTCGGCGGGCGTCATCGCCAGCAAGTCCTCGCCGCGCCACAGCGCCTGCCCGCCCGAGGCGGGGATCGTGCCGATCAGCGCGCGGGCGAGCGTCGACTTGCCGGAACCGCTCTCGCCGACGATGCCGATCGTCTCGCCGGAATCGAGGTCGAAGCTCACCCCGCGCACCGCGCGCAAGCTCCGGGCGCGCTGCCACGGAAGCAGCCTTGCGGGGCGGACCGGGAAGCAGACCAAGAGGTCGCGGACCGAGAGCAGCGCGCTCATGGCGTATCGCCGAGCGGGCGGTGGCAGGCGGCGCCGCGCCCGCCCGGGAAGGACGCGAACGCCGGCGCCTCGCGCCCGCAGCGTTCGTCGGCCAGATTGCAGCGCGCGGCGAACGGGCATCCCGCTGCCGGCCGGCCGGGATCGGGCGGGTCGCCCGGGATGTCGGGCAGGCGCTCGTCGTCCCGGTCGAGCCTCGGCACCGCCTCCAGCAGCCCGCCGGTATAGGGGTGGCGCGGGTTCGCGAAGATGTCCCCGACCGGGCCGCTCTCCATGACCCGCCCGCCATAGAGCACCGCCATCTCGTCACAATTGCCGGCGACGACGCCGACATCGTGGGTAACCAGGATGACGGCGGTGCCGAAGCGCGCCCGGAGGTCGGCGAGCAGCCGCATGATCTGCGCCTGCACGGTCACGTCGAGCGCGGTGGTCGGCTCGTCGGCGATCAGCAGTTGCGGGCGGCAGGCCAGCGCGATGGCGATCAGCACCCGCTGGCGCATGCCGCCGGAGAACTGGTGCGGGTACATGGCGATCCGCGCCGCCGCGTCGGGGACCTCCATCTCCTCCAGCAGGCGGACCGATTCGGCGAGCGCCTCGCGCCGCGCCATGCCGCGATGCAGCGTCAGCACCTCGGTCATCTGGTCGGCGATGCGCATATAGGGGTTGAGCGCGGTCATCGGGTCCTGGAACACCATGGCGATGCGGCGCGCGCGAAAGCGGTTGAGTGCCGCCTCGTCGAGGCCGAGGAGCTCGGCGCCGTCGAACCGGACCGAGCCGGTGGCGCTGCCGTTCTTCGCCAGCAGCCCCATGATGGCGTATATCAGCTGGCTCTTGCCCGACCCGCTCTCCCCCACGAGACCGAGCGACCCGCCCGGCTCGACGTCGAGATCGACCCCGTCGACGGCGCGCACCGTGCCGTCCGGCGTCGCGAACGACACCCGCAGATCGCGGACCGAGAGCAGCGCCACGGCTCAGCGGTCCTTCGGGTCGAGCGCGTCGCGCAGCCCGTCGCCGAGGAAGAAGAAGGCGAACAGCGTGACCACGAAGAAGAACAGCGGGAACAGGAGCTGCCACAGCGTGCCGTACTGCATCTGGCCGGCGCCGGCGGCGATCAGCGCGCCCCAGCTGGTCGCCGGCTCCTGCACCCCGAGCCCGAGAAAGCTGATGAAGCTCTCATAGAGGATCATCGAGGGCACTAGGAGCGTCGCGTAGACGATCACCACGCCGGCGAGGTTGGGGACGATGTGGCGCGCGATGATGCGGCCCGGGCGAACGCCGATGGCGACCGCGGCCTCGACGAATTCCCGGTTCCTGATGGTCAGCGTCTGGCCGCGCGCGATGCGCGCCATGTCGAGCCAGCTGACCAGCCCGATGCCGATAAACAGCATCAGGATCGAGCGCCCGAAGACGACCATGAAGACGATCAGCACGAACATGTAGGGGATCGCCATGAGCACGTCGACGACGCGCATCATCGCGCCGTCGAGCCGGCCGCCGAAATAGCCGGCGGTCGCGCCGTAGAGCGTCCCCACCACCACCGAGATCAGCGCGCCGACGATGCCGACCATGAGCGAGATCCTCGTCCCCTGGACGGTGCGGGCGTAGAGGTCGCGGCCGAGCTGGTCGACGCCGAAGTAATGGCCGTTGGCGAGCGACGGCGCCCCCTTCTCCGCCACCGCGCCGAGCATCGACCAGTCGATCTCCTCGTTCGACCAGGGCGCGAAGACGTCGCCGAGCAGCGCGAAGGCGGCGACCAGGACCAGCACCGCGAGGCTCGCCGTCGCGGCGCGGTTGGCGAGGAAGCGCCGCCTCGCATCGCGCCACAGCGACCGCCCGCCTCGCGGCTGCGCGAACGCCCGCACTGCGCGCCGTCCGAACAGGATCACGGGTCAGTAGCGGATGCGCGGGTCGATCCAGGCATAGAGCAGGTCGACCAGCAGGTTGAACGACACCGTCAGCGCCCCGGTCAGGATGGTCACCCCCATGATGACGGGATAGTCGCGGTTGAGCGCGGAGTTGACGAAGAACTGCCCGATTCCGCCGGTGGCGAAGAACACGTCGATCACCACCGAGCCGGTGATCATGCCGACGAAGGCGGGGCCGAGATAGGAGACCACCGGCAGCATGGCGGGCTTGAGCGCATGGCCGAGCACGATGCGCCGCGCCGGCAGGCCCTTGGCGCGGGCGGTGCGGATGAAATCGGCGTTCAGCACCTCGAGCATCGAGGACCGGGCGATGCGGGCGATCGAGGCCATGAACGAGGTCGAGAGCGCGATCACCGGCATCACGACATACATCCACTGCCCGCCCTGCCAGCCGCCACCCGGCAGCCAGCCGAGCCACAGCGTGAACACCAGCGTCAGGATCGGCGCCATGACGAAGTTGGGCAGCACCTGGGCGCCGACCGAGACGCCGACGGCGAGATAGTCGAGCACGGTGTTGTGCCGGAGCGCGGCCGCGATGCCGAGCGGGATGCCCACCAGCACCGCCGCCACGAAAGCCCAGGCGCCATAGGTCAGGGTGACCGGAAACCCCTGGGCGATGATCGCATTCACGCTCTGGTCCTTGTAGCGGAAGGACGGGCCGAAATCGAACTGGGTGACGATCGAGACCAGATAGCGCCAGATCTGTACCGCGAGCGGCGCGTCGAGCCCGTATTTGCGCTCCAGATTGGCCATCACCTCGGGCGGCAGCGCGCGCTCGGCGTCGAACGGCCCGCCCGGGGCGGCGTGGATCAGCACATAGGACAGCACGATCAGGACCAGCAGCGTCGGCACCGCGACGGCGAGCCGCTTGAGGAAATAGGCGATCATCGGGGCGGCTGGAAAGGGTCCCGCGTGGGCAGTTCCGGGAAGAGGGAGAAATCCCGGTCCCTGGTGAGCAGTTCCTCGACGCCGTGGGCGACGCATATCGCGGCGATGCGGGCGTCGTGCACCACGCCGCCCACGACATGCGGCCGGCTGACGAATCGCTGCAGGATGTCCGTGAAGTCGCCGGTCTCGCCGATCATGCGGTTCGATGGCGAATCCGCCCAGGCGCGGAACTGACGCCAGGCATGGTCGGGCGCGGTCGCCCGGTCGCGCCAGATGCGCCGGTTGGTCGCCACGCTCAGGAATTCGTAGCAGCAGGGCCAGGGAATGGCCCAGCTCCGCTCGCCTTCGGCGAGCTCTGCGATCGCCGCGTGCGCCGCCTCGCCGAGGCGGGATTCGCGACGGTGCGCGTATACCAGCAGATTGGTGTCGACGGCGATCACCGCGCGCCGGGATCGCCGTAGATCGTCTCGCGCAGCTCGGGCCAGGAGTAGCCTTCGAGCGGGTCCGGCGCGTCCGGGTCGCCCGCCCTCAGATCGGCCAGCCGGTATCGCGTCCGCGGCGCGACGGGGGCGAGGACGCGGCGCAGCCCGTCCTCGACCAGGGCGCGTAGCGGCCGCCCGGTTTCCCTGGCATGGCGCTTGGCGCGCGTCAGCAGTTCGTCGTGGATGTCGAGCGTCGTCTTCACGGTGCCATACTACCCATAGTCATGTATGTGGTGAAGCAATTTCACTCCCGCCGCTCACTCCGCCACCCGGTAGAGCGTCCTCGAATACCAGTTGTTCTCGACGTTGTCGTAGGGCCAGCCCCTGATGTCGCTCTTCAGCAGGAAGGTGTTGGCGTAGTGGTAGATCGGGATGATCGCCATGTCGTCGGCGAGGATCTTCTCGACCTCGACATAGATCCCGGACGGGTCCTTGGCGGTCCGCGAGCGCCGCATCAGCGCGTCCACCTGCGCGTTCGAATAGCCGCCGTCATTGGCGCCGTGGCTCGTGGTGAGCAGGTCGAGGAAGGTCGAGGCCTCGTTGTAGTCGCCGCACCAGCCCGACCGCGCGATGTCGAACTCCCGGTTCTCGCGGATTTCGAGATAGGTCTTCCACTCGAAATTGGCGAGCTCGGTGCGCACCCCGAGCTTCTGCTTCCACATCTGGCCGATCACGGTGGCGATCTGCTTGTGGCTCTCGGACGTGTTGTAGATCAGCCTGAGGGCGAGGCCGCGCACCCCCGACTCGGCGAACAGCCGCCGCGCCTCGGCGTCGCGCTCGCGCTGGCTCAGCCTGGCATAGGCGATGTCGGGCATGCGGAAGCCCGCGGTCTTGAGATGGGTGAAGTTGTAGGCCGGCCACTGCCCGCCCTTGAGGAGCTGGCGGACGATCACGTCGCGGTCGATCGCCAGGCCGAGCGCCCGCCTCACCCGCACGTCGCCGAGCGCCGCATTGCCGCTCTTCGTGTGGTTGATCGCGTAGTAGTAGGAGCACAGCCTGGGCACGCTCTTCGCCTCGTCGGGCAGCTCCTTCCTGAGCGCCGGGAACTGGCCGGGCGGCAGCGGCTCGAGATGGTCGAGCTCGCCGGCGCGGTAGCGCGTCAGCGCCTGGTTGGAGTCGTTGATCACCAGCCCGGTGACCCGGTCGACGATCACCCTCTCGGCATCCCAGTAGAGCGGGTTCTTCACCCGTCTGTGGAACTCGTTGAGCACCATCTCCTTCAGCACGTAGGCGCCGTTCGACACCATCCTGCCGGGCGCCGTCCAGCCCTGCCCGTGCGCCTCGACGGTCGCCCGGTGCACCGGGAACAGGGTGGCGTAGGTGGTCATCGCCGGGAAATATGGCAGCGGCCGGTCGAGCCTGGCCACCAGCGTATGGTCGTCGGGGGCGCTCACGCCGAGCGTTTCGGGCGGCTTCTCGCCGGACAGGATCTGCTTCGCGTTCGCCATCTGGGTGAGCGCGACATACCAGCCATAGGGCGACGCCGTGGCGGGATCGACCGCGCGCCGCCAGGCATAGACGAAGTCGTGCGCGGTGACCGGATCGCCGTTCGACCAGCGCGCGTCGGTGCGCAGCGTGAAGGTGTAGACGGTGTTGCCGTCGGACGCCGCGTATTTCGTCGCCACGCCGGGGACCAACCTGCCGTCCGCGTCCTGGTTCAGCAGCCCCTCGAACAGGTCGCGGATCACGTGGAAGCCCGAGACGTCCTCGTTGAGCTGCGGGTCGAGGGTGGGGAACTGGTCGAGCAGGCGGTAGGTAAAACCCTGGTCGCGGGCCAGCTTCTCGCCGGTCGCGGGATGGGTGCCGGCGGCTTCGGCGCCGGCGGCGAAGGTCAGCGCGACCGCGGCGGCGGCCGCCTTCAGGGTGAGCGCGGTTCGCGAAATTTCGGCCGGCATGTCTCTCTCGCTCGGGATTCGGAACGCCGCCGCGGGATGTCGGCAGGCTCTCCGAAATGTAGGCGATGGCCAGATTCGGCTCCACCCGGTTTGCGGCGGCGGTCCGGCGAAACTCGACACCCGCCGCCCCCGCGGCTAGGCTGGCGGGATGAACTCCGAGGTCGAGAACCTGGTGCTCGCGCAGCTCCGCGCGATCCGCGCGACGGTCGACAAGATCGATGCCGAGCTCGGCGACCTCCGCCAGCGCGTGTCGTCGATCGAACATCACCTGGTGAACCTGCAGCGCGACGTCGCAAACATCCACCAGCGCCTCGACCGCCACGGGGAACGGCTGGAGCGGATCGAACGCCGCCTCGAGCTCAGCGACGCCCCCACCTGATAGCCGCCGAGCCCGGCCGCGCCCCACCTCCCGGGCTCGCCTCTCGAAATCCCGAATCCGCTCCCCACATAGGAACCAGACGAACATGCGGCCGGCCGCTCTGCAACGAAAGGAGCGGCGACATGTTCACCTCAAGCATCCTCGTGCCCATCGCCGTGGCCCTGCTGGCGGCGCTGTCGGCCGCGCCGGCGGCGGGTGGGGGGGCGGGGGCGGCGCCGCGGGCGGCGCCCCGCCCGCCGGTCCCGGACGACGACCGGACCTGCCCGCAATCGGCGGCGATCGCCGCCATCGGGTTCGCCTCCCCCGCCGGGGTCTACGGGATCGGCGACGAGATCGTTGTGACGGTCGCGTTCGACCGGCCGGTGAGGGTCGCGCCGGGCGCGGCGCCGGTGCTGGTGCTCGATATCGGCGGCGCGGCGCGCCCCGCCCGCTACGCCGGCGGCGGCGGGACGGCGGCGCTCGCCTTCGCCTATGCCGTGGCGGAGGGCGACGCGGACGCCGACGGGATCGCCGTCGCCGCCGACCGGCTGAGCGCGCCGGTGGGCGGCATCGCGGGTCCCGCGGGCGCGGCGGCGTCGCTGACCCATCGGGCGCTCGGCCCCGACCCGACCCGCAGGGTGGACGGCGTGCGCCCCGGCGCGTTGTTCGCCACGGTCGACCGCGACAGGCTGGCCGTGACCTGGGACGAGCCGCTGATGAGCGAAGACGGGCTCGCCAGCCCGGGCGGCTTCGCGCTGTTCGTCGGCGGCGCGCCCCGGCGGTTCGACGCCGCCCGCGTCGACCGCCGCCGGGTGTTGCTCGCGCTGGACGGAACGGTCGCGGACGGGGCGTGGGTCACCCTCTCCTACGCCCCGCCCGGGTCCCGGCCGGTGCGGGATCTGGCGGGCAACGCCGCCGCCGGCTTCTCGCTCACCGTGACCGCCCGGGACCGCGCGATCTGCGCCCTCGCGCGGGCGCCTGGCGCCTACCCGGGATGAGGACGGGCCGCGCTCAGCCCGACGCGGCCTCGCGGGCGGCCTGCTCCTCGGCGACCAGTTCCTTCTTGGACAGCTTGCCGATCATCGTCTTGGGCAGCTCGTCGCGGAACTCGACATGCTTGGGCATCTCGTGCCGGCCGAGCTTGTCGGCGAGGAAGGCCTTGAGCGCCTCGGCGTCGAGCGTCTGGCCCTGCTTGAGCTTGACGAAGGCCTTGACCGCCTCGCCGGTGTAGTCGTCCGGCACGCCGATCACCGTGACCTCCTCGACCGCCTCGTGCAGGTAGATCCCCTCCTCCACCTTGCGCGGGAACACGTTGAAGCCGCTCACCAGCACCAAATCCTTCTTGCGGTCGATGATGAAGACGTAGCCGTCCTCGTCGATATGACCGACATCGCCGGTCAGCAGGCGGCCGTCGACCACGGTCTCGGCGGTCTCCTCCTCGCGCCGCCAGTAGCCCTTCATCACCTGCGGGCCGGAGACGCAGATCTCGCCGTCCTCGCCTTGCGCCAGCAGCCTGTGCGGGTCCTCCCTGTCGACGATGGCGATCGCGGTGCCGGGCACCGGCAGGCCGATCGAGCTCTCCTTGTTGAGCCCGTCGAACGGGTTGGCGGTGGCCAGCGGCGAGGTCTCGGTCAGCCCGTAGCCCTCGACCAGCTTGCAGCCCGACAGGGTCTCGAAGCGGCGCTTGATCTCGCCCGGCAGCGGCGCGCCGCCGGACAGGCAGATCTTGATCGAGGTCAGGTCGAACTTTTCGAGCTTCGGGTGGTTGACGATCGCGGTGTACATGGTCGGCACGCCGGGGAACAGGGTCGGCTTCTTCTTCGTCACGTCTTCCAGCACCGGGTCGAGCTCGAAGCGCGGGCGCATCACGATCGAGCCGCCGAGCGCGATGGTCAGGTTCATCACCACGGTCATGGCGAAGACGTGGAAGAACGGCAGCACCCCCATCATGCGCTCTTCGCCGGGCACCAGGTCGGGGCTCCACATCAGCGCCTGGTGGACGTTGGCGTGGAGATTGGCGTGGCTCAGCATGGCGCCCTTGGAGACCCCGGTGGTGCCGCCGGTGTATTGCAGGACGGCGATGTCGGCGCGGGGATCGATCTCCGGCGGGTCGCCGGCGCCGTCGTTGTCGAGCAGCCGGGCGAACGGGATGTGACGGTCGTCGGCCGGCACGCGCGCGATCTCGCCGCGCCTGAGCAGCGGGAACAGCACGCTCTTGGGGAACGGCAGGGCCGCCTGCAAGGTGCCGACGACGAGCCGGCTCACCCGGCTGCGTTCGAGCAGCGCCGCCATCTTCGGGTACAGCGCCTCCAGGCCGAGCGTCACCATGATGTCGGTCTCGGAATCCTCGATCTGGTGGGCGAGCTGGTCTTCCGAATAGAGCGGGCTGTAATTGACCACCGTGCCGCCGGCCTTGAGGATGCCGAAATAGGCGATCACGAAGTGCGGGCAGTTGGGCAGGAACAGCCCGACCTTGACCCCCCTGGCGACGCCGAGCGCGCGGAACCCGGCGGCGGCGCGCGTCACCGCATCGCCGAGCTCGGCGTAGCTGTAGCGCTTGCCGAGGAAATCCATCGCCTCGTTGCCCGGGAAGCGTTCGACCGCCTGGTCGAGGATCGCGAATAGCGGCCCTTCGGGGATCTCGGCATCCCATTTGACGTTCTCGGGATATTTCGCGAGCCACAGCGGATCGGTCACCTCGTCCTCCTCGGTCGGCGGGAACGAGGCGATGCTAGAGCCAATGGGGTGTGGACGGAACCCTGACCGGCGCCCTTCGATACGGCCCCTGCGGGGCCTACTCGGGATACGGCGTTATTCATGGGGCGGCCTTGGCCTCATCCTCGATCCGCCAATGCCGCATTGTCCTCATGTCTCGCCGACCCGCACCGTGACACGCAGACCGCCGTCCAGCGCCGCAAGCATCTTGATCAACCGGTCGAGCGTGAACCGCCCGAGATCCGCGTTTCGAATGCGCGAGAAATCCGCCGGGGCGAATCCGGCCAACGCACCCGCCTTCCGCACCGTGAGCCTGCGGTCGTCCAGCACCGCGATGATCAGGGCCGCGAGGATCGCCCTGGCCTGTTTCAGATCGGCGTGCGGGTCGCCGAGGTCGCGGAACGCATTCCCGCTTCCTTCGATCAGCTCGAAGTCGCTCTCGCTCATTGCGGCAATTCCCTCTTCAAACGGGCCAGCCGCCTGGCGATCAAGTCGCGGTCCGACTTGGGAGTCTTGATGCCCATCCAGGATTTCTTCCGGAAGGCATGGATCACCCAGAGCCGTCCGTCCATTTCCGTCGTATGGACCACCCGCCACGCATGGGTCCGGTACCGAATGGCGAATTCCATCACACCCGGCCCGAAGCCCCTCAACGGCTTCGCGATATCGGCCTTTCTCCCCGCCGCGGCGATGGTCAGTGCCGCGGTCGCGCGGTCTCGCACCGCCGACGGCAAGGTTGCGAATTCCTTTCGCGCGGCTCCGATCCAGCCGACTGGTCTCGTGCCTATGTTCATCGCGTTGATGTCAACGATGACTACATGCTCCAACGCGGCGGTCGCTCAGACGAACCGGCCCACCTCGGCGAGATCGGCCTCGGTCAGCCGCCAGCCCGCCGCGCCCGCGTTGCGCGCGACCTGTTCGGGCGTCGTCGCGCCGGCGATCACGCTGAGGATGCCGGGCTGCGCGGCGAGCCAGGAGAAGGCGAGCTCGAGCAGCGAGCGTCCGGCAGCCTCGGCATGGGCCGCGAGCCCCTCCACGACCTCCCATTCGAAGTCGGAGACCCGCCATTGCGAGAGCCGCGTGCCGCCGGGCCAGGGCGCGCCGCGCCGGTACTTGCCCGACAGCAGCCCGTTGGCGAGCGGGTAGTAGGGCAGGATTCCCATCCCGTCCGGCGCGCAGGCCGGGACCACGTCGTCCTCGATCGCCCGGTCGAGCAGGCTGTAGGGGTTCTGGGCGGTGACGAAGGCGCACCAATCATGCGCGTCCGCGACCGCGCGCGCCTCGGCGATCTGGGCGCCGGAGAAATTGGAGCAGCCGACGAACCGCACCTTGCCCTGGTCCACCAGCCGGTCGAGCGCCTCCAGCGTGTCGGCGATCGGCGTCGCCGGGTCGGGGCGGTGGATCTGGTAGAGGTCGATGACATCGGTGCGGAGCCGCTTCAGGCTGCCCTCGACCGCGCGCGCCACCTTGCGCGGCCCGGCGCCGCCGCTCCAGCCGAACTTGGTGGCGATGGCGATCTCGCGGCGCCGCGCGCCGAGCGCCTTGCCGATGAACTTTTCCGAGCGCCCGCCGCCATAGGAGTCCGCGGTGTCGAACAGGGTGATCCCGGCATCGAGCGCGGCATGGATCACGGCGCGCGACTCGCGCTCGCCCAGCCGGCGCCCGAAATTGTTGCAGCCGAGCCCGACCAGGGACACGCGGAGCCCGCCGCCGACCGTCCTGAACTCCATGCCCCGCACCCCGCCCATCGCCGCCGCGCGGAGGATACACCACGCCACGCACCTGACGGTGCTAACTGTTTGATACAGGGTCGTTTTTTCTCCCGCATCTTGTTGCATCCGGGCAACTTTCGGTTCCCGGGTTGCAACTGCAACCGGGAGAGAAGACATGCCGAGAACCGGCCTCACCGACGCCCGAATCAGGGCGCTCCGACCCCGCAAGTCGGCCTACGACGTTCGCGACGGCAAACTCAGGGGCTTCGGCCTCCGGGTGCTGCCCTCGGGCAACAAGCGATTCTTCGTCCATTGCCAGCACCGCGGCGAGCGCGTCTGGACGATTGTGGGCGACGCCTCAGCGATGGATGTCCTCGAAGCGCGGTCCCGCGCGCGCGGGGCGCTTGCCGCCATCAGGCGTGGAGTGGAGACGCCGCGCGATCCCGACGAGACCCTCTTCGAGGCCGTCGCCCAGGCGGCGTTCGAGCGCCGCGGCCGGGTCTGGAAGGCCAGCACGCTGGCGGTCAACCGGAGCTACCTGCGCAGGCAGATCCTGCCGAATTTCGCGGGACGGCAGGTCGCGGAGATCGACCAGAAGGACGTCGCCAACTGGTTCGCCTCGCTCTGCGCAACCCCGGTGGCGGCCGACCGCTCCATGCCGGTGCTCTCCGTCATCATGAGGGAGGCCGAGACGATGGGGCTCCGGCCGGAGGACTCCAACCCCTGCCGGGGCTTCCGGCGCTACCGCCGCAAGGGGCGCGAGCGCTTCCTGTCGGACGACGAGATCCGCCGCCTCTCGGCGGTCCTGTCGGCCCATGAGGGGCGGTCTCCGGAACAGGTGGCGATCGTCCGCCTTCTCCTTCTGACCGGATGCCGGAAGGGGGAGATACTGACGCTGCGCTGGTCCGACTACCGCGAGGGGCACCTGTTCCTACGCGATTCGAAGACCGGTCCCAGAACCGTCTGGCTGTCGGAGCCCGCCAGGAATGTTCTCGACGCCCTGAAGCGAAAGGGCCGCTGGGTGTTCCCCGTGCGCCGGTCGGGAAACCCGCGGAGCAAGAGCTGGCTGGACCAGTGCTGGTGGACGTTCCGCGTCGAGGCCGGGTTGGACGACGTTCGTCTTCACGACCTCCGCCATACCCATGCCAGCATCGCGCTGCGCGAGGGCGAGACCGTGCTCGCCATCGGCCGGTTGCTCGGTCATGCCGATCCCGAGACCACCCTCAAATACACCCACCTCAGCGATGTCATGGCGATGCAGGCCGCCGAGACCGTCGGCGCGGCGCTGGAAGGGAGCTGAGCGATGGCCGGCAGGGAACGCATGCGGCTGACCGACGCCGCCGTGGACCGCCTTCGTCCACGCGAGAAGGAATACACGGTCTGGGATACTCGCTTGGCGGGTCTCGGGGTCCGGGTCCGGCCCGGCGGCGGCAAGAGCTACGTGTTGTTGCAGCGATCCGGCGGGCGTTCGAGACGCGTCTCGCTGGGCCCGGTGTCGCTCAGGACCGTCGCCGAGGCGCGTCGGGAATACCTCGCGCGCCAGGCCATCCACGAGCCCGACAGGGAAAGTGTGCCCAGACGCTGCGCGCCTTCGTTCCGGGAGTTCGTCGAGAGCGAGTGGAGGGAGGTTCATTTCGGGCGCTACAAGCCCTCGACCCGGAAGGGCGTCCGCTCGCTGCTCGCCAGCAAGCTGATGCCGGAATTCGGGTCGAGCCCGCTCGACCGCATCGCGCCTGCGCAGGTCCGGCGCTGGTGCGACGCCTTCAGCCGGACCGCCCCGGTCAACGCCAACCGCGGCCTCGAAGTCCTCCGCCAGATCATGAACTTTGCGATCGCGCGCGGCCATGTCGATGCCAACCCGGCCGTTGGCATCGAGCCCAACCGGCGGCCGAGACTCACCCGGTTCCTCTCCCGCGAGGAGATCGCTCGCCTGCACCGGGCGCTCGACGAGCAGGACGGGAAGGGCAACCGCCAGCAGGCCGACATGATCCGGATGCTCCTGCTCACCGGGTGCCGCAGGGGCGAGATCGTGAACCTGCGCTGGTCCGAGGTCCAGGGCGACGCGCTCATGCTCGCCGACAGCAAAACGGGGCCGAGGAAGGTTCCTCTCAATTCTCAGGCACGGCGTATTCTCCACGGACAGCCGCGGGGAGGGAGCCCGTTCGTGTTTCCGTCACCGCGCGATCCGTCCCGGCCGCGCCACCCCGACCTCAGGCTCTGGCACCGGGTCCGCAGGGAAGCCAGCATCGAGGACGTGCGCCTCCATGACCTACGCCACACGCACGCCAGCCACGCGGTGATGAACGGCGTGCCGGTGCCGGTGGTCTCCCGGCTCCTCGGCCATTCCAGCGTCCGCATGACACTGCGCTACGCCCATCTCGGAGACCGCGAAATCGAGGCTGCTGCG
>MPNO01000121.1 GCA_002239065.1 Defluviicoccus sp. bin129 | reverse complement strand
GCCGTCGACGCCGGCAAGCCCTTCGCCCAGCTCCAGAAGGCGGGCATGCAGACCGCAACGATGGACGAGATCATGCGCCAGCGCGATCCGGCCCTGAAGGAAGCCGTCGAGGCGAGCCTCGCGGGCGACGTCGCGCGGGCGTTCGAGAAGCTGGGCGAGAACGTCGCCGAGGTGAAGCCCGACAATCTCGCGGGCGCGGCCGCCGCGCGCTGGCTCGCGCTGTCGCCCGGGGAACGCGCCAGCGCCGGGCTGATGGCGCCGAGCCACGGGCTGCGCGAGCGGATCAACGAAATCGTCCGTGAGCGCCTCGTGCGCGACGGCGCGGTGCACGGCCCCGCCATGGCGGTCGAACGCCTCGTCTCGCGCGGCTATACAAGCGCCGAGAAGACGCTGGCCGCCAACTACAGGCCCGGCGACACGGTCGCGTTCCACCGCGCCTACAAGCGTCTCGGCGTGGAGAAAGGCGACGAGCTGCGCGTCGCGGGGGTGGACCGCCGGACGCGGACGGTGAACCTCGAAAGCGCGGACGGCCAGCAGATCGCGTGGGAGCCCAACCGGATCGCGGCCCGCGCGGGCGGGGTCGAGGTCTACCGCGGCGAGGAAATCGAGCTTCGCGCCGGCGACCGCATCCGCTGGACCCGCAACGATGCCGGCCTCGGCCTCGTCAACAGCGGCACGGCCGAGGTCGCGGCGGTGCGCGGCGGACACGTCACGTTCCGTCTCGAGGACGGGCGCGCGCTCGACCTCGCCCCCGGCGACCCGCAGCTCCGCCATGTCGACCGCGCCTGGGCTTCCACCGTGCATGCCTTCCAGGGCCGCACGGTCGATACCGTGATCGCCGCGATGGAGGCGAATCATCCCCACCTCACCACGCAGAAGAGCTTCTACGTCGAGATCAGCCGCGCGCGGGACCGGGCGGAGCTCGTCACCGACGACCGGGCGGCGCTCAAGGAACAGCTCGAAGCCGCCACCGGCGAGCGCATCGCAGCGCTCGAAGCGCTCGAATCGGAGAAGGCGAAGGCGCGCGAGGCTGGGCCGGAGACGGGCCGGAGCGCCGATCGCGGGACCGGCGAATCCGTATCCCGTGACCGGGACCGCTCGTCCGGGCCGGAGCTGGAGCCGGCCCGCGCGCCGAAGGGCGTGGACCGCGACCTCGGGCTGTGACGGCGCACGGGCCGGACCGGGTGCGGATTGCGGGCTGAGGGGATGGCGCCGGCGGCGCGGATCGAGACGAAAGAGGCCAGGGAACGATGACGGACACCATCGAACGGACCGTGAAGAAGAACCTCCGGGTGCGCCCCGCGGAGTGGGAGCGGATCGAACGGGCCGCCCAGGGCACCGCGCTCAGCGCCAACCAACTCGTCATGGCGCTCGCGATGGAAGCGCTCGACCGGCGCGAACGCCCGCGGGGCGTGGCCGAGTTGCGCATCGCGCGCGCCTCGCTGTTCGCCGCGCAGGCCCTCGCCCGCGACCTGATCGCGGCCGGCCGCGAGACCGAGGTCGAGGAAATCCGCGCGTTCATCTCCACCATCGTGCCCGACCCGGACGCCGGGAACGGGCCCGGCCGCGGGGAGACGGGCTGAGCCGCCCGCCGGGCCTCGCTGCCCGAAACCGGCCGCCGGCGCCGCATCTCGTTTCCGACCCCGCCCGCGCCGGGTCACGCCGGGCCCCGGCCGGCGGCGGTCTCGACCTCCGCCTCCGCGATCTGCACCAGCGCCGCGGCGCGTTCAGGGCGCTCCGCGACCGCCCCGGCGGCGTCCAGGGCAAGCGCGAGCGTGCGGCCGGCCCGTCCGGGTCGCCGTTCAGGGAACGGCTCGAAACGGTCACCGGCGAGCGCATCCCGGCGCTCGAAGGCATCGGCGAGAGCGAGCGGACGGAGCATGAACGCGACCGTGAGAAGGACGCGAAAGCACCGCCGGACAGGGAACGGGCGAGCCCGGAGAGGTCGGTGCCGCCCTCGTCGGAGAGGGAATCGAGCCGGAAGCGTCCCGGGCAAAGGCGCCGGAGGCCGAGCCGCCGGTGCGCGGGAGGGCGCACGATATGGACCTGAGCCTGTGATAGCGTGTATGCGATGCAGACGCTGGACGGGTCTCGAACGGGATGGGTGCGATGAACAGACGCTTGACCGCTATCGTCGAACGCGAGGGCGACGGCTACGTGGCGCTCTGCCCCGAGGTCGATGTCGCGAGCCAGGGCGCGACCGTGGCCGAGGCGCGCGACAACCTCGCCGAGGCGCTCACGCTGTTTTTCGAGGCCGCGCCCGCCGGGGAAGTCGACCGGCGCCTGCGCGGCGAGGTCTATGTGACCCAGATCGAGGTCGCGGTTGGCTAGGCTGCGCGTCCTCTCGGGACGCGAGGTCTGCCGCATTCTCGCCGCCCATGGCTTCGTCGAGGTCCGCAGGCGCGGCAGCCACGTCGCGATGCAAAGGGACGACGCCGACGGCACGGTGACGGTTCCGGTGCCGGATCATCGGGAGCTGCGCACCGGGACGCTGCTGTCGGTCGTGCGCCAGTCAAGGGTGCCGCGTTCGGCGTTCGAGGAAAAACCGTGAGCGCGGCGGCGCGGTTTCCTTACGCCGACCCCTCTTCCATGGTTCCCTTCATCGCCTCCCGCGCTTGCTCGACGAGGTCGACGAGGTCGTCGTCGCGCCTGGCGTCGAGCAATTCGTTGCGCCGGAGCGTGGCCATCGCGCAGGCGAAGCGGTAGATCTCCTCGATGAGGGCGGCGTGACCGGCCGACAGGGTCGCCGGCGCGGGCTCGCCGAGCCGGTCCTCGGCCAGGGCGAGCGCGCCCGACCGGGCGAACTCGCCGGCGGGAATACCCTGCCGCGCGGCGGCCTTCTCGATGAGTTTCCATTCGGAATCGGCGAAGCGGATGGAGTGCGAGCGGCGCGCATCGGCGCGGCTCCCGCCCGTTTCTTGCCTGTTTCCGAAGATTCGCGATCGCTGCGCGCCATTTCGGGTACTCCAACAACGTCGACGCCGGGGGCGCGGCCGGCAAACTTCATCCGGAAATCCATGGCCGGAGAGCTCCGGCTTCGACCGAATCCATCCCGATCCGCGGGCTGCCGGCTCCCCGGCGAAGCCCCGCCAACCGGACACCGCTGCCGGGACTGCCGGTCCCCAGGCGGCTTCGGCCGGGGCGGCACGGCGAACACAAAACGTGTTCGGGGGCGGGATTTCAGCGTAATGCGGCGCCACCGAATGGAGGCATGCAGGATATCTCCAGGGAATTCCTGTAACACGCTTTGCAACCCATCGCCGCCACCGCCGCCAAGGCATTGATGTTGCGGGGTGTTTTTCCGTGTGACACGAGGGCTTAGTGCCTCCAATCGGTGGCATGTATTTCCGGCGCGCCAGGCGACGACACGCGCACCAATGACGGGAGCATAACCAGCCAATCGCGGCCATGGCCAGCCACCGCGACCTCTGCATCAGGGATGCGTCGGGTGTGAAACCCAAAGCCGCCCCGGGCGGTCGGGACGGCCAAATCGAGCAGCATTCATGTTCGGGAAATCGTCGCCGGCGATCATCGCCGGTCGGAGCCGCGCGGCGCTTGAGCGGCGGCAGTGGCGACACTTCGCAGGGACGAAGTGTCGAGCGCGGTATCAGCGGCGCCGACGGGAGCGCCGTCACCAGCCTCGGCACAAGTGCCGGAGGTCGTGCGCCGGGCGATGCGCGAGCTTGCGAGCGCGAGCCGGGTCGCGAGCGCGGCGCGTAGCGCCCGCGAGGACGACGGTGCCGCCGAACACCGTCGTCGGGGAACGAAACGGGCCGCACCGCCGCCGCCTGCCCCGGACCACGATCCGGGGGAGCGACGATGCGGCCCGCGAGGCGCTGCGGGTCAGGCAGCGGCCTTGAGGACGGGGATGCCGAGCTGCTTCGCCTTGTCGACGAGGTTCTCGGTGATGCCGCTGCCGGGGAACGCGATGACGCCCTTCGGCAGGAGGTTCAGCAGTTCGTCGTTGCGGCGGAACGGAGCGGCGCGTCCGTGGCGGTCCCAGTCCGGCTTGCAGACGACCTGGTGGACGCCGTTGCGCTCGGCCCAGCTTGCCGCGATCTTCTCGACGCCGGGACCGCCGCCGTGCACGAGCACCATGTCGCCAT
>MPNO01000120.1 GCA_002239065.1 Defluviicoccus sp. bin129 | reverse complement strand
ACATCTCCAAGGATGGGCACTACTACATCCACCACGACCCTGTGCAGTGCCGCAGCCTGACGGTGCGCGAGGCGGCTCGCCTGCAGACCTTTCCGGATGACTACCTGTTCCTCGGAAACCGTACGCAACAGTACGTACAGGTCGGCAACGCCGTGCCGCCCTATCTGGCACACAGGATTGCTCTCCTCCTCTCGCGCGTTCTCGAAGGCGAAGCTGACGCGGCGCCCTCAACCGATGAATGCGCCAGTGAAGGAGTGGTCTGGGGAAGGGCAGAATCCTCTTCCGACAATATTGCTTGTTGAGCAAGGATACGTGGTGATTGTGATCTGAGGAACGGATCCGATGGTACGCCGCGCCGCTTCGAAAGCTTCCGCGACGCCCACAGGGGTGTGTTCAGGCAAAAGGAGGACTTCGGGTAACTGATGGTACGTTATGTCGAGAATCCGCCGGATGCGCGTTCACTCATGACGTCTGCGCGCAGTTTCGGGAACTATGACCTCGCCGGAGCTTTGGCAGATCTCATCGATAACAGTCTGAAGGCGCGGGCGCGCAAGGTTGAGTTGTCATGTTTCTTCAACAGCGGCTCCCCGGAAGTGAGGGTAGCCGACGATGGCCACGGGATGTCCGCGGCGGAATTGCGTGCTGCCATGCGTCCTGCGAGCCAGAACCCCCAGGAAGAGCGTTCACTCGATGATCTGGGTCGGTTTGGCTGGGGGATGAAGTCCGCATCCTTCTCCCAGTGTACCCGGCTGACTGTCATCTCCACCAAGGATGGACAGACGAGCGGTGCCGTGTGGGACCTCGACACGCTGGACAACTGGCGAATGGGCGTGCTGTCGAATTCGGAAGTCGCGGACCTCGCATCAGAGCCCGATGAAAGGAAGAGCGGGACAGAAGTCATCTGGAACGGCTGTGACCGCCTCTCCGAAAACGGCACGATGAGCGAGGTGGAATTCAACGCGCTGGTGGCTCACACCAAGAATCGGCTCGCGTTGACATTTCACCGGTATCTGTCCGGTGAGGTGCGCGGCAGGAAACTCTCGATGTCACTGAATGGACAACCTGTCGAGCCGTATGATCCGTTCCACTCGCATCACAATGCCACGCAGGCACTTCCGTCCGAAGCGCTTGCTGTCGGTGGCAAGAAGATCATCATCCGACCCTATGTCCTGCCGCATTATTCGAAACTCAGGGCAACCGACCATGACAGGCTGGCGGGCGAGGAAGGCTTTCTGAAGAACCAGGGCTTCTATGTCTACCGCAACCACCGGCTGATCATCAGGGGAACCTGGTTCCGGCTCGTGAAATACGGTGAACTGGCGCAGCTCGTTCGCGTCAGCGTGGATATTCCGAATTCGCTTGACGACCTCTGGAAGATCACGGTCGACAAGTCCGATGCCCAACTGCCCGCGGTGTTGCGGACACGGCTGGCCCAGATCGTTGACGGACTGAGGAAGCGCTCTGCGAGAGTCAACCGGTCGAAGGGCGGGCGGGTTTCCACCGGCTCCAGGATCGCAGTATGGGATCGTTACGCGCGGAGCGGTGAAATCAACTATCATATCAACCGGGATCACCCGTTGATAGCTACGCTGCTAGAAACGGGTGATGGTGACGAACGGGCGAATGTCAGGACGGCATTGCTGGCGATCGAGCAGGGTTTTCCGGTAGAAGCTTTGGGCCGGGATGCGGCGAGCCGTCCGGACGACATTCATCAGACCGAGGCCCAGGCCGACAGGTTCCGGGACTTTCTGGAAACCGCAGTTCCTATTGTTCTCGTTCAAGCAGGCGGCAATTTCAAACAGCTGGAAAGGAAACTTCGGCAGACAGAGCCATTCTGTTCAAACTGGGTACCCGTCGAGGAGTATCTCAAGCACAAGGGTTGGGTCGATGCCGGGTCTTGACGCCGAACTGGCTTACTTTCGACAGAAGTTGTTCGAGCAGCTTGAAGGCGGCCGGCCTCTGCCGGCAGGAACTATCGAGCATGAGGTACGCAACGGACCATTTCCTCTGAGCGAGGAGCAACAGCGCAATATCATTCGCCAGCTCGAGGGCGTGTTCACGACGACCCAGACACTCGGAGCGTCAGTGCTCAGTGACTACAACCCCTGGCTGCAACAGAGGCGCGGATCCATCAACTTCTTCTACTGGAACCGGTTGAACCAGTTCTACATCTCCGGAGGCGAACTGCCTCCTTCAGTAGTGTCGGTTCTCGACAATGTGACCGATGAGGTCCTCGACTATTGCGGTGACCCGGAGGATCAGGGCACCTGGGCGCGCCGTGGCATGGTCATGGGACACGTACAGTCAGGCAAGACGACAAACTACGCCGCCTTGATCTGCAAGGCAGCCGATGCCGGCTATAAAGTCGTCATCCTGCTGGCGGGAATAACAAATTCCCTGCGGGCTCAGACACAAGAAAGGCTTGACGAGACCTTTATCGGAAAGGTTTCGGTATTCAGTCCGACGGTACAGGCAGAACTGCCGATCACCAGTTTTGGTACTGGCAGATTTCCCGCCTATGGAACATCGAGAGACAATGATTTTTCTAAGACTGCTGCTTCTACCTATGGGGTAACGCTCTCCGCACTTCGGGAACCAATAATATTCGTTACGAAGAAAAACAAGTCGACGCTGGAGCGTCTGAGGGATTGGCTGAAGGATCAGAATCGCGGGGCGCTCATCACCGAGCCGCTTCTGTTGATTGATGACGAAGCGGATAACGCTTCGATCAATACTTCGGCAAACCCCGACAGGGTTACAGCAATAAACAGGGCCATTCGGGAAATCCTACATCTTTTCCAGCGGTCGTCATACGTCGGATACACCGCAACACCGTTTGCGAACATCTTCATTGACCCAGACACCGAAGATGAGATGTTGAAAGACGACCTTTTCCCGCGTCACTTCATCAAGGCGCTTGATCCTCCATCAAACTACGTCGGAGCATCGCGGGTGTTCGAAGCCGAAGGCGATCTCAGATCAACAATGGTACGAGTTGTAGAAGACTATCACGACATCCTGCCGCTCAAGCACAAACGTGACCATGATCTGCATTTGCTGCCGCCATCAATGAAAGAGGCAATTCGGGTCTTTCTCCTGACAAGGGCCATTCGCATTTTGCGCAGCCACGGTGGCAAGCATTGTTCAATGATGATCAACGTCAGCCGATTCAATGACGTTCAGGAAAGGATACATGGTCTCGTATATTCTTATCTGGTCGAGTTACGGAATTCGTTGACAGTCAATGCGGGTTTACCTCTGTCTCGGATCAGCGACAAGAATATTGAAGACCTTTCCGAGAGCTTCCGTCGGGAATTCCGCGAGACTGGTTACAGTTTTGGCAGGATTCTG
Source organism: Defluviicoccus sp. bin129 (assembly GCA_002239065.1). GTDB lineage: Bacteria > Pseudomonadota > Alphaproteobacteria > MPNO01 > MPNO01 > MPNO01. Next base: position 800 of record MPNO01000120.1, on the reverse strand, counting down.
AAGGTGCTCGGCGAGGCCGCGGGCTCGGTTTCGGTTACGACGGTGAACATGCGTGGCGGTACGCTCGACTATTCACGGCACAAGGACGGTGGCCTCCATGTTGTCGCCATCGGTGGACTGGCATTGTCTCGGGGGCTCACTCTGGAAGGCCTGACCGTATCCTATATTCTCCGCAATACCGCGGCCTCGGACACTCTGATGCAGATGGCACGCTGGTTCGGGTATCGAACGAATTACGAAGACATCTGTCGTCTGTACCTGCCGGATAGTTCTCTCTCTCATTACGAATACGTCGAGGAAGCAATCGAGGAACTCCGAGATGAGGTGAAGCGGATGGAAACGCTGAACCAGACGCCGGAAGATTTCGGGCTAAAGGTGCGCCAGAGTCCGACGGCACTTCGTATTACAGCGGCAAACAAGATGCGTACAGCTACCAGTATCACGCTGGCGCAGGACTATTCCGGCAGGCACATAGAAGGGCATGTGCTCTTCAACGATGACGTGATCAACAGGAACAATATTCGCAAGGTTGGGGAATTTCTTCAACCGTTGGGTGACCCTCGGGAAGTGGAGGGCGGAGTCGGAAAACATTGGCTGGGAGTTGACGGAACGGAAGTTCTGGGTTTGTTGGAGGAATTCCGGTTTCCGCCACATCACCAAGATCTTGGTCAGATGTAACTACTCGCCCGTTTTTATTTCTGGTTTGTGATTTGGCTGTTTGGCTGTTGAGGGTTGTCGATCAAGTTCGCGGCGTTACCGGCGAGGGCGATCTGGATTGCGACGAGCGGGTTGTATCCCTG
>MPNO01000119.1 GCA_002239065.1 Defluviicoccus sp. bin129 | reverse complement strand
CCGCTTCCACGGCTTTGGCATCGATCGGCCGCTGCGGGAACAGCGTGCGGTGCTGGAGACGCTGGCCCGGCTCGACGTCGCCGGGGCGCGGGCCGCGCTCCGCCGGATCGTTCTTTCGCCGGGTCTGCCCGCACCGCTGCTTCCGATCGCGTTGCGGGCCGCCGCCGAAGCCGGGCTCTCCCTGCCCGGCGCCTTCGTCACGGAGTTCCTCGACCGCGGCGATCCGGCGGTGCGCGGGCCGGCCTTCGACCTCGCCCCCGCCGCGAACGTACCGGTGCCCCCGCTGCGGGACGGCCTGTCGGACAGGGTGCCATCGATCCGCCGGGCGGCGGCGGTCGCGCTGGCCCACCGGGGCGATTCCTCGGGCCGGGACGTGCTGACCGACGCACTCGCAACCGCGCCTTCGGCCGTGGTCGTCGAGGCGCTCGGCCTGATCGGCGATGACGAGGCGATCGTGGCTCTCGGGCGCTGTGCCATGCGCCATCCCGCCTTCGCGCCCGGCGTGATCGCCATCCTGCGTGAGATGGGCAACGCCCGGGCCGAGAGGCTCGCCATCCGTCTGGAGCCTGAGCGCGCGCCGCCGACCGCGGGGAAGGCGTCGTGACGTCTCCGGCCTCCGAGGGCGGCGAGGCCGCGCGCATCCGCGCCCGCCTTGCCGGCCTCGCCAATGAGCGGGCGGCGATCGAGGCCGGGCTTGCGGAGCTGGGCGATGCGCCTTCGGCAGGTCCGGACGGCGATCCGGCCGGGGGTCCGGTGACGGGCCGCGGACCGCGAGGGCGACTGTATCGCGGATCGCGCCGCCGCGTTGGACCCCGTGGTGATACACCCGGACGCTCGAATTGTGAACCGAACGCGGCGGTTTACAGGACAGCGGCGCCCGCCCGCTCCACCCGAGCGGGTGGGGCTCTTGCATGAAGACGCGTCGGGCGCCTTGTCTACAGACCGAGAGCCATCTCGCGCACCCTGGTCTTTGCCGGCGGCTCGGGCTCGGGCGCCTTGCGCTGCGGCGCCTCGCGGCCCACTTCCCGGTCCGGCGAGGACGGCGCGGCCCTGTCGCGCGTCGGCACCGCCTTCTCCCGAGCGGCCTTTTCGTCGCGCTCGCGCGCCGCGACCTAGGCGCAGGCCGGATCGGCTACATGGACGAGGCCGGCATCGATATGCAGGTGCTCTAGGCGGTGACGCCCGGCGCCCAGAACCTCGCGGGCGCCGAGGGCGGCGCCTTCGCCCGCAGGCTGAACGACCGGATCGCCAACGAGGTCGTCGCGGCGTATCGGGAGCGGATCCGCGCCTTCGCCACGCTGCCGCTGAGCCAGCCTGAGGCGGCGGCCGAAGAGCTCGAGCGTTCGGTGCGGGAGCACTGCTTCGTCGGCTGAATGAGCTACGGTCCCATCGGCGGCAGGTTCCTCGACCATGCCGACTTCGCGCTCCTGCTCGCCCGCGCCGATTCCCTCGGAGTGCCGATCTACATCCACCCGAACTGGCCTTCGCCCCAAGCCGTGGAGGTCTGGTATGACGGGCTGGGCGACAAGCTGGTGGGCAAGATACTCGGCGGACCCGGCTACGGATGGCACCAGGAAGTCGCGCTCCAGTGCCTGCGCCTGATCGCGAGCGGCACGTTCGACCGTTTTCCCCGCCTGCAGATCGTGGTGGGCCACATGGGCGAAGGGCTTCCCTTCTGGTACTGGCGGGTCGGGGAGGACCTCGACCGCATCGCGAAGAAGAAGCTGCGCAAGCCCGTGCAGCGGTATTTCCGCGAGGACCTCTGGATCACCACCAGCGACTTCTTTCGCGACGGGGTGTTGGCGCTCGCGCTCGCGACACTCGGCGAAGACCGGATCATGTTCTCGGTCGGCTATCCGGTGGCGAGCGCCAAAGCCGGCGCCGGCTGGATCCGGGCGGCCGACCTGCCGCAAGCGACGAAGGAAAATATCGCGCACGGCAACGCCCGGAGGCTGCTCGGGATCGGGTCGGCCTGATGGCGAGGCCGGGGTCGATGCCGCCTGGAGGCGCAGCGTGCGAACGGATCCAACCGTGGATACGGTCGGGTCCGGCCGTTCGCCGTGCGGCGCCCCGGCGGGTTGCGGTGGCTGCTACGAGACGCGAACCTCTTGTCCGACATCCAAGGGAATTGAAGCCATGACGAAACCCACGCACACGAAGGCAGCCATCCGCGGGGCCATGGACCGCCTCATCGACCGGGCGACGCATTTCGACGTCGATGCGCTGGAGACCATCTACCACAGGGACTTCCATACCACGCTGGTGATGCCCGACGGCACCGTGTCCACCTATGACAAGGAAGGCTTCATCGCCCATTTCCGCAAGCAGGCCGAGGAAGGCAGGACACGGCTCAATCCGTGGGCGGACTGGCACGACTTCCACGTCCTGGGCGACAGCGCGGTCTGCGTCCTGACCCGGAAGCACAGCGGCATGAACGGCGAGGAGATGAAGCTCCTGTGCAACATCGAGTGGCGTTTCGAGGACGGGCGCTGGCAGGTGCTTCGCGAGCAGATTTTCCTCCGCCCGCTGGACTCGTGACGCGCATGGGGCCGGATTGAATCCGGCACCTCCTTCCGAGAACGGAAGGTGGCCGAGTTTGAAGGGTCATGCTCAGGCTGTGCCGCTCGACATGGGACGTGCCGGCCGAGGGGGCTTCGCGGTGATCGGGCGCTTCTTCGCCAGGATTCACTCTGGCGGGCCGCAGCGGACCTCAGTCTGCGGAGGATCGCCATTTAGCTCAATGAACCGGGGGTATAGTCCACACCGTCCCTGAACGGGCCCGTGGACGTCCCCCATGTACGTCCCGGGCCGCTCGTGGTGAGCCGCACGGGGTTGAACCCGGTGATGATCACCGGCTCCGTGCCGATGGTCATCCGGTGGGTGTTGGTGGGGACGGCGGTGGGGGTCAGGATCTTCCCGGATCGGAAGGGAGGATGGTCCCGTGCCCCGACTGGCCCTGGTGATCGCCGCCCGGTCCTTCGTGCTGGCCGCGCCTTCGAACGCGGCGGAGTCCGAACCTTGCGCCGACTTTCGCGCCAAGCTTGCGATCGAGCGCTCGGCGCTCGGCGCTCGGCGCGCTGAGCGCTCCGCAGAACGATGCACGGGCGAGCGAACCACAAGTTCGAGCGCATAGGGAGGCGTTCTTCGCTGCATCGAGGGAGCGCGAGACGGCGGCGGGCAAGGTCGCGGCGGGGATTACGGACAAGGCGGCGCGGGCGGTGCTTGACAGTGCGGTCGAGATAGAAGGCAGGAGTTCCACCCCAGACGGGGCAATCGTCAACTGGAAGCGGGCGACCGGACGCCAATGGGAGAGGTTGGACAAGGGCAAGCCCGAACCGGTCTTTGCGTCGATCGGCAAGGCACAGACCAGCCCATGTTCCGCCGCCGTCAGTGCATATCACGAGACCTTGAAAGCGGCGTGCCGGATCGGGCAGGTTGCAGGATGACCCGGTCAGTCAATTTCGGGGGGGAAATTCAAACCATGACACTGCAGTCTCCTGCATCGGCTGAATTCGATTGTCTCGAGACGCTGGTATCCGACCGTCGAACTTCCAGCCGCTGCGTTGCGCCACTGCATATGCGGCGCCGAACGCCGGGTTCGGCGTGACGCTCCGGCCCCGCGGAGCGGGCTTGGACGAGGATGGGTATCGATGGCCTTGACCGCCGATGAATTGCGCCTGATCGGCCGCCACTTGACATTCTATCGTGCGCTCGACCTGGGTTTGCGGACACCGGAGACCGAGTTGCAGCGCAATTTCGTGGAAGTTTGCCGTGGTCAGAGGCCCGCCGCGACCGTCCATGAGATCGTGTACATGAAGTTCAAGCGGCTCCGGGAAGGAAAGCCATCGGAGGAACCGCGTTCAGGAGGGCAAGGCCAACGCAAACAGGAAACGAAGGCGCCTGGATCGAAAGAAGAACGGTCGGCAAGGACGACACGAGGCGGGGCAACAGGTGCAATCGGCCGGGGAAATATCCATTTGATCGATCCGCGCGCCCCCAAGCCGTGGACGCGCCGGATCGAAGATCCGCTGGGATCGCGGGAAGACTTCAAGAAAGATAGCGCAAGAAACAGGTCGCGAGGACGAAGGCCGGGCTAGCAGTCTGTCGGACTTAGGGTCATCGATCGATTTTCGGTTGTCTGCCGCGCCCGGTTGTGCCGTTGGACGGATTTGGCGATGTTGTCCGGCCGTTGGAGCTTGTTGCCGGATTCGCGGGCGGTTTGTGGCATCGACGGCGTTCTCCGGTCACGGCATGCGCCCCGGAGGCGCCTCACGCGGTCAGGCTCAGCTTGTGCAGCCGCTTGCAGTTGTATGCGAGCGCCACCAGGTCCCACTCGCCGGTCACCTTGTCGAGGCCGC
>MPNO01000028.1 GCA_002239065.1 Defluviicoccus sp. bin129 | reverse complement strand
AGCCGCACGTCCTGCACTGCCCCGCCGGCACCGGCGCGGTGCTGCACCCGGTCCGCGGCATCGAGGCGCGCGGGCTCGCCGTCGAGGGGTTCTACCGGTGGAACCGCTGACGCCCGGGCGCGCCCTGGTCGCGGCGCCGCCCCGGCCGCGCAGCCTGACCGCCGATCTCTGGCCCCACCCGCTGACCTCGGAGGGGCGGCGGATCGAGACCGGGATCGTCCCGCCCGGCGCCACCCTGGCCGACCTGGTCGCGCGCCACCGCGCCGAGCTCGGCCCGGAGATCGCCGCCGCCGTCGACGGGCGCGAGGTGGCCGAGCGCGACTGGGCGCGGACGCCGCTCGGCGAGGGGCAGATCGTCGCGCTGCGCCCGCTCGCCGGCGGCGGGAACGTCTTCCGCACCCTGCTGCTGATCGCGGTGCTGGTCGCGGCGATCTACGTCCCGCCGGCGCTCAACCTGGTCGGCTTCGAAGCGGCCGCGCTCTCGGCCGGGATCTCGATCGCCGGCGGGCTGATCGTCAACGCGCTGTTCCCCATCCGCCCGCCGGCGCTGCCGGGCGCGCCGGAGCAGGGCGAGCCGGTCTATTCGCTCGCCGGCGGCGCCAACCGGGCCAGGCTCTACGAGCCGCTGCCGCTGGTGCTGGGCGAGCACCGGGTGTTCCCCGATCTGGCGGCGCGCGAGTTCACCGAGAATTTCGGCGACGACCAGTATCTGCACGCGATCTACCATTTCGGGCTCGGCGATCTCGACATCTCCGACATCCGCGTCGGCTCGACGCCGATCGGCGATTTCGAGGATGTCGAGACCGAGATCGGCGCGGCGATCGCGCTGTTCCCGGGCAATGTCGACACCATCGCCGGGGCGGCGCTGGAGACCACGGACTGGGTCGCGCGGGTGACCGCGGCCGACACCGCGCGGATCGGCGTGGACCTGCACGCGCGCCTGTTCCGCATCGACCGCAAGGGCGAGACGGTCGCGCACGCCGTCTCGGTCGACATCGAGTGGTCGGCGCCGGGGCTCGCGCCCGAGCGCCGCACGATCCCGCTGCGCAGCGACAGCCAGTCGCTCCACCGCGTGACCGAAACGATCGTCCTGCCGCAGGCCGGGGTGTGGACCGTGCGGGTGCGCCGCACCACGGTGCGCTCCGAGGACGACAAGATCTACGACGAGGTGAGCTGGGCGGCGCTCCGCGCCTACCAGCCCGACCGGGCCGACTATGCCGGGCAGACCCGGATGGGGATCCGCATCCGCGCGTCCGGGCAGCTCTCGGGCCGGCTCGACCGGGTCTCGGCGCTGGTGAAGCAGAAGATCCCGACCTGGGACGGCGCGCGCTGGACCGCGAACCGGGCGAGCTCCAATCCGGCGGCGCTGTTCCGCTGGTACGCGCGCGGCATCCGGGTGCGCAACCGCCTCGTCGCCGGGGTCGGGCTGCCCGCCGCGCGGATCGACGAGGCCGCGCTGCAAGCCTGGTACGCCTGGTGCGAGGCGCAGGGGCTGCGCTGCGATTTCGTGCTCGACCGCGAGATGCCGCACGAGCGGGTGCTCCAGCTGATCGCGCAATGCGGCCGCGCCTCGACCACCTGGCAGTCGGGCAGGCTGGGCGCGGTGTGGGAGGAGGCCGACCGGCCGGCGACCGCGCTGGTCCACCCCGGCAACATCGTCGCCGGCTCGTTCGCGGTCGACTACGTCTCGGGCGCCACTGCCGAGGAGGTGGTGGTGCGCTATATCGAGCCCGGGCTCGACTGGCAGTTCTCCTCGGTCCGCCGCACGGTGCCGGGCGTCGTCGGCGCGCCCGCCTCGTCGGTCACGGTGACCGCGCGCGGGGTGACCGGGCGCGACCAGGCGGCCAAGGAGTGCAACCTCCAGGTCGCGCGCCAGCACTATCACCGGCGCCGGCTGAAATGGGAGATGCCGGCCGAGGGGCTGCGCATCGCCCGCGGCGACGTGGTTTGGATCACCCACGCGCTGATCGACGGCGGGCTCACCGGCCGGCTGCGCGGCGGCAGCGCCGGGCGGGTGCTGCTCGACCGCGCGGTGCGCGCCGGCGCCGGCGCGCACCTCCTGCTCCGCCTGCCGGACGGCGCGCTGCACCGCACGCCGGCCCGCCCGCCCGAGGGCGCGGCGGAGGAATCCCGCGTGCTGGTGCTGGACGAGCCGCTGCCGATGGCGCCCGGCGCCGATGGCGGCGTGCCGCCGGACACGCTGTGGCGGCTCTACGATGGCGACCTGCCGCCGCAGAAGGCGCGCGTGATCGCGGTCGAGCCGGTCAGCGACCGCCGGGTGCGGTTCGTCGCCATCGACGAGCTCGACGCCTATCACGCGCTGGCCACCGGCGACCTGACCGCGCCGTTCCCCGACGTGCCGGACCGCACGCCGCGCATCCTGGGCGTCACCTTCGCCGCCGAGCGCGTCGCGGTCGGAAGCGGCCACGCGACCGAGCTCCAGGCGGCGCTCACCGTCAAGGGCGACTGGCGCGGCGGGGTGGTGCGCGCCGGGCCGGATTTCGACACTCTGCGTACCGTCGACGTCCTCGGCCCGGGCGAGACCGTGGCGCGCTGGCGCATCCCCGCCGATGCCGGCCAGGCGGTCGAGATCGTGCCCGGCAGCGCGGCCGCGCCGCGCCCCGCCCCCGCCGATGCCGCCCAGGCGGTCGAGATCGTGCCGGGCAGCGAGGCCGCGCCGGCCGGGCCGCGCTGGCGCGGGACGTGGCGGCTCGACATCCGCCCGCCGCCCGACCCGCCGACCAATTTCCGCGTCGGCGTGCACGAGGACGGCACCCGGGTCTACGCCTGGACGCCATCGCCCTGGCCCGATCTCGCCGGCACCGCGATCCGCTACGCCGCCGCCGCCGACGCCGCCTGGGCCGGCATGACGCCGCTGCACGAGGGGCTGCTGACCGCCTCGCCGCTGGAATCGCTGGAGCCGCCGGAGGGGACCTGGACCTTCGCCGCGCGCTCGCGCTCGACCTCCGGCGCGGACTCGGCCGAGATCCGGGTGACCGCCGAGCTCGGCCCCCAGCGCCGCGGCGAGGCGCAATGGCATTTCGGCGCCGGGCCGCCCGCCGCCGCGCTCGGCCGCGACGGCGATTTCTACGTCGACACGGCGGCCACCGCGATCTGGACCAGGGCGGCCGGGGTGTGGACGCTGAGGGCCGATCTCTCGGGCGCCGACGGGGCGGCCTGGCATCCCGGATCGGGCGCGCCGCGCGCCGCGCTCGGGGTCGACGGGGACTGGTATTTCGACCGTGCGGACGCGACGATCTGGCGCAAGGCCGCGGGCGCCTGGGCCGAGCTGCTCGATATCGGCACCGGGCGCTGGCATTCGGGGTCGGGCCCGCCGGCCAACAATCTCGGCGCGGTCGGCGATTTCTTCTTCCGCACCGACAACGGCTACGTCTACGAGAAGACCGGGAGCGCGGCCTGGAGCTTCCTGCGCGACATCACCGGGCCGCAGGGGCTCGCCGGGCTCACCTGGCACACCGGCAACGGCGTCCCGGCGGCCTTCCTCGGGCGGAACGGCGAGCTCTATTTCCGCCACGACAACGCCACGGTGTGGCAGAAGACGGCCGGCGCCTGGCGCAAGATCGCCGACCTCGCCGGCGCCGACGGCGCGGCCTGGCACCCGGGCGAGGGCGAGCCGGCGGCCGGGCTCGGGGCGGACGGGGACTGGTATTTCGACCGCACGGAAGCGGCGATCTGGCGCAAGGCCGCCGGCGCCTGGACCGAACTGCTCGATATCGGCGGCGGCACCTGGCATTCGGGCACGGGCGCGCCGGCGGGCGATCTCGGCAAGGTGGGCGATTTCTATTTCCGCGACGCCAACGGCTATGTCTACGAAAAGACCGCGGCGGCGACCTGGACGTTCCGCCGCGACATCACCGGGCCGCAGGGGCCGCGCGGGGCGGTCGGGCCGCGGGGCCCCGAGGCGGCGCTGCTCGACGGCTCGGTGCAGACCGGCCATCTCGCGCTCGGCGCCGTCGGCGGGGTCTACGCGCAGTCGACCGGGACGGACCGAACCCTCACCGCCGGCTGGAGCACGATCCTGTCGGTCAGCGTGCCGGGCGCCCGGGGCTACCGTATCCTGGCCCAGGGCGTCGCCGGGTTCAGCTCCGCGAGGCCGCCGCGCGGCAACCTGGGCGTGTCCGCGAGGCTGCGGGTCGGCGAGACCTCCGTCGCCAGCGGCAGCGCCGGCGGGAGAGCCGGCTCGTCCCTCGACCAGACGATCCCGCTGACCGCCGCGCGGGCGCATGCCTCGACGCGGACCGTGGAGCTCCAGGTGTCGGGGGACGGCATCGGCAACGTCTACCCCAAGGTCGCCGCGGCCTCGCTGCTGGTCTTCCTGGCGAAGCGATGATCTACGACGCGTTCCGCGCCGCGCTGTTCCTGCTCGCCGACGAGGGCGCGCTCGTCCTGCCCCACGGGGTCGCGCCGCGGCTCGACGAAGACACGGTCATGAGCGCGGCGCTGTGGCGCCGCACGGGCTGGAACCCGCCGGCGGAATGGGACCACCTGACCGAGGCCGACCCCGCCGCCTCGGCCAGGCCGGCCTATGCGACGGTAACCGCCGCGGCCGCCCGGCTGACCGCGCCGCCGGCGGACGGGGATCAGGGTTGAGCGGCGGCCGAGCCCGGCAGGTCGGGCACCGAATCGTATTTGCGCCAGCGCCCGTCGGCGCACAGGAAGCGCGGCTCGACGCCGGGCCGGCCGGGCTTCCTGAGATAGAGGCCGGCGCCGAAGGGTATGGTTTCCAGATCGTCGCCGGCGGCCGAGCGGCCGGCGGCGGCGACCGCCTCCTCGGCGCTGGGGAACAGCCGCAGGCGGGGCGCCTTGGGTGTCGGTTGGGTACTCATGAGAGCCGCTCTCCGGGTTGCGGATGGCCCATTTAGCGCGCCCGGAAGCGGCGATGCAACGGGCGTTGAACGGCCATTGCATGGCCCGGCAAGGGCCGTTTAAGGTCGCTTGCCCGGCCGCGCGACTCCATCGAATCGACTCGCTACAGCCCCGAACGAACGCCCGCGACTCCAGCGTTTCGACTCCGACTCCAAGAATTTCGCGCGGCTACAAGCGCCGGAGGCGCGGAATGGAGAAACCTCCCTGCCCCATGGGCAACCTCCCCCCGTCATTTCGACCGGAGCGCCGAAGGCGCGCAGTGGAGAAACCTCCCAGCCCCATGGGGACGAGGTTTCTCCACTACGCCGTGCTCCGCACGGCTCCGGTCGAAATGACGAGGGGGGTGACCGCCGTGCTCCGCACGGCCACGCCCCGGATCAAGTCCGGGGTCCGTCGAAATGACGAGAGGGGGTGACCGCCGTGCTGCCGCACGGCCACGCCCCGGATCAGGTCCGGGGTCCGTCGAAATGACGAGGGGGAGGCCGCCGAAGCGCGCCGCGCCGGCCGCGTCAGCCGTCGGGCCGGTCGACGTTCTGGCCGCGTTCGATCATGTAGGATTGCTGCACGAACTCGACGCGCTTGTCGTCCGATTCGGCGATCAGCACGGTGAGCCCGTCCTGCTGGAGCTGGCGGATGGTCTCGCCCAGCTTGTCGCCGAGGCCGGGCGACAGGCCCTCGAACGGCTCGTCGAGCAGAAGCAGCTTGGTGCCGCTCATCAGCGAACGGGCGAGCGCCGCCATCTTCTGCTGCCCGCCGCTCAGCATCGAGGCGCGGCGGCTCACCAGCGGCGCGAGGTCGGGCATCCGGTCGTAGATGTAGCGCAGCCGCTCCTCGGGGTTCTCCATCCTGGCCGCCCAGGCGGGCAGCAGGATGTTGTCCTCGACCGTCAGCGAGCCGATCAGCCGGCGGTCCTCGGGCATGTAGCCGATGCCGCGCTGGGCGCGCTGGTGCCCCGGCACGTCGAGCAGGTTCTCGCCGTCGAGATCGATGCTGCCGCCGACCACCGGCACCAGCCCCATGACGCTCTTCAGCGTGGTCGTCTTGCCGGCGCCGTTGCGGCCCACCAGCGCGACCATGCCGCCTGCCGGGATGTCGAGGCTGATCCCGCGCAGGATCACGAAGGTCTTGATGGTCACCCTGATGTCGCCGAGCGTCAGCATGTCATTCGTGCCCCAGCACGGCCCGCCTGACCTCGGGCTGGGCCAGCACGCTCTCCGGCTCGCCGTCGGCGACCACCCGTCCGGTGTCGAAGACCAGCACCCGCTTGCCGTAGCGCTGGACGACGTCCATGTCGTGCTCGACGAAGATGGTCGTGATGTCGCCCTCCCTGAGCACCCCCACCAGCGTGTCCATGACCTGGAACTTGTCCTCGATGCTGACCCCGCTGGTCGGCTCGTCCATCACCAGCAGCGTCGGCTTGAGGGCGAAGGAGAGCGCGATGTCCAGGAGCTTGCGCCCGCCCTCCGGGAGCTCGCTGACCGGCCGGTTGGCGTAGGGTTCGAGGCCGAACCGGTCGAGCATCTCCCACGCCTCGGCTTGCCACGGATCGCGGTGCAGCGGCCGCCAGAAATTGCTCGACTCGCCCGACGAGGCGGCGAGCGACAGCAGCACGCCCTCCAGCACCGTCATGTTGGTGTAGAGCTGCGGGATCTGGAACGAGCGCGCGACGCCCCGCTTGGCGAGCTCGCGCGGCGCCAGATCGGTGGTGTCCTGCCCCATCACCAGGATGCGGCCGCTCTCCGGCCTGAGATAGCCGGTGATCAGGTTGAGGAAGGTCGTCTTGCCGGACCCGTTGGCGCCGACGATTCCGACCAGCTCGCCGTTCGCGACCTCGATATTGAGGTCGTCGGCGGCGATCACCGCGCCGAACGAGCGGTTGATCCCGACGGTCTGCAGGATGGGGGTGGTATCAGTGATGGTCGCCCCCCCTGTCCTTGCCGGTGAGCCGCGCCTCGATCCGCTGGTAGATCGCCCACAGCCCGCCCGGCTGGAACAGGATGATCAGCAGCATGATGATGCCCATCATCATCTGCCAGGCGAGCGGGAAGTATTTCGACGCGTAGGTCTGCAGGAACTCGAAGACCAGCGCGCCCAGCATCGGCCCGGGCACGCCGCCGAACCCGCCCAGCAGCGCGACGAAGACGAACTCGCCCGACTGGATCCAGAACGCGTCCTCGGGGACGATATGGCCGATGGTGAAGGCGGCCAGCACGCCGGCGACCCCGCCCAGCGTGCCGGCCAGCAGATAGGTCCGGTAGACCACCTGGCGAACCGCGACGCCGGAATATTCGATGCGGATCTCGTTGTCGTACATGGCGCGCAGGAAATACCCGGCGGGCGAGGCCATGAACCGATAGACTACCAGGGTGACGATGCCCACCATGGCGAGCGAGAAATAGTAGTAGCCGAAGGAATCGCCCGTCAGCCTGATCCCGGCCAGCGTCGCGGTGCCGATCGCCAGCCCGTCGGTGCCGCCGGTGACCCAGTAGAGCTTGAGCAGGGCGCCGAACAGCATCATCGAGAAGGCGAGGTTCAGCATGGCGAAGAAGACTTCGCGGTAGCGCGCCATGACGACCCCGACCAGCGCGGCCATGATGAAGCCCGCGAGCGCCCCGAGCGGGATCAGGAAGATCAGCTCCCGGACGCCCAGCCACTTGACGCAGAACCCGACCGCATAGGCGCCGGTCGCGTAGTAGAGCGCGTGGCCGAAGGTGAGCAGCCCGCCGCGCAGCAGGACCGAGACGCCCATCACCGCGATGAACATGAACATCGCCTTGGTGAGCACGAACAGGATCCAGCCGGGCAGGAAGGGCGGCACCACGATCAGCAGGGCGGCGGCGGCCACCCCGGCGCGCGGCAGGGCTCTCCAGTTCATCATATCCGTCGGAGCTCCACTTCGCCGAAGAGCCCCTGGGGCCGGACCACCAGCACCAGGATCATGATCAGGTAGACCGCCATGAGCTCGACCTCGGGCGCGAGATGGATCGCCAGCGCGCGCGCGAAGCTGACCACGATGGCGCCGATCGCCGCGCCCTCGATGCTCCCCATGCCGCCGATGGCGATCACCGCGAAGGCGAGCACCACGACCTCCAGCGCGAATTGCGGGACGACGGCGATCTTGGGCGCGACGAAGGCGCCGCCGAGCGCCGCGGCCAGCGCGCCCACGGTGAACGCGACGGTGAAGATCAGGTTGACGTTGATGCCGATGGCCTGGCTCACCTCGCGGTCGGCGATCACCGCGATGACCAGCTTGCCGAAGCGCGTCGCCCGCACCATCCAGACCAGCGCGGCGCCGAACACCACCGCGACCCCGACCAGGACGAAGTCGTACCAGGGGTAGATGATCCCGCCCACCTTGAACCGGCCCAGCATCGAATAGGGCTCCGAGATGAACAGCGGCTCCATCCCCCAGATCAGCTTCATGCCGTCATCGAGAATCAGCAGGATCGAGAAGGTCAGCAGCAGCTGGATATGCATGTCGCTGCCGTAGATCCGGCGCAACAGCAGGCGCTCGATGATCGGCCCGAGCAGGAAGCCCACGATCAGCGCGCCCAGCAGCAGCATCAGATAGGTGAGCACCGGGGGCAGGTCGACCTCCAGCACCCAGAGCGCCAGCCAGGTGCCCATATAGGCGCCGAGCGCGTAGATGCCGCCATGCGAGACGTTGAGGATCCGCATGACGCCGAACACCACGGTCAGCCCGACCGACAGCAGGAACAGCGTCGCGGCGTAGTTGATCGCGTCGAAAAAGATGATGGTGAGAAGGTTCATCCCGCGCCGGACCCCTGCTGCCTACACCGGAACGGCCGTCCGCGCGGGGTCGCGAGGGGGGACGCTCCCCCCTCGCGCATCCGTTCGCCCGGCCGCGATTCGGCCGGCTACTTTATTGCCCGCACCCAGTCGAGGGTCTTGGTGCCGAGCGGCGGGTTGATGTCCTCCGCCTTGTGGTGGACGATGTTCTCGAGGATCGCGAAGCCGTGCTCCTTGGAGAACTTGGTCACCCCGACCAGCCCGCCATGCACCGCCTGGTGGTCGGACCGCATGGCGACGGTGCCGCTGGGCGTCTCCCAGCTCAGCCCTTCGAACGCCTTGATGACCTCCTCGGTGGTCGGCCACCGCCCGGCATCCGCGATCGCCTTCTCGTAGGCGCCCTTCAACCCGGCCCACGCCTGGTAGGTGCGGTAGGCGGGATAGTCGGGGTAGCGCTTGTTGTGCTTGTAGATCGCCTCGACGAACGCCTTGTGCCCCGGGGCGCCCTCGAGGGCGAAGAACCCGGCGGTCGCGCGCGGCGCGGCGATCACCCCGTCGGGCATCGACTTGCCGACATTCTGCAGCACCTGCTCGCCCGTGCTGAGCGCGACCAGGCTCTGGTCGAACAGCCCGCGCGGCCCCGCCTGCTTGATGAAGGTGATCAGCCCGCCGCCCCAGAAGCTGGAATGGATCGCGTCGGGCCGCGCCGCCAGCAGGCGGGAGATCTCCGCCGAGTACTCGCCGGCCTGGAACTTGGTCCACAGCTCGGCGACCACCTTGACGTCGGGCTTGAGGCGCTGGATCGCGATCTTGAACGCCTCCCAGGAATCGCGGCCCCAGGCATAGTCCTCGTTGGCGCCGGCGATGGTCTTGAGGTCGGGCTTGACCGAGAGCACGTAGCGCGCGAGCGAGACGCTGTCGGCGGCCTGGTTGGAAGCCGTCCGGAAGACGTATTTGAGCTTGTTGTCCTCGGTGAGGCGGTGGGTCCCGCAGACATGCACCACGGTCAGCACCTTGAGCTCCTCGGCCACCGGCGCGATGGCCAGGCAGTTGCCGCTCGAGGTATAGCCGACCACGGCGTCGACCTTCTCGTCGAGCACCAGGCGGCGCAGCTCGGAGACCTGCTTCTTCGGCCCGCCGCCCTCGTCGACCAGCACCAGGTCGATCGGAACGCCGCCGATGCCGCCCTCCTTGTTCCACTTGGCGACCACCCACTCCGACGTCCCCTTGCCGGACACGCCGAACACCGCGGCGCCGCCGGAGAAGAAGTCGACGAACGCCACCTTGAGCGCTTTCGGCGCCCCCTTCGGCGGCGCCGCAGCCGCACCGAACGCCATCGCCCCGGCGGCAAGCGCGCCGAGCGCGAAGGAGAGAATTCCAGATGTCGAGATTTTCCGCATGACCGGCCTCCCTTTCGGTAGGGTTCCGCGAGGCCGTTGCTTACTGTTGTTGCTTGGCGTTGTTCGCGGCCGTTCGCGGACGGTTTTTCCTAAACCGGCCGAAACGCTAGCACAAACCGGCCCGCACCGGAAGCGCCCGCGGACGGGCCGCGCTCAGTGCGGGACGATGCTGCCGCGTTCGATGATGAAGATGTCGTCGAGCAGGGGGGCGATGTGGACGTCGTTCGATTCGGCGACCAGCACCGATTCGCCCTCCGCCTTCAGGTTGCCCAGGATCTCGACCATGCGCTGGGCGAAGACCGGCGCGATGCCCTCGCTCGGCTCGTCGAGCAGCAGCAGCTTGGTGCCGCACATGATGGCGCGCGCGAAGGCGACGAATTTCTGCTGCCCGCCGGACAGCGTCGTGGCGCCGCGGCTGCGGAACTCCTCGACCTCCGGCATCAGCCCGTAGATCCATTGCAGGCGCTCGGCGGCGCCTTCCGACCGGGTCGACCACACCGGCAGCATGATGTTCTCTTCCGCCGTGAGCTCGGGCACCAGGCGGCGGTCCTCCGGCATGAAGCCGATCCCGAGATGGGCGCGGCGATAGGCGTGCGACGCGCCGAGATCGAGATGCTCGAACTGGATCGACCCCTTGTGCAGCTTGAGCGCGCCCATGATCGCGCGCATCACCGTCGTCTTGCCGGCACCGTTGCGGCCGATCAGCCCGCACATCGAACCCGACGGGACGGTGAGGTTCACGCCGCGCAGGATCTCGGTGGCGCCGATGCTGACATCCATATCCGTGACGGTCAGCATCGGCCGGCCTCCCCCTCGCTGGCTCCGTTCCCGCTCCCGTTGCCGGCGCGCGCGCGGTGGTATTCCTTGCCGATGACGAATTCCTGCACCAGCGGATCGACCATCGCCTGTTCGGTCGGCGCGTCGCAGATGATCTCGCCCTGCGAGAAGGCGAGCACCCGCGAGACATAGCGCTCGACGATCTCCATGTCGTGCTCGATGAACAGGACCGTGGTCTCCTCCTCCTTCAGCGCCTGCATCAATATGTCCATGATGCCGAACTTCTCCTCGACGCTGATCCCGCTGGTCGGCTCGTCGAGCATCAGGAGCTTGGGCTTGCGCACCGTCGCCATGGCGATGTCGAGCAGCTTGCGCACGCCCTGCGGCAGGGCCGACGCCGCGACGTTGCGGTAGTCGGCGATCTGATAGCGCAGCAGGTGCTGGTCCACCCGTTCGCCCCGGTCGCCCCGCATCAGCGCGCCCAGCAGGCCGAGCCCGTCGCGCTCGGCGATGCCGAAGGAGATCATCAGGTTGTCGAACACGGATTCCGACAGGAACACCTGCGGCACCTGGAAGGAGCGGCACAGGCCGAGCCGGGTGATCTGGCGCACCGAGCGGCCGCGGATGTCGCGGCCCATGAACTCGATCCTGCCGTCGCTCGGCTCGAGATAGCCGGTCACCATGTTGACGAAGGTGGTCTTGCCGGCGCCGTTGGCGCCGATCACGCCGACGGTCTCGCCCGCCTCGATGCTCACGTTGATGTTGTGCGCCGCGACGACGGCGCCGAAGCTCTTCTCGAGACCCTGGACGTTGAGTACCACGGACATCGGTCTACGCCTTCTCTCGTTCGGCGGCCGCTGCGGGCCGGCCCCTCTCGGCGCGCCGCTTCTTCCAGAGGTCGACCAGGGACCACAGCCCGTTCGGCAGGAACATGATGATCAGCAGCAGCGTCCCGCCCATGATGAGCTGCCAGATCCCGGGGAACTGCTCGAATGCGTAGGTGCGGATCAGCTCGTAGAGCAGCGCGCCGATGAACGGCGCGCCGACATTGCCGGTGCCGCTGAGGATCGCGATGAACACAAAGTCGCCGGAGATCGGCCAGTAGGCCATCGAGTCGGGATCGACATGGCCGATGGTCATGGCGGCGATGGCGCCGCCGAAACCGCCGACCAGGCCGGAGATGGTGTACTTGACGTGGATCGCGCGCTCGGCCGAGTAGCCGAGAAATTCTAGGCGGATCTCGTTCTCGCGCACCGCCGTCGTCATGTAGCCCAGCGTCGAGCGCAGATAGTGGTGCACCGCCATCGCGACGGCCCAGGTCATGATCGCCGCGAAGAAGAACAGCGCCGTCTTGTTCGCGGGACCCTCCGGCGCGTACCACAGATAGGTCGTCCGTTCGAGGCTGATGCCGTCGGTCGAGCCCAGGCTCTCCAGCTTGGCCAGCACGCCGTAGAGGATCATCGAGAAGGCGAGGTTCAGCAGCGCGAAGAAGATGCCCCGGTAGCGCCTGAGCAGGAAGCCCAGCGCCCAGGCGAACCCGCCGGCGACGACGACGCCGCAGGCGACGGTGAAGAACGCATCGGTGATGCCGAGATACTTGACGATCAGCGCCACCGTATAGGCGCCGAAGCCGTAGAACAGGGCGTGGCCGAAGGAGATCAGCCCGCAGCGCCACAGCACCAGCAGACCGAGCGCCACCGAACCGCGCGCCAGCGAGAGCAGCAGGATCGCGCGGAACCACTCGGGGATGAAAAAGTTGACGACGATCAGGACGACCAGACCGATCGTCAGGGCCCAGCCCGTCCGGTCCATATACTTCGTCATATCTTCCTCGGCTTGGCGGGGGCGAACAGGCCCTGGGGCCGCACGATCAGGACGATCGCCATGATCATGTAGATGACGAACAGCTCCAGCACCGGCTCCAGATGCACCGCCGCGGCGCGCGCGACGCCGACCACCAGCGAGCCGATCAGCGCGCCGGGTATCGAGCCCATGCCGCCAATCACCACGACGGCGAAGGCGAGCACGATGACCTCCACCCCGATGCCCGGCTGCACCGAGATCGCCGGCGCCTGGTAGGCGCCGCCCAGCGCGCCGAGGAACGAGCCCACGATGAAGGTGAGCAGGAAGACCCTGGTGACGTTGATCCCCATCGACTGGGCCAGCTCGCGGTCGAAGATCACCGCCAGCAGCATCTTGCCGAAGGTGGTCCTTCTCAGCCCGTACCACAGCACCGCGGCGACCAGCGCGGAAAGCAGGATCATCGAGAGGTTGTAGTTGTCGAAGGGCAGATCCGCGATGTCGGTCTGTCCGAGCAGCGCCAGCGGCTCCGCCGCGATATAGGGGTTGGTCCCCCAGATCAGCAGCAGCACGTCCTCCAGGATCAGGAAGGCGGCGAAGGTCGCGAGCACGATGATGTGCTCGTCCTCGGCGTAGAGGAACCGGAGCAGCCCGCGCTCGATGATGATGCCGAACACGATGCCGAGGAAGATCGCGGTCAGCGCCATGATCACGAACGCGCCGGCGCCTGGCCAGCCCGTCTCTGCATAGACGATCAGGATCGTGGCGCACAGATAGGCGCCGAAGGCATAGAGCGACCCGTGGGTGACGTTGAGGATCTTCTGCACGCCGCAGATCACCGTCAGCCCGACGGAGACCATGAACAGGTAGGAGGCGTACACCAGCCCGTCGACCAGGATGATGAGTAGGAGTTCGGTGTCCAACGGTCCGATCCCGTTAGCGGAAACGCGGTTCCGGCAAGTCGTGTGCGGAGGGGCGAACGAAGTTCCGGGCGCCGTTCGCCAGCGCCCGGACCGTTCGTTGCCGGGTTGGAGCTAGGGCGTGCTCAGCCGCACTTCGCGCCCTTCATGCCGCCCTCGAGCCAGGGCACGGACTCCACCCCGTCCGGCGGATTCACGCAGTCAGGCGGGAACACGACGACGTCCCTGACCACCATCTCGCCCCTTTTCTCGTCCCAGGCGGTGACGCCCCAGCGGTCCTCGGTGACCGCCTGGTGGCCGTGGCTCAGCGCCATCCTCACCGTCCCGGCGAGCGACGTGTAGGTCGCGCCTTCGAGCGCCTTGATGACCTGGTCCGTGGTCGGGAACTTGCCGCCATTGTCCTTCATCGCCTTGTCATAGGCGTATTTGGCGCCGAGGATGCCCTGCGCGTACTGGTAGGCGGGCTGCGCCGGCGGCGAGCCGTAGGTCTTGCGGAATTCCTTCTGGAACCACTGGTTGAGCGGCGACTTGTTATCCACCGCGTACATCCCGTAGGGCCCCCGCGTGCCGACGATCTGGCCCTCGGGGAATTTCTTGCCCAGACGATAGGCGACCGTCTCGCCGACCGTCAGGATGAAGGTCTTGCGCTTGAACAGCCCGCGCGCATTGGCCTGGGCGATGAACGCTTCGAGATCGCCGCCCCAGAAGCTGGAATGGACCACCTTGGGCTTGGCCCGCAGCAGCGCCGAGATCTCGGAGCCGTACTGGCCGGAGAACAGCTTGGGGAATTGCTGCTTCTTGGCCGCCTTGGCGTCGGGCGCCACGATTTTCATCGCGAGATTGAAGTCGCGCCAGGAATCCTGCCCCCAGGCGTAGTTCTGGTTGAGCCCGATGAAGCCGTCCTTGAGCAGCTCGGGGAACTTCGACGAGATATAGCGCGCCGCACCCGTGTTGTTGCCGGTGCCGTGGCTCATCGTGCGGAACAGGTATTTCGGCTTCTTCACCAGCTCCTCGAAGACCCGCGGCGTACCGCAGACCGTCAGCAGGGTGAGGACCTTGACCTCCTCGGCGACGCGCGCCACCGCGGCGCAGGTGCCCGACGAGATGTAGCCGACCACCAGGTCGACGCCGTCCTTCTGCACCTTGTTGCGCAGCTCGGTGACCTGCTTGGTGCCGCCGCCGGCCTCGTCGTAGATCAGCGGCTCGATCTTGCGCCCGGCCAGGCCGACGCTGTTATAGGGCGCCGGAAGCTCGCCGTTGTTGATCCCGCGGATGATCAGTTCGACGCCTTCTTTCGCCGGGATGCCGAAGGCCGGAGCCCCGGCGCCGGTGAGAAACGTGGGGATGCCCATCTTGACGGTCTGCGCGGTCGCGGCGCCGGCAACCAGTGCCACGCCGGCCACGCTCGCAAGCAAGACCGCAGTTCTCCCCTGTCCATGCTTCATAAGGTCCTCCCGCAGGTTCATGGAAATGGTCGAAGAGGCGCTAAACTGCCAGCACAGCCATGCCGTTGCAAGCCGTGCGGCAGGGCAAATTCGTCGGGCCCGCCCTACGCCCGTTTCCAGACGATTTCCGCCTTCGAGCCCGGACCGTAGGCGATGCTGGGCTCGGCGGTGAGCGTCATCCTGTCGCCCTCGATCCTGACCCCGCGGCGTTGTTTCGTGCCGCGGAGATCGGCGCGCGAGCTCATCTCGATGGTATGCAGGTTCTCCCCGTCGAGGCACTCGAGCAGGCCGCAATAGGTCAGGTGGTCGACCCCGCCGCCGCCGTCCGGCCGCTCCACCGAGCACGACATGTGGCCGTCGGCGGCGTAGAAGATGTAGCCTCTTGCGTCGGCCCAGGGCTTGGACACCGTCCCGTCCGCGGCGGTGAGCCGGTAATCGGCAAGCCGCCAGGTTCCCACGAGTTCGCTGCGCACCATCGCTTCCCTCCCCGCCATCGGTCGCCCAACCTATCCATCCAGCCGGGCGCGCGCCATCGCCCCGGTTCCGGCGGACAGGCCCGCCTGCCGATACCGTGTCGTCATTTCGACCGGAGCGCCGCAGCGCGGAGTGCAGAAACCTCCCTCGTCATTTCGACCGGAGCGCGCAGCGCGGAGTGGAGAAACCTCGCGCCCGCCTGCCCCTCCTCGTCATTTCGACCGGAGCGCGTAGCGCGAAGTGGAGAAACCTCGCGCCCGCCTGCCCCTCCTCGTCATTTCGACCGGAGCGCGTAGCGCGAAGTGGAGAAACCTCCCCGCCCATGGGGACGAGGTTTCTCCACTCCGCCGTGCTGACGCACGGCTCCGGTCGAAATGACGAGGGGGTGGCGCCGTGCTGCGCACGGCTCCGCCCCGGATCGAGTCCGGGGTCCGTCGAAATGACGAGGGGGCGCCGCGCCCGCACGGCTCCGCCCCGGATCGAGTCCGGGCTCCGTCGAAATGACGAGGGGGGGCCGGCCATGACGTGGCGGGGATGTCGTGCGATTGCGCGCCAACTCCCGCAGCGGGGCGCTATATTCGCCCACCGAAACCGGGAGGAGCCGCCATGCCCAGGATCACGCCGCGCGAGCGCGGGGACGCGCCGGAGCTCGAGGATGTGTTCGCGCGCGCCGAGCAGGCGCTCGGCTTCGTCCCCAACAGCTTCTTCGTGATGGCGCGCTCGCCCGGGATGCTGCGCGCCTTCTCCCGCCTGTCGCGCGAGGTGATCGGGGTTCCCGGCAAGGCGCCGCTCGGGCTCAAGCGGATGCTGGCCTACATGGCGAGCCGCTCGGCCGGCTGCCAGTACTGCTCGGCCCACACGGCGAGCGCCGCGGTCGAGGTGGACGGCGTGGAGGCGGACAGGATCGAGGCGATCTTCGAATACGAAACCAGCCCGCTGTTCACCGAAGCCGAGCGCGCCGCGCTGCGCATGGCCCAGTCGGCGGGCGCGGTGCCCAACGCGGTCACCGACGCGGACATGGTCGCGCTCAAACGCCATTTCGACGAGGACCAGATCGTCGAGCTGGTCGGGGTGGTGTGCCTGTTCGGCTGGCTCAACCGCTGGAACGACACCATGGCGACCCCGCTGGAGGACCGCCCGGTCGCGTTCGGCGAGCGCCATCTCGCGCGAAGCGGCTGGGACCCGTCCAAGCACCTGGCGGGGTGATACGCGGGGCGGCGCGATGACCGACGACCGGCTCTACCCCGAGCGGCCGTTCGTCGGCGTCGGCGTGGCGGTCTTGCGCGGTTCCGACGTGCTGCTGATCAGGCGCGCCAAGCCGCCGGTGTCGGACCGCTGGAGCATCCCGGGCGGGGCGCAGGAGATCGGCGAGACGGTGCGCGAGGCGGCGCTCCGCGAGGTCGCCGAGGAGACCGGGCTCGCGGTCGAGATCGTCGGCCTCGTCGACGTCGTCGACGGCATCACCCGCGA
Source organism: Defluviicoccus sp. bin129 (assembly GCA_002239065.1). Lineage (GTDB taxonomy): Bacteria > Pseudomonadota > Alphaproteobacteria > MPNO01 > MPNO01 > MPNO01. Next base: position 37,476 of record MPNO01000028.1, on the reverse strand, counting down.
CGCCGAAGGGCGGGCCAGATACCACTACACCCTGGTCGACTTCGCCGCCCGCTGGGTCTCCGGCGAGGCGCGCGCGGGGAGCGACGCGGCGGCGGTGCGCTGGGTCGGCCGCGACGCGCTCGCCGCCATCCCGATGTGGGACGAGACAAGGCGGATAGTCGCGGCCGCGGCGGAGATGGTCGCCGGCGCGCGGTGACGGGCGGGCAAAAAGAAAGGGCGGCTCGCGCCGCCCTTCGAAAGTGTCTCCGGGGCCGGCGGAGCCGGTCCCGAAAAAGTGTCGGACGCTAGAAGTTCACCCTGATGCCGACGATGCCGGCGAGGCCGCTGTTCTGCGCGGTGCCGGCCCGGTTCTCGGACTCGTTCCACAGCAGGTTCAGGTTAACCTTCGTGCCGGGGCCGAGCGCACGGGCATAGCTGCCCATGACCTTCGTATGGCTGGCGTCGCCCACGTCCAACTCGCCGTGCATGCCGGCGAGGCTGAAACTGTTCGCGCCGGTCACGAAGCGCACGCCGATATCGGTGAGCGCGGCTTGGTTCATTTCGTTGTCGTCGGTCGTCCGCTTGTGAGCAGCCGACACACGGAATCCGCCCCCGAAGTCGAGGCGGGCCGCAACCAGCCAGTCGCTCAAGTCTGTGTTGGCGGCGCCGCCGGCAGTGCCACCCTGATACGCCGTCATGCCGGCGCCGACGGCGAAGCCGACATCGCCGAACTTACCGGAATAGCTGACCGCCCCTTCGAGACCGTCATGCGGCTGGTTCGTGGTGTCGGGCCGCACGTTGTCGTCATGGTTCGCGCGGCGCGGCGAGTAGGTCATGCCGACCTGAAAGCCGCCGAATTTCGGAGAGATGTAGGTAGCCTTCTCCGCATCGCCGGTGTCCAGACGCGAATGGGCAATTCGGTGGAATTGCCCCCCACTCGTGCCTACGCTCGGCACCCAGGCGTCGTCGAAGCTGAGGCTCTCGCCGACGCCGGTCGCCCAAGAGCCGCTCATCCCGGTCAGCATCTTGACCGGCGCACCGCCGGTGCCGCCGAGGATGATCTTGCCGAACGAACCCGAAATCGAGATGGAATACTCGTCGATCGGGTCACCAACAGTACCGCTGCCGCGGCCTATGGCCTGACTATGGTTATTCTGGCTCTCGAGCTGGACGTTGGTGCTGATCTTCATGCCGTTGTCGAGCGAAGCCTTGCCATTGAAGTAGATCTCGGCATCGGTTCTGGTATCGAGCGCCGTGGTATCCGCACCCGTATCCTCGTCGAGAATGCCGCCGACGACGGCCTCGTAGTAGCCGCCTACCGAAATCGACGGCTTCATCATCTTCTTGTCGGCCGCGACTGCGCCGCCCGCGATGAGTACGCTCGCGGCGACAATAGCCGTACCGGCCAATAGTTGCTTCTTCATAGCCCCTCCATGGAGTTAATGCTTCGCCGCAACCGCGCGGCAAGGCCCGGGCACGGGCTGGTGCCCGAGCGTTTGTTTGATAGGGCAAATCCCGCGTCGCCGCAACCGGGGCGGCGAATCCGCCGCGCTAATGCTCCGCTACTGTTGCAGATATACAACAGGCGGATTTACCGCCCGGACACGCGCTCACAGCGGGCAGTCGGCGCGGTCGCAGGAGGGCCTGGTCTCGGCCGAGACGAAGACGCCGCACCGGGTGCAGGCGACCAGGTCCTGCGACGACGGCGCCTGGCTGTCCCGGACCCGGTCGCGTTCCGCCTCGCCCTGCATCCGCTGCCAGCGCTGGAGCCAGCGCAGGCCGTACCACGCCGCCGCGATCAGCGCGGCGAGCACGAGCAGCTTGGACAGGCTGAACCCGAACATGGCGCCATTTGGCGCCCGGCGCGGCGGACAGTCAAGCCACGGCCCTGCCGGATCACAGCCCGTAGCGCTTCCACATCGCCCATTCGTCGAGCGCCGCGAGGAGCTCGGCGCCGAGCGCGCCGGCGTCGATCTCGCCGCCCGCGGGCCCGAGGCCGAGGCGGCGGCGCAGCCCCCGGCGCACCGCGACCGGGCGGATCCGCACCCGCTCGCCGAACCGGTCGCGCAGCACGCCGCGCAGATCGCCGAGCCCGTCGACCAGGCCGAGCGCGATCGCCTGGCGCCCGCTCCAGAACTCGCCGGAGAACAGGGTTTCGTCCGCGCCCTTGAGGCGGCGTCCGCGGCGCTGGCGGACATGGGCGATGAAGCTCTCGTGCATGTCGCGCTGCACCGCGCGCAGCCGCTCGACCTCGCCGGGGTCCTCCGGCCGGAACGGGTCGAGCATGCCCTTGCGCGCGCCGGCGGTGTGCACCCGGCGCTCGACGCCGTGGCGGGCGATCGCCTCGACGAAGCCGAACCCGGCCGCGATCACGCCGATCGAGCCGACGATGGAGTTCTCGTCGGCGAAGATCTCGTCCCCGGCGCAGGCCAGCCAGTAGCCGCCCGACGCCGCGACGTCCTCGGCGAAGGCCAGCACGGGGACGCCGCGCTCGTCGGCCCGGGCGCGGATCCGCCGGGCGATCAGCGCGCTCTGCACCGGCGAGCCGCCGGGCGAATTGACGGCAAGCGCCACCGCGGCGAGCCGCCTGGGCGCGAAGGCGCGGTCGATCGCCCGCTCCATGTTGGCCAGGGTGACGCTTCCCGTGCGGACCGGACCGGCCCGTCCGATGATGCCGGCGAGCCTGAGCACCGAGACCAGCGGCGCGTCCCGGCGGCGGCGCCAGAAGACGATCGAGCGCCGGCGGCCGCGCGCCGGCTCCGCTGGCTTCGGGACGGGTTCCGCGCCGTTCATGGCGCTATAGATAGAGGCCGGCCCGGCCCTCGCCAAGCGAGCGCACGGTCAGAGATCGAGGGCCGCGCCGCGCAGCACCCGGTCGGCCTCGGGCGTGTAACCGCCATCCGCCTCGTGCAGGACGAGGCCCGGGGCGAGGCGCAGCGGGGCCGCGGCGCCGCGCTGCGCCCGCACCAGGATCCGCTTGGCGGGGCTGCCGTCGTCGCGCGGCCAGAGGGGGAAGACCACGATGCCGCCGGCGCGCCCGTCGAGCGCCGCCAGCACCCCGGCCAGCCGGTCGGCGCGGTGGACCAGGGTCAGCGTGCCCATGCCGCGCAGCATGCTGACCCCGAAGGCGATCCAGTCATCGAGCCCGGCCGCCCCCTCGACATGGGCGGCGGCGCGGCTGGCGTCGGCCGGGCTGCGGGCGCTCCCAGCCGGGTGGAAGGGCGGGTTCAGCATCACGTGGTCGAAGGCGCCGAGCGCGAGGCGGGAGGGCGGGCTCGCCAGGTCGCCGACCATGATCTCCACCCGCTCGACCATGTCGTTGAGGCGGATGTTCTCGCCGGCGATACCCACCAGGGCGCGCTGGGCGTCGAACCCGACCACCCGGCAGCCGGCCACGCGGGCCGCCAGCATCAGCGCGGGTCCGCCGATCCCGGCGCCGGGCTCCAGCACGCGCTCGCCCGCGCCGGCCGGAACCGCGGCGGCGAGCAATACGCTGTCGATCGCCACCCGGAAGCCGTGCCTCGGCTGGCGGATGACGAGCCGCCCGTCGAGCAGGCGATCCTCGGTCAGCGGTCCGGGGCGGTCGGCGCCGCTCACCCGCTCAGCCGGGGCTCAGGCGGTGGCCTTCGCCCGCCTCGGTCACCAGACGCCGGGCGCGGGCGAGGTCGTCGTCCTCGACCATGATCCGGCGGGGGATCGCCAGCGTCGACCCTTCGAGGACGCTGGTATGGACATCGAGCAGGATCGGATCGATTCCCTCCGCCCGCAAGGCCGCATCGAGCCATGAAAGAAACACCAGCTCGTTGCTGCGCACCAGCTCCCGCATCGCCCCCGCCCGGAATCGTTTGCTTTCGCCGGAGCGGCGTCTTGACCCAGACCGGCCTCCGACTATGTTCGGCGAACTGTCTAACACCAATTGGCGGGGCGGACAAAGCCGGTGAGCGTGGTCGTGGAGCTTGCGCGGAAGACGGAACCGCGCCGCCGTCCTACCCTCGAGGCGCTGACGGCGCTGACCGCGCCCGACATGGAAGCGGTCAACCGCACCATCGTCGAGCGCATGGAGAGCCCGGTGCTGCTGGTCTCGCAGCTTGCCGGGCACATCGTCGCGGCCGGCGGCAAGCGGCTGCGCCCGATGATCACGCTGGCGGCGGCCAGGATGTGCGGCTATGCGGGGGAACGCCATGTCGGGCTGGCCGCCTGCGTCGAGCTGATCCACACCGCGACGCTGCTCCATGACGACGTGGTGGACGCCAGCGATCTGCGCCGCGGCGCGGCGACCGCCAACGCGGTGTGGGGCAACCAGGCCTCGGTGCTGGTCGGCGATTTCCTGTTCTCGCGCTCCTTCGAACTCATGGTCGCCGACGCCTCGCTCGAGGTGCTCGCCATCCTGTCCGAGGCGTCCTCGGTGATCGCCGAGGGCGAGGTGCTGCAGCTGATGACCGCGAACGACGTCGATACCGGCGAGGAGGACTATCTCGAGGTGGTCCGCGCGAAGACCGCCAAGCTGTTCGCCGCCGCCGCCGAGATCGGCGCAGTCGTCGCCGACCGCCCGGCGGCCGAGCGCGCGGCGCTCAGGCGCTTCGGCCACAATCTCGGCATGGCCTTCCAGCTGGTCGACGACGTGCTCGACTACTCGGCCCGGCAGGCGACGCTCGGCAAGACGGTGGGCGACGACTTCCGCGAGGGCAAGGTCACCCTGCCCATCGTCTACGCGGTGCGCGACGCGGATGAGGACGGCAAGGCGTTCTGGCGCCGCACGCTGGAGGACCAGGTCCAGAAGAAGGGCGACCTCAAGCGGGCCATCGCGCTGCTGGAGCGCACCGGCGCGCTGCGCGCGACCCTCGAAGGCGCGCGCGGCTACGCCGCCAAGGCGCGCGGGGCGCTCGCCGCCTTCCCGGAAAGCGACGCCCGGCACGCCCTGGCGGAAAGCGTCGAGTTCGCGGTGGACCGCGCCCACTGAGCGCCGCGAAGCGGTCCGCGAAGCGGTCCTTGCCGGCCGAATCGGCAGGGTCTATAACGGCCCTGCGCTGGAAATCGGAGTGTAGCTCAGCCTGGTAGAGCACTGTCTTCGGGAGGCAGGGGCCGGTGGTTCGAATCCACTCACTCCGACCAGCGAAATCGGAGGCATGACGGCAACGCGCCGCGTTGCACACGGGCATGAAGCCGGCTATTGCCGGTGCTGCATCACCCGGTTCTCGACATAGAGGATGATCAGGTACATCACCGTCGAGATCACCGCGAGGATGGTGATCGCGGTCATCACCAGGTTCATCGCGAAGATCTGGCTGCCGTAGATGATCAAATGGCCGAGCCCCGCCTTGGCCGCCTGGAACTCGCCGACGATGACGCCCACCAGCGCGAGCCCGACATTGATCTTGAGCGCGGCGATCATCACCGGGACGTTGCCCGGCAGCACCACCTTGCGCAGGATCTGCGCCTTGCTGGCGCCGAAGGTGCGGATCAGCTTGATCTTGTTGGGGTCGGTTTCGCGGAACCCCGAATAGACCATCAGGATGGTGATGAAGAGCGCGATCGCGACCGCCATGGCGTAGATCGAGGCCTCGTCGCCGAGCCAGATATAGAAGATCGGCACCAGCGCGATCTTGGGCAGCGCGTTGGCCACCACCATGAACGGGTCGACCACGCGGTAGAGGAACTCCCACCACCAGAGCGCCATCGCGACCGCCACGCCGAGCGCCATGGAGATGGCGAAGCCGACCACGGTCTCGACCAGGGTGATCCAGGTGTGGAACAGGATGTTGTTGTCCTCGGCCCCCACCATCTCGACGAAGGCGGGCCAGATCGCCGAGGGGTAGCTGGTCAGCATGGGGTTCACCCAATGCGCCCGGGGGGCGATCTCCCAGACCAGGACGAAGCCGAGCAGCGCCAGGGCCTGGCAGGCGAGGATCAGCCGCCGCCGGATGCGCACCCGGCGCAGGAAGGCCGCGTACATGTCGCTCGGGGCGCCGGCCTGCCCGGTCGCTTCCGGCCGTGCATTGCGGTCAGCCGCCGACATGGATCTCGAGCTCTCCCCAGATCTGGTTGAAGTAGTCGCGGAACTCGGGCCGGTTGCGCGCCTCGAACGGACTCGGCCGGCCGGCGCCGGCATCGGCGAAGCGGATCTCGTGCTCCGCCTTGACGAAGCCCGGCCGCTTGCTCATCACCACCACCCGGTCGGCCATGCTGACGGCTTCCGAGATGTCGTGGGTGACCAGGATCACCGTCTTGCCCTCGCGGCGCAGGATCTCGCCCACCTCGTCGGCGAGCGCGAGCCGGGTCTGGAAGTCGAGCGCCGAGAACGGCTCGTCAAGCAGCAGGATCTCGGGCTCGGTGCACAGCGTGCGGGCGAGCGCGGCGCGCTGGCGCATCCCGCCCGAGAGCTGGTGCGGGTAGTGCTCGGTGAACTCGCCGAGGCCGTAGCGGCGCAGCAGCTCGAGCGCGCGGCCGCGCGCCCGGTTCATGTCGAGACCCTGGATCTCCGGCCCGATCAGGACGTTCTCCAGGATCGAGCGCCACTCGAACAGATAGTCCTGCTGCAGCATGTAGCCGCAGACCGGCGAGGGCCCGCGAACCGGCCTGCCGTCCACCAGCACCGCGCCGGCGGTGGGCTCGAGGATGCCGGCGATCAGCGAGAGCAGCGTCGACTTGCCGCAGCCGCTCTGGCCGACGATTCCGACGAACTCGCCCGGCCGGATGTCGAGCGACAGCCCGCGCACCGCCTCCGTCTCGCCCTCCAGGGTGAAGTAGCGGAGGTGGATGTCGCGCAGCTCGACCTTGGGGGCCGCCTCGCCCGCCGCCGTCATGGAGCGGCGCCGCCCTCTACTCGGCCGATTTCTTGGCGGCCTCGGAGAATTTCGTGGTCACCACCCGCTCATAGGCCACCCGCTTGTCGGCCTTCAGCACGCCGCCCTCGACCAGGATGTCCTGCAAGGCGGAGATCGCCTGCGGGTGGGTGGTCGGGTCGGTCTTCCAGATGCCGAACTTGCGGTAGCGCGTGACCGAGGCGGCGATGTCGCCGAGCTCCACCTTGGGGAACCACTTGGAGATGGTCTTGGCGGCGGTCTCGGCATCGGCGGTCTGGATCCATTTCTGCGCCTTGTGGATGGCGTTGGCCCAGCCCTGGACGATTTTGGGGTTTTTCTCGATGAAGCTGTCGGTCGCCATGAACACGGTGTAGTCGACCGGCCCGACCTCCTTGCCGACCGACGCGACGGGATAGGCGATCCCCTGGCGCGACAGCTTGCTGACATCGGGCTCGAAGAACACCGAGAAGCTCGCCTTGTTGACCAACCAGGCGCCGACCCGCGCGGGGATCGCGATGTTGGTGACGTGGTCGATGTCCTTGTTCGGGCTCACGCCGTGCTTCTTCATCGCGTATTCGAGGAACAGCCCCGGGGTCGAGCCGGGCCGCCAGCCCATCACCGTCTTGCCCTTGATCATCGACCAGTCGAACTGCTCCATGGTCATCTTCTCGCGGGACATCAGGAACAGCCCGTCGGTCGCGGTGATCGCGGTGAACATCTTGGTCTTCTCGGGCGAGGCGCCGTTCTCGACATAGATCGCGGTTTCCGGACCCTGGAGGACGACATCCACCTTGCCGGTCAGCAGCATCGCGGTGCCCTTGTCGCCGCCCCAGGCGGTGGTCATGTCGACCTCGATCCCCTGGTCGCGGAAATAGCCGTTGGCGATGGCGACGTATTTCGGCAGGTAGAACACCGAGCGCACGACCTCGGCGTATTTCACCTTGGTCGTCTTCTGCGCGCGGGCCTCGCCGGCCGCGGCCAGCGCGACCGCGAGCGCCACGACACACGACGCCGTTGGTGCGAATTTCATCCTTGCCTCCCTGATCGTCCTCTGAACCGGACCCCTAGTACAACAGACGGCGCGCCCCGATCCAAGCCGCCGCCGGCGCCGTCATCCCGCTTGCGGCGGGGGCGCGGTGGCGCGCATCGACGGCCGCCCGGCGAAGCGGTCGTACCAGTCGGCGAGCCCCGCATGCCGGTCGCGCCAGCCGGGCCGGCAGTCGCGCAGCTCCATGTAGCCGATCGCGCAGGCCGCCGCGATGGGCGCGACGGTGAGCGTCCCTTCGAGCGCGGCGAGGTCGTGCTCCAGACGCGCCAGCGCACGCGCGATCTTGCCGGACTGGTTGTCGGCAAAGGGCTGGAAGCGGCGCTCCTCGGGACGCCGGCGCTCGCCCGCCAGAGCGGCCGAGGCGGCGCCCAGCCCGTCGCCCAGCGCCTGCAGGCGCAGCACCTCCCAGCGCGCCTCGCCGCCGGCCGGAAACAGCCTCGGTCCGTCATGCCGCGAATCGAGGTATTCGCAGATGACCGCGGAATCGTAGAGCGCCTCGCCGTCCCCGGTCACGATCACCGGGACCTGCCCCATCGGGTTGGTCGCCTCCAGCGCCGGGACCGGGCCGCCCAGATCGACCACCGTCCAGTCGATCGCATCCGCCTGGCCGGTCTCGATCGCCACCACGCGAACCTTGCGAGAAAAGGGCGAGTTGGGGCTGGAAAATCCTCTCATCGGGCGGTCTCCGTCGGTCTCGGGAACGCCGCCAACCATACAACGGCGGTCCTCAGTCTTCGAGGAGCCGGATCAGCATGCGGCGGATGTGGTCCTGCCCGCCGAAGAACACCGCCAGGACGCGCACCGTCCGGCGGCGTTCGTCGACGTCGAACCAGTAGATCGCGCGCCCCAGGGCCAGATGCCGCAGGCCGGGCAGGATGTCGTCGTGGCTTTCCCCGCGATGGGGCGCGGCGAGGATGCGCTCCGCGGCCGCCCGTATTTCGAGAACCCGCGCCGCGGCGCGGTCGAGCGCCTCCTCCGGGCTCTCGCCGAACGCCAGATAGCTGTCCATCAGATGATCGAAAATCAGCCCGAAATCGCGTTCGGCCTCGGCCGAGAACTCAAGACGAAACGTCATTCGCGCGGCGCTTGCCGGCGACCATCCGCGACAGGCGCTCGTCCATCCGCTCCGCTTCGACGAACTCGCCCTCGCGGCGCCGCGACAGCAATGCGCGCAGCGCCGCGCTTTCCAGCTCTTCGGCATCCATTCGCCGGCGCAGCAGATCGACGCCTTGCTGCAAGACGGCGCTGAGGCTCGGGTAGCGCCCGGCGTCGACCAGCGCCCTCGCAAAGGCGTGCTGTTCGTCGGTGAGAGAGATCGAGGACTTCTTTGTCATGGGCAACACCCTTCCGTCAGGGTACTACTCCGTAGCACCGGATTCAATGCCGACGGCCGCCCGCTTGCCCGGTCGGCCGCCGCTCGCGTAGGGTGCGGCGGCGAGGGAGAACGTATTTGGTGACGGCGGACACCGGCCAGCAGACCATCGTGGTCACCGGCGGCGGCAGCGGGATCGGCAATGCGATCGTCCGCCGCGCGATCGCGGCCGGCTACGCGGTCTCCGCCTGGGACGTCGACGAGGGCGCGCTCGCGGGCCTCAACCGGCCCGGCCTGTCGTTCCACCGGCTCGACGTGCGCGACAAGGCGGCGATGGAAGGCGCGGTCGCCGGCACCGTAGAGTCCGGCGGGACCATCGTGGGCCTCGCCGCCTGCGCCGCGGTCTACAAGCCGGTCCCCTTCCTCGAGCTCGACGACGCGGCGTGGGACCGGCATCTCGACATCAACCTCAAGGGCACGCTGCTCGCGAGCCAGGCGGTGCTGCCCGGGATGCGCCGCCGCGGCAATGGCGCGATCGTCATGTTTTCGTCCTCGATCGCGCGCAACGGCGCCGCCGGCGGGGCGCATTACGCGGCGACCAAGGGCGGGGTGCTGGGGCTTGCCCGGGCGATGGCGCTGGAGACCGCGCGCGACGGCATCCGGGTCAACGTGATCTCGCCCGGCATCACCGACACGCCGCAGCCGCGCGGCCACCGGAGCCAGGCCGATCTCGACGCCGCCGCGGCGGCCAACCCGATGGGCCGCATCGGCGCGCCGGAAGACATGGCGGAAGCCGCGCTGTTCCTGATGGAGGACGATGCGAGCTTCGTCACCGGCCAGGACATCCGCATCAACGGCGGAAGGCTGATGATCTAGGGGCGATGGGCAACGTACTCGTAACCGGTGCCGCGAGCGGCATCGCCCGGGCGGCGGCGATCCGGCTCGCCGGGCGCATGACGGTCCACGCGGCGGATATCGACGAGGCGGGTCTGGCGGAAACCGTCGCGGCGATCCGGGCCGCGGGCGGCGACGCGCGGGCGATCGCGGTCGACGTGGCGGACCGCGCCTCGGTGGAAGCCATGGTCGCGGCGGTCGAGGGCCCGATCGAGGCGGCTTTCTTCGCCGCCGGCATCCATATCCGGGGCACCGCGGAGAGCGTCGCCGAGAAAGACTGGGACCGGATGATCGCCGTCCACGTAAAGGGCACGTTCCTGTGCTGCCAGGCAGTGCTGCGGCGCATGCGGGAACAGGGAGCCGGCGGGGCGATCGTCACCATGTCGTCGGACTACGCGGTGATGGCGGTGCCGGGCGGCGCCGCCTATTGCGCGGCCAAGGCGGCGATCCATTCGCTCACCAAGTCGATCGCCCAGGAATTCGCGCCCGACCGGATCCGCGTCAACGCGCTCGGCCCGGGGCCGATCGATACCCCGATCCTGCGCTCGGGCCGCACCGAGGCGGAATACGAGGAGGCCCGCCGGAGGCTGGCCGACAATCTCCCCGTCGGCCGGCTCGGCCGGCCGGAGGAGGTGGCCGCGGTGGTCGATTTCCTGCTGGGCGAGCGGTCGTCCTACATCACCGGCCAGATCGTCCACCCGAACGGCGGCCAGCTCACCTGGTGAGCGCCCTCAGCCGGGGATCACCCGGTGCTCGCCCTTGATCTGGATGCGGTAGCCCGACCGCGTGTGCGGGTGGTAGTCCCAGATCGCGAAATGGTGCGTGCAGCGATTGTCCCAGAACGCCACCGAATGCGGCTCCCAGCGGAACCGCACGTGGAAGTTGGGGTGCTCGCAGTGGCGGTAGAGGAAGCCGAGGATCGCATCGCTCTCGGCCTTCGAGACGCCGCAGACTTGCGACGTGAAGCCGGGATTGACGTAGAGCAGCTTGCGTCCGGTCACCGGGTGCTTGGCGATCATCGGCTGCTCGGCGATCGGCAGCTCGTTGGTCGCCGTGCGGGAGAACGCGCCCGAGCCGTCATGCAGCGCCGTCATGCCTTCGAGATAGCGCTTCATGGCCGGCGACAGCGCCTCGTAGGCGGCATACATGCTGGCGAACATGGTGTCGCCGCCGCCCGCCGGGGGCACGGTGTGGATATAGAGGATCGTGCCCATCGGCGGGGTTTCCATGCACGACTGGTCGGTGTGCCAGGTCTCGTTGCCCGACACCGATTTCGCGTTCTCGTCGAAATGGAGCGCCCGCACCTCGGGATAGTCCTGCAGCTGCTTGGAGTTGGTGCCGTCGCCGCCGACGCTGACGTGGAGCTTGCCGAAATGCGCGCCGAGCGCCTTCTGTGTTTCGTGGGTCAGCTCCTGATCGCGGAAGAACAGGACCTGATGCTCCATCAGCGCCCCGTGCAGATCCTCCACCACCGGCGCGTCGAGCGGTTGCGTGAGATCGATCCCCTCGACCAGCCCGCCGATATTCGGCGTCACCGGTGTCACCCGGATCGTGTTGTGTCCCATGACCGTTTCCTCCAGCCGCCGCGGCGCTGTGTGAAGATGGCGGCAAACCCGCCGCCGGGCAAGCCGGCCATGACGTGCGGGGGCGTCCCGCTAGCGCGGCTCCAGCCGCCAGACGGCAGCGTCGTTCTCGTCGAGCAGCAGGTAGATCGACCCGTCCGGCCCGCTGCGCACGTCGCGGATGCGGTTGCCGAAATCGGTCAGCAGGCGTTCCTCGTGGACGACCTTGTCGCCGTCGAGCTCGAGGCGGACGAGGTGTTGCGCCCGCAGCGCGCCGACGAACAGATTGCCCTTCCAGCCGGGAAACGCGTCGCCGCGATAGACGGTCAGCCCGGACGGGGCGATGGAGGGCACCCACCAGGTCCTGGGCTGCTCCATGCCCGGGCGCGCGGTCTCGTCGGTGATCTTGGTGCCGATGTAGTTGCGCCCGTGGGTGATGACTGGCCAGCCGTAGTTCCGCCCGCGCTCGACGAGGTTGACCTCGTCGCCGCCTTTGGGCCCGTGCTCCTGCGACCACAGAAGGCCGGTCGCCTCGTCGAAGGCGAGGCCCTGCGGGTTGCGATGCCCGTAGGACCAGATTTCGGGCAGGGCGCCCGGCCGGCCGGCGAAGGGGTTGTCGGCGGGCGCGCTGCCGTCGCGGTTGAGCCTGAGGATCGCCCCGGCATGGGTGCCGAGGTCCTGGGCGTTGGCCCGGTGGCCGCGATCGCCGATGGTGACGTAGAGCTTGCCGTCGGGGCCGAAGCGCAGGCGCGATCCGAAGTGCCGCCCCGAGCCGCTGCCCGGCCTGCCGGCGAAGATCAGCCTGAAGCCGCGCAGCCGCCCGCCCGCGAGCCGCGCCGAGGCGACCGCGGTGGTCTTGCCGCCCTTGGCGTCCCAGGCGAGGCTCAGATAAAGCCTCCGGTTGAGCGCGAAATCGGGGTCGAGCGCCACGTCCATCAGCCCGCCCTGGCCGTAGGCCTCGATGCGGGGAAGCCCGCGCAGCGGCGCCGAGGGGCGCCCGTCGCGGTCGAGGACGCGGAGATTGCCGTCCTTCTCGGTGATCAGGATCCGCCCGTCGGGAAGAAAATCCATGCCCCACGCCTGGTCCAGCGGCCCGCCGACCGGCACCAGGCGAAAATCGTGCTTTTCCGAACGGTAGTCGCGCGCATCCGTCGCGCCCGCCGGAGCCGCGCCGAGCAGCAGCGCGGCGGCGAGCGCGCCGATCCGGATTCGGCCGGTCCGACCCCCGGTCAGCCCGCCACCTCGATCTCGACGGTCGGGTAGTCCGCCGGCATGGTGACTTCGATCACTTCCATGTCTTCGCTGTAGTCGATCACGTTGTGGACCTCGCCCGGCGGCGAGTAGACCGAGGCGCCCGCATGCGCGGTGATCGGCTCCGCATGCCCCTGCCACCGGTAGGTCACCCAGCCCTTGAGGATATAGACCATCTGGAAGTCGAGGTCGTGGCGGTGAAAGCCGAGGTCGCGCCTGCACGGACCCCTGGCGCGCAGATGGATGGCGCCCACCTTGCCGCCGGTCGCCGCCGCCATGCCGAGGTCGCGGTAGTCGAAGGAGTCCCAGAGACCGACCGGCTCGAACGCCGCCTCGTCGCATTCGTGGATGGCGAGCGCGCTCAGCGCCTCGGCCAGGTCGAACGCTTGGGACACCGCTCCCTCGCTCACGCCGCCAGCCTCCGCTCCCACTCGGCGAGCGCCGGCCCGCGCTCGTTGTCGCCGAGATGGCCGAGCGCCTGGGCGACGAAATCCATTTCGACCATCTCGTTCCAGGCGCGGATCAGCCGCATGGTGACCGGCCCCGGCAGGGCGACATCGCCGATCGCCGAGCCGTTGAGGCTGGTGGCCGGCAGCACGGTGCCGCTGGTCCCCGACAGGAACGCCTCGTCGGCGGTGTAGACGTCGTAGGGCGCAAACGCGTCCTCGACCACCTCGATGCCGAGCTGGTGGGCGAGCTCGATCACCGTCTTGCGGGTGATGCCGCCGAGCACGTTGCGCGCCTTGGGCGTGCACAGCCTGCCGTCGGAGACGAAGAAGAAGTTGGCGGTATTCGATTCGGCGATGTTGCCGTCGATGTCGAGCATCAGCGGCAGCGCCTCGGGGTCCGATTGCTGCGCCTCGAACCTGGCCTGGAGCTGGTTCATCCGGTTGGTGAGCTTGGCCTTGGGATCGGCGCATTGCGGCGGCGTACGCCGCACCCCCGGGGTCACCAGCTTGAGCCCGTTGAGGTAGGCATGCGCGAAACCGGCGAAGCCGACTTCGAGGCAGTACATCGTCACCGTCGCCGGCGCGGAATCGCCGAGCCTGCGGTCGCCGCGGCTGATCACCATCCACAGCGCGTAGTCGCTGCCCTCTTCGAGCAGGGGAAGATTTCGCGCGACGGTCTCCTCGCCGATCGCCGCCGTCTCTTCCCGGCTCAGCCCGCTATCGATCCGGGTATAAGCGAGCGAGCGGGAGAGCCGCGCAAGATGGGTTTCCAGCCGGAACAGCTTGCCGCCGAAGGTGCGGGTGACCTCGTAGACCCCGTCGCCGCCGGAAAAGCCCCAGTCGAGGACCGAGACCCTGGCCTCGCTCTCGGGTACGAATTCGCCGTTGAGGTAGATCACTTTCTCGTTCATCGGTGGCCCCCGGATCCTTGCTGTTGCACCCTACGATTGCCGAATCCCCGCCGCGCGGCAAGGCGGAAGGGCGATCACCCGCCCTCCGCGCCCAGCGCCGCGAGGCGGTCCACCGCCCTGCGATGGAAAATCCGTCCATGCGCGTCCCGCGCCGGAATCGCGATGGCGCGGACCAGCAGGCCGCGCGCCCTGTCGCGGTATTTTTCCCCGTCCAGGGTCAGCAATCCCAGCGCGCATTCCAGATTGACCGCTTTCCGGCCGGGGCCGCGCTTCAGGGCCTCGTCGAAATGGGCGAGCGCGTCCCTTTCCCGGGCGCCGAAGGTGATGCGCGCGAGGAACGAGCCCATCGCGGCGATCATCCCGGCATGCCAGCGCCCGAGAGCCGCATGAGCGGTCGCCGAGCCGGGATCGAGCCTGAGCGCGGTCTCCAGCGCCTCGCGGATCTTCTCGGCGTAGCCCTGTTCCGCCGCCTCGAAGGCGCCGATGGCCTGGGCGTGCCGGCCGATGGCCTGCGCCAGCCGCAGATGGGCCTCGGGGTTCCCGGGATCCGCCCGGACGGCTTTCCCGGCGAGCGCCGTGGCCTCTTCCAGGAGCCCGGTCCGCCGGTCCGCCGGGGCGAAGAAGTGACCGTGGACCGCGAGCGTCCGCGCGGCCAGCGCATAGCCGTCCGAGGTGCCCAGCGCCGCGGCGATCCGGGCGGCATCGGCGAACCGCCCCTCGCTGTACGCGGCCCGCGCCGCATCGATCGACTGGGCGCCGGCCCCGCCCGGCAGCGCCAGGGCCAGACCGGCGAGGAGCAGGAAGGGACGAAGGGAGTCCGAGCAAATCAATGCGCGAAGATCCATTGGGAATGCCGAGGCCTCGCCGGGGAAGACCGGGCCAACGTAGCCCGGATTTCTTACCGATGTCACGGCCTGCGTCGCGCCCGGATTTGGCACGGAGATGGGGCCTGCGCTAACCTCCACTTGCCGATTCGCGCCGTGCAAGCGAACCGGTAACCCCGATGTCCCAAGCCGGGGATTCGTGAGGGACAGGCCATGAAGCTCCACTACTATCCGGACACCGACAGCCCCTACATCGAATTCAAGCCGGGGCCGGGCGTGGAGACGCGCGAGGTCTCCGAGGGTCTGAATGTCGATCTCGATGCCACGGGAGGCGTTGTGGGCTTCGATATCGACCGGGCGTCCCAGCGTCTTGACCTGTCGACGCTGGAAACCGAATCGCTGCCCCTGCGCGCGACAAAGGCGGGCTGACCCGCGGCGAACCGCGCTTTGACCCGGAGTGTCGCATGAAATTGAAGGTCGTCGTCCACGAAGCGGAAGAAGGCGGGTGCTGGGCGGAGGTCCCGTCCATTCCCGGATGCGCGACCCAGGGGGAATCCTTCGAAGCGTTGCTCGCCAACCTCTACGAGGCCGTCGAGGGGTGCCTGTCGGTGGATGCCCGGGACGTCTCTGTCTCCGGCTCCGACAGGGTCATCGAGATCGCGGTTTGAAGACCTTCGGAGGCAGACGCTATTGCCGCGTGCCCGAAGCGCGGGGATGGACGCCGATGCGCACGCGCGGGTACCACCACATCTACGCGAATGAGGGCAGGACAAATGGCTGATGAGGATTTGGGCGTGCGGGACGAAACCGTTCGCAAGGCCCCGATCTGGGACCGTCCGACGCGGATCTTCCACTGGGTGCTCGCGATACTGTTCGTGATCTGTTACGTGAGCGGCAGCCAGGGCCGGTTCGACATCCACATCCCGGCGGGCCAGGCGCTGCTCGTGCTGGTGGTCGCGCGGGTCGTCTGGGGGTTCGTCGGCAGCCAAACCTCGCGCCTCCTCGCCCTCTTCCGGTCGCCCGCGACGGTGCTGGCCTACCTTCGGACGGTTCCGCGCCGCGTGCCCGACCGCTATGGCGGCCACAACCCGCTCGGCGGGTTTTCCGTCCTCGCCATGCTGGGGTTGCTGCTGTTGCAGACCGGTCTCGGCCTGTTCGCCGCCGACGTCGACGGGCTCAACGAGGGCCCGCTGTCGTTTCTGGTCAGCTACGACCTGGCGCGCGAGGCATCCGGGCTGCACGCCCTGGTCGTCGACATCCTGCTCGTCCTGGTCGGATTGCACCTCGCGGCAATCCTGTTCCACCTGGTCTACAAGCGCGAGAACCTTACCGGCGCCATGGTGACGGGAAGCGGACCGGTGCCGGACGGGCACCGGCAGCCGCGAATCGCCCGCGACCGGCGGGCGGTGCTGGTGCTGGGGCTCGCGATCGTCGCGGTGATCGGCGGGATCGAGCTCGCCCAGCGGGTGTTCTGAGCCGCGCGTTCAGTTACGCTTCTCGCGGAACACCCGGTGGCATCCGCCGCAGCCGACCCGGCCGAGATCGCCGAACGCCATGCCGATCTTGTCCTTGTCGCCGGCCTCGATCGCGGCGGCGAGGACCGCGGCCTTCTCGCCGAGCGTCTTGGCGGCGGCCCCGAACTCGTCCCATTTTTCCCAGATCACCGGCTTGGCTTCGGATTTGGGCAGGGCTTCCATGCCGGTTCCCTTGGGAAACAGCGAGGTGATGTTGGGCGCCGTCGACGCAATCACGGCTACCGCCTTGGCGGCGTCGTCCTTGGACCCGCGACCGCCGGCAAAACCCTTGATCGTCCGCATCGCCCCGCCCATGGACTTCATGGCCGCGCTGCGCTTCTCGGCGACCTGCATGGCGTCCTGGGCGGCGGCCGGCCCCAGGGTAACGAGACCCAGTGAGGCGGCGAGAAAGATCCCGGCTACAGCGCTCGACAATTTCCTGGCTGGCATGGTTTCCCCCGTTTGCTTGCGCGAAGGCCGCGACGGCGTGCCCGGCGATATCTCGAAACCATATGCCAAACCCTGGCGGCCAACAATATGCCGACTCCCGATTCACTCCTCGCCGGCGAATTTGGGATAGAGGTTCCGGTAGCCGAGCTTCTTGCGGCTCTCGGCATTCTCGCGCGCCTTCCCGGCGCTCATCGGGGTGAAGCCGTAGCCCTGGACGAGCCGGCACATGAAGTTCATCCGCGCGGTCACCGCGATCGCGTCGTGCAGGGCCTTCTCGCCCCAGCCGGCCGCGAACACCGCGTCGGCGTCCTCCTGACCCACCTCCGTGGGAGCAAGGGTGAGCTTGCGGGCATAGGCCAGCAGCGGCTTGAAGCGGTCCTCGACGGGAGCGCTTGCCAGATCCTCGACCGCCCTGTCGATCGCCTCGCCGTCCATCCCCCACGCGACCGCCGCCGCCCTGTGGGCGACCCAGGCGTAGCGGCATTTCGCCACGCCGACGACGAAGGCGGCGATCATCTCGCGCTCGCCGGGGGTGAGCGGCGACGCGCCGCGCATCAGCGCCTGGCTGGTATCCGCCCAGGGCAAATAGATGTCCGGATACGCCTCGAAGACGTTGCCCGGGCCGGCGTCGTCCGGCAGCGATCTGAAAAACGGCACGCTATCCCTCCCCGCTCTCGTCGAAGGCGGCCTGCATCTCGGCGACGACGGCGCGCGCGACCGATGCGGGATCGGCGGCGCGCACGATGGGCCGGCCCATGACGATGTAGTCCGCCCCCGCCCGGATCGCCTCGCCCGGCGTGCCGCCGCGCTTGTGGTCGTCCGTGGCATGCCCGGCCGGGCGTACCCCCGGGGTCCCGAGCAGCAGTCTTTCCGGCGGCGCGATGGCGCGGATTTTCGCCGCGTCCCGCGGCGCGGCGATCAGCCCGTCGCAGCCGTATTCCAGCGCCTTCTCGACCCGGATTTCGACCAGCTCCTCGACCGGGCGGAGGTAGCCGAGCTCGCGCATGTCGTCGTCGTCGAGATTGGTCAGAACCGAGATCGCGAACACCTTGAGCGCCGAGCCCCTCTTGGCCTCGTTGGCGGCGAGCAGGATGTCGCGGTTGCCGTGGACGGTGACCAGGCTCACCCCGCGCTCGGCGGCGCGGGCGACGCCTTCGCGCACGGTCTCGCCGATATCGTACATCTTGCAGTCGAGGAACAGCTCCTTGCCGGCCCCGAGCACCGTATCGATCAGCCCGTCGACGCCCCTCGCGTAGAGCAGCCAGGGGCCGATCTTGTAATAGGCCGCCGCGTCGCCGAGCGTCGCGATCAGCGCCCGCGCCTCGTCGACGGTGCTCACGTCGAGGGCGACGATCAGCCGCCGCCTGGCGTCGATCATGCGGTTTCGCCGGCGAGCTGCGCGCGCTTGGCGTCGACCCGCCCGGCCTGCCGCGCGAGGTCGACCACGAAGCGCACGTGGCGCCCCTTGCCGACCACCTCGACCGGGTCGCGGACCTCGACATCGAGGACGATCCGCCGTCCGTCGATCTCGGCGATCGTGGCGCCGATCTCGACCCAGGAGCCTTCCAGCGAGGCGCCGAGATGGTCGACGGCGACCCGCATGCCGACCGTCGCCTCGCCGTCGTCGAGATGCCCGGCGATCATCTCCAGACAGGCGATCTCGATGTCGCGCACCATGGCGAGCGTCGCATAGACCCGCCGGTCCTCGCCGAGCACGTCGATGGTGCTTTCGCGCGGGATTTCGAACCGGCGGGCGACCGCGAGCCCGGGCTTCAAACTGTCCTTCATGTCGTCTCCCGTCAGGCCTTGCCGCCGTAGATGCGGCGCAGCTCGGTCTTGAGGATCTTGCCCATGGCGCTTTTCGGCATCTCGTCGACGAAGGCCATGCGGCGGGGGATCTTGTAGCCGCCGATCCGCGCGCGGCAATGGGCGATCATCCCCTCGGCGTCCAGCGCGGCGCCGGGCGCGGGGACGATCACCGCGAACAGGGCCTCGCCGTATTTCTCGTCCGGCACGCCGACCACCGCCGCCTCGTTGACCCCGGGGTGCTGGTAGAGCACCGCCTCGACCTCGGAGGAATAGACGTTCTCGCCGCCGGTGATCACCATGTCCTTCTTGCGGTCGAGCAGGTACATGAACCCCTCTTCGTCCATCCGCCCGATATCGCCGGTGTGGAACCAGCCGCCGCGGAAGGCCGCCGCCGTCTCCTCGGGCCGGTTGAGATAGCGGTCCGTCACGTTGGGGCCGCGCACCGCCACCTCGCCGGCCTCGCCGAGCGGCACCTCCGCGCCGCCCCCGTCGACGATGCGCATGTCGACGCCGGTCACCGGCCGCCCGGCCGCCTTGAGCCGGTCGTAGCGCCCGCTTTCGAGCGCGTCGCGGTGCTCCTCCGGATCCAGCGTGGTGAGGATCGGCGAGGTCTCGGTGAGCCCGTAGCCCTGCTGGATCTCGGCGCCCGGCAGCGCCTCCATCGCGCGGCGGATCCACTCCACGGCCATCGGCGAGGAGCCGTAGAACACCAGCCGCAGCCTGGAAAGATCGTATTCCGCGAAGGACGGGTCCTGGAGGATCATGATGACCATGGTGGGGGCGAGGAAGGCGACCGTGACGCCGTGGCGCTCCATCGCGCGCAGCACCGATTCCGGCGAGAAGACCGGAAGGAACATGTGCGCCGCGCCCTGCAGGGTGTAGGCGGTCCCGAGCAGGTCGGCCGAGTGGAACATCGGCGCGGCGTGGAGGAACACGTCGTCGGTCCGGGCGCCGAGGGCGATCGCGCATTGCTGGCCGTTGGCGAACACGTTGCGGTGGCTCAAGGGCACGCCCTTGGAGCGCCCCGTGGTGCCGCCGGTATAGAGCAGGATCGCGGTGTCGCCCTCTTCCGCCTCGTGCGCGTCCGCCGGCGCGGCGCGGGCGAGCAGCGTCTCGTATTGCGGCCCGGCCGCGTCCCGCCGCTCGGGCGCGACCCGCAGGGTACGCTCGCGCCAGGGGGCGAGCTCCCCGGCGTTCGCGAGTTCGTCCAGCGCCTCGTCGACCACCAGCAGCCGGCAATCCGAATCGTCGAGGATGTGGCGGATCTCGGGACCGGCGAGCCGGATATTGACCGGCACCGGGATCCTGCCCGACCAGTAGCCGGCGTGCATCAGCTCGGCGTTGCGGAAGGTGTTGCGCGAGAGGATCGCATAGCGCTCGCCCGCGCCGACACCGAGCCCGTCGAGCACGCTCGCCGCGCGGCGCGCCCGGTCGACGAATTCGCCCCAGGTGAAGACGCCCTCGTCGTCGACCACCGCCGTCCGCGCCGCATAGAGCCGCCGCGCCCGATCCATCGCGGAGACCATGGTCAGCATCGCCATCTTCCTCCCGCTCGGGGCCGTTTCCTCGGGCGCCGCATATTAGCGGAACACCATGCTTCGTCGAAACGGGAGAGACTGAGGCCCGCCAGGCGGGTTCGTGTCGGCGTGGCGGTTCGGGTTCGAGCGAATCGGTGAGGCTTGGTCTGTCGTCAAGGCTCGTCTAGTTTTCGGGGTGATGGCGATTGACATCACCTCAGTATCGGAACAAACTAGGAACATGTTCAAGACTGGGGACGCGCGACGACCGGTCGACCGGCTCCCGGAGATACGGGGTGTCCGCATGACGGTCCTTTCCGGCGAAACCGATTCGGCGGTCGTCGACCTGGCGGGGAAGCGACCGATGCACAAGGTTCCGAGGCCGTGATGTCCAGGTCGCCCGCAAGCGATTTGGCCGAATACCTGAATGGGGAGAAATTCGGGACTCTCCTGGCCGATCCACCCTGGCGCTTCGTCAACCGAACCGGGAAGGTGGCACCGGAACACCGGCGCCTCTCGAGATATGGCACCCTGACCCTCGAGGAAATTGCCGCCCTGCCGGTCGCCGATCACATGCAAGACCGGGCTCATTGCTATCTCTGGGTGCCGAACGCTCTATTGCCACACGGTCTGCATGTGCTGGAGTCGTGGGGTTTCGAATACAAGAGCAATCTGATCTGGCACAAGGTTCGCAAGGACGGTGGCTCCGATGGGCGCGGGGTCGGCTTCTATTTCAGAAACGTGACGGAGGTCATCCTGTTCGGAGTGCGGGGCAAGAATGCCCGCACGCTCGGTCCCGGCCGCCGCCAGGTCAATCTGATCGCCAGCCGGAAGCGCGAGCACTCGCGGAAGCCCGATGAGCAATACGAGGTCATCGAGAGCTGCAGCTGGGGGCCGTATCTCGAACTGTTCGGACGAGGTACCCGCGCCAATTGGACCGTATGGGGCAATCAGGCCGAATCCGACTACGAGCCGGACTGGCCAACCTACAGCCACAATTCCGCGTCGCCGCCGGCATGAGCCTGTCGGACCTCGAAGCCGCAGGCTTCGATATACGGACTTTGAACCACGCACGGGCAGTTCTCGCTACCGACTTCCCTGAACCGCTCGCCGAACTGTGCGAGGTTCTCATGGCGACCCGCATCACGGATATGGAATTGATTCGCGGCGGGGGAGGAGAGGCGGCGCCGACGCAACGGCTCCGCCGCGCCCTGACGGAACGTGGCTGGGTAAAGCGCAAAATCGTGATCAGCAAGACCGTCGACGGCGTCGAACGATCGGGGATCTCCCACGAAATCGACCATGTACGCCGTGCCGCGGCCGGCGCGATAGCGCTTGAAATAGAGTGGAACAACAAGGACCCGTTTTTCGACCGCGATCTCGAGAACTTCCAGCGCCTTCACAGCGAGGGCGTAGTCAGCGTAGGGACCATCGTCACTCGCGGTCAGTCCCTGAATGAAAGCCTGCATGACATCCTGTTGACCTTCGCGAAGGCCCACGACCTCACCGGCTTCGACGATCTGGCGCGGTTCGGGGTCGAGCCGACCAAGCGACAACGTGGACTCGTCGGCAAGGCCGGGCCGGATTTTCCGGCGAGCTGGGCGCGTGCGTTCGTGCGGGACAAGTTCGGAAGTGCGACCACCCATTGGGCCAAGCTCCAGGAGCGCATCGAGCGCGGCGTTGGCAATCCCTGCCCCCTGCTCCTGATCGGACTGCCCGGTGCCAGCGTCCAACAGACGACGGTTCGTGCCGGGGAAAGAGACTAAGCCGGAAATCGGAAACCCAGTTGCGACGGCGCGCAATCCGCTCTGGCGCGGGCTTCCCCGCATTGCAGCGGATGTTGCGGCTCCGCCGGACGGCCCATAGGATGCCGGCCGGCCGGGGAGAACGGGATTGCAGGTCGCGGACAGTTTTATCGTCGATGCCCCGCTGGATCGGGTGTGGTCGATGATCACCGACCCCGAAGTGGTGGGGCCGTGCATCCCGGGCTGCCAGGGAATCGAGGTGACCGGCCCGACCTCCTACAAGGCCGACATCCGCGTCGCGGTGGGGCCGATCAAGACGATATTTTCCGTCACCGTCGAGAAGACCGAGGAGCGCCCGCCCCGATTCGCGGCCTCAACCACCAAAGGCGAGGAGGGCGGACGCGCCAGCACGCTGAACGCGACCAGCACGCTCACCCTCTCCGAGGTCGAGGACGGGACCGAGATCGCCTACGCCTCGGACGTCTCGCTGTTCGGCCGGCTCGGCAAGTTCGGGCTCGGCGTGATGAAGAAGAAGGCGCGCGACATCGGCCGCACATTCGCCGAGAATTTTCGCGAGCGGGCCGAGGGGAATGCGGCGTGAGCGGCGACACGGTTCCGGAATACGCCAGGCTGTTCGTCGAGGGGCTGAAGGAGGCCGATGTCGGCGTGGTCGCCGCGCTCCCCGAATCGCTGCTCGCCAGCGTCTACCGGCTGTGCGCGGCGGACAACGCGATCCGCTACATCCAGGTCTCCAACGAGGGCGACATGCCGGGGATCTGCGCCGGCACCTATCTCGCCGGCAAGCGGGCGCTGATGATCATGGAGAACTCCGGCATCCGCCAGTGCTGCGAGCCGGTGGCGCGGCTCGCCTTCCAGCACGCGCTGCCGATGGTGATGGCGATGAGCTATCGCGGCGAATGGGGCGAGCAGAACTGGTGGGGCCACAACCACGCCCAGACCATGGCGCCGATCCTCGAAGCGCTGCGCATCCCGCACCGCCTGGTCACCGAACCGGACGAGATCAAGCCGGCGATCAAGCGCGCCTTCAAGCACGCCGACGGCAGCAACTGGCCGGTCGCGCTGGTGTTCTCGGGCAACTGCGTGGAGCGCCCCGCCTATGCAGCGGATTGACGCCTTCCGGGCGATCGCGCCGCTGATCGCGGCCGACGACCTGGTCACCACCTCGATCGGGGCGACCTGGGACGACTGGTGGAACCTGAAACCGGCCGACAACACCTTCTTCACCGGCGTCCTGGGCTCGGTAACCTCGACCGCGCTTGGCCTCGCGGTGTCGCTGCCGCATCGCCGCATCGTCGCCTTCGAGAGCGACGGCTCGATGCTGATGAACACCGGCATCCTTTGCACGCTTGGCGCCGAGCGCCCGCCCAACTTGACGGTGCTGGTGTTCGACAACGGGATTTACGAGAACATCGGCGGGCCGCCGACGCTGACCTCGCGCAACACCGACCTCGCGCGCATGGCCGACGGGGCGGGCTGCCTCAACTGCGAGACGGTGCGCGACCCGGAGACCCTGGCCGCGCGCTTCGCCGCGATGCTCGACGACGGCGAGATGGGCTATCTGGTGGCCAGGATCGAACCGGGCAAGCATCCCTGGGCGTGGGAGGACCGCAAGCCGACCGACGGCATCGAGGACAAGTACCGGTTCCTGCGCTATGTCGAACGGCTGGAAGGGGTGGTCATCCATCCCGGCGCGCCGCAGAACTGACCGTGCCGGGCGGGTTCGACGACCGGCGCCATCTCAACCTCACCGGCCCGTTCCGCGCGCTCTACCGCGCCGCCCGGGAGGCCGGGCAGGTTCCCGCCGATGACGCGCCGCAGGCCGGGGCGCCGGACCTGCCGGACCCGATCCACGCGTCGATCCGCCGCCAGGTGGAAGAGTTGCTGGCCGACACCGACATCGCACCGGAACAGCGCCGCGAGATATTCGACTCGATCGCCTGCCCGTGCTGCGGCGGCACCGGGGCGAGCTTCGCGATCGCCATCAAGCCGGCCTCGCGGGCCGGGTTTTAGGGACGCGTTTCACAAGAGCTGGGTGCCGTTCCCTCCGCCCGGCCATGACGTGGCGGGTGCCCCTCACCCCTCCGGCGGGCCGGCCCCGGCGAGGGTGGCCTTGGCGGCGCGGATCCTTTCGGACGCCTCCATGTCGACCGCCAGCGTCTGGGCGTCGCACACCACGCCGTAATCGCGGAACGCGGCCTCGGGGGTGATGTAACCCTGGCGCAAATCCCGCGCGACCGCCTCGATGGAGCGCTCCACAGGCGGGCCGAACCCGCCGCCGCCGCCGGATCTCAGCGCGAACGCCTCGCCCGCCCCGAGGCGGGCGGTGAACACCTTGGCGTTGGGAAAATCCTCGCGCCAGGCGCCGTCGCGGCGCAGCGCCACCGAATTGCCCATCGCGTCCAGCCCGCCGGAGAGCCCCCAGGGCGCGCAATGCACGCGGTCGATCTGGGTGTTGACGGTGAGCGGCGCGCGCGCCTGGACCACGTTCTCGATGCCGAGCCCGCCGCGCCGCCGCCCGGCGCCGCAGGAATCGGGGCGCAACGCATGGGCCTCGAACAGCAGCGGGTACTTCGCCTCGAGCTGCTCGACCGGGCTGTTGTGGGTGTCTCCGTCGTTCATGCAGATGGTCGCCGAGTTGCCGTCCTCCGCCTGCTTGGCGCCCCAGCCGCCGCCGGTCGGGCCGATGAAGGCGATGTAGAACTCGGACGTCGCCGGGTTGACCCCGTTCAGCATGCCGATGATCAGATCGGCGTGGTGCCCGGCGACGATGCGGTCGGGGATCGCCGGCGCCAGCGCCTTGAACACGGTGTCCACGATGGTCATCGGAAAGGTCATCCACCAGCGCATCGGCGCCGGCTTCTCGGCGCTGACCACGCGCCCCATCGGGATCACCACATCGAGGTTGCGGAAGCTGCCGTCGTTGATCGGGTAGTCGGTCGGCGAGGTCAGGCACTTGAAGGCGACCTGCGAACAGGCATACCCCGTGGTCACGCCCGAATTGTAGAACCCCTTCACCTGCTCCGAGACGTGGGAGAGGTCGACCGTCATCCTGTCGCCCTCGACGGTCACCTTCACGCGGATCGGCACCGGCTCCGCGATATCGACCCCGTCATCGTCCATGAAGGACTCGGCCTCGTAGACGCCGTCCGGGATCGCCCGCGTGCGCTCCCGCGCCGCCCGTTCGGACTGGTCCATGATCGCCGCAATGGAGTCGAGCACGGCCTCCCGCCCGTAGCGCCGGATCAGCTCGAGGAAGCGCCGTTCGCCGCTGGCGATCGCGGTCAGCTGGGCGCGCAAATCGCCCATCGCGCGGTCGGGCAGGCGCACGTTCATCCGCAGGATGTCGAGCAGGTCCTGGTTGACCACGCCGGCCCGCTGGTATTTGAGGATCGGGATCTGCAGGCCTTCCGAGTAGATGTCGGTGGTCATGCCGTCGAGCGTGCCGCCGATATCGGGCCAGTGCGCCATGCAGACCGCGAAGCCGACCAGCGCGCCGTCGTCGAAGACCGGCATCGAGAAGGTCAGATGGTTGAGGTGGCTGCCGGTGATATAGGCGTCGTTGGTCAGCAATATGTCGCCCGGCCCGATTTCGTCGCCGAAATGCCTGAGCTTGGCCTTCACCGTCTCCGCCATGCCGCGGATGAACATCGGCAGGCCGAGCCCGATCGACACCGTCTCGCCCCTGGCTGTGAACAGCCCGACGGTGAAGTCGAGCGCCTCGTAGATGATCATGTTGTAGGCGGTGCGGGTGAGGTTGGTCTTCATCTCCTCGGTGATGGCGATGACGCCGTTGCGCACCAGCTCGGTGACCACCGGGTCGGGCGAAGCACCGCTCATCGCCCGCCGGACCCCACCCGGATGCGCAGATTGCCGTATTCGTCGACGCCGAGCCCGTCGCCCGGCAGCAGCAGCGTGGTCGACGCCGCCTCCTCGATCACCGCCGGCCCGTCGAGCGTCGCGCCGGCGCCGAGATCGGCCCTGGCATAGACCGGGGTGGCGACGAAATCGCCGGTCTCGGAGAAATGGATGCGCCGGGTCTCGAACGGGGCGGGATCGGTCGTGCCGCCTTCGCCCCCCTGCACCATCGGCGGCTTGGGCAGGAGGCCGGACACCGTCGTCCTGAGGCTCACCAGCTCGGCGGGTTCGTCGGGCGCCGAGGTGCCGTAGCGGATTCCGTGCACCTCGTCGAAGCGCCGCTTGATCGCCGCCCGGTCGCCGGCGGCGAAGAGCGCGGCGGGCAGGTCGACGGTGACTGCGTGCTCCTGGCCGACATAGCGCATGTCGGCGGCGCCCCCGACGACGATCTCGGACACCCGGGCCCCGGTGGCGGCGACCGCCGCGCGGCCCTCCGCCTCCATCCCCGCGTAGAGCCGCTCGATCTCTTCCAGCGGCGCCTCGGCGAGGCGGGCGAACCAGGTGCGCACGTAGTCGTAGCGGAGGTCGGCGTGCAGCATGCCGATCGCCGAGAAATGGCCGGGGGCGGGCGGCACGACGATCTCCCGCATGCCGATCTCGCGCGCCACGGCGCTGGCGTGCAGCGGCCCGGCGCCGCCGCAGGCCACGAGGACGAACGCGCCGGCGTCCAGCCCGCGCTCGGTCGACACGCCCTTGACCGCGAACGACATCGCGGTGGCGGCGATCTGCAGCACGCCGGCGGCGGCCTCCACCGGGTCCATGCCGAGCGGATCGGCGACGCCGGACTTCATCGCCGCCATCGCTGCCCCGGTATCGAGCGCCATCGCCCCGCCGAGGAAGCGGTCGGCGGCGATCCGGCCGAGCACCAGATTGGCGTCGGTCACCGTGGGCAGGGTTCCGCCGGTGCCGTAGCAGGCCGGGCCCGGGATCGCGCCCGCGCTCTCCGGCCCGACGCGGAGCGCGCCCTGCGCGTCGGTCCGCGCGATCGACCCGCCGCCGGTGCCGACCTCGAAGATGTCCATCATCGCGATCTGCACCGGCAGGCCCTGCTCGTAGCCGCCGATCATCGCGCTGCCGGTGGTCAGCGCCTCGCCGCCATAGATCACCCCGGACTTGGCCGTCGTCCCGCCCATGTCGAAGGTGATCGCGTTTTCGATCCCCGCGGCGCGCGCCAGCGCCCGGCCGGCGATGACCCCCGCCGCCGGCCCCGATTCGAGCATGTGGACGCAGTCGTGCCGCGCCTGGGCGACGTCGTAGAGCCCGCCGGTCGACTGCACGACAAGGAACGCGCCGGGGAAGGATTCGGCCTCCAGACGGGCGCCGATCTCGCCCAGATAGCGCCTGACGCCCGGGCCGATATAGGCGTTGGCGGCGACCGTCGAGCAGCGCTCGAACTCGCGGTATTCCTGCGATAGCTCATAGGACGCGGTGACGAACGCCCCGGGCAGGCAGGATTCGAGGATCGCCTTGGCGCGCTTCTCGTGGTCGGGGTTGCGGTAGCTGTGCAGCAGCAGGATCGCCACCGCCTCGACATCGAGCCCGGCCAGGCGTTCGCCGAGCGCGCGCACCTCGTCCTCGTCGAGCGGGGTCAGCGCCTCGCCCTCGGCGAGCATCCGCTCGTCGAGCTCGAAGCACATCGCGCGCTCGATCAGCGGGCGGTGCTTCTTGAAGAACAGATTGTAGGAATCCGGCCGGTTGACCCGGCCGATCTCGTAGATGTCGCGGAACCCCTTGGTGATCACCAGCGCGGCGCGCGCGCCGGTGCGCTCCAGCATGGTGTTGATGGCGATCGTCGAGCCGTGCAGGAACAGCGCGGCGTCGGAGAACGCGATCCCGGCGCGCTCCACCCCGGCGGCGATGCCGTCCACCAGATGCGCCGGGGTCGACAGCGCCTTGCCGAGCCGGAGCGCGCCGCTCGCCGGGTCGAAGGCGGCGATGTCGGTAAACGTGCCGCCGATATCGGCGGCGAGCCTGAGCCCGCCGGGAAGTTCCGGTTCCGCCATATGTGGTCCGGGTGAGAGAAATCCGTGCGGGCGCGACTATCGAAACGCCCGCGGGCCGAGTCAACCGGAGGCCGGCGGCGCCTGACGCTCCCCCCGCAGCATCCGGACGATGCCCGAGAAGTCCGAGCCCTCCTCGCCGTCGGCGCAGTACTGCTCGTAGAGGGCGGCGGCGTGGCTGCCGAGCGGGGTGTTGGCGCCGTTCGCCTGGGCGGCGCCGCGCGCGAGCCGGAGGTCCTTGAGCATCATCGCCGCGGTGAACCCCGCCCGGTAGTCCCGGTTGGCGGGGGACGACGGCACCGGCCCCGGCACCGGGCAGTAGTTGGTGAGCGACCAGCACTGCCCCGACGCGGTCGACACGATGTCGAACAGGGTCTGGGCGTCGAGCCCGACCCGCTCGGCGAGGGTGAACGCTTCCGACACCGCGATCATCGAGACCCCGAGCACCATGTTGTTGCACATCTTCGCCGCCTGGCCGTTGCCCGGCCCGCCGGCGTGCACGATGTTGCGCCCCATCGCCGCCATCAGGGGCTCGCCCCGGGCGGCGGCGTCCGCGCTGCCGCCGACCATGAAGGTGAGCGTGCCCGCCTCGGCCCCGCCGACCCCGCCGGAGACCGGGGCGTCCAGCATCGCGAAGCCGCTGTCCCGCGCCTCCTCGTGGACCGCGCGCGCGGTCTCGAGGTCGATGGTCGAGCAGTCGACCAGCAGCGTGCCGCTTTCCGCCGAAGCCAGCAGCCCGCCCGGCCCGCAATAGACCGCGCGCACGTCGTCGCCGGCCGGCAGCATGGTGAACACCGCCCCGGCGCCCGCCGCCGCCGCGGCCAGGTCGCCCGCCATCGGGATCCCCGCCGCCTCCGCGGCCGCGCGCGCCGGCGCCGCCACGTCGAAGCCGCGCACCGCGTGGCCGGCCGCGATCAGCCGTCCTGCCATGGGACGGCCCATATTGCCGAGCCCGACGAAACCGATTTCCGCCATGTTTTCTCCCCCGGAGTCAGTCGAAGGCGAGCTCGCGCTCGACCGGCGCGAAGCAGCGTTCGACATCCGCTTCGCCGACATCCTCGAGCCGCGCCGGGTCCCAGCGCGGCTTGCGGTCCTTGTCGATCACCGCCGCGCGGATGCCCTCGAAGAAGTCGTGCCCGGCGAGGAAGGCGCGGGCCATGCGGTACTCGCGGCGCATGACGGATTCGAAATCGAGCCCGTCGCCGCCGCGCAGCTGGCGGTGGGTGACCAGCATGCTGGTCGGCGATTTGGTGCGCAGCGTGTCCGCCGCCTCGATGGCAAAATAGCCGTCCTCGGCTTCGAGCGCGTCCATGATCCCGGGCACCGTCTCGGCCGAGAAGCAGCGGTCGATCACCCTCGCATGCTCGCGGAGCTGCACCGGCCCGGGATTTTCCGCGAACTCCGCAAGCACGGCATCGACCGCCGCTTCGCCCGCCGACAGGTCGGACGCGGCGAGGCGTTCGACGAAACCCGGCAGCTGCGCGCTCGGCACGTAGTGGGTGCCGATGCGGGCGTGGATCGCGTCCGCCGCCTTGAGCCGGGCGCCGGTGAGCGCGAGATACATGCCGAGCTCGCCCGGCGCGCGCGGCAGGAACTCGGTCGCCCCGACATCGGGAAACAGCCCGATGCCGCATTCCGGCATGGCGAACATCGTGCGCTCGGTCATCACCCGGTGCGATCCGTGGACCGATATGCCGACCCCGCCGCCCATCGCGATGCCGTCGACCAGCGCGACATAGGGTTTTGGGAACTCGTGCACCGCGTGGTCGAGCCGGTATTCGTGCCAGAAGAAGGTGGCGGCCGCGCCGTCGCCGGCGCGATGGGATTCGTAGAGCGCGCGAATGTCGCCACCGGCGCAGAACGCGCGCTCGCCGGCGCCCGACACCACGACGGCGCCGATCGCAGGCTCCTCCGCCCATTCGAGCAGGCGGGCGCGGAAGGCGATGCACATCTCCCTTGTGAGCGCGTTGAAGGTGGCGGGCGCGTTGAGTTCCACCCGCCCGATCGCGCCCTCGACGGCGAAGGCGATGTCCGCCGTCATCCGCCGTCGGCCAGCAGACGCCGGGCGATGACGACCCGCATGATCTCGTTGGTCCCTTCGAGGATCTGGTGAACCCGCAGATCGCGCAGATAGCGCTCGATCGCGTGGTCGCGAAGATAGCCGTACCCGCCGTGCAGTTGCAGGGCCTCGTTGCACACCTCGAACCCGGCATCGGTGGCGAGCCGCTTGGCCATCGCGCAGCGGAGCGTGGCGTCCGCCTCGCCGGCATCGATCGCCGCCGCCGCGCGCCACACCATCAGCCTCGCCGATTCGAGCGCCGTCGCCATGTCGGCGAGCTTGAACCGGGTCGCTTGGAAGTCGGCGATGGCGCGGCCGAACTGCCGGCGCTCGCCGACATAGATCCGCGCCGCCTCGTAGCACGCCCGGGCGCCGCCGATCGAGCACGCGCCGATATTGATCCGCCCGCCGTCGAGCCCCGCCATGGCGATGCGGAACCCCTCCCCCTCCGCGCCGATGCGGTTGGCGACCGGCACGTGGCAATCGTCGAAATAGACCATCGCGGTGGGCTGGGAATGCCAACCTAGCTTCTTCTCCTGCTCGCCGAAGGAGAGCCCTCGCGTACCGGCCTCGACGCCGATGCAGGAGATCCCGCCCGGACCGTCTGTGCCGGTGCGCGCCATGGTGACGTAGAGGTCGGCGCTGCCCGCCCCCGAGATGAACGCCTTGGCGCCGTTGAGCACGTAGTCGTCGCCGTCGCGCTCGGCCCGCGTGGTCAGCGAGGCGGCGTCCGACCCGCTGCCGGGTTCGGTCAGGCAGTAGCTCGCGAACCAGTCCATCGAATTGAGTTTGGGCAGCCACGCAAGGCGCCGGTCGGCGGCGGCGAAGGCGTCTATCATCCAGGCGGCCATGTTGTGGATCGAGATATAGGCCGCCGTCGAGGTGCAGCCGGCGGCCAGCTCCTCCAGCACGATCGCCGCGTCGAGCCGACGGCAGGCCGAGCCGCCGACATCCTCGCCGACATAGAGCCCGGCGAAGCCGAGCGCGGCGGCCTGGCGCAGCGTATCGACCGGAAAGGTCGAGTCCTCGTCCCAGGCCGCCGCGTTCGGCGCCAGCTCGCCCTCGGCGAAGGCCCGCGCGGCCTCGCGGAACTGCTGCTGCTCCTCGGAAAGCCCGAATTCCATCGCCCCTCCGGCGGCGGACCCTAGAGCAAATCGGGCTTGTGCGGAACCGGCCCGGATTCAGGGCCAGCCACGGGGCAAGGCGGCGATCCGGGACATCAATTTGCGCCAACGCCGGCGCCTGCGCTGGCGGTTTCGCCGAAGCGTGGCCGGCGGAACGCCGGGGCGCCAGAGGAGATAGGCGAACACCGCCAGGTTGAGCGGCGGAAGGACCGCAAGATAGGCGATCGCCCTGCCATGCCCGGCATCCCGGGCGCGCTGCACGACGCTCTCGTAGAAGTGATATATGAAGTACAGGCAGGGGCAGAGCACGAGCAGGGAGAAGAGCGTAATCACCGCCAGCCAGAATCTGCGGAGATCGCTTCCCGCCAGGAAGCCCATGACCTGCACCAGGACGAGCAGCGAGATCGCATACCCCGCCAGCCAAAAGGCGAACGCTACTCTGCCTATCGTGTCATAGCCGTCCTCGCGAAAGACCGCGACCGCGGGCGGTATCAGCAGGATTTCGAAAACGAAGCCCGGGTGGTCGGCGATGTAGTCGAAGAACGCTTCCATCGACGGCATCTCCCAGCATCGGATGACTATCTTGACGCGAATTGAAGTTAAAGAACACAACATGAACGTGCAATCCCCTCTTTCGAGCCCCGCGCCTCGGCCTTCGCTCCCGGGGCGCTTTCCTCGTCCCGCCCGGACCGGTATATGACTGCGGACAGCCGGGCGCGGTCGCGGCCGGCATCGTGGCGGGATCGAGGAGGCGGAATCGGATGCGCTATGAAGCGCCGGCGTCACTGGACGCGGCGACCAGGCTGCTGGCGGATGCCGGCGGCGCGGCGAGGGTGCTGGCGGGCGGCACCGATCTGTTGATCCAGATGCGCGCCGACCTCGTCGAGCCGACGGTGCTGGTCGACGTCAAGAACATCGCCGAGATGCGCGAGATCGCCGAGGAGGGCGGCCGGTTCCGCCTCGGCGCCGCGGTCACCGGCATGGAGATCATGGAGCATGAGGGCTTCAACGCCGCCTGGCCCGGGATCGTCGACGGCGCCAAGCTGATCGGCTCCATCCAGATCCGCGGCGGGGCGACGCGCGGCGGCAATCTGTGCAACGCATCGCCCGCCGCCGACAGCGTGCCGGCGCTGATCGCGGCCGACGCGATCGCACGGATAATCGGCCCGGACGGGCGGCGCGCGGCGCCGGTGGAGGACATCGCGACCGCGCCCGGCCGGACCTCGCTGGCCGCCGGCGAGATCGTGGTCTCCTTCGACCTGCCGGAACGCGAGCCGCGCTCGGGCGATGCCTATCTGCGCTTCACCCCGCGCACCGAGATGGACATCGCGGTGGTCGGCGTCGGCGTCAACCTCGCCCTCGACGAGGCGGGGATGTGCGTCGCCGCCCGGGTCGCGCTCGGCGCGGTCGCCGAACGCGCGCTGCTGGTGGACGAGGCCGCCGCCGCGCTGATCGGAACCCGGGTCGACGATGCCGCGCTCGCCGCACTGTCGGCGGCCGCCTCGGCCGCCTGCCGGCCGATCGACGACAAGCGGGGCACCAAGGAATTCAGGATCGAGGTCGCGGGCGTTCTCGCCGAACGGGCGGCCCGGATCGCGCTCGAACGGGCGGAGCAAGGATGATGGCGCGCTACCACGTGACGACGACGGTCAACGGCGACGAGGTCGATTTCCTCTGCGAGAGCGACCAGACGCTGCTCTCGGTGCTGCGCGACGAGCTCGTAATGACCGGCACCAAGGAAGGCTGCGGCACGGGCGATTGCGGCGCCTGCTCGGTCACCGTGGACGGGCGGCTGATGTGCTCCTGCCTGGTGCTCGGCGTCGAGGTCGACGGCAAGGAGGTCGAGACCATCGAGGGCATGGCCGATGGCGAGGCGCTGCACCCGCTGCAGCAGAAATTCCTCGAACACGCCGCCCTGCAATGCGGCATCTGCACCCCGGGTCTGCTGGTCGCGTCGCGGGCGCTGCTGGAGCGCAACCCGGACCCGACCGAGACCGAAATCCGCTACTGGCTCGCCGGCAATCTCTGCCGCTGCACCGGCTATCACAAGATCGTCGAGGCGGTGGCCGACGCGGCCCGCGAGATGAGGGAGGTCTGACCATGGCGACGATGCTCAAATACGAGGACAAGGATCTCAAGGTCGTCGGCACCCGGCCGATCCGCCCCGACGGGGTCGACAAGGTGACGGGCCGGGCCCGCTACGGCGCCGACGTCAACCTGCCGGGCCAGATCTACGGCCGCGTGGTCCGCAGCCCGCACGCCCATGCGCGGGTGCTCGCCATCCGCACCGACAAGGCCGAAGCGCTCAAGGGCGTCAAGGCGGTGGTCACGCGCGACGATTTCCCGGAGATGCCGGTCGAGTACGCCGCCGCGGGCGAGCTGATCGTCAATTTCCGCGACGTGACCCGCAACATGATGGCGCGCGAGAAGGTGCTCTATGACGGCCACCCGGTGGCCGCCGTCGCCGCCACCTCGGAGGCGATCGCGCGCCGCGCGGCCAGGCTGATCGAGGTCGATTACGAGGTGCTGCCGCATGTCATCGACCCGGTCGAGGCGATGGCCGACGACGCGCCGCTGCTGCACGAGGAGCAGATGACCGAGGGGCTCGATCCGGCGCCCGAAAAGCCCTCCAACCTCGCCAAGGTGGTCTCCTTCGCCAAGGGCGACGTGGAGCAGGGCTTCGCCGAGGCCGATCTGGTCATCGAGCGCGAGTTCAACACCAAGCCCGTCCACCAGGGCTATATCGAGCCGCAGGCCTCGATCGCGAGCTACACCGAGGACGGCCAGGTCGAGCTTTATACCGCCACCCAGGGCCATTTCGTCATCCGCGCGCAATGCGCCAAGCTGCTGCAGATGGACATCTCCAAGATCCGCGTGATCCCGACCGAGCTCGGCGGCGGGTTCGGCGGCAAGAACAACGTCTATCTCGAGCCGCTCGCCATCGTGATGTCGAAAAAGTCCAATCGCCCGGTCAAGATGACGATGAGCCGGGAGGACGTGTTCCGCTCGACCGGCCCGACCTCGGGCGCGCATACGCGGATCAAGATCGGCTGCCGCAAGGACGGGCGGATCACCGCCGCCGAGGCCGAGCTCGACTTCCAGGCCGGCGCCTTCGCCGGCTCCTCGGTGCCGATGGCCGCGATGTGCACGTTTACCCGCTACGACCTCGACAACGTCAGGGTGCGGGGCAACGACATCACCGTGAACCGGCCCAAGGTCGCCGCCTATCGCGCGCCGGGCGCGCCGATATCGATCTTCGGCGTCGAGAGCATCCTGGACGAGATGTCGCGCGAGCTCGGCATCGACCCGATCGAGATCCGCCTGAAGAACGCCGCCAGGCAGGGCACCCAGACCTATTACGGCCCGACCTTCGGACCCATCGGCTACGAGGAGACGCTGAACCGGGCGCGGCAGCACCCGCATCTCCAGGAGAAGCTCGGCCCCGACCAGGGGCGCGGTATCGCGACCGGGTTCTGGTTCAATATCGGCAAGGAAACCACCACCACGCTCAACGTCAACGAGGACGGCAGCGTGACCGTGATCCTCGGCACCATCGACGTCGCCGGCGGGTCGCGCGCGGCGATGGCGATGATGGTGGCCGAGGAGCTCGGCATCGACGTCGACAAGGTGCGTCCGCAGATCGGCGACACCCAGACGCTCGGCTTCAACTTCGTCACCGCCGGCAGCCGCGGCACCTTCGCGAGCGGCATTGCGGTGACCGTGGCCGCGCGCAAGGCGATCGACGTGATGCGCGAGCGCGCCGCGCAAATGTGGGACGTGCCGGTCGACGGGGTGGTCTGGGAGGACGGCCATGCCCGCCCGGCGAGCTCCAATGTCGGCGAGTTCGAGCCGCTCTCCATCGTCGAGATCGCCCGCAAGTCCGGGATGACCGGCGGCCCCATCGCGGGGCATGCGGAAATCACCGCCGAGGGCGCGGGGCCGGGCTTCGGCACCCATATCGTCGACGTCGAGGTCGACCGCAG
Source organism: Defluviicoccus sp. bin129 (assembly GCA_002239065.1). Classification (GTDB taxonomy): domain Bacteria; phylum Pseudomonadota; class Alphaproteobacteria; order MPNO01; family MPNO01; genus MPNO01. The sequence goes on along the minus strand of MPNO01000028.1, from coordinate 2,306 downwards.
GACCGGGCTGGTCAAGATCCTGCGCTACACCGTGATCCAGGACACCGGCAAGGCGATCCACCCGGCCTATGTCGAGGGCCAGTTCCAGGGCGGCGCGGTGCAGGGGATCGGCTGGGCGCTCAACGAGGAGTACATCTACGACGCGGACGGCAGGCTGCAGAACCCGGGCTTCCTCGACTACCGTGTGCCGGTCGCCTCGGACGTGCCGTTCATCGGCACCGACATCGTCGAGGTGCCCAACCCTAACCACCCCTACGGCGTGCGCGGCATCGGCGAGGTGCCGATCATCCCGCCGATCGCGGCGATCTCGAACGCGATCCACGACGCCATCGGCATAAGGCTGCGCGAACAGCCGATGTCGCCGCCCAAGGTGCTCAAGGCGATCCGCGAGGCGTCGAACGGCGCGGGGTGAGGCGGGGTCGAAGCGCCGTCAGGAGACGTTCTCGACCGACAGCTCGACGGCGCGCAGGAAGTCGCGGGCCGACGAGCGCGGGCTCATCAGCAGGAAGCTGTCCGCGCCGTCGCGCAGAATTATCGCCGCGAGATGCTCCATCGCGGTGCGCGCCACCCGGCCTTGCGGGAAGCGCGACTCGTCGAGATCGAGGGGGCAGATGCGTTCCAGCGCGGCACGGACGCCGGCGCCGGCGATGCGCAGCATGGCCCAGCTGTCGGACTGGTCGGTGACGTAGGCGGCCGCCCCGAGAGCGGCCGAGACGGTCTCTGCCGCGCGGTCCGGGTCGGGCGGCTCGAACAGGACGAACACCTGATCCGGCTGCATGCCGAGAATCCGCGCGGCCTGCCTGTCGCCGAGGGTGAAAGCGCCGGTCGCCGGCCGCGCCGCGCCGAACCCTTCGGCGAGCGCGGCGGCGAAGGCGGCATCCCCGCCCCGGGGCACCGCCGCCGACACCAGGGCCAGGCCGGCGATCTCGGCCAGGGCGACGGTCCCGATCGTCCTCCGGTAGCCGTCGAGCGGGAAACGGGAGGTGAGCGCCGCCTCAGCCACGGAGCCGCTCCCCGTCGGGATCGTAGAAATGCGGAGAGACGATCTCGACCGGGACGTCGGTGCCGCGCATGGCGTCCCAGGCCCGGACCGTCTCGCCGATACGGGCGGTCCCCCGCTCGATGAAGCCGAGGCCGATCGACGATCGCAGCATCGGCGAGTAGGCGACCGACGTCATCCATCCCTGGTCGTTCGCGGTTTCCGCCGCCTCGCCATGGGCCAGGAAATGGGCGCCGGCGGCGAGCTCCCGCCCGGGATCGACCGGCTTGAAGCCCATCATCTCCAGCCCGTCCTCGCGGTTCATCTCCGGCCGTTCGGACAGCACGTTGCCGATGCAGTCCTTGGTCTTCGACACCATGCGCTGCAGGCCCAGCATGCGCGCCGTGGTCTGGCCGTTGAGCTCGTTGCCCGCCGCGTGGCCCTTCTCGATCCGCATGACCCCGAGCGCCTCGGTGCCGTAGGCGGTCGCCCCGAACTCCTCGCCGGCCGCCACCAGCGCTTCCATCAGGGCTTCGCCGTAGCGCGCGGGCACGGCGATCTCGTAGGCCAGCTCGCCCGAGAACGAGATGCGGAAAAGCCGTGCCGGGGTGCCGCCGCACACGCCGATCTCGCCGCACGCCATGAAGGGGAAGGCCTCGTTGGAGATATCGTGTCCGGGATCGACGATCTTCTCCAGCAGCCTGCGGGCGTTGGGGCCGGCGACGGCGAACTGCGCCCATTGCTCGGTCGCCGAGATCAGATGGACGTCGAGGCCCGGCCACAGGCACTGGCGGGCGAACTCCATGTTGCGGAACACCAGGACGGCGTTCGCCGTGGTCGTCGTCATGACGAAATGGTTCTCGCCGAGCCGCGCCGTCGTGCCGTCGTCATAGGCGAAGCCGTCCTCGCGCAGCATCAGCCCGTAGCGCACCTTGCCGACCGCGAGCCGGGCGAAGCCGTTGGCGTAGATCCGGTTGAGAAAGTCCTGCGCGTCGCGCCCCTGGATGTCGATCTTGCCGAGCGTCGTGACGTCGCAGATGCCGACCGAGCCGCGGGTCTGCGTCACCTCCCGGTCGACCGACTGCCGCCAATGGGTCTCGCCGGGCAGCGGGAACCATTGGGCGCGCAGCCAGGCGCCGGCCTCGACGAAGACGGCGCCCCGCCGTTCCGCCCAGCCGTGGCTCGGGGGGGGCCGGGGCGCCGCGGGGCCGCCGGGAGGCCGCGGCCGGGCGGCCCCCCGCCGAAGGCCGCGATCGGCACCGGCGCGTAAGGCGGGCGGAACACGGTCGTCCCGGTCTCGGCGATGCTCCGCCCGGTCCGTTCGGCC
>MPNO01000118.1 GCA_002239065.1 Defluviicoccus sp. bin129 | reverse complement strand
CCGAGCGGCGCCACATGCGCCGCCAGGGCCTGGACAGGCGGCTCGGTATCGCCGCAGCGCCCGTCGCCCCCGAATTCGGGATCGGGCAGCGTGCCGGCGTGGCAGAACGGGAACCCGTAGTGAAGCCCCGGACCCGGAGCCCTGTTCAACTCGTCGGGCGGCAGGTCGGGGCCCAGGTGATCGCTGCCGTTGTCGGTGAACCACAACTCGCCCGTCACCGGGTGCCAGGCCAGGCCCACCGAGTTCCGGAGGCCCCGCGCGTAGATCTCGATGCCCGAGCCGTCGGGATGCATCCGAAGGATGGTGCCGTGGTATCCCTCCGTGCGGCACACGTCGCACGGCGCGCCGACGGGAAGATAGAGAAGCCCGTCGGGTCCGAACTCCAGCACCTTCCAGCCGTGATGCCCGTCAGACGGCAGCCGGTCGGTGACGACCGCGGGAGCGGGCGGGTCGTCCAGCCGGACCTCGATGTCGTCGAAGCGGAAGATGGTGCTGACGGCCGCCACATAGAGCGCCCCGTCGCGGAATGCGACCCCGCTCGGCATCCGCAGCCCCGATGCGATCTCGCGCACGCGCTCGCCGCGGCCGTCGCCGTCTTCGTCGGTCACCGCGAACACGCGCCCTTCCCGGCGGGTGCCGACGAAGAGGGTGCCTTTCTCGCCCCAGGCCATCTGCCGTGCATTGGGTACTGCCGCGAAGGCCTCGATGACGAAGCCCTCCGGCAGATGGATGGTGGCGAGGCGAACGTCCTCCTCAGCCGCGGCGGGGCCAAACAGAGCGGCGCCGAGCAATAGCGTCAGGACGAGGGATTTCATGGTCCAACTCACAGGCCCGATGGAACAATCTCGGCGCAAGCGGTGCAATAGGGCGCAGCTGCGCCATTGCGCGCCTCAAGCGGCCAGACTATCGAGTCCCGCCGATTCCCATGCGGTTCCCGGCGCACCGACCCGATCACTCTTCGTCCCAGGCGGCGGCGCCCAGGGATGGCGGAATTGCACCGCACACGGGGTGGACCCAGTCTCTGCGTCGGACCTCTCGACAGCCACGTTGTGGGTCTGTGGGTTTCAGCACCATGTGCCGGCGCCTGACGGGCGGTTGCACGGGCAAGAGGGTGGACCGATCCGATGAGGGAGGATCGGACCGGCAGGTCGCGGACCCGCCCTGTCAGATCCCCGAGCCATCCTGGACAGGCTCATTTCCGGACCGGTCCGCAACAATCTCGTTCAGAAGCGCCCGTGCGCCTGAAACGCGAGCGCCGAGCGCCTGCACCCGGGAGCGCAGCCCGGCGTCGGAGGTGTAGACCAGCGCCGCCGGCGGGTCCGGCAGGACAGCGACCAGTTCGACGATACGGTCGTCCGCGCCATCCCGGCGGCGATGCCCGGTGTGAATGACGGAAAGGCACTCCTGCGCCGGAGACAGGGTGGGCGGCTCGGGGCCGTCGAACACGATCGTCCATGTACCTCCCCGGCGACACGCTACGGCGGCGATGTCCGCGACCAGCCGCCGCGCGGCCTCGGCGCGATTGCGCCACCAGCCGTCCGCACGCGAGCCCATCACGTTGTTGCCGTCCACGAACACGATGGGCGGGAGTACGCTCATCGCTCACCCCATTCGAGCCCCAAGGACCGGACTATGGCCCTTCGGGCGAGTTCGGGCCATGCCGATCGGGAAGGTTGGCTTTCTCCCCGGAACGCCCCGTCATCGGCGATGCCTACGATCGATGCGCCCTGCTGTTTCGTGGGACAGAACGACGCCGTCTTCCGACGAGGTGAAGCCGGCCGCGCTCGGCCGGGACCCGCGAGGGAGTACAGCGTCACCCAGCGGGATCGGAACCGTCCGAACCGGTTTGCAGCGCGCCGAAATGCTCGAACGCCTTGCGCACGAACTCGACTGCGGTGAAAGCGAAACCGGCGGCGATGACGATGAGCAGGGTCCATTTCTGGATCGGGTAGATGCCGTAGGTCTCGACCCGCCTCACATAGTGGTCCCAGGTCGTCAGCCCGGCGTAATAGGCCGCCGCCGCGCAGGCGAGCGCGGCGGCGGCCGCGACGGCGAGGTTGAGCTTCATCTGGGTTCTCGGCGGTAGCGCGGTCACCAGCACGTCGATCCGGACATGCCCCCCGGCGCGGCGCACCAGCCACGCCATCCCCAGGAACGGCGTGTAGAGCAGGATGTACTCGGTCAGCTCGAGCACCCAGCCGATGGGGGCGGCAAGAAAATACCGCCCCACTACATCGGCCGAGACCGCGATCATCGCCAGCAGCAACAGAACCCCGACGATCGCCGCCAGAAGCGAGAGGAACCCCTCCCAGGCGTGCGCGATCGCGGTTCGGGGGCCGCGGTCGGCGATTGCATGGTGCCGATCGCCTTTGGCAACCAGACCGCGGGTTCGCTCATCCGACCGGCGGCGTTTTGCGGCATCTGCGCTTTCAAGCCAACACGCGGAATCACCGATCTCTCCGGCATCCTGCCGCTGGAGCCGAGCTTCGACACGCTCGGCTATATGGGACGGAGTTTCGACGATCTCGCGAGCTTTTTCGCGATCGTCCACGACGAGACGCCTCAACCGCTGGCCGATGGTATCGGGCGCGGCCCGAAGATCGGGCTTTGCCGCACGCCGATGTGGTCGCATGCCGAGCAGCCGAGCATCGATGCGGTCGAGGATGCGGCCAAGCAGCTCGCATCCCTCGGCGCTGAGGTCGACGAGGTCCGTCTGCCACCCGCGTTCGACGACCTGCTGGAGACCCACACGACCATCCTCAAGGCTGGCCTCACCCGTAGCCTGGGCGAAGACTACCGGATCCACAAAGATCGAATGAGCCAAGGTCTTCGTGACATGATGGAGGACGGCCTTTCTGTGCCTGCGGCCCGGGAGGGGGCCCTGCGCACCCACGCGGAGGAGTGCCGGGCTGCGGTCAACGACGCCTTCGGCGATTGGGACGCGTTTCTCTGCCCGAGCGTCGTGGCCGAGGCACCCGAGGGGATCGCAGCAACGGGAAGTCCGGTCTTCCAGGTGATGTGGACGCTTCTAAACGTCCCGATCGCGGGGATTCCGGGCGCGTTCGGTCCGGCGGGCCTGCCCGTCGGCATCCAGCTTGTCGGTCGGCGGGGTGACGATCGGAACATCCTTCGCCTCGGCAAATGGTTCCACATCCGTCGGGCACAGGATTGAAGAGGAGCGCCGAGCGATGGCCGAAACCCGGATCTTCGACGCCGGTGACGTGACCCTTCAATCGGGCCAGACGCTCCATGGCGCCGTGATCGCCTACGCCACCCATGGCAGGGTCAACGCCGGCAAGAGCAATGTCGTCCTCTGCTTCACGCCCTTCAGCGCACGGCATAGCGATTGCGAGTACTTCATCGGCGCCCGGAAAGCGATCGACCCAGGAAAGCACTTTGTCGTCGTGTTCGACACGATTGGCAACGGCCTGTCGTCATCGCCGAGTAACGCTCCGTCGCCCTCGGGCGGAGCGCACTTCCCGAACGTCTCCGTTTACGACAACGTGCAGCTTCAGCGTCGGGTGTTGACGGAGGTCTTCGGGGTCGAGCGGATCGCGCTCGCCTTCGGCCATTCGATGGGAGCGATCCAGACCTATCACTGGGCGGCGCTCTTTCCCGATCGCGTCGAGCGCATCGCGCCGATCTGCGGCTCGGCGCGGACATCGATCCATAACGCCGCCTTCCTCGACGGCATGCGGGCGGTGCTGACCGCCGATCCCGCCTGGCAAGGCGGCGAATACGACCGCCCGCCCGAGGCAGGCCTGCGCGCGCTCGGCCGCGCCTGGGCACCCTGGCCACCGTCGCAGGGTTTCTACCGCGAGGAGAAATTCAAGGAGCTCGGCTTCGACTCCCTGGAGGATTTTCTCACCGGCTATTGGGAACGATGGTGCCTGTCGCTCGACGCCAACAACATCCTGTCGCAAATCTGGACCTGGCGGCATGCCGATATCAGCGACAACCCGCTCTATGGGTCGAACTTCGAGGACGCTCTCGCCGCGATCTCCGCCCGCGCTATCGTCCTACCCAGCATGACGGACACCTACTTTCCCCCCGAGGACGGCGAGTACGAAGCCGCCCACATGCCCAACGCCGAGTTCCGACCGATCCCCACGATATGGGGCCACTGGGCCGGATCGGGGCGCAACCCGACCGATGCAGAATTTATCGATCGGGCGTTGAAGGATCTGATGGCGCTCTAAACGGTCGACAGCAAGGATGCCCGGTCGGGGGCGATGAACCGGCGAGCTTCGGCGTGCAGGTCCACGCCACCGTCCGCAAGGTCAATCTCGTGCGTTCCCGGGGACCTGCCGGATACCGGGCGCTTGGCGGTCTTGATCGTGGCGGCCAGCGCTCACCACCGCCGGGCGGAACCGGTCCCGGGGGCGAGCCCGCATAGGCATCTGCGCCGTGGCGGCGGCGACTGTAGGCGTCTGGCGTGACCGCCCATGAGGCGGGCCGGTTCGGGGCCGCAGTCTGTGGCGAGGTTCCGGAGGTCGATAGTGTCCACAATCGCAAGCCTCCGGGGCAGGATGTTGAGCACGCCGGCGGCGCCGGCTGGCGCTGCAGGCAAGCGCCTCGGCGCAGGCCGCCTCGACCGCCTCCAGCCCGTCCTCCAGCACCGCCGCGAGAACCTTGACGAACTGCCGGTCGCCGTCGTCGTGGGCAG
>MPNO01000027.1 GCA_002239065.1 Defluviicoccus sp. bin129 | reverse complement strand
CCGGGATATCCGGTCAAGCGGCATCGAGCCGAAGGCCGGAAGCAGCTGGGTCTTCAGATGGCTGTCGATGGACTTCTTCGTCGATGGCTTGTGCCGGCCGCGGCACGCCTCTTTCCAGTCGCCGAGGACAAAATCCCGGAACGAGGGAACAGGGGTCCGACCCATGGCGTCGGCCGATCCGCCGGCGGCCTCCCGCAGGCGGATTTCGAGACATTCCCGGCGAGCTTCGCCGATCGGCTTCACACCCACCCGCCCTAGGGTGAAGCGCTTCGACCTGCCGTGCGTGCCGCAATGGAACACGAAGGTCCGGCTTCCCGAGGGGCGGACCCGGACGCCGAAGCCCGCGATGCCGCTGTCCCAGACCGTATATTCGGCCCTGCCGGGCCTGAACCTGGCGGCGTTCTCTTCGCCGAGGCGAAGTTTTCTCGCCATCCCTCACCCCCTCCCGGCCATCGCGGGTGCGACGGTCTCGACCGCCTCGCGCACCGCCGCATCGTCGAGATGGATGTATTTGAGCGTGGTCGCCGGGTTCTTGTGACCGAGCAGCTTGCCGATGGTCACCACGGTCTCGCCCTGCATCAGGGCGACGCTTGCGTAGGAATGCCGCGCGTCGTGCAGCGTGACATCCTCGAGACCGGCTTCCGCCCGCAACCTGTCCCAGAAACGGTTCATCGCCTGCGGCGCCAGGGACGAGCCGGCGGCGCCGGAAGGGAAGACCCTGCTTCCCCTCCGCGGCAACGCGTCGAGGACCCGCCGGGCCGGGGAGGAGAGCCAGACCGTGCGCGGCCCGATCTTGGAATCGCGCAGGAACAGTTTCCCCTCGCGGCAGTCGGTCCATTGGAGGGTGAGGATTTCGCTCTTGCGGCAACCCGTCAGCAACAGGAGTTCGACCGCCGCCACATAGAGGGGGCGTTTGTCACGATGACGAGTGAGCGCCGCGCCGAGGCGCCACATCTCGACGGGCGACAGGAAGCGTTCCCGTCCCTTCCTGCGATAGCGCCTGATCCCCACGCAAGGGTTTGACCCCTCGGGCCGGTAGCCCAGCAGCTCCGCCTGTTTCATCAGGACGGAAAGAACCGGCGCCGCGCGATCCGCGGCCGCCGGCGTCGCGTGAAGGGACGCGAACCACCGCTGAACGTCGCCCCGCCCGATCTCCGCGATCTGCATGCCGCCGAACCAGGGCAGGATCTGGTTGCGGTAATAGATCCGGTTCACCTTGCGGGTGCCGGGCTTCCAGTTCCGCTCGCAGCTCCGGAACAGTTCCTCCGCCGCCGCTTCGAACACGGTCTCGTCGGGCCGGCGGGGCACGTTCCCGTCCCGCCGGATCGCGGCGAGCATGTCGGCGGCCAGGGACCGGGCGGCGCCGACATCCATGGTCGCGGCGTCTCCGACGATCTTCCAGACGCGCTGTCCGCGATGCTGGCAGTGGACGAAGAAACGCTTGCGGCCCGAGGGCAGCACCCGGACGCCAAGACCCTTGAGCCTGGCGTCGCGTATGTCGTAGGCGGTGTTGCGGGGGCGGAGCGCTTCGATTCGGGCGTCGGTAAGGGCGCGTTTGGGCATGAATGTTCTCCCGGATGCGGTTGCAGCCGGGGAACGGAAAGTTGTGCAATCCGTTCCCCGGCGACCAAACACGAGAGAAAAAACGACCGTTTGTCAGACAGTTAGCACCGGCAGGTGCGGTTAAGGTGTATCCCGGTTGAAGTTCAGGCTGCCAGGTCGGTTTCGCGCACCGGGTCGAGCTCCCGTCCGAGCGTGTGGAGATGCTGTTCGTCGTCTGCCCGCACATCCGCGAGAATGGGGCTGGCATTTCCCGCCGGGTGGTGGTACTGGCGCGAGGTCAGCGAGATCGGCGCCGACGGCGTGACCCGGGTGCGTCATTGAAGGGCGCTCGGGTCAGGGGGCGAGATCGCGGGCGACGCGGATGCCGTTGAGGTTGTTTCGGTTCCAGGTCTTGAGACCGTGGCGGGCACCCGAACGGGCATGAGCGGTGCCCCAATACCAGGAACCGCCGCGGAGCACACGGCCCGAGCAGATGCCGCCCGCAATCCATGCGCTGCCGTCTGCCGGGGCATCGTGATAGCTGCCGTGCCAGCAATCCTCCACCCATTCTTGTACATTGCCGTGCACGTCGTGCAGGCCGAAAGCGTTCGGCGGGAACGATCCCACCGGAACCGTCTTGCGCCGATATTCGCCGCCCGTGCGCATCCAATAGGTTCCGTTGTAGTTGGCCAGGTCGGTGGAGATCGTCGCGCCGAAGTGATACGGCCCGGCCGTTCCCGCCCGCGCGGCGTACTCCCACTCTGCCTCGGACAGCAGGCGGTAGGGCCTGCCCGTCCGCTGCGTCAGCCAGCGCACATAGGCCTTGGCATCCTCCCAGCTCACATTGGTTACCGGCCGGCGTCCGCGGCCCCAGTACCAGTCGAACGGACGATGGCCGCGGCAGCCGCCCGCGGCGAGGCACGCATCCCACTCGGCGAACGTCACCTCGTACTTGCCCACCGCGAAGGGCTTGGCGATGGCGACGCGGCGCTGCGGGGTTTCATAGTAGGTCCGGTATTCCTCGCCCGGCCGCGGGCCCATCATGAAGGAACCGGCGGGCACCACCACCATCTCCGGGCAGGCGCCGCAGTCCCGGAACACGCTACCCGGCACAGGACCGGGGCGTTGGAACATCTCTCGATCGCGGGCGTTCCCGCCCTCCGCTTGCGGCGTCGGGTCTCCGGAGGCGGCATACGCCGCGGCGCCCGCTGGATGACCGCCCAAGAGCGCACCGGCGAGCATCGCCAACAGTATTACTATCCGGGTCGGCAGCGCACCAAGCGGCCCGGATCGACGCTGACCCCACATCACTCCGCGCACTAGCCGACCGGCCTGGGACGCGTGTGCACGTCCAACCGGCCTACTGCACAAGTCCTTGCCAACAATCATAGAGTACGAAGTCATTGCCACTATATCGCTATCGATATATTTTATTGCAAGATGGGTATGCTCTTCCGGGTCGCCCTGATGAGGTGGGAAGTCACAAGGGCCCGCGAATCCGGTGGTCGCCTCGGCGGCCTCGCGAAGGCGGGGCAGCGCCCGGCGCCTTTCGGTGCGGGGCCAATGGATCGGGCAGGCGATCTCGCCCTCTACGAGAAGAACAGGGCGCGTTGCTCCCGGTCTCGGCCAACGGCGGGGTCCGCAGACCCGACATCCGGAGTCGCGACCACTACCTGCCCGACTCGCAGGCGACGGAGGCTGAATTGCGGTCCGCAAAGCCGGTCGCGTCCGGGCACTCTGCAGGAAGGAACCGGTCCGTCATGACACGTCGTGGCCGGCGCTGGATCCTTGTGGTTGCGGTGCTCCTGGTCGCAGTGTTCGGCGGTCATAGCCTACGGATGTGGTCCTATACGCGAGAGCATACCGAACTCGACAAGGGCGTGATGTATGCCGGTTGGCGGCCGGATGCGGATGTAACGGATATTGTCGTCCGCCACCTGCCCAATGACTACAATGGGGCAATAGAGACGCTCCTGAGATTAGGGTTTCACGAATTACGCCGGTCGACTGGAGCGAACGACCGCCTGCTGGATATACATGATGCGGTGTCGGTAAAGGCATTCAGACGAAAAATCCCGGGGCCCATGGGTGGAGGACCATCGATTCGTGTCAATTTGATGCTGACAAAGAACGGGGACATGAAAGCGGCGGCTCGCATGTCTGCGCCGAAGTTTTAACTCAATGTGTGATACAGTGAACCAAAAGAGGAGAATGCGCTGATGGAAAAAATGGACCTCCTGTGAATCAGATATGGGGGGGAGGGGCGCAGATTCAGGTATATGGAATCTGGATTTTCGAGTTTCGTGAGAGGTAACTTGACGGTCACTCTGCGGCTTGGCAGGGTGAAAGTGGCGGGACCAGATACCAACCCTGCCGTTTCTCTGTTGGTGACGAGTTCAGAGGAAGTTCATGGAGTGGATCAAAGGACTATTCTGCAGCGCCATCGGGATTGCGTTAGTCGTGGGCGGTCTCCTGCCCCTGCCAGTACATATTTGATCGTGCATTGAGAGGACCGACGAGACGGGTTCCGCCGCAGCCCTGTTAATCGTGGGGACTCGTCTTATTCCCGGTCGGATGGATTCACGGCGTCTCAGTAATCCTCGGGTTCGGCGGGTGGGTCTAATGAATCGAGAGACCTACCGATGACCCAATGGTCAACGGTTCAAGCAGTGCGCCGAGTCGTCGATCTCGTAACCAGCGAGACGCGCCTCGTCGATCAGTGCCTTAAGGTATTCCATCGCGGTTCCCCGATACGGAATGTGGTATTCCCGTTCCATAGCTCTATTTGTGCAGATTCAAGTATGTAAATCCCAATCATAGGTCAGTATTGTTGACCTTTGTTTCACGTGAAACATTGGAGGACGATCCCGAATTGCATCCACTTCGGGCGCCGGCCGCCGGAACGGGTCATGCGGCTCGGGATCGGCAACCCTTGGCGCTGGCCCGTTCGCGACGAGCCGGTTCAGTTTCCCGATATCGAGCCGGATCGGGGCGGGCGTTCCGGCAAGCGGTGTACGGAAGCCGTCTTCGCGGCTATAGATTGGTGGGCCGGCAGTCTGCCGCCCTACGCGCGCGGGGGCAGGGTTCGCTGGCAATTTTCGCATGCTTGCGATCAAATGACGGCCGCGGGGCCTCGGCTTCGGGTCAATGCAGGAGATGAGGGGGAAGCCATGATCCAGAACGACCAACCACGCGGCCGGCGGGTCCGGAGCGGGATGCGATGCCTCGCGCTGGCCGCGGCGGGCCTGGTTATCGGCGCCGCCGCGACGCAAGCGGCCTCCATCACCGTCTCCGTTTGGGGCGGCGGCTACGGCGCCAAGTGGAAGAAACACGCCGCCGAACCGTTCGAGAAGGCCACCGGGCACAAGGTGGTGGTCGACGGCGGCCGGTCGGCGGTGCGCCTGTCCAAGATGAAGGCCACGAAGGGCAAGGGCACCGACGTCGTCTTCCTGACCGTGCACCAGATGGCGATCCTGCGGGACGAGGGTATCCTGGCGGCGATCGACCCGGCCAACGTACCCAACGTCTCGCAGCTCTACGACTTCGCCAGGGATCCGTTGGGCGGCGGCATGTGCCCGGCGATCACGGTGCTCGGCGCCGGCCTCGCCTACAACAAGAACCATTTCGAGTCGCCGCCGACCTCGTGGAGCGACCTGTTCCGCAAGGACCTGAAAGGCCGGCCCGGCTATCCCGTCCTCAGCCAGTCCTATTCGCCGCTGGTGATGACCCGCATCGCCGAGCTGCATGGCGGCGGTATCGACGATATCGGCAAGGGCTTGGCCAAGCTGGCGGCGATCAAGGACAGGGTGCAGCTGTTCCGCATCTTCGAGATCCTCAAGGCGATCAACCAGGGCGACGCCTCGATTGCGCCGATGCTCAACATCTTTGTCAGGAAGGACCCCAAGGTGCCGCTGAGCTTCGCCTGGCCGAAGGACGGCGGCGTGGGCGTCGTCAACCTCGCCTGCGTCCTGAAGGCGAGCGCGAACAAGGCGGTGGCCGAGCAGTTCCTGAACTTCTACCTGTCGGCCGAACACCAGGCGCGGATCGCCAGGGAGGCCGGCGATTCGCCGGTCAACAAGACGGTGCCCGTGCCGGCGGATACCGTCTACAACATGGTGACGCCGGACCAGATCTCCAGGATGCACCATTACGACGCGACCAAGATCGCGGCGAAGCTCGGCGGCTGGCTCAAGCGGTTCCAGGAAGAAATCGTCGCGAAATAGGACTCGCGCCGGGCCCCGTTCCGGGATCGGGGGATGTCCGACGTCGAGGTTTCCCGCGTATCGAAGCGGTATGACGATCTTTGGGCGGTGAAGGGCGTCAGCTTCACCGCCCCGGTCGGCAGCTTCACCAGCCTGCTCGGCCCCAGCGGCTGCGGCAAGACGACGACATTGCGCCTGATCGCGGGCTTCGCCGCGCTCGACGAGGGGGAGGTGCGCATCGGCGGCCGACCGGTCGATGCGCTGCCGCCGTGGCGGCGCAATCTGGGCGTCGTGTTCCAGAACTATGCCCTGTTCCCCTTCATGACGGTGTTCGACAACGTCGCCTTCGGCCTCCGGCGGCGCAAGGTGCCGCGCGGCGAGACCGCCGAGCGGGTCGCCGAGGCGATCGACCTGGTCGGCCTGCCGGACCTCGCCCAGCGCTACCCGCGCCAGCTTTCCGGCGGCCAGCAGCAGCGCGTCGCGCTGGCCCGCGCGCTGGTGATCCGGCCGGACGTGCTGCTGCTCGACGAGCCGCTGTCCAACCTCGACGCCAAGCTGCGCGCCGAGATGCGCTTCGAGTTGAAACGCATCCAGCGCGAGACCGGCGTCACCTCGATCTTCGTGACCCACGACCAGGAGGAGGCGCTCACCCTGAGCGACCAGATCGTCGTGATGAACCTCGGCACGGTCGCCGGCGCGGCGCCGCCGAAAGCGATCTGGGAACAGCCCGCATCGGCCTATGTCGCCGATTTCCTGGGCGTGGAGAACCTGTTTCCGGGCACCGTCGGCGATGCCGCTCGGGACGACGGGACCGTCGCCGTCTCGGTCGACGACAGCGCGGCGGTGCTGCATGTCGCGGCGACCCGGCCGCCGGGCAGCGCCGTCGTGCTCGGAATCCGTTCCGAGGAGGTCGCCGTGCGGCGCGGCGGCGACATGGGCGAAATGGATGACGGTCCGAACGCGCTGGACGGAACGGTGCGCGAATTCACCTATATCGGCTCGGCCATCGTCTACCAGGTCGATTGCCCGGCCCTGCCCGGGCCGCTGATCGCGACCGCGCAACGGGAATTCCCGGTCGGTGACAGCGTCCGCCTGCATCTGCCGCCCGGTGCCATCAAGCTGCTGCGGCCCGACGCGCCGGCGGGCGGGTCCGGGACCCGGCCTTGAGCGCGTTCCCGTGACCGCCGGCCGCGCCTGGGGCGGCGGCGCCCGATTTCCGGCCAGCCTCGCGACGCCGGTTCTTCTGGCCTTCGCCGTGTTCATCGTGGTGCCCTGCGCCCTGTTGCTGGTCAAGGGGCTGGAACCGACTTCCGCGGCCGGCGACTGGCCGGACTTCACCAATGTCCTCGGCCTGTTCGACAGCAAGATCGGCCAGCAGGCGCTGAACCGCACGATTCGCGTCAGCCTGATCGTCACCGTGATCTGCCTGGTCGCGGGCTATCCGGTGGCGCTGTTCATCGCGCGCTGCGCGCCGCGCTGGCGCGGCCTGCTGCTCGCGGTCGTGATCTTTCCCTTCCTGATCTCGGCCGTGGTCCGCGCCTTCGGCTGGACGGTGCTGCTGGGCGATTCGGGGCTCGCCAACAAGGGGCTGATCGCGCTCGGCCTGATCGACCGGCCGATCGCCCTGGTCCAGAACGAAATCGGCATCATCGTCGGCGAGACCCATCTGCTGATGCCCTACATGATCCTGTCGCTGCTCGCGGTGCTCCAGCGCATCGATCCCAATCTCCGGCATGCGGCCGAAAGCCTGGGCGCCTCGCCGGTGAGCGTGTTCTGGCGCATCGTCATACCGCTCACCCTGCCCGGGCTGCTGACCGGCACGCTGCTGGTCTTCAGCCTGGCCATGACCGCCTTCGCTACGCCCTTCCTGCTCGGAGGCGGCCGCACCCCGATCCTGACGACGCTGCTCTACGACTACGCCTTCACCCTGTTCGACTGGCGGCTGGCGGCGTCGATCGGGATCGTCCTGCTGATCCTCGGCATCCTGTTCGTCACGATCCACCGCTTCGTTTCGAGCCGGGGGATGCGCAGCTATGGGTGACCTTTTCCTCCGCTCGGGCCGCGGCCTCGTTACCGCGATGGCGATCTTCTGGCTGATCTTCCTGGTCGCGCCGATCGTCGTCACGCTGGCCTCGTCCTTCACCAGCTCGACCTACCTGACCTTCCCCCCGCCGGGCTATTCGGTGCGCTGGTATGTTTCGGCCTTCGAGTCCGAATGGGTCTGGTCGACCTTCTGGAACAGCGTGGTCATCGCGGTGGTGTCGACGGCGATCGCCGTGGCGCTCGGCATCGCGGCCGCCCGGGTGCTGGCGCGGCACCGGTTCCACGGCCGCGGCCTGTTCGAATACGCCGTGCTCAGCCCGCTGATCATTCCCGGCGTCGTGGTCGGCTTCGCCCTGCTCAACGTCTCGGTGCTGATCGAGACCCAGGATGCCGGGCTGTTGAACCTGATCATCGGCCACACCATGGTCACCACGCCGTTCACCCTGCGCTCGGTCTGGTCGAGCATGGCCGGCAGCGAAATTTCCCTGGAAGAGGCCGCGCAAAGCCTCGGCGCGACGCGCTGGAGCGCCTTCTGGCTGATCGTCTTCCCGCTGATCGTGCCCGGCATCGTCGCCGGCGCCATCATCGCCTTCACCTTCTCCTTCAACGACGTCACGATCTCGGCCTTCCTGTCGGCCCGGGAGGCGCGCACCCTGCCGGTCGAGCTGATGTCGCATATCGAATATCTGCCCGATCCGACCCCGGCGGCGGTCTCCTCGCTGATGATCATCGTCACCCTGGCCTTTTTCCTGCTGGTCGAGCGCACGGTCGGGCTCGACGTGTTCGCGGACCGCTAGGCCAGCCGTGCCGGACGACTTCATCGGCGCGATTCCGAAGGCGGAGCTGCATCTCCATATCGAGGGCACGCTCGGCC
Organism: Defluviicoccus sp. bin129; assembly: GCA_002239065.1. Taxonomy (GTDB): domain Bacteria; phylum Pseudomonadota; class Alphaproteobacteria; order MPNO01; family MPNO01; genus MPNO01. The sequence goes on along the minus strand of MPNO01000027.1, from coordinate 46,896 downwards.
CGGCTTTGCGGGTCGCGCTGGCCCGGCGCAACGGGCTTCCGGTGCCGGACGTCGATCCGGAAGCCGACACCCGGGGCTACGACTATGCCAGCCTCGAGGAATTCCTCGCCATCTACTACGAAGGCATGGAGGTGCTGCGCACGGAGCGGGATTTCTACGACCTCACGGCCACCTATCTGCGGCGCTGCCGGGACGAGAACACGATCTATGCCGAGCTCTCCTTCGATCCCCAGCCGCATCTGGCGCGCGGCGTGGCGCCCGAAGCCTTCATGGGCGGAATCCTGGCGGCGGTCGAAGAGGCGCGGCGCGACTGGGGCGTGTCCGCCAACCTGATCCTCTGCGTCAATCGGGACCGGCCATTGGACGAAGCCTGGCCCCTGTTCGATATCCTGCGGCCCTGGCGGGGCCGGATCGCCGGCTTCGGGCTGGATTCCGCCGAGCGGGGCAACCCGCCGCGCAAGTTCGCCGCCCTGTTCGACCGGGCGCGTGAAGAGGGCTACCGGCTGACCGCCCATTGCGACGTCGACCAGGAAAATTCCATAGAGCATATCCGGCAATGCCTGGATCTGCTGCGGCTCGAACGCATCGACCACGGTGTCAACGCGGTCGAGGACCCGCGCGTCGTCGAGACCCTGATCGAGCGCGATATCTGCCTCACGGTGTGCCCGACCTTCCGGCCCGGCGATCCCGGCCCGCGCCGGCTCCGCCGCCTGCGCCAATTGTTCGACGCCGGCGTCCGGGTCACGGTCAATACCGACGACCCGGCCCTGTTCGCCAGCGGCTACCTGACCGACCTGCTGGGCGCGGTGCAGGCACACGGCGGCTACAGCCGGGCGGAGATCGCCGCCCTGATGCGCAACGCCTTCGCCGGTTCCTTCGCGGCGGAGGCCGAAAAGGCCGCGATGATCGAGCGGCTGGACCGGTTCCTGGCGTCATCGGCGCGGCAAACGGGCCGATCCGGCACATCCCGCTCCGAAGCGGGGGAGACATAGGGGTTCGGCGCGCTCCGGCCTGCCCGGCCGGTACGGGAAGACCGGCCCGCCCGAATCACATCTCGACCGTCGGCGCCAGCCGGTCGTATTCCGCCAGCCATTGCGCGCGCCAGCCGCGCTTGACCGATTCGTCCACCCAAGCGCCGTCGATGCCGTTCTGCACGAAGCCGCGCAGCATCGCGAAGGGCAGGTCGAAGGTCGTCACCATCGCGGCATGGGCGTTGGCCGGATCGGTGTGGTGCAGCGGCGGATCGTCGCTGTTCGGCATGATCTTCAGCCGCGTGCGCGCCAACCCGGCGATCGGATGGATTTTCGCGAAATCCTGCCCTTTCAGCGTCCGGCTGTAATAGGAGTTGGTCGGCACGATCGTGAAGAGGATGCCCTCGTCCTCGCAGCGCTTCAGCAGGTCGGGCGCGTCCAGCACCGTGTAGCCGTGGTCGATGCGGTCGCAGCCGAGCAGGTCGAGCGCGGTCTCGATATTGCGCGCCGGCTCGCCGAACTCGCCGGCATGGGCGGTGCGTTTCAGGCCGTTCTCGCCGGCCAGCCGGTAGGCCTTCCAGAATTTCTCTGGCGGATGGCCGACCTCCAGATAGTCCATGCCGACGCCGACGGTCTCGTCGCGGGGATGGGCAACCGCCGCCTCGACCATTTCGTAGCCGAGCTCGGGCGAGGATTCCCGGTCGATCGACGGGATCAGCCGGCCGACGATTCCGAAATCGGCCTCGGCGTCGCGCAGCCCGGCGATCATGCCGTCGACCGAGGCCGCGTAGCCGATGCCGCCGATGGTCCAGTGGTCGGTCGGGTTCCAGAACATCTCGCGATAGCGCACGCCGGCTTCCGCGGCGTGCTTCTGGGTGGCGTAGACCGCGTCGTGGAAATCCTCCGGCGTGCGCAGGGACTGGCAGACCAGCTTCAGCGTCTTGAGCACCCGGTCGAAATTTTCCCCGCGGGCGTAAAGGTCTTCCGGCTCGTCATGGGGCGGCAGGGCGACGCCGTTGCGCGCGGCGAGCGTCAGGAGGGTCTCCAGCGGCACGGCGCCGGTGAAATGGACGTGCAGCTCGGTCTTCGGGATGGCGCGGCAGAATTCGGCGAGGATCATGGGAGACCTGTCGGCGTAGGCGGGGCGGACCGGCCGGCATTGTTGGGCCTTGCCGGAGGATTGGCAACTCTTCCGCTGTCCCGGCGGGACGGCCGGACGCTCGCCTTCGACTCCGCCCGGGGCGGCGGCAGCCTTGTTTTCGGGCCTCCTCCAACGGTAGACGGGCCCGAAGGCATCAGCCCCCTTCGGCGCCCTTGTAGCTCGTCAAGTCGATGATCTCCAGCACGTTGCCGTCGGGGTCGTGGAAATAGGCGCGCGGGCCGTTGACCGCGCCGCCCTGGCGGTCCTCCTCGAACAGGATGTCGACGCCGCCGGCGCGCAGCGCCTCCAGCGACGGGGCGTAGTCCTCGTGGTCGACGACGAAGGCGTGGTGGATGTCGGCCTCGCGCGCCGTCGAGATCGGCCCCTCGACCCGGGCGAGGATGATGCAGTCGCCGCCCGAATCGAGGAACACCATGCCGCGCTCGTGGTCGCTCTGGACCACGGCGAGGCCGAGCGTCCCGGTATAGAACGCCTCCGCGCGGCGCGTGTCGGTGACCGGGATGGTGAAATGGGCGACGCCGCGGGTGCGGATCATCTAGTCCTCCTCGTAGAGCCCCCGGTCGCGGTGCCATTGCTCGATCCCGCCCTCGGGGTAGTAGGTGTAATGCCTGCGCTCGGGCCCCTCGGGCACCGGCACCCAGCCGGGCTTGTAGCCCAGCATGTGGTGGACGGTGTCCGGCGGGCGCGGCAGCTCGGTGTCGATCGCCGTCGCGCAGGGGTAGACGAACGCGGCGTAGTTGGGGTTGTAGATCCAGAGCGGCGTGCCGCAGGTCTTGCAGAAATGGCGCCTGGAGAAGCCGAGCCCGTCGCTGTCATAGGCGCCGCGATGGTTGTTGGCCGAGCGGTAGACCGAGATGTTGTCGGCGCCCGTCACCTCCAGCGTCGCGTACTCGCCCATGATGTTGATCGCGAACCCGCCGCCGCCGGTCTTGCGGCATTTCGAGCAGTAGCAGTGGTTGAACGGGTACGGCGTGCGCGAGTTCACGGTGAACCTCACGGCGCCGCAATGGCAGGAGCCTTCGAGCTTCATGGCCGGTCCTTCTCAGCTGTACAGCACGCCGGGCAGCCAGAGCGCGAGCTGCGGGAACAGGAGAAGCAGCGCGATCAGCACCGCGTCGGCGGCGAGAAACGGGACGATGCCGCGGAACACCGTCCCGAGCGCGATATCGGGGAGCTGCGCGCGGATGACGAAGATGTTGAGCCCGACCGGCGGGGTGATCAGCCCGACCTCGACGACGACCACCATCAGGATGCCGTACCAGACCGAATCGTAGCCGAGCGCGGTGACCACCGGCAGGAAGACCGGGACGGTGACCAGGATGATCGCCACCGCATCCAGCACGCAGCCGAGGATGATGTAGAAAACCAGGATGATCATGATCACCGCCCAGGGCGCGAGCTCGAAGAATTCGATGAGCTCGACCAGCGCCACCGGGAGCCGGGTCTGGACGATGAAATAGGCGAAGATCCAGGCGCCGGTGATGATGAACAGCAGCATCCCGGTGGTGCGCAGGGTCTCGTCGAGCGATGCGACGAAGTCCCGCCACGAGAAATTGCCCGAGGCGAAGGCGATCACGATGGCGGCGAAGGAGGCGACGCCGGCCGCCTCGGTCGGGCTGAACCAGCCGGTATAGATGCCGCCGACGGCGAAGCCGAACAGCACGGCGAGCTTCCACATCGCCGCCGCCGCGTGCAGCCTCTCGCGCCATTCGAGGCGCGGCCCGGCGGGCGCCCATTCGGGCCGCACCCGGGCGATCACCCAGATCACCGCCATGAACAGCAGCGCCAGCAGCACGCCCGGGATCATCCCGGCGGCGAACAGGGCGGGCACCGACTCCTCGGCGGCCAGCGCGTAGATCACCATGATCACCGAGGGCGGGATCAGGATGCCGAGCGTGCCGCCGACCGCCACCGAGCCGGTCGCCAGGCGCTCGTCATAGCCGTAGCGCCGCATCTCCGGCACCGCGATCTGGGTGAAGGTGGCCGCCGTGGCGAGCGAGGAGCCGCTGATCGCCGAGAACCCGGCGCAGGCGCCGATGGTCGCCATCGGCAGCGCCCCCCGGCGCCCGGCGAACAGCGCGTTGGCGGCGACGAACAGCTCCTGCGACATGCCCGACCGGGTCGCCACCGAGCCCATCAGGATGAACAGCGGCAGCACCGAGAAGGCGTACTGGGTGAGCGAGTACGGCGTCTCGCCGAACACGATGAAGGCGCGCTCCCAGCCGTCGATCGCGGCATAGCCGGCGAGCCCCACCAGCCCCATCGCCGCGCCGAGCGGCACCCGGAGCAGGGTCAGCAGCACCAGAGCGAGGATGCCGAGCCCGCCGATCTCCTGGCTGGTCATCCGGCGCGCCCGCCGAGCGCGGAGAGTTCGCGCAGGAACATCACCGCGACCGCGACCGCGGCGGCGGCGAAGCCGGCGAGCACGAGGGCGGCCTTCCAGATGATCGGCAGATGGAGGTCGATGGTCACGTCGTTGAACTGGACGAACTCGCGCGCCGGCTGGGTCATGTGCCAGGTCAGCAGGGCGACGAAGACCAGCGCCACGAAGGTGCCGATCAGCTTGAGCCAGCGCACCGCCTGCTCCGGGATCACCTGGTCGATCAGCTCGATGGTGATGTGCTGGTCGCGCAGGAACACCTCGGGGATGGCGAGGAAGGCGACGGCGGCGAGCAGGAACTCGATGATCTCGTAGGTGCCGAAGATCGGCGCGTTGAAGCCCGACCGCAGCCCCACATCGACCACGTTGAGCGCCATCATGGCGAGCAGGAAGAGCGCGGCGACGCGGGTCAGCAGCCGCGCCGCCGCGAGGGCGAAGCCGTGCATCGGCGGGCTTACATCGCCGAGTACTTGGCCGACAGCGCCTTCAGCTCGTCATACACCTTGCGCGCCGCCAGCCCCTTCTTCTCCAGCGCGGCGATGCGCTCGCCCATGATCTTCTCGGCCAGCGCGCGCATCTCGTTGTCGGCGGCGGCCGGCAGCGAGACCCGGTTGAGCCCGAGCCCGTTCATGTACTTGGTGAACGGCGGCGGGTCGCCGCCCCAGGCGGAGGTCGCCATGCTGACGCCGGCCTCCTTGGTCCCCATCGCGTCGACCAGCGGCTTGAGGTCGCCGGGCAGCTTGTCATAGGCCTTCGGGTTGAGCGCGAGCCCGAAGCTGATGACCGAGATGAACATCGGCGTGTAGTGCTTGACCAGCCCGCCGAGCTTGAAGGCGAAGATGCCCATCGGGTCGGTCACCACGCCGTCGATCGTGCCCTTTTGCAGCGACTCGGCCATGTGGGTCGCCGGCATGCCGATCGGGGCGGCGCCGAGCGCCTTCATCATCAGCACGTCGGTCGGCGTCGGCGCGCGGTAGCGCCGCCCGTTGAGGTCGCCGACCGAGACGATCGGCTTCTCCGAATCGTACACCCCGGACGGCCGGTTGAAGACGATCCACAGCCCCCTGGTGCCGGCCGCCTCGTGCTCGGCCTGGAAGTACTTGGGCAACAGGTCGCCCGCGACCTTGGCGCCGACCACCGCCCCCTTGGCGCCCGGCGGGAACAGATACGGCGCGTGGGTCAGCTCTGTCAGCGGGAAGCGGCCCGGGGTCACGCCGTGCTGGAAGAACGACATGTCGGCGACGCCCTTGCGCGCCAGGTCGTAATGCCGCGGCATCGGCCCCATCGACGAGCCGTAGAATATCTGCATCTCGAGCCGGCCCTTGGACTTCTCGGCGATTTCGGCCTGGGTCTTCTTGAACCAGATCGAGGCGGTCGACGGCTCGGGCGAGAACAGCGCGACCTTGAGCGTGTGCTTGTCCTGCGCCAGCGCCCCGCCGGCCGTGAGCACGGCGGCGGCGGCGAGCGCGACGCCGGTGGTCAAATGTCTGGACATCCCCGTCCCTCCCTTCAGTGACGATGGTGCCCGCCGCGAGCGGCCGGCAGGCCACGATCCTGACCCGTGGCGGCGCGGTTGGCAATGGCGGGGCGGAGCGCCCACGCCGCGTCCGCGCTCAACCCCCGGACCTCGATCCCGCGCCCGCCCCACTCGTCATTTCGACCGGAGCGCCGAAGGCGCGCAGCGGAGAAACCTCCCTGCCCCATGGGCAACCCCTCGTCATTTCGACCGGAGCGCGAAGCGCGCAGCGGAGAAACCTCCCTGCCCCATGGGGACGAGGTTTCTCCACTGCGCCGTGCTGACGCACGGCTCCGGTCGAAATGACGAGGGGACCGCCGTGCTGCGCACGGCTCCGGTCGAAATGACGGGGTGGGGCCGCCGTGCTGCACACCCGTGGTGTCGTCGCCCCCCTCTCACAGCCCCAGCAGGCGCTCGGCGTTGCCGTGCAGGATCTTGCGGCGGTCCTCGGTGGCGAACGGGATGCGCTCCATCCAGTCCGTCCCGTCCCTGCTGGCGACGAAGGGGTAGTCGACCGAGAACAGGATGCGGTCGGTGCCCATCTCCAGCGCGCTGCACAACAGCGCCGGGTCTGAGAAGTTGCCGCTGGTGGTGATGTAGAAATGCTCGCGGAAGGTCTCGCGGAAGGATGCGAGCCGCGATTCGGTGCGCGACAGCGCCTGGTCGATGCGCCACAGGAGAAACGGCAGCCCCTCGCCGAGATGGCCGAGCACGATCTTCAGGTCCGGGCAGGCGTCGAACACGCCCGACAGCACCAGGCGGATGCCCTGGGTCGCGGTCTCCACGGTGAAGCCCCAGCCGGCGGTCAGGAGGCCGGGGAACTCGCCGATATAGTCGGCGTAGTAGGCCGCGATCACATCCTCGTGCGGGATCGAGGGGTGCATGTAGACCGGCACGCCGAGCGCGGCTGCGCGCTCGAAGATCGGCCAGAAGCGCTGCTCGTCGAGGAAGGCGCCGTGGGTGAGCCCGTGCACCATCGCGCCCCTGAAGCCGAGCTCGCCGACGCAGCGGTCGAGCTCGTCGGCCGCCGCCGCCGGGTCGGGGGTGGGCAGCGCCGCGAAACCCTGGAAGCGGTCGGGGGCGGCGGCGATTATCCCGGCGAGCCGGTCGTTGACGCCGCGCGCGATCTCCGCCGCGCTCCCCGGGTCGAGCTTCTGGGTGGCCGGCGCGCCGTGGCTCAACACCTGGACGTCGATGCCGGCCCCGTCCATCTCGGCCAGCCGCAGCGCGCCCACATCGAGCAGGCGATCCCTGATCGGCGGCGGCATCCGGTCGTCGCGCCCGGCGAACAGCGCCGCCAGCTCGGGGTCGAAGTAATGCTCCTCGATCGCGATGACCCGCGATCCGTCCGCCGTCGCCATGGCCCACCCCGCTACTTGAGTTCCTGCCCCTCGAGGTCGCCGTCGAGGAATTTGTTGGGCTTGAGGAACATGCCGAGCACCAGCGCGCCGTTCGGCGCCACGGCCTCGTGGCGGTTGCCGGCCGGGCGCCAGACATAGTTGCCCGCCGTCACCTCGCCCTCATCGTCGAGAATGCTGCCTTCGAGCACGTAGGTCTGCTCGATCTCGACATGCTCGTGCAGCGGCAGTCGGGCGCCGGGCTGCCAGCGGAACAGCGCCGTCATCAGCCCCGAGTCGGGGTCCTCCAGCAGGATCTTCATCTCCACGCCGTCGCATTGGGTGGGCTTCCAGGGGATCGAATCCACCTCGACGAAGCGCGAGGCGAGCGGCGCGAGCGAATCCTGTTCCTTGAGCATCGGTGTCGCGGCGGCCATGTCGGTTCTCCGGTTTGCGGTCCGCGCCGACTCTAGCCGCGGCCCGGGCGTCCCACAACTCGCCCCATGCCGAGCACGGCCCACCCGGCGAGCAGCAGCGCGATGCCGGCGGCCACCGCGCGCAGCGTGTTCCAGGCCTGCCAGGGCTGCGAGTAGGACTGCCAGACCTCGCCGGCGCGGGCGGGATCGAGCGGAAGCTCGACCACGGCCAGCGCCTCGTTCAGCGGCACGTTGACCGCGACCGTCGGGACCATGGCGCCCAGGACGTAGAGGCCGGTGGCCGCCCCGAAGAGAGCCGCGGCGCGCCGCTCCGCGACCGTCCACGCGGCCACCGCCGCCGCCGCCAGCACCGCCGGCGTGCCGAAGAAGGCCGGCGCGAAGACCGGGTTGCGGACGCTCGCGTTCATCGCCTGCATGGCGGCGATGGCGACTTCGGGATCGGCCGCGTCGAGCCCCCACATGGTCGAGCACACCCAGGCGAAGAAGAAGCCGAAGATCGCCCCCGAGAACAGCAGGGCCAGGATCGCCAGCGGCGCAACAAGCCTCGCCCGGTCAGACATGGTGGACCTCCAGGCAATTCCCGTACCGGTCGGTACGGTTGACTGCAGCGTACCAGCAAGTACGGTTCTGTCAACGAGCCGTTTTCGAGGCCCGCGGCATGAAGGAGACGTCCCGCGCGACACGTCGCGACCGCATTCTCGACGTGGCGGTGGCGACGCTCGCCGAATACGGCTACCGCGGCACCACGATGCTGGAAGTGGCGCGGCGCGCCTCGGCGTCCAAGGAGACGCTGTATGCCTGGTTCGGCAGCAAGCCGGGGCTGTTCCAGGCGGTCATCCGGCGCAACGCGGACACCGTGCGTTCCGCGGTCGAGGCCCATCTCGACGGCGACGCGCCGGTCGACGAGGCGCTCGCCGAATTCGGCCGCGCGCTGGCCGGGCTGCTGCTGGGCGAGAGCGCGGTCGCGATCAATCGGGCGGCGATCTCCGAGGCGCGGACGTCGCCGGAGCTCGCCCGGATTCTCGCCGGGTCGGGGCGCGAGGCCACGCTTCCGGTCTTCGTCCGCTATCTCGAAGGCCGCCGGTCGGCGGGCGCGCTCGCCTTCGACGACGCGGAACAGGCGGCGGAGGCCTTCATCGGCCTGCTGATCGGCGATGCGCAGGTGCGCCGACTGCTCGGCGTCATGGCGCCGCCGGACGGCGTCGCGCTGGAAAGCCGGGCGCGGCGCGCCACCCGGGTCTTCCTGCTGATCTACGGCGCCTGAGCGCCGCCCCGACACCCTGCCAGCGAGGCGAGCGCGTCCGCCCGGGTCTCGTGGATCGGCAGCAACCGTTCGAAGCCGGTGATCCCGAACACCCTGCGGATGGGGGCGGGCAGCGCGCAGAGGACCAGCCGGGCATCCCGATTGGCGAGGTCCTTGGCGATCAGGAGGATCGCGCGCAGCCCCGTGCTTCCCATATGGGCGAGGCCTTCCAGGTCGAGGAGCACCGCCCGGTCGGTTTCGCCGATCGCCTCCCGTATTGCCTCGCCGCCGGCCGCATCGATCCGGCCGCTCACCCCGACGATCAGCACGTCGCCCTGCCGTTCGGTGGCGAGGTTCATCGTGGCGCTCCCGCACGACACCTCACGGGGATCCGCGGCCCCGCCGCAAGCGCCACGGTATTCGCCCGGCGTGGCCCCGACGAACCGCTTGAACGACCGGGTGAAATGGGCCTGAGAAGTGAAGCCGCACGCCGCGGCGATCCCGGCGAGGGAAAGCGTGCCCCCGGCGATCAGCGTCCTGGCCCGGTCGATCCGCCGGACCGTGACATAGCGGTGCGGCGCCGTCCCGGTTGCCGCCTTGAAGGCGCGTGCGAAGTGGAACGGGCTCAGGCAGGCCTCTTTCGCCAACCGCTCGATCGTCAGCTCTTCGCCGAGATGGGCGTCCATGAAGTCGACCACGCGGCGGAGCCGCCGGGGATCGAGCGCGCCGCGCACCGTCGGCAGGGGGGCCGAAGCGGGCTTCAGATTGGAGTGATGCCTGAGAATGTGAACGCCGAGCGCCCGGGCCAGGGTCTCGACCAGCATGTTTCCCGCCGGCGCCGGATCGAGCATCTCGGCCCGGATCGCCCACGCGATCCGTTCGATCAGGGGATCGCGGAACCCGCCCTCGTAATGCAGCCCGACCCTGGCGGGATCGACGCCGATTTCCCCGAGCGCCGTCGCCGACAGCGGCGAGGCTGGCAGGAACAAGTGGATGCTCTCGCGGACTTCGCCGTAGAGCCGGATCATGTCCTCGCGAACCCCGTCGGGGCAGAGCCAGACCGTGCCGGGGACCGCGTGGCAATGCTCGAGCTTGCCGTCGCCCCGCCGCCTGATCCGCAGATTGCCCCGGATCATGACGATGACTTCGGTGTCGCGGATTTCGACCTCGCCGAGATCGCCTGGCGAATTGCGCCAGCGCTCGGCCAGCAGCCCGTCCCAGCCCCGGCCGGCGCTGCTCCCGAGCAGCGTCCCGGTGGTGTACTTGGCGCTCGAATGTCCGCCCAAACGGGCCATTTCTCGTCCTCCGCAGCGGAACCATCGGATGCCGCCCAGACATCATGGACGGTATGGTTCGCGGGTTTCGCCGATCAACCGGTTCGCCGGTCCGGGGCGGGAGGAGCGCAAGCCGGGGCAACCGAACGGCAAGACCCCGCAACGACCGGGAAAGGCAAACCCTTCCTCCCCGCCCGGCCGTTCGACCGGCCGGCACAGCGCCAGACATTCCTTCCGGCCCGGCGACAGAACAAATGCCGTTTGCGGGAATGGACATGCCGGTTCCGGATTTGCGGGCGGCGTCGCCAACCGTCATGTCGACCGGAGCTCCGACGCGGCTCCGGTCGACATGACGAATGGAGAGGGGTGTTGACGCCGGGGCGTGGGGCGCAACTATGCCACGTGACAGCAAAGGGCGGCGCTTCATGACGGGCTGGATGGTGGGGGTCGATACCGGGGGGACGTTCACCGACCTGATCGCGTATCGCGCCGCGACCGGGGAGCGCCGCGCGGTCAAGGTGCCGTCGGTGCCGGACGATCCCTCGCGCGCGGTGATCGATGCGCTGGACGAGCTGTCCGCCACCGGCATCGCGCCCGGCGAGATCGGCTTCCTGGTGCACGGCACGACGGTCGCCACCAACACGCTGATCGAGGAGGACGGGGCGCGGGCGGGGCTGCTGATCACCGAGGGGTTCCGCGCGGTCTACGAGGCGCGCGGCTGGTCGCAGCCCGACGCGGACGACCTGCTCGACCCGTTCTACCGCAAGCCCCGCCTGCTGGTGCCGCAGGCGCGCACCGCCGAGGCGGTCGAACGCCTCGACTACAGGGGCGCGGTGCTGACCCCGCTCGACGAGGACAAGCTGCGCGAAGCGGTGCGCGCGCTCGCCGGGACGGGCATCGAGTCGGTCGCCGTCTGCTACCTGTTCAGCTTCCGCAACCCGTCCCACGAGCGCCGCACCGCCGAGATCGTCGCCGAGGAGGCGCCCGGACTCCGGGTCTCGCTGTCGTCCGACATCCTGCCGACGATCCGCGAATACCCCAGGCTGTCCACCACCGCGATCGACGCCTATGTCGGCCCCCGGGTCGAACGCTACCTCTTGCGCCTCGGCGCGGCGCTGGCGGACGCGGGGATCGAAACCCCGCAGCTCTTCCTGATGCAGTCGCATGGCGGGCTGATGCGGATCGGGCTCGGCGCCCGCTTCCCCAACCAGACGCTCCTGTCGGGGCCGGCGGCGGGCGCGGTGTCAGGACGGGCGCTGGGCGCGCTGGTGGGCCGCCCCGACGTGGTCACCTTCGACATGGGCGGCACCTCGACCGATATCGCGGTGATCGCCGGGGGGCGCATCGAGGAGACCGATTCGGGGCGCATCGCGGGGCAGGACATCGGCACGCCGATGCTGTCGGTCGCCACCCTCGGCGCCGGCGGTGGGACGGTCGCCCATATCGGCAAGGACGGGCTGATGAAGGTCGGCCCGCGCAGCGCCGGCGCCGACCCGGGACCGGCCTGCTACGGAAGCGGCGGGACGGAACCGACGGTGACCGACGCCAATTTGCTGCTCGGCGCGCTCGGCCCCGGCAGCGTGCTCGGCGGGCGCATGACCCTGGACCCCGGACTCGCCCGCGCGGCGGTGGAGGAGCGCGTGGCCGGCCCGCTCGGGCTCGACGCCATCGAAGCGGCGGCCGGGATCGTCCGCATCGTGAATTCGAACATGGCGGTCGATCTGCGCCTCGCCTTCCAGCGCCGCGGCGCCGACCCGCGCGACTTCGCGCTGGTCGCCTTCGGCGGGGCGGGGCCGCTGCATGCCGCGGCGCTGGCGCGCGAGGTCGGCATCCCGCAGGTGGTGGTGCCGCTCGCCCCCGGGCTCAACTCGGCCTTCGGGCTGCTCCAGACCGACGTGCGCCATGTCTACGTCAAGTCCTCGGTGGCGGTGCTGGCCGGGCTGGCGGCGGACGCGATGGAGGACGAGTTCGCCGGTCTCGAGGCGCGCGCGCTGGCCGATGTGCGCGAGGAGGGGTTCGACGAGGCGGAGGCCGCACTCAGGCGCCAGATCGACATGCGCTACCTGCACCAGGGCTACCAGCTCGCCGTCGACTGCCTCGCCCGCCCGGTCGACGCGGCGGAGAAGGCGGCGCTCAAGTCCCGCTTCGACGCGCTGCACGGCCGGGTCTACGGGGCGAGCGCGCCGGACGAGGATGCCGAGACGGTGACCTTCAGGGTGATCGCCGAGATCGCGGTTCCCAAGCTCGAACTGCCGAGGATCGAGGCCGGCGACGGCGATCCCGCAAGGGCGGAGACCGGCGCGCGCCCGCTCTACGATTTCGCTTCCGGCGGGTTCGTGCCCTGCAGGATCTACGACCGCGCGCTTCTCCGCGCCGGCGATGCGGTCGCGGGCCCGGCCGCGATCCAGCAATTCGATTCGACGACCATCGTGCTCGCCGGCCAGGGCGCCACGGTGGAAGCGCACGGCAACCTGGTCATCGACGCGGGAGACCCGCCATGAGCCTCGATCCGATCACCATCGAGGTGGTGCTGAGCCGGCTGCGCGAGACAACCGAGTCGATGGCGCACGCGCTGTTCCACTCGGGCTATTCGCCGATCCTCCGCGAATCCCAGGACGGCACGGCGGGGCTGACCGACGGCGCCGGCCGCGTGGTCATGGTGGGCGGCGGGCTGCAATACCACTCGCTGCTCTATTCGAAGGCGATCGGCAGCATCTTCGAGCGCTACCCGGTCGAGGCGATGCGCGACGGCGACAGCTTCGTCTGCAACGACCCCTACAAGGCGGGCAACAGCCACGTGCCGGATTTCGTGGTCGCGACGCCCGCCTTCTTCGAAGGCAGGATCGTCGCCTTCGGGGTCAGCGTCGCGCACAAGGCCGATGTCGGCGGGCTGGTGCCGGGCTCGTCGGGCGCGGCGGCGCGCGAGATCTTCCACGACGGCATCCTGGTGCCGCCGGTGCGCATGTGGACCGCCGACGGCGTCAACGCCGAAATCGAGGCGATAATCCGCAACAACAGCCGCGCGCCCGATGTGGTGCTCGGCGATCTGCGCGGCCAGGCCGGCGCCACCCGGCTCGGCGCGCGGCGCATGGCGGAACTCTGCGAGGCCTTCGGCGAGGCGGTCGTGACCGGCACCATGGACGCGCTGATGGCGCGCACCACGGCGCGGGTGCGGGCGGCGGTCGCCGGCTGGGCCGACGGGGCCGCCGAGGCCGAGGGGTGGATGGACCATGACGGCGCCGAGCGCGACCGGCCGGTGCGCATCCACGTCCGGGCGGAGAAGTCGGGCGACAGGCTCACGCTCGATTTCAGCGGCTCGGATCCGCAGACCGCGGGGCCGATCAACACGCCGGAACCGACCGCCCGCGCGGTGTCGATGCAGGCGATCCTCGCCGCCTCCGATCCGACCGTGCCGATGAACGCCGGCGCCTTCGAGGCGATCGACTTCGCGATCCCGCCCGGGCGCATCGTGAGCCCGCAATTCCCGGCCACCGTCAACCATTACTTCCCGACCTCGCACATGGTCTACAACGTGGTGCTCGCCGCGCTCGGCGCGCTCAACCCCGACCGCGCGGTGGCCCCGTCGGGGCTCGGCACCGGGGCGATGGCGATCGGCTATGCGCGAGGCCGCGCCGGCAAGGCGACCGTACAGTACGAGCTGATGACCACCTCGCTCGGCGGCACCAGCGCGGGCGACGGCGCCGCCGTGGTGCTGCCGATGAACCACTTCGCGCCCGGCACCCCGGTCGAGATCGTCGAGACCGAGTACCCGATCCGGGTGCGCCGCTTCGAGCTGCTCGCGGACAGCGCCGGGGCGGGGCGGCATCGCGGCGGCATCGGCTTCGCCCGCGAATACGCCTTCCTCACCGACTGCACGCTGACGCTGCGGACCGCCAACCACCGCCACGCCGCCTGGGGGCTGTTCGGCGGCGGCGCGCCGTCCCCCGCCGCGACCGAGATTTCCTTCCCCGACGGCAGGGTGGAAGCGATGGACGTGCTGGAGACGCGCCGCATGACGGCGGGCAGCGCGATCCGGCTCAGACAGTCGGGCGGCGGCGGCTACGGCGACCCGTTCGAGCGGCCCGCCGGGCTGGTGCTCGCCGACATCGCCGACGGCTATGTCACGCGCGAGGCCGCGCGCGATCTCTACGGCGTCGCCGTCGATGAGGCCGGCGCGCTGGACGAGGCGGAGACCAGGCGGCTCAGGCGGGCGAAGCGGAACGCCTGAGAGGGTCCTCGCCCGGGGTCCAGGGAGGCCGGGCGAACGCGTCGAAGCGGTCTTGCGCCGAATTGCGACCCGGCTTATCCTCTCCCTCAGGATAGGATAAGCCGGGAGCGCGCCACAGATGTCCGAACCGCCGGATCTCAGACACCGCAGCCACGGCGACGTGGTCAAGCGTCTCAAGCGGGCGGACGGCCATCTGCGCAAGGTGATCCAGATGATCGAGGAGGCCAGGCCCTGCGCCGACGTGGCGCAGCAGCTCCAGGCCATCGAGTCGGCGCTGCGCAGCGCCAAGCAGGTCTATATCCGCGACCACATCGACCACTGCATGGACGAGCATGTCAGGGACGACGCCGCCGGGGCGGCCGTGCTCGCCGAGTTCAAGCAGATATCGAAGTACCTCTGAGCCGGGGAGACGGGCGATCGACCTCATATCCCTGATCCAGGACGGTTCGGCGTCCTTCCTCTATCTGGCCGCCATCGGGCTGGTGCTGGGCTCGCTGCACGGCCTCGAGCCGGGCCACTCCAAGACCATGATGGCGGCGTTCATCGTCGCGGTCCGCGGCACGCCCCTGCAGGCGCTGCTGCTCGGCGTCTCGGCGGCGTTCTCCCACTCGATCGTGGTCTGGGTGCTGGCGGTGCTGGCGCTCGTCTGGGGGGACGAGATGATCGGCGAACGGCTGGAGCCCTGGTTCGTCGGCGGCGCCGGGGCGGTGGTGATCGCTGTCGGCCTCTTCATGCTGGGCCGGGCCTTCGCCCGCGCGCGCCATCGGCGGCATCGCCACCATGGCCACCACCATCACGGCCATGACGAAGACGCGCATGCCCGTGCCCATGCCAGCGAGATCGAGACCCGCTTCGCCGGCCGCCGGGCGACCCGTCTACAAACCGTGGGTTTCGGGCTGGTCGGCGGGCTGATCCCCTGCCCCGCCGCGATCACCGTGCTGCTGCTCTGTCTCGGCATCGGTCAGTTCTGGCTCGGCGTCGGCATGGTGGCGTCGTTCTCGATCGGCCTCGCGGCCACGCTGGTCGCCGTCGGCATGGCGGCGGTGGTCGGGCTGCGCTTCGCATCGCGCCGGTTCCCGGGCGCCGACCGGTTCCTCGCCTCGGCCCCCTACGCATCCGCCGCGCTGATCCTGCTGGTGGGCGGCTACATGGCGTGGTCCGGCTGGTCCCACCTGGCGCCCGCGGGGAGCGCTTAGGGCGGGCCGCCCCCTGCTCGACCAGCGGGCGGTCGAGGATGCGCCTCGCTCCGCCACGCCCATCCCGCAGACCGCGACATCGAGGAAGCCGCCGAAAGGGCAGGGGGCGCCATCGACGCGATCATGGGCGGCAGAAGCAGGTCGTGACGACGACGGCGACCACGCCCGAACCCGTCTCCGAGCCCATCGGATGACCCAACGCCGGCACCACCGGTCATCCGCGCGTGGATTCGGCCACCGCTTCCCGCAGCCGGGTCGTCTCCGGCGCGCAGTCGGTTTCTCCCACCCCGCCCGGCGCGGCGCTTGCCAGCCGGCCCATCCACGCGATGTCCACGGAATATTCGGAGAGGCGCCGCCCGTGGCTGGCCCGGTTCTTCGTGCAAACCAAGGTGAAGGGCCGTCCGCGGCGCTCGGTCTCGTGGTCCATGTCGAGCCCGTGCCGGTCGATGATCCGGTGCAGATGCGCGCGAAGCTCCTTGCGGAGCGGGAACCGCGCGACCCGCGCGGCCGAATCCTCGCAGAACGCCCGCAGGTCGGCGCAGAGCTCGCAATCGCAGTCGACGGCGCAGGCGATCTTCCAGTGCCGCGGCTCCTCCGGCGGCGTCGCGCTGCGTTCGAGCAGGGCGCGCGCCGCGTGGCGCCAGAGCGCGGCGTAGGCGGCGGTGTCCGCGAACCCCGTCTCGCCGTGCAGATCGTGGAGCGCGGCCGGGAGCGCGCGATCCGGCGTGGCGAGCCGCGGCATCGCGGCGACCGCGGCCAGCGCCTCGTCTTCGTCCGTCAGACGCCAGCGCCACGCCAGGGAGAAGAGGTCGCGGACCGCCTGCTCCGATAGCCGCCGGGGCCGCGGAGGTTCCGCGTCGACCGTGTCGGCCACCGCTTCGGGCAGCCAGGCCGCGATCGGGTCGCCCTTGCCGAAAAATCCCCGCTCGGAAGGCGCTTCCATTCGATCCGCCGGCGCCGCCGAAACCGCCCGCAGGACGGCTCGCACGGTCCCGCGCAGCACCTCGCTGCGGGCGCCGCCTCCCGAGCCGTCTCGCCCATCCGCGAGTCGCCGAAGGAGCGCGAGGACTTCCGCGGGCCTTTGCCCGAGTTGCGCATCGACAAGCGCCAGCAGGAATCCCCCGGCAGGTTCCGGTCCAACGGCGTCGATTGCCGCCGCCAGGTTCTCGTTCTCTCCACCGGTATAGTCCGGCAGGATTACTTCGCGGAGGAAGCGCGAGAGGCATTCCCGATCTCCCACGGCCGTCAGCAGACGGACCATGCGGGCACGGCTTTCTTCGTCCCGGCCGGACCGCCCGGTCGGCCAGATGTCGACGAGCTCCGATGCCAGGCGCCCGATTTCCGCGTCCGCGCACCCTCCGTTCCGGTCGCGCAGCTCCGCCACCCAGGCGACCGCCCCGCCGATACCCGCCCCCGCCAGGATGGCCAGCGTGCGCGACCGCGGCCACAGCACCAGCGCCGCGTGATGCCAGGCGCGCTCCAGGCTCACCCCGGCGTTCCCCGTCGCTTCGTGCAGCCACTGCTCGTCCGGCGCCGCGTCGTCGAGCGCGCCGCACGGCAGAAGCTCGCCGGGCTTCAACCCGACCTCGCCGAACCGCGGCCGGGTTCCGTTCAACCCCGCCCAGCCGTCGAGCCAATGCCGGCTGTCATGGAGCTCGCCCATCTCCATGTCCTCGGCGTCCTCCTCGTCCCGGAACCAGCCGCGCCGGTATTCCTCGCCGTGCATCGCCTCGCCTTGCTCCTCGATGTGGACGATGGCGGCGTGCAGCTCGCAGCCGGCCCGGTCGGCCGCCAGGGAGAGAACCCGGGCCCGGGCGGCATCGCCGTTCTTTAGCGTTTCGAAGGACAGCCCCGCCTCGCTGTATGCGTGATCGAGCAGCCACACGATCTTCTCCGCCGCGCCGTCTTCGTACCGCCACGCCGCGAGGCGCTCGGCGATCGCATCCACCTGTTCGCCGTAATCCGGCGGCCCCGGGAGCGCGGTTCGGTCCGCCGGCCGCAGGCAGAGGTTGAAGACCAGCGCCAGGCGGTGACCCGCCGCGATCGGCCGGACCTCGTGCCGGCAGTCGGCGTAGAAGGCCGCGAAGGCGAAACCCGAGGGCTCCTCCACATTCATGTCCGCCGCGACCTCGCGGCCCCGATGGCGGACGATCAGCTCGCCGCCCTCTCCCGCGACGGGAAGCGAGACCGTCAGGGTCGCGACCATTCCCGGCGCCTTCTCGGTGTCGCGGTGCGCGGCGAAGAAGCCGCCGCGTTCGTATATCAGAAGCTTGTAGAGCCGCGCCTCCAACCGATCGCCCGGGCAGCCGAGCCCGGACGCCGCCTGGTCGAGAATCTCCGCGAACGTCTCAGGCCACGCCTCGCCCGCCAAGCGGATCCTCTCCGGGCCGATCTGCCGGCAGTCGCGGACCGAGGTGTCGATCAGCGTCTCCGATCCCTTGCCGTAGGGCGCGCGCCCGGCCACGCCGGTCAGAGCGCGAAGCTGCGGCTCGGGAACCGGAAAGGCCAGCATGCCCACCCCCTCCACCTCCAGCCGCGGCATCGGCGCGACCAGCCTGCCGTGAACGCAGAAATCGCCGGCGCGGTCGACCGACCGCAGCAGACGCTCGATCCCGGTCTCGGCGCCGTATTCCAGATCGATCGCGCCCACGGCCTCTCCCCCCTCGGCAGCCGTCGAACCGATACTATCGGACCCGGGAGCGGATGCCAGGCTGGATCGCCGTGTGGGATGGCGGGTCGCGGGGCACGACCGACGCGCCGCCCGGCAGGTAAACCGGGGACGCCGGCGTTCGGTCTGGGTTACAGTGATGGATATTTCCCGAGGGGGCGCTCATGTTCTTGAAGGACTACTGGTACGTTGCGGCGACCTCCGGCGAGATCGGCGACGAACCGCTCGCGCGCACCCTCCTGAACGAGGCGGTGGTCCTCTACCGGACGGAAGACGGGGCGGTCCGCGCGCTGGAGGACCGCTGCTGCCACCGCCATTTGCCGCTCTCCCTCGGGAAGGTGATCGGGGACCGGCTGCAATGCGGCTATCACGGCCTGGAATACGATGCGGCCGGGGTTTGCGTCCGCGTGCCGGGCCAGACCGCCGTCCCGCCGGGGGCGCGGATACGCGCCTACCCGGTCGTCGAACGATGGGGCTGGATCTGGATCTGGATGGGCGACGCGAACGCGGCGGACGAGGCCGAGATCGAGGATTTCCACTGGCTCGACGATCCCGGCTGGCGGGCCGCGGGCTGCCGCATCCCGATGCAATGCGACTACCGGCTCGGCATCGACAACCTGCTCGACCTCAGCCATCTGACCTATGTGCACCGCACCACGCTCGGCAACGCGGCGGTGGTCGAGGCGGCCGAGGTGAAGACCGAGCGGTACGGCCCGGGCGTCCGCGTCACGCGCTGGATGATCGACGTGCCGGCGCCGCCGATGTACCGCCGGCTGGTCGATTTCGGCACCAATATCGACCGCTGGCAGATCATCGATTTCTCGCCGCCCTGCTTCGTCAAGCTGGACCTCGGCGGCGCGCCGACCGGCACCGGGGCGCGCCAGGGGGACCGCTCAAGGGGCTTCGAGCGCAAGAGCCTGAACGCGCTCACCCCGGAGACCGGGACCACCATCCACTATTTCTGGGCGGATGCGCATAATTTCGACATCGACAAGCCGGAAGTCACGCAGCTCCTCTTCGACCAGGTCCACGAGGCGTTCATGGAGGACAAGGCGTTCCTGGAAGCCCAGCAGCGCGCCTTTGACCGCGATCGCGGACGGCCGCTCGTCGACATCAACGCCGATGCCGGCGGGCTCGAGGCGCGGCGCATCCTCGCCCGCCTGATCGAGGAGCAGGATCGGCGGCCGGCGCGGCAGGCGAACGCCGTCTGACCGCGGTCCTGTCAAACGGGGGAACGGAATCCCCAAATCTGAGGCGGCTGGCAGCACGCCCTTGTACGCGGCCAGCTCCGTTCATCGAGTGGCTACCGACCGTCACGAGCCGTTCGAACGGCCCGCAACCGAACCCGCAGTGGCCGATCCAAGCGCTGCGGCGGACAAGTGGCGCGTTCAGGGCGCCAGCACGATCTTCGGCGCGGCGGCGCGCCCGGCCCGGATATCGGCGAAGGCGCGGGCGCCGTCCGAGAGCGGCCGGATCTCGGTCCAGTCGAGCGGACCGAGGCGGCCCGCGAAGATCGCCGCCGCGGTGTCCTGGAAGTCCGACGCGCTGTACGTGTAGGTGCCGATGAAGGCGATCTCCTGGAGGGTCATGCGGCGGATGTCGAGCCCGCCCGCCGCCGCGCCGAGCCCGATATGCAGGATGGCGCCGCCCGGGCGGACCGCCCTGGAGGCGAGCGCCCGGGTGGCCTCGAATCCGACCGCGTCGACGACCAGGTCCACGTCTTCCGGGTCGTGCCCCGCCGCGGGGTCGTAGACGCGAAAATCGCCGGCGCGCGCGACGATGCCCCGGCGCGCCGGGTTGGTCTCGGCGATGTGGATTTCTCTGCCATCCCACACCGACAGCACCAGCGCGGCGCCGAGGCCGACGGCGCCGCCGCCGATCACGAGGCAGCGCGCCCCCCCGATCGGCCGGTCGAGCGCCTGGCCCGCCAGACGCACCGCGTGCCAACCGCAGGCCAGCGGCTCGGCGAGGACCGCCTTCTCCGTCGGCACCCAGTCCGGGATCGGCACCAGGTTGCGGGGCGGCATGGCGAGCAGCTCCGCGAAAGCCCCTTCGCGCGGCGGCATGGAGATGATCTGGCGCGTCCCGCACAGATTGTCCCGCCCCGACAGGCAGGCCGCGCAGTCGCCGCAGGTGACCAGCGGATTGACCGCCACGCGCCCGCCCGCGCCCGGCCCCTCGACCACGGTGCCGGAGACTTCGTGCCCCAGGATCAGCGGCGCCGGGCGGCGCTCGTCGTGGCCGGCCCAGGCGTGCATGTCCGACCCGCAGATGCCGACATGGGCGACGCGGATCAGGGCGTCCCCGCCGGGCTCGGGATCCGGCGCCTCGCGATAGTCGAAGGTCTCGGGACCGGTGTAGACCAACGCCTTCATTTCGCGCTGTACCCCCCGTCGACATAGAGAATTTGGCCGGTGACGTAGCCGGCCGCTTCGGAACAGAAAAACAGGGCCGGACCGACCAGGTCGCCGAGCGTTCCGTTCCTCCCCATGCAGGTCCCGGCCGCGTGGCTCGCGGCGAGCGCCGGATTGGCGAATACCGGCTGAGTCAACCCGGTCGGGACAAAGCCGGGAGAGATCGCGTTGACCGCGATCCCGTCGCGCGACCACGCCTCGGCCATGGCGCGGGTGAGCTGGGCAACGCCCCCCTTGGAGGCTCCGTAGGCGAGCCCGCCGGGAAAGGCGCGGGCGCTTTGCAGCGAGGCCAGGTTGACGATGCGGCCCCAGCCTTTCTCCCGCATCGCGGGGACCAGCGCGCGAGCGAGGAAGAACGGCGCCGCCAGGTTGAGGTCGATGGTGGCGCGCCAGCCTTCGGCGGTCACCGCGTCGGCGGGCTCGCGGGTGTTGATCCCGGCGGCGTTGACCAGGATGTCCGGCGCGCCGAAGGGTCGTTCGACGCGCCCCGCCACGGCTTCCGTCTCCGCGTTGTCCGACAGATCCGCCGCGACCGCCGCCGTCGCGCCGCCCGCCTCGGCGCGCCAGTCCTCCAGCGCCCCGCCGCGCCTGGCGACGCCGACCACCCGCGCTCCGGCCTCCGCCAGCGCGGTGGCGATCGCCCGTCCGATGCCGGAGCTCGCTCCGGTCACGCAGGCGACACGGCCGGCGACGTCGAACAGGTCGGGGCGGTAGAGCGCGCCCATCGCGTCAGCCGCCGACGGACAGGTCGAAACTCTCGCCGGGGAAATACTTTTCCAGCCGGATGTCGGCGGTCCGCGCGTGGCCCTCCATCCCTTCCAGCCGGGAGATCCGGGCGGTCGCCTCGGCCACCGGCTTCGCGCCTTCGCGCGTCGCGCGCTGCCAGGTCACCAGCTTCATGTATTTGTGGACCGAGAGGCCGCCGGTGTAGCGCGCGGCGCCCGACGTCGGCAGCACGTGGTTGGGCCCCGCCGACTTGTCGCCGAAGGCCACCGTCGTCTCCTCGCCGAGAAACAGCGAGCCGTAACATTGCAGCCGGCCGAGGAACCAGTCGGGATCCGCGGCCTGGACGTGCAGATGCTCGGGCGCGTAGTCGTCGGCCACCCGCGCCAGGGCCTCGCGGTCGGGAACCACCATCACCTCCGCCATGTCGTTCCACGCCGTGGCGGCGCTGTTGCGGTTGAGCTCGGGCAGTGTCTCGATATAGCGCGGCACCAGCTCCAGCACGCGCTCGGCGAGCGGGCGGTGCGTGGTGGCGAGCCAGACCGGGGAGTTGTAGCCGTGCTCGGCCTGGCCGATCAGGTCCCAGGCGACGATATGCGGATCGGCGGTCCCGTCGGCGAGGATCAGGCTGTTGGTGGGGCCGGCGAACATGTCGATGCCGACCCGGCCGAAGAGGATGCGCTTGGCTTCGGCGACGAACTGGTTGCCGGGGCCGACCAGGATGTCGGCCCGGGGCAGGCCGAACAGGCCGAACGCCATCGCAGCGATGCCCTGCACCCCGCCGAGCGCCAGGATCGAGTCGGCCCCGCACAGATCGGCGCTGTAGACGATCGCAGGCGCGATGCCGACGCCGGGACGCGGCGGGGAACAGACGGCGATGTGCCCGCACCCGGCGACCTTCGCCGTGGTCACGGTCATCAGCGCCGAGGCGACGTGGCTGTAACGGCCGCCCGGGGTGTAGCAGCCCGCCGCCCGGCAGGGGATCGCCCTCTGCCCGGCCACCATGCCGGGCGTGACCTCGATCTCCATGTCCCGGATGGTCGCCTTCTGGGCCTCGGCGAAGCGGCGGATATTGTCCCAGGCAAAGCGGATGTCGTCCTTGACCTTTGGCGGCACCCTGGCCGCGGCGGCGTCGATCTCGTCCCGCGCCAGCACCAGGTTGCCGTCATAGCGGTCGAACTCGGCGGCGTAGCGCCGCGCCGTGGCCTCGCCGCCGGCCTCGATCTCGTCGAGGATCTCCGCCACCGCCCTCGCCACCTCGCCCGCATCGTCGGTCGCGCGCCTGGCGGCGCGCTTGAGGTAGGTGACCGTCATCCGGCACTCACTTATAGGCCTCGGGCAGCAGCAGGGTGGAGATCGTCGGGAAATAGGCGATCAGCAGCACCACCAGCAGCATGAAGAACACGAAGGGTACCGCACGGGCAGCGATCTTGAGAATCGAATCGCCGGTGAGCCCCGACACCACGAACAGGTTGAGCCCGAGCGGCGGGGTGATGAAGCCGACGCCGAGCGCGGTGATCATCATGACGCAGAACTGGATCTCGTTCAGCCCGATCTCGTCGGCCAGCGGCTTCAGGATGGGCGCCAGGATTACGATATTGGGGGTGGTCTCCATCACGCAGCCGGCGGCGATCAAGATGGCGATCATCAACAGGATCAGCAGATAGGGGTTTTCCGTCAGCGAGGTGACCGCGAAGACGAAGCCCTGCGGCACGCCGAGCGCCGCCATGGTCTGGGCGAGCGGCAGCGAGAGCGCGATGATCGGCAGGATCACCCCGTTCACCTTGGCCGAGCTCACCATCATCGCCGGAAAGTCCGAGAGCTTCAGCGTGCCCAGGA
Organism: Defluviicoccus sp. bin129; assembly: GCA_002239065.1. GTDB lineage: Bacteria > Pseudomonadota > Alphaproteobacteria > MPNO01 > MPNO01 > MPNO01. The sequence goes on along the minus strand of MPNO01000027.1, from coordinate 23,508 downwards.
TGAAGCCCATCACGATGGTGATCACCACCGCCGTCGCGCCCGCCTCGGTCGGGGTGAGACGGCCCGAGAAGATGCCCCAGAAGATCACCCCGGGAACCAGGAAGGCGTACCAGCCGTTCTTCAGCGCGCGGCCCAGATTGGCCGCCCATTCGCGGGTCGAGATCAGCCCGCCGCCCTCATAGGCGTGGCGCCGGTTGACGACGATGTTGGTGACCAGGATCGAGCCGAGGATCAGCACGCCCGGGATCAGCGCCGCCTGGAACAGGGTCGCCGCCGAGATGCCGAGCACCAGCCCGATCACGATATAGGCGATCGAGGGCGGGATCAGGATGCCGGTGCAGGCGCCCGCCGCCACCAGGGCGCAGGCATAGGGGCGCGGGTAGCCCGATTCGACCAGCCGCGCGATGGTCATGCGGCCGACCGCGGCGGCGCCGGCGGCGTCGGAGCCGGAGATCGCCGAGAACATGCCGCAGACCAGCACCGTGGCCGAGCCGAACCCGCCTTTCGCCCAGCAGGTGAGCGCCTCGGCCACGTCGAGGAACTTTCGGCTGAGCCCGGTGCGCACCAGCACGTCGCCGGTGAGAATGAACAGCGGCACCGCGGTCAACGCGAAATGATCGATCCCGTCGAACAGGCTCTCGCCCAGCAGCGACAGCGGCAACACGCCCGACACCAGCAGCATCGTCACCGCGCCGGCGCCGATCGACGCCCAGACCGGCACGCCGAGCCCGATCAGGAGGACGAACAGGATGACCGGGCCGAAGAAGTCCCAGCCGATGGCCTGCGCGCCCTGCTGAAGCTGGTTCCAGACCATCCGCCCCTCCCCTGTCAGTCGAACAGCTGGCCGCCCTCGTGCACGGGGCGGCCGGCGCGGAAATCGGAGACATCGCGGATCAGCGACTGGGCGAGGCGGAAGACCATCAGCGAAAAGCCGATCGGCACGGCGGCGAGGAACCACACCATCGACATGCGCAGGCCGTGGCTGACCGAGCCGAACTTCCACGAGACGGAGGCCGTCTCCAGCGACCACCACACGGCGATCACCGCGATCGCCAGCATCACCAGGTCGCCGAAGATGTAGAGCAGCGCCTTGACGCGCGGCCCGACATAGTTGAACAGCACGTCGATGCGGATATGCGCGCGCTCGCGTACCGCCGCGGCGGCGCCGATCCAGGCGAGGTAGATGAACGCGTAGCGCACGATCTCCTCGCCCCAGATCGAGGAATAGGCGAACACCTCGCGGCGCACCACCTCGACCGCCATGGTGGCGACCAGCATGGTGTAGAACACCAGCAGCGCCAGGCGCTCGACGTTCCGGTTGAGCGATCCGAGCACGTACCTGCCTCCGCCGTTCGGCATGCCGCGAGCGGTCGCGGCCCGGCGGGAAGCGCCGCCAGGCCGCCGCCGCCGCTCAGGCGTCGTGGACCGAGTCGCGGCCCGGGGGGGAACCCCCGCCGGGCCGCCCCCGCCGCGCAGGCGTCGTGGACGTAGTGGCGGCCCGGGGTTCCCGCCGCTTCGACCAGTTTCTCGAACGATTCCATGGAGCCCGCGAACTTGGTCTTGAATCCGTCCCATTCCGGGCGCTGGTAGCCGCCCGCCTCCTGCCACTTGGCGAGCTGGGCCTTGGTCAGCGAATGGAACTCGACGCCCGACCTGCGCAGCTCCGCCATCGCGTAAGCGCGCGCGGCCGGGACCTTGGCGAGGTTCTGCTGCGAGGTGACCTCGGCGGCGAAGTCGATGCCGTCCTTCACGTCGCCGGACAGCCCGTTGAACCATTCGAGATTGCAGGAATAGACCTGGCTGTCCGGCACCGCCTGGGTGAAGGTGACGTGGCTCAGGATGTCCTTGAAGCCGAACACGAAGAGCGCGCCGACCGCCGGGTCGAGCGCATCCGCCACCCCCTGCTTGATCGCCGACGGGGTCTCGCCCCAGGCCACCGGCGTCGGGTTGGCGCCGACCAGGCGGTAATACTGCTGCAGCATCTTCGAGCCCGGCACCCGGAACTTGACGCCCTTGAGGTCGGCCGGCGAGATCACCGCGCCCGCCCCGCCCTTGCGCACCGCGACGACGCGCGGGTCGATGACCACGTAGTAGAGCGGCTTGAAGCCGCGCGCCTCGACCTTGGGGTGGACGGTCTTGCGCCAGTGTTCGGAGGTCACCAGGTTCACGAAGCGCTGGTTGGCGCCGCACAGATAGGGCAGGTTGATCAAATCGATCACCGGCGCGAAGGGCGCGAAGTTGGACAGCGAATGCTGCGCCGCCTGGATGGTGCCGCCCTGCACCTTCTGCGCCAGCGCGCTGCCGACGCCCAGCTGACCGCCCGCGGCGAGCTTGACATAGACCTTGCCGTTGGTCGCGTTCTGCACGTTCTCCTTGAAGTCGAGCTGCATGATCGGGTAGCTGCGGTCCGCCGTCAGCACATAGGCGGTGCCCACCGTCATGACGTGCTTGGCGGTGCGCTTGCGCATCGCCTCCTCCTTGGCGGTCTGGGCGGAGGCCTTGCTCGACAGCAGCGTGCCGGAGGCAGCCGCCACCGCCGCCGCGGTGAACCCGCCGGCACCGGCCAGCTTGAAGAAGTTGCGGCGTTCGACCGAGGCGATCTCGGCCCGGATTTTCTCGTCGCTCATGTCGGATCCTCCCTTGGATCGATCGGTTGTCGGGGGTCGTCGATTCGGTTTTCCGCCGCTTCCAGCATCAGCACGCCGGCCACGAACAGCAGCACGGCGACGAACAGGGCCAGCATCTCGGCCACGTCGCCGAAGAAAACGCCGAAGCCCGCGGCGCCCATGGCGACGTTGCCGAAATAGACGAGAAAACAGATCAGGGCGCCGATCAGCGCGATGCGGCCGTCACGGATCACCTGGGCGCCTCCTCCCGGTCGGGTGGCGTTCGAATCGTCCGCGAATCGCAGTATGCGGCGCCCGTTTTGCGAATGCAAGCGCTTTCATTTTGTCTACAAGCGCTTTCTTTGATAAGTATTGGGCAATTCCCGCGAAGGAGTCCGTGCGGAGCATGAGACCCTGGCCCACCCTCGAGGACGTCGCCGGCATGGCGGGCGTCTCCACCGCGACGGTCTCGCGGGTGCTCAACGAGCCCGAGCTCGTGCATGCCGAGACCCGTCTCCGGGTCGAGGAGGCGGTCGCCCGTCTCGACTACACGCCGCATTTCGGCGCCCGCGCGCTCGCCTCCAACCGCACCAACACGGTGGGCGCGATCATCCCCACCATGGAGAACGCGATCTTCGCGCGCGGCTTGCAGGCGCTCCAGGAGGCGCTCGCCGGGGACGGGGTCACCCTGGTCGTCGCCACCTCGAACTACGACCCGGCGCGCGAGGCGGAGCAAATCCGCGCCCTGCTCGGCCGCGGCGTCGACGGGCTGGTGCTGATCGGCGAGGCGCGCGACCCCTCGATATACGCCATGCTCGAGCGCCGCCTGGTACCGTTCGTCCTGGTCTGGTCATGGCGGCCGGACTGCCCCTGGCCCTGCGTCGGCTTCGACAACCGGGCGGCGGCGCGGGCGATGGCGGAGCGGGTGCTGGAGCTCGGCCACCGGCGCGTCGCCATGATTGCGGGCGTCACGCGGGGCAACGACCGGGCAGCGGCAAGGGTCGAGGGCGTGCGCGACGCGCTCGCCCGTCACGGGCTCGGCCTCGACCGGACCAACCTGATCGAGACGCCCTACAACCTCAAGGCGAGCGCGGCGGCGGCGCGCCGGCTGATGACGGCCGGGCCGCGCCCGACCGCGATCGTCTGCGGCAACGACGTCATCGCCGCCGGGGCGCTGACCGCGGTGCGCGCGCTCGGCCTCGCCGCGCCGGCCGACGTGTCGGTGACCGGGTTCGACGATATCGACCTGGCGCTGGTGCTCGACCCGTCGCTCACCACGGTGCACGTGCCCCATCGCCGGATGGGCGAGGCCGCGGCGTCGCTGCTCCTGCGGCTGCGCGCGCAGGAAAAGGACGCCCGCAGCGTCGTGTTCGAGACCGCGCTGGTCGAGCGCGGGTCGCTGGCCCCGCCGGGGCCCATGAAGGGAGAAGCGCGATGATCGATTTCGTGGTGCATGACGAGGACGACAGCGTGGGCGTCGTCGTCGTCGAGGGGGTCGAGGCGGGAGCGGAGCTCACCGGCTGGATCATGGACCAGGATCGGGAGATCGCCTTCCGGGCGGCCGGCGACATTCCGATCGGCCACAAGCTGGCGATCAAGCCGATGAAGACGGGCGACACCGTCATCAAGTACGGCGTCGATATCGGCCGCACGGTGGCCGACATCGCGGTGGGCGAGCACGCCCACGTGCACAACATCAAGACCAAGCGCTGGTAGGAGACCGAAGATGGCAATCGATCTGGCGAACGCGACCTTCCGGGGCTACCGCCGCGAGAACGGCCGGGTGGGGGTGCGCAACCACGTCATCGTGCTTCCCGTCGACGACCTCTCCAACGCCGCCTGCGAGGCGGTCGCCAACAACATCAAGGGGGCGATGGCGATCCCCCACCCCTATGGGCGGCTCCAGTTCGGGGCCGACCTCGACCTCCATTTCCGCACCCTGATCGGCACCGGCGCCAACCCCAACGTGGCCGCGGTGGTGGTGATCGGCATCGAGGAGGGCTGGACGGGCCGCGTGGTCGACGGCATCGCCGCGACCGGCAAGCCGGTCGCCGGTTACGGCATCGAGATGCATGGCGACCACGAGACCATCATGCGCGCCTCGCGCTCCGCGCGCGAATTCGTCCAGGCGGCGTCGGAGACGGTGCGCGAGGAGGCGCCGGTCGCCGAGCTATGGGTGTCGACCAAATGCGGCGAATCGGACACCACCTCGGGCTGCGGCTCCAACCCCACCGTCGGCAATGCCTTCGACAAGCTCTACCCGACGGGCGCCACGCTGCTGTTCGGCGAGACCACCGAGATCACCGGCGGCGAGCATCTGGTGGCCGAGCGCTGCCGCACGCCGGAGGTGCGGGCGCGCTTCATGCACATGTTCGACCGATACCAGGAGGTCGTCGAGCGGCACAAGACCAGCGATCTGTCGGAATCGCAGCCGACCAAGGGCAATATCGCCGGCGGGCTCACCACCATCGAGGAGAAGGCGCTCGGCAACATCCAGAAGATCGGCCGCAAGTGCATGGTGGACGGGGTGCTCGACAAGGCGGAGACGCCGGACGGGACGGGCCTCTGGTTCATGGATTCGTCTTCCGCCGCGGCCGAGATGGTGACGCTCTGTGCCGCCGCCGGGTTCACGGTGCATTTCTTCCCCACCGGCCAGGGCAACATCATCGGCAATCCGATCCTCCCCAACATCAAGCTCTGCGCCAACCCGCGCACCGTGCGCACGATGGGCGAGCATGTGGACGTCGACGTCTCCGGCCTGCTGCGCCGCGAGATGACCCCGGACGAGGCGGGCGATGCGCTGCTCGAGATGATGATTCGGACCGCCAACGGCAGGCTCACCGCGGCGGAGGCCCTCGGCCACCGCGAGTTCGTGCTCACCAGGCTCTACGAGAGCGCCTGAGTCGTACACCGCTCAGCCGGGAGGCGATCGCCGCATCGCAGCCCCTCGCCCACCACCCTGCCGAGCGACAGCGGCGGATGGCGGTGGCGGCAGCGGTCCTCCGGCGCGGCCACCGCCCCATCGCCGGTGCGGCAGGGCATGACGGGCTCGCAGAGCAAGGTCCGCGCCAGCGGGGTCTCGCCGATTTCATCCGAGACCGCCGCCACATACCAGCAGTCCTCGAGGAACATCGCCGCCCGCTTCACGAAATATCCATCACCGTAACCCAGACCGAACGCTGCTGGCCCTGGTTGAGCACGGTGAGCTCGACCTGGGCGCCGATTCCGGCCTCGCTGAGCTCGGCCGCGAATTCGGAGACCGAACGGACCGCCACCCCGTTGACCCGGACGATGATGTCGCCGAGCGCCCGGCGTTCCAGATCGGCCGCCCTGAGCCCCGCCTTCTCGGCCTCCGATCCGGGCAGCACGCGGGATACCACCAGCCCGGCGACGCCGAGCCTGGCGGCGGTCTCCTCGCCCATCACCACGATCCCGATGCCGGGCCGCGGCACCGCGCCGTCGCGGACCAGCCGCGGCACGATGCGGTTGACGATGTCGACCGGCACCGCGAAGCCGATGCCGGACGATGCCCCGGTATCGGACAATATCGCCGTGTTGACCCCGATCAGCCGGCCCGCCGAATCGAGCAGCGGCCCGCCCGAATTGCCCGGGTTGATCGCCGCGTCGGTCTGGATCACCCCGCGCACCTCGCGGTCGTTGGCGGTGGGAAGGCGCCGGTTGAGCGCGCTGATCACGCCCGTCGTCAGCGTGCGCGACAGGCCGAACGGGTTGCCGATGGCGAACACCGCCTGGCCCACCTTGAGATCGCCCGAGCTGCCGATCGGGATCGGCCGGATGCGCCCCCGCGTCTCGCGCAGCCGGACCACCGCGAGGTCGTAGTCGGGCGCGGTGCCGATGACGGACGCCCTGACCGCCTCGCCGTCGTCGAGCCGGACCGACACGTCGCTCGCATCGCGCACGACATGGAAATTGGTCACCACATGGCCCGCGCGGTCCCACACCAGCCCCGAGCCGGCGCCGGCGCCGCCGCCGCCGCCATGGGTGAAGATATAGACGACCGAGGGCGAGGCCTCCTCGAACAGCCTGACGGTCGACTGCTCGAAGGCGGCGAGGTCGCCGCGCGGGGTCACCGCCCGGGGGGCGTCGTCGGTCAGGAACACGTCGCGGACGAAGCGGTCGCCGAGATAGACCGTCGCCAGGATCAGCACCCAGATCGTTGCAAACAGGCCCCAGCGCCTGCCCATCGCCGCCGCCTCCAACTCCGCCCGGCGCGCGCCGCGGTCGATACGCCGCGGGCGTCCGGGCCGCCGCCTTGAGCGCGAGAGGATACATGGCCGACCCGGATTTCTCACCGAGGTCGTGGTCCGCGCCGCGACGAAACGGGTGCGCCGGACCCCACCCCTGCGCTATGCTGGCGGCATGAACGCCATCCCGCCGGAACCGAAGGCGGCCCGGAGCGACGCGTTCCACGACGACCTCGGCGGCCGCCGCGGGCTCGACCCCGCGCTGATCAAGGAGCTGACCCGGCTCGACCCGCTGCGCTCGACCTTCTCGGTGCTGCGGACCTGGCTCGAAGTCGTGCTTCTGATGGCGCTCGCGGTCCGGTTTCCCGAATGGTGGGTGCTGGCACCCTGCATGGTGCTGATCGCCACCCGGGCGCAGGCGCTGTTCATCCTGGCCCACGAGGCGGTGCATTACCGGCTCTACGAGACCCGCTGGCTCAACGACCTGGTCGGGCGGATCTGCGCCACGCCGGGCGGCATCTCGATGTTCTCCTACCGGGTGATCCACCGGCTGCACCACAACCACATGTTCGGCAGGCAGGACCCGGACACGCCGATCCATGGCGGCTATCCGCGCGGCCGCGCCTATCTCGCGAACAAGCTGCTGCGGGACGTCGCCGGGCTCACCGCGTGGAAGACCTATGCCTATTTCTGGGGCGCGCCCGCCGCCGCCAGGCTCGACGGGGCGAAGCACGACCCGCTGGGCGACACCTCGCCGAAGCTGCGGCGCGACGCGCTCAGGGACCGCTGGGTGGTGGCGGCCTTCCACGTCGCGCTCCCCGCCGCCGCGCTCGCCTTCGGCTTCTTCCGCGAATACCTGCTGCTCTGGGCTGTCCCGCTCTGGTTCCTGCTCCAGCCGCTGCTCCGCTTCCGCTCGATCCTCGAACACGGCATGACCTCGGAGACCGGCGACGTGTGGCGCGATGCGCGCACCAATCTCGGGCCCGGCTGGCTGATGTGGCTGATCTTCCCGCACCACGTCCATTACCACCTGGAGCACCACCTCTACCCCTCGCTGCCCCATTACAACCTGCCGAGGGCGCACCGGGCGCTCCGGGAATCGGGCAAGCTGCGGGACGCCGAAGTCCGGCCGGTGGGCTCCGCCGCCAGGCTCGCCTGGGCGACCCCGGCCAATTAGTTGAACGCCCGTCCGCCGCCGCTATGATCGGCGCCGGCCAATTTGCGGGAAGGAGACCGACATGGGCAGGCTCGACGGACGGGTTGCGATCGTCACCGGGGCGGGGCGCGGCATCGGGGTGCACTACGCCAAGGCGCTGGCGGAAGAGGGCGCGAAGCTGTGCTGCAGCGACATCCTCGACGTCGGGAACACCGTCAACATCATCAAGCAGGCCGGCGGCGAGGCGATCGGCAATCGCTGCGACGTCACCGATCCGGACCAGGTCCGGGCGATGGTGGCGGAGACCGTCGAGGCCTTCGGCAAGGTCGACATCATGGTGACCAACGCGGCGATATTCGCCGACCTCCAGCAGCGCTCCTTCCTGGAGATCCCCGAGGAGGAATGGGACCGGGTGATGGCGGTCAACACGCGCGGCGTGTTCTCCTGCGTCAAGGCGGTGGTGCCCGAGATGCAGAAAAACGGCTACGGCAAGATCATCAACATCGCGTCCGGCACCGTCTTCAAGGGGACGCCGATGATGCTCCACTATGTGAGCTCCAAGGGCGCGATGGTGGCCTTCACCCGCTCGCTCTCGCGCGAGCTCGGCGAGCACAACATCTCGGTCAACGCGATCGCCCCCGGGCTGACCATGAGCGAGAAGCTGGTCGGCGACAAGCAGTGGCTCGACATGAAGGACGCCAACGCCCAGACCCGCGCGATCAAGCGCGACGAGGTGCCCGAGGATCTGCTCGGCACGCTGGTCTATCTGAGCTCGGCGGACAGCGATTTCGTCACCGGCCAGACCATCGTCGTCGACGGCGGCTCGGCGATGCACTAGGGCAGCAGCAGGGCGAGCAGCAGCGGCAGCATCGCGAACGAGAGCAGCGTCGAGACCAGCACCATGCCGGCGACCTCCTCGGGCTCGCGGTCGTACATCCGGGCGAACAGGTAGCTGGAGACCGCGACCGGCATCGCGCTCTGCAGGATGACCACGGCGGAAGCGACCGGGCCGAGCGCGAACGCCTCGGCCACCGCCCAGCCGACCAGCGCGCCCGCCACCAGGCGCAGGGCAGCGAGCGCGGTGCTGCGGCCGAGGCTCGCCACCCGCAGCCGGGCGAGCGCGACGCCGAGCGCGACCAGCTGCATCGGGATCACGATGCCGCCCAGCAGGTCGGCGGCGTTGAAGGCCCAGCGCGGCAGCGCGATCCCGCCGGCCTCCATGCCGATCGCGAGCGCCGCGGCATAAAACACCGGCGAGCGCGCGATGCGCCCGAGCGAGAGCGACCCGGCGGCGATGGTGGCGCCGACGGTGAAGATGCCGATCGCGCCGAAGGCGAAGAACACCAGCGCCAGCGCGAGCCCCTCCTCGCCGAAGGCGAACAGGCAGACCGGGAGCCCCATGCTGCCGGCGAGCGGGAACATCACCGCCGGCAGATAGGCGGGAATGCTGAGCCGGAACGCGCGCAGCACCGCGAAGCCGATGGCGGCGAACCCGGCGAAGGCGGCGAGCGAGGCGCCGGCGATCTCGGCCAGCGCGGCGGCGTCGAGCTCGACCTTGGCGAAGGTCGCCAGGATCAGGCAGGGCGCGCCGACATTGAACACCAGGGTGGCGACCACCCGGTCGTCGAACGGCAGCCCGCGCCGGGCCCAGATAAAGCCCAGAGCGGCGCAGATGAAGACCGGCGCGACGATCGAGGCGAGCTCGGCGAGCAGGGTCATCGCAGCACGAACCAGAGCACCGCAGGCAGGGTGAAGCAGGCGAGCAGGCTCGACATCACCACCATGCCGGCGACCGTCTCGGGCGAGCGGCGATAGACCTCGGAGAAGACGTAGTTGTGGACCGCGACCGGCATCGCGCATTGCAGGATCAGCACACCGCGCGCGACGCCGGTGAGCCCGAACAGATCGGCGAGACCCACGCCGACCGCGAAGCCCGCGGCGAGCTCCAGCGCCGACAGCGCGGCGGCGCGCCCCATCCCGACCACGCGGATCTTGGACAGCGCGACGCCGAGCGACACCACCATCAGCGGGATCGCCATCCCGGAGACGATCTCGACCGTGTTGGCGAGCCAGGCCGGCGGCTCGATCCCGCCGATCATGAAGACCAGCGAGATCGCGATCGCGTAGACGATCGGGTTGCGGAACAGGGCCTCGAAGACCGTGCTGCCGGCGTAGATCCCGCGCCCCACGGTGAGGCCCGAGAGCGCGGCGATGACGAAGCATCCGATGCCGTAGGCGAGCCCCGCCTCGCCGAAGGCGAACAGGCAGACCGGCAGCCCGAGATTGCCCGAGTTGCGGAAGGTGAGCGCCGGGATGAAGGCGCGCGCCTCAAGCCGCAACAGCCGGGTGAGCGCCGCCGCGAGCGCCATGAACAGCAGCAGCGCGAGCGTGTAGGCGCCGGCCATCTCGCCGAAGGCGGCGGGCGAGATATCGAGCCTCGTCAGCGTCGAGAAGACCAGGCAGGGAACCCCGAGATGGAGCGCGAGCCCGGTCATCATCTCGGCGTCGAACGGCTTGTCGAGCCGGCCCCAGACGAAGCCGATGCCGGCGCAGATGAACAGCGGCGCGACGACGGAAAGGATTTCTGCGAGCACGTCAGCTCCGCGTTTTGGTCCGCCCCCGGCTCAGAACGAGCCGCAGACCGGGCTGATGACGCGCAATACCGATTCCTGGCCGAAGCGCTGCTTGTACGCCGCGGCGATCTCCGCGGTGCGACCCATCGACGCCGCGCCCGGCGGGGCGACGACGACCAGGAGCTTCGAGCGCTCCCGTTCGATCTTTCCGGCGGCGTTGCGCCACTGCCCGGCGCCGTCGAGAACGGTCAGGCCGTCGGGGAAGCGCGGCGTGACCTCGCGCGCGAGGAACTGCCTCCAGTCGACGTCCGACACGACCTCCTCCCCGCCCATGCTCCGCCCGAAGAACAGCCGGTACTCGGCGAAGCGCTCGGTGCCCTCGGGACAGGCCGGCGCATCGGCGGCATGTGCGGCGGCTCCCGTCCAGAGCGCGACCGACGCCGCGGCGCATAGCCACCGTTTCAGTCCGATCACGACCGCTCCTCCTCCCCTATCCGTCCCATCTCACATATGGCGGACGGGGACAAGCCATGACCTCGTTCGGAGTCTCGCAGGACGTGCCTCGCCGGGATCGTCCGGGCCGGCGGCCCGCCGACGCGGGCCTCGCCATCCCGTCGCTCGAAGCATTCGAAGGCCAATGGCGCGCGTCGTTTTTCGCTGTCCCGTATCGGCCTCGAACCGGGCATGCCATGTGCGCGATTTGACACATAGGCGAGTGTCGTATAGCATAAGATTTACTGGTTCGAAGTAAGAGAAGCATAATAATTATTACGAATCAGTTTGCTTTTGTTTCAAAGTCGGCGGAAGCGCGCCGTGCAGACGGCGGCAAGTGAAGAGGTGTGTCGATGTGCGGATTCGTGTGCCTGTGGCAACTTGACGATCCGGTTCTGGCTCGACGGATGATCGGGAAGATTGCGCACCGTGGGCCTGACGGTCTGGAGGTCAGGCGCGCCCCGAATGTGCCGGCCGTGATGGCACATTGCCGCCTCGCGATTATAGGCCCTGAGAGCGGCACTCAGCCGATCTACAGCGATGACGATGTTCTTGTTGCCAATGGCGAGATCTACAACCATGCTGATCTGCGCGCGATTCTTGGCGAAGGCACGTTCGAGACGGACAGCGACAGCGAGACGATCCTGCATCTTTTCCAGTCCGACGAACCGCGCTGGATTGCCAAGCTGGACGGAATGTTCGCATTCGTTCTGGCCACGCCAGAGCGCGTCATCGCCGCCCGCGATCCGCTCGGCATCAAGCCCCTGTACAAGGCCCGCCTCGGCGAAGGGATTGTCTTCGCGTCGGAGTTGAAGGCATTCGACGATATCGCCGTGAGCAGTGTGGAAGAGATCGCCCCAGGCGTCATGTACGACAGTGCCGCCGGGCACCGGGAATGGCACCGCATGCCCCAGGGGGCAGCCGAAACCCTGCCCGACGAAGACCCGGAACCGATATGGCGGGAGCTGCGGATTGTGCTCCAGGCCGCAGTCCGAAAATGGATGGTTGCCGACGTGGAGGTCGGCTGCTTTCTCTCCGGCGGGCTCGACTCCTCGATCATCGCCGCGCTTGCAACGGGCGAGAGCAGCCGTCCTCTGAAGACCTTCTCGGTCGGCATGTCGGGCAGCCAGGATCTGGAAGCGGCACGGGTCGTCGCCGACCATATCGGCTCCGACCACCACGAACTCGTCTTCAACGCGGACGACCTGGCCGGCGCTTTGTCACACGTGATCTACCATCTGGAGAGCCCGGATGTGGATGTCGTGCGGAGCGCGCTTCCGACCCACTTCGCCACCACGCTTGCGCGGAGACACGTCAAGGCGGTGCTGACCGGCGAGGGGGCGGACGAGCTCTTCGCCGGCTATCGCTACCACCACGGCTATGCCGGACGCCCGCGAGCCCTCGCCGACGAGATCACGCGTTCGCTTGGCGCCATGCACAACATCAATCTTCAGCGCGTCGATCGTATCACCATGGCCCAGGGGCTGGAGGCGAGAACGCCGTTTCTCGATCGCGATCTCATCGAGTTCGCCCAATCGATCCCGGCGTCTCTCAAGATGAAGGTCGCCGACCAGGGCACGCGCGACACAACGGAGAAGTGGGTGCTGCGCAAGGCCTGCGAAGAGTTGCTGCCGGCGGAGGTGGTGTGGCGCAAGAAGGCTCAGTTCGACGAAGGTAGCGGTACCGTCCATGCGCTCGAGCAGGTGCTGGCGGAGATTATCGGATCATCCGGCCCGGTCGATCGAGCGCGCGAAGGGGAGCTATACGAAAGAGTAATTCGTGAACGTTACAAGGATCCCCGGCTCATCTTCGACAATGCCGGAATCTGGAGTGCCGAACGCATAGCTGCGTAACCGCGTCGATCGAGAGGGGCCCCACTAGCTGATCGCTTGGGCACCGACCGCTCTCAACCAACCACCCTGAACGTACCTGAACTGCTTGCTGCCTTCGCCATGGCGGCTGGAGCGAAGACGGAAAGGAGACAGGCCAACCCAAATGCAATCGAGCCACACCTTCGAGGGTAAAGTTTCGATGGATCAGATCTACGACAGGCCTGATCCACGCGCGTACTTCCGTAAGCTGGAGGGCCTGGATTACATCCTTCCAGGAGCCGCAAAATATCTCATTCAGGAGTTGGTTTCCCACCTGCAGGAGAGCCGGGACAAAGCCATCGATATCCTCGATGTCGGCTGCTCCTATGGTGTCAATGCCGCTCTTCTGAAGCACGACATGTCCATGACGGAGCTGTATGCCCATTGGGGCCAGAAGCACCTGGACGATGCATCGTCGGAAGAGGTCCTTGCCTACGACAGACGCTTTTTCTCGTGTGCCGAGCAGCAAGCCGACATCCGGGTGCTGGGGCTGGATGCTGCGGAAAACGCGGTCGCCTATGCCGAGGATGTCGGCCTTCTGGACGAGGGTCTGGCGCTGGACCTCGAATCCGAGGCGTTGCCCGCGGAGAATGCGGCAGACCTGCAAGCTGTGGACCTGGTTATATCCACCGGCTGCGTCGGCTACGTGACCGAAACCACGTTCCAGCGCCTTTTGCCCGCAGTCTTTCAGGATGAGCCGCCGTGGTTCGCCAACTTTGCGCTGCGGACGTTCCCCTTCGAAAGGATCGCAGGGCTGCTCGCCGAGTCCGGCTATGTCACCGAGAGGCTGGAGGGAAGCACGTTCAAGCAGCGCCGCTTCGCCTCATCGGAGGAACAGGCGGCGTTTCTCGAACGACTGGAGAGCAAGGGCTTCGATACGTCGGGCAAGGAAGCAGAGGGCTACTCCCACGCCCAGTTCTATCTTTCGCGCCCGAAGCACGAAGCAGACTCCATCCCGATCGAGACGCTCTACCGCAATGCGTCGGCGGAGAGCGACGACTTCAGGGATGTCGACGACGAGTGCTTTCGTGCGGTGCGCGTGGCCGGTTAGGCAGGAACGCCTGCATGGGGTCTGTGTGTGACGAAATTGTCCCCTGTCGAGCGCGGTCTGAGCTGACTGGTACATCAACCGGACATATCGTGTCCTAGCGACAGCCCGCGGACCTGACGTTGACAGGCCGGACCCGCCCGGCTACCGTCCGCCGCCGCGTCGCTGGCCGCAGGATATGGAACCGTCGCCATGAAAGTCCTCAACTCGCTGAAATCGGCGAAGAAGCGCGACCGCGCCTGCCGCATCATTCGGCGCCGCGGCCGGGTCTACGTGATCAACAAGAAGAACCCGCGCTTCAAGGCGCGCCAGGGCTAGCCAGCCGAGGGGCCGAACCTCTCGTTGCGTCGGGAGCGCCTGGACGGAACGGGGATTGAGCGATGAAGATGCCCGAGCCCGATGCGGAGGTCATCGCGCGGCGGGCGGACATCGCGCGCGCGCTGGGCCGGATCGTCCCCGGCGAGGGTGTGATCGACGACGACGCGGCGCTGCGCGCCTACGAATCGGACGGGCTCACCGCCTATCGCCAGCCGCCGATGATCGCCGTCCTGCCGGAGACCGTGGCCCAGGTCTCGGCGATCCTCGGATACTGCCACGAGGAGGGGATCAAGGTGGTGCCGCGCGGCGCCGGCACCTCGCTCTCGGGCGGCGCGCTGCCGCTCGCCGACGGCATCCTGCTCGGGCTCGGCAAGTTCAACCGGATACTGGACATCGACTACGCCAATCGCTGCGCCGTGGTGCAGCCGGGCGTCGCCAACCTCGCCATCAGCCAGGCGGTGGAAGCCGCCGGGTTCTACTACGCGCCCGACCCGTCGAGCCAGATCGCGTGCTCGATCGGCGGCAACGTCGCCGAGAACGCGGGCGGCGTGCACTGCCTCAAATACGGGCTCACCACCAACAACCTGCTCGGCGTCGAGCTGGTGCTGATGGACGGCGAGGTGGTGCGCATCGGCGGCCGGCATCTCGACTCGGCAGGCTACGACCTCCTCGGCGTGATCACCGGGTCGGAAGGCCTGCTCGGCGTGATCACCGAGGTCACGGTGCGCATCCTGCCCAGGCCGCCCTCGGCCCGCGCGGTGCTGATCGGCTTCCCCTCGGCCGAGTCGGCGGGGGACTGCGTGGCCGGCGTCATCGGCGCCGGCATCGTCCCGGGCGGCATGGAGATGATGGACAACCCGGCGATCAACGCGGCCGAGGATTTCGTTTCCGCCGGCTATCCGCGCGACGCGGCGGCGCTGCTGATCGTCGAGCTCGACGGGCCGGAGGTCGAGGTCGACCACCTGGTCGAGCGTGTGGCCGGCATCGCCCGCGAATTCGGCGCGACCTCGATCCGGGTGAGCGAGGACGAGGACGAGCGGGTGAATTTCTGGGCCGGGCGCAAATCGGCCTTCCCGGCGGTCGGGCGGATCTCGCCCGACTATTACTGCATGGACGGCACCATCCCGCGCCGCCGCCTGCCCGAGGTGCTGGGCCGCATGGCCGCGATGTCGGAAGATTTCGGGCTGCGCGTCGCCAACGTGTTCCACGCCGGGGACGGCAACCTTCACCCGCTGATTCTCTATGACGCCAACAACCCCGGCGAGCTGGAGAAGGCGGAGGCGTTCGGCGAGGCGATCCTCAGGCTCTGCGTCGAAGTGGGCGGGGTGCTCACCGGCGAGCACGGCGTGGGCGTCGAGAAGCGCGACCTGATGGGGACGATGTTCTCCGACGAGGACCTCAGGCAGCAGCAGCGCCTCAAATGCGCCTTCGACCCCGAGCAGCTGCTCAACCCGGGCAAGGTGTTCCCGATCCTCCACCGCTGCGCCGAGCTCGGCCGGGTCCACATCCATGGCGGGCAGACCCGGTTCCCCGACATCCCCCGCTTCTGACCCGCATGGAAACCCTGCGCCCGACCGACGAGAGCCAGGCGATCGAGGCGGTCGGCTGGGCGTGCGCCGGCGGGCACGGGCTGGAGCTGGTCTCGGGCGGGACGAAGCGGACACTCGGGAGCCCGGGCGAGGCGGCGGCGCGGCTCGACCTGTCAGGGCTCGCCGGGATCGCCCTCTACGAGCCCGAGGAGTTGGTGCTCACCGCCGGGCCCGGCACCGCGCTTTCCGAGATCGCGGCCCGGCTCGCCCAGCACGGCCAGGCGCTCGCCTTCGAGCCGCCCGATCTCGGGCCGCTGCTCGGCGCCGACGAGGGCCGGGCGACGCTCGGCGGCTGCATCGCGGCCAACCTCTCGGGCCCGCGCCGCGTCAAGGCAGGCGCGGCGCGGGACCACTTCCTTGGCGTGCGCGCGGTCTCGGGCCGCGGCGCGCTGTTCAAGTCGGGCGGACGGGTGGTCAAGAACGTCACCGGATACGATTTGTGCAAGCTTCTCGCGGGCTCCTGGGGGACGCTGGCGGCGATGACCGAGATCACTGTCAAGGTCCTGCCGGCCGCGGAGAAGCTGAGGACGGTGCTGGTCTACGGGCTCGACGACGAGGCCGGGATCGCGGCGATGACGCGCGCACTCGGCGGGCCGTTCGAGGTCTCGGGCGCGGCGCATCTGCCGGCCGGGATCGCGCCGCTGTCCGGCGTCGGGCGCGTCCGCGAACCCGGAACGTCGGTCACCGCGCTCCGCATCGAGGGGCCCGAACCCTCGGTGCTCGCCCGGACCGAGACGCTGCGCGCCCTGTTCGCGGACCATGCGATCGACGAGCTGCACGGGCACAACTCGGCCGCCTTCTGGCGCGAGGTGGGCGATGCCCGGTTCCATGCCGCCGCGGGGGAAGAGATCGTCTGGCGGCTCTCGGTGCCGCCGGCGGATGGCGCCAGTGTGGCGGGCCGCATCGCCGGGGAACTGGAGGCCCGGGCGTTCTACGACTGGGGCGGCGGGCTGGTCTGGCTCGCTTTGCCGCGCGCGCCGGAGGACGCGGGCGCCGGGGCGGTGCGCCGCGCGGTCGGCCCGACCGGCGGCCGCGCGCCGCCGCCTCGCGCGCCGGCAGGGGCGCGGAGCCGCGGGCCGGCGGCGCGGTGCGCCGCGCGGTCGGCCCGACCGGCGGCCACGCGACGCGGATCCGCGCGCCGGAAGACGCGAGGCGCCGCGTGCCGGCGTTCCACCCGCAACCGCCCGGGCTGGCGGCGTTGAGCGCGCGGGTGAAACAGGCCTTCGATCCACTCGGCATCTTCAACCCGGGCCGCATGGACGGGCGGGGCTGAGGCAATGCAGACGCGGTTCACCGAGGCCCAGCGCGCCGATCCCGAGATCGCCGGCGCCGAGGGAATCCTCAGGGGCTGCGTCCATTGCGGGTTCTGCTCTGCGACCTGCCCGACCTATGCGCTGCTGGGCGACGAGCTCGACAGCCCGCGCGGGCGCATCTACCTGATCAAGGACATGCTGGAGACCGGCGCGACGCCATCGCCCAGGGTGGTCGGGCATATCGACCGCTGCCTCTCCTGCCTCGCCTGCATGACCACCTGCCCGTCGGGCGTCCACTACATGCATCTCGTGGACCTCGCCCGCAAGCGGATCGCCGAGACCTTCCGCCGGCCGCTCGCCGACCGCCTTGTGCGTGCGCTGCTGCTCGCCGCGATGCCGTCCCCGGCGCGGTTCGGCTGGGCGGTCAGGCTGGCGCGCCTCGCGCGGCCCCTGGCGGCCGCCCTGCCCGGCCCGTTCGGTCGCATGCTGCGCATGGTCCCGCCCGCCGGGGCGGGGCGGACTCTGCCGGACGGGGCGGTCTACCGGGCCGAGGGAGAGCGCCGCTACCGCGTCGCCCTGCTCGCCGGCTGCGTCCAGCAGGTGCTCGACCCGGCGATCAACGCGGCGACGATCCGGCTGCTCACCCGTGTCGGATGCGAGGTGGTGGTGGCAAGGGGCTCCGGCTGTTGCGGGGCGATCGCCCATCACATGGGGGAGGAGGCGCCGGCGCTCGATGCGGCGCGGCGCAACCTGCTGGCCTGGCAATCGGAGATCGAGGGCGAGGGTCTCGACGCGGTGGTCTCGAATACCTCCGGCTGCGGGGTGATGCTGAAAGATTACGGCCACTTGTTCCGCGAGGACGCGGCGCTGTCCAAGACCGCATCGGCGGTCGCGGCGCGCGTCTGCGATATATCGGAGCTGTTGCAGCGCATCGGGCTCGGCGAAACCGGGCCGCCGGAACCGCTATCCGTCGCCTACCACTCGGCCTGCGCGCTGCAGCACGGCCAGAAGATCCAGGCGGGTCCCGTCGAGTTGTTGCGGCGGGCCGGGTTCTCGGTCTCGCTGCCGGCGGAGGGGCATCTCTGCTGCGGCTCGGCGGGGACCTACAACATCCTCCAGCCGGCGCTCGCCGACCGGCTGCGGGACCGCAAGATCGGCCACCTCGAAGCCCTCGGCGCGGACGCCATCGCGGCCGGCAATATCGGCTGCATGGTCCAGCTCGCCGGGGCGACGGAGACGCCGGTGGTGCACACGGTCGAGCTGCTCGACTGGGCGCATGGCGGGCCGAGGCCGCGCGCGCTGGGCAGCAGTCCGGCAAATCGCGATTAGCACCCGATCGGGTCGGTTCGAACCGCTGCCGCCGCCCGGTGCATCGAGATCGGCGAGGGCACGGGCGGTAACGCTTCCAACCGATCCGAATACGCCCCGACCGGCGGGAATGCGGCTGGTACGATCCATAGTCGGGCGGTATCGTGATCCGAAGAATGGAATCGAGAGTGTACCGATGGTCACGGAGCTTCCAGACGACATGTTCAACGCGACCGGCGACGACGAGTCGGTCGAAGAGAAACGAGGGTTCATGCTGGCGGTGGGCGCCGGGCTTGCGAAAATCGAGGCCGGCCGGGAGGTCTCCCTGTCGGACGTCAGGGCGAAGCTCCGCCTCGTCTAGCCAGGCGCCCGGAGCGTCGTCAGCGAATGGACGACGATGAGGGCAACATGCGCCCAGCCACGGATGACGACCCCATGCGCCGGGTGATGGCCTGGATCGCGGCGGCGGCCTCGCTGAGCTTCGCGACGGTCGGGCTCGCCAACCAGAACGACCCCCGGCTCGGCCCACTGTTCGAGCGCCTGAAGGCCGCGCCGAGCGCGGAGGCGGCGGCGCCCGAGGAACAGGCGATCTGGCGGATCTGGCACGAATCGGGCAGCGCGGAGATCGACGCGCTGATGGTGCGCGGGCTCCGGGCGATGGGAACGCGCGATCTGCGGGCGGCGCTCGCCGCGTTCGACGAGATGGTCCGCCGCGCTCCCGAATTCGCCGAGGCGTGGAACAAGCGCGCCACCGTCAACTACCTGATCGGGCGGTTGCCCGAGTCGATCGCCGACATCGACCGCACGCTGGCGCTCGAGCCGCGCCATTTCGGCGCGCTGTCGGGGCTCGGTCTGGTCCGTCTCGCCGAGGGCGAGGACGAGAAGGCGCTGGACGCCTTCGACCGGGCGCTCGCCGTCCACCCCAACCTCGCCGGCGCCGACACCCACATCCGCGCGCTGCGCGAAAAGCTGCGGGGCCGGAGGATCTAGCCCCCGGCGATCCGCGCCACCGCGTCCGCCAGCACCCGGCAGCCGAGCACGATGTCCGCCTCCGCGGTGTCCTCGATGACGGTATGGCTGTGCCCGCCGATCGAGGGGACGAACAGCATCGCGGACGGCATGTGGCGGCACAGCACCATCGCGTCGTGCCCGGCCCCGCTCGGCATCCGCATCCAGGGCGCGCCATGCGCCTCGGCGGCCGCCTCGATCTGGTCGCCGAGGGCCGGGTCCATCGCCGCCGGCGGTATGTCGAGGGTGCGGATCGCGACGATGTCCTGACCGGAGGTCCCGGCCTGCGAGGCGGCCAGCGCGCGCAGGCGTTCCTCCAGCGCGTCCAGCACGGTCGGGTCGGTGTCGCGGATCTCGACGGTGATCTCGGCACCGGCCGGGATCACGTTGGCCGCGCCGGGAGACAGCGTCAGGCTGCCGATATTCCACACCGTGTCGGCCCCGGCGACGGTCGGGAACGTCTCCAGAAGCGCGTGCGACAGCGCGATGGCGACAGCGCCGGCGTCGTTGCGCATCGCCATCGGCACGGTGCCGGCATGGCCGGCCTGCCCCTCGATATGCAGGCGGAACCGCCGGATGCCGACGATCGCGGTGACGATGCCGATCCGCGACTGCATCGCCTCCAGCCGCGGGCCCTGCTCGATATGCGCCTCCAGGAAGGCGCGATAGCGCCCGCCGTCGAGCCGCCTCGGCGGGTTGTTCGCGAACCCGCTGGCGGCGATCGCGTCGGCCAGCCGATGACCGTCGATGTTGCGCGCGACGGACATCTCGTCCTCGGACACCGCGCCGAACAGGGTGCGGCTGCCGAGCGTCGGCAAGTAGGTGCTCTCCTCGTCCTGGAAGGCCACCGCGTCGACCGGGCAGCGCTCGGCCAGCCCCGCCTCGACGATCGCGCGCGCGATCTCGATGCCGTAGACCACCCCCATCGCCCCGTCGAGCCAGCCGCCGCCGGGCACCGAATCGGAGTGGCTGCCGATCAGGATTGCGGGCCCGGCCGCCGGCGCCTCGCCGATCACGTTGCCGACATCGTCGATGGCCGCGACAAGCCCGGCCTCCTCCATGCGGCCGCGCAGCCAGTGCCGGGCCTCGATATCGGGCCGGCTGAAGGCGAGCCGGGTCACCCCGGTGCCCTGCTTGCCGAAGGTGGCGAGCTGCCTGAGGTCGGCCATCAGCCGAGCCGCATCGATCTCGATCGCCAAGCCGGGCATGTATCCTCCGCGGTCATGCGATGCCACAAATGTGGGTGGGGCCCTGACGGAAATCGAGTCGAAGGATATCATCGGCGGCGCGATGACCGAACTCTCGCCCTACCGGACGCCCGGCGACGCGCTCGCCCGCCAGGCGGAGCTGCGCGGCGACCGCGAGGCGCTGGCCTTCCCCGAGACCTGCGCCCGGTTGACCTATGGGGAATGGCACGAAGCGGCGACGGCGCTCGCTTGCGCGCTGATCGACCGGGGTTTCCGCCCGGGCGAGCGCATCGGGCTGCTCGCCGAAAGCCGCATCGAATGGCCGGTCGTGCAGATGGCGGTGGCGCTGGCGGGCTGCGTGCTGGTGCCGCTCAACACGCATTACCGGCGCGACGACCTCGCCTACGCGCTGGAGCATTCGCGGCCGCGCGGCCTGTTCCTCGCGCGGGGGTTTCGCGGCAACCCCTATCTGGAGACCGTCCGCGCGATCCGGCAGCGGCTTCCCGCGCTCGAGCTCGCGGTGGTGTTCGACGGCCCGGACGGGGACCGCCCGGGCTACGGCGAATTGCTGGCCGAGGGGCGCGGCAGTTCCGCCGCCCTGCCCGAGATCGATCCGGACGCGACAGGCTCGCTGCAATACACCTCGGGCACCACCGGCTTCCCCAAGGGCGCGCTGCTGACCCATGCCGGCATGATGGCCAATGCCTGGGGCATTTCGGGCCGGCTCCGGGTGACCGACCGCGACCGCTGGACCTCGATCATCCCGCTCTTCCACTGCGCGGGCTGCATCATGTGCATCCTCGGCACGGTGCAGCGGGGCGCCGCCTATGTCGGGGTCTCGAGCTTCGACGCGGCGCGGATGTTCCGGGTCATCGAGGACGAGCGCTGCACCATGCTGTCGGGCGTGCCGACCTCCTATGTCGCGATGCTGGAACATCCCGCGCGCGGCGGCCACGATCTGGCGACCCTGCGCGCCGGCACCTGCGGCGGCGCCGACACCGACCCGGCGCTGCTGGCGCGCTGCGCGGCGGACTTCCCGATCCCGGGGCTCGTCCAGGTCTACGGCCAGACCGAGTCGAGCACGCTGATCGCGCTCGCCGATTGCGAGGCGCCGGAACGCTTCGCGACCTGCGGCAAGCCGCTCCCCGGCGCGCGCGTGCGGATCGCCGATCCCGCCGCCGGCGCGCCGCTGCCTCCCGGCGAGATCGGCCAGATCGAGACCGCGGGGCCGATGGTGATGCGGGGCTATTTCGAGAACCCGGCGGCGACGGCGGAGACCGTCGGCGCGGACGGCTGGATGCGGACCGGCGATCTGGGCTACCTCACGGCCGAGGGCGACGTCGTGGTGGCCGGCGGCAGGCTGCGCGACATGATCATCCGCGGCGGCGAGAACATCTATCCCGTCGAGATCGAGAACCTGCTGCGCGCCCACCCGGCGGTGAGCGACATCGCGGTGTTCGGCCTCGAGGACGGCTATTACGGCGAGATCGTCGCCGCCGCGGTGACCGGCGGGGCGGAGCTGACGCCGGACCGGCTGTCGCGCTACTGCGCGGGGCGCATCGCCGGGTTCAAGCGCCCGGCGCGCTATTTCCGCGTCGCTTCCTTCCCGCTGACCGCGAGCGGCAAGATCCGCAAGACCGCGCTGCGGGAGATGGCGGAGGCCGGCGCGCTGGACCCGCTATAGCGGCGTGTCGGGCGTGCGTTCCCAGGAGCCGTGCCGCAGCCAGTGCTCGATCATCCACAGCCGGTCTACCCCCCAGATCGGCTGGTCGTCGACGATGAAGAAGGGCGAGCCGAAGACCTTGCGCGCGACCGCGGCATCGACCGCCACGCGCAGCAGGTCCTTGACCCGCGCATCCCCGAGCGCCGCGGCGAGCGCGTCGCCGTCGATGCCGAGCCCGGCGGCTTCCTCGACCACGATCCCGGGACCGGTGATGTCGCGCCCCTCGACCCAGAGCCGCTCCAGCAGGCGCCGCGCCAGCCCGCCCGCCCCGCCGCGCCCCGCGCCCCCCCCCGCGCCCCCCCCCCGCCGCGTGCGGGGAGCCAGTAGAAGGCGCGCGACGCGGCGACGCCGTTGACCCCGTCGAGATCGGGAATCACCAGCGGCGCGCCCAACAGGCTGGCCATGCGCGGCCGGTCGACCACCAGGTAGTCGGACTTGAGCGGCGTCTCCATCAGCGGCTTGATGCCCATCACCTGCATCACGGTCACGCCGAGCAGGAACGGGCGCCACGCGACGGGCCGGCGATGCGCTTCGCCGATCGCCTCGATCCGGGTCGCCGCCAGATAGCCGTAGGGCGAGATGAAGTCGAAATAGAAGTCGATCGCCGCCGGGCCGCCGTTCACTTCGCCGCTCCGCCGCCGGGCGGCACGACCCCGACCCGGAAATCGGGCTCGGCGCGGAACTTGCGGGCGAGGAAATCGACGCAGGCGCGCACCTTGGCCGACAGGTTGCGGGCGTGCGGGAAGACGGCAAAGACCTCGTCGGCGAAGCCGGTCGGGTGCGCGTAGTAGTCGCGTAGCACGATCTCGGCCATGCCCTGCTGGATCTCGCGCCCGACGAGCCATATCGGAAGCAGGGCGACACCGATGCCGGCATGCATCGCCGCGGCGATGGAGGCGATGTTGTTGGAGGCGAAATTCCCCGAGACCGGCACCGCGAAGGTGCCGTCATCGCCGATCAGCTCCCAGACCACCTCGCCCGGCTGGGCGCGGTAGACGATGCAGTTGTGCCCGGCGAGATCGTCCGGGCGGCGCGGCCGGCCGTGGCGGGCGAAATATTCCGGGGTGGCGCAGACCACCCGGTCGATGGTGGCGAGCTTGCGCACGATATAGCTCGACTGGCTCGGCCCGCCGATGCGGATCGCCAGATCGGCCCCCTCCTCGATCAAATC